>CAVQPC010000035.1:0-95359 GCA_963714585.1 uncultured Methylomirabilota bacterium
ATTCGACCGCGTCAGGCTGGAGATGGATCGGTTCCGCGGCTACGAGATCGCCACCACGGGCGACGGGTTCCTGGCCATGTTCGACGGAGCAGCCCGCGCCGTGCGATGCGCCGCCGCGATCTGTCGGATCGCGCGGGAGGACGGGATCGAGGTGCGGGCTGGGGTCCACTCGGGCGAAGTAGAGCGTTACACAAACAACGTCCGTGGCGTTGCCGTGCACGCGGCAACGCGCGTCGCGGCGCTTGCAGGCTCGGGCGAAGTCCTGCTCTCGGCCCCGACCGTTGCGCTGCTCGAGGGCTCGGGTCTGTCCTTCTCCGACGCCGGTGAGCATGAACTCAAGGGACTGGCCGGGCGCCGGCGGCTCTACCGTCTCACGGGGGACGGTCCGGTGTCCGACACGGCTACCGCGGAGGTGTAGCGGAATCCGCCAACGATGTCTAAGATAGTCAGCCACCCCTCTTCCGGGCCGACTCCAGTCGTGCCGACTGCGTGATCCGACGCGCCGCGCTGATCCAGCACGGGGCAGTGACGGTGTAGGCCTGGGTCCACCTTCCGAATCACGCGCACCTCCTCCTCCGGACAAGGCAGCGGTCCCTCGCGCGCTGCATGTGCGCGGGGCCGACCTGCTTCGGGCCTGCGGCCTCAGCGCCGCCGCCCTGGTGGCGGGAAAGAAGAAATACGTATCATAAACTACCTACGTGCCGCTTTACGAGGTCGTGATCGACGGGACGGCGGTACGGGTGTAGGCAGCCCGTATGCTGAGGACCGTTCGGCGAACGCCTCCCCGGCATGAACCACGCTCCGAGAATCCTCTCACCACCAAGGCATCGTGGTGGCAGAAGCTATGCCGGCCCATGTTCAGCGTTTCGGAGACGGGCTCTGTCTCTCCTCCGGCCCGAGTCGGGTCCACAAGAAGTGCGGTGCCAACTGATGCGACGGATATCCGCATGTCACGACACACCGTAGGGTCGCCTGGTACCAGTCAGGCCGCTCGACGATTTGGGACCAGCGGCGCTCCCGCGCGAGATCCTTCAGGGGGCAAGGCTCGTCACAGCCGTCCACCGCGGAGACTGAGAAACTCGCCCGTCAAGTAGTCCGGCGCCTCGGCGACGAGGAAGCGCACCACTCGGGCCACCTCCTCCGGACGGCCGAACCGGCCGATCGGGAACTGGGCCCGCAGCCGCTCCCGGGCCTCCGGGGTGCCGGCCAGGGCCTCCAGCATCTCGGTCTCAATGACCGAGGGCAGGACGGCATTCACGGCGATCCCCTCGCGGGCCAGCTCGCGCGCCGCTTTGGCGGTCAAGGCCAGGAGGCCGGCCTTGCTCGCGGCGTAGTGGGCGCCGATCGACCCCCCGGTCTTTGCCGCCCCCGAGGAGATGTTCACGATCCGACCCCCGCCCGCCGCCCGCAGGCGGGGCACGGCGGCGCGCATGCAATAGAAGGCCCCGTCCAGGTTCACGGCCAGCGTGCGCCGCCAGGTGGCATCGTCGATGGCGGTGAGCGAGTCGATCCGGGTGCCGATGCCGGCATTGTTCACGAGGGCATCGAGGCGCCCGAAGCGGCGATCGAGCGCGCTGAACATCGCCTCCACGGCCTGGGGATCGGCCACGTCCGCCTGGAGGGCAACCGCCTCCCCGCCGCCGGCCGTGATCAGGGCGACCGTCTCCTCCGCCTGGTCCCGCCGGTGGCCATAGTTGACGCCCACCGCGTACCCCGAACGGGCCAGCTCGACCGCGATCGCGCGCCCGATGCCCCGCGAGGCGCCGGTGACGAGTGCGACGCGTGTGCGCATGGTGGTCCTCCTCTCGTAGATCAGAGCCCTGCTCTGTGCGGCTCTGCTGCGCCCTACATGCCCCGGACGGCTCGGACGACGAGCGACGCCCCGGCGATCACGAGCAGCACGCGAATGGCCTGAATCATCGTCTGCCGCGACAGCGCCGCATGCGCGCGGTCGGCCAGCCAGAGCGCACCGAGGATGGCAGGCACCAGGGGAGCTGCGGTGAGCCAGACGGCCGGCCTGGACAGCAGCCCGGCCAGGGCGAAGGCCACGAGGCGCGCGCCCACGCTGACGATGCTGGTGGCGGCGAGCGTGGCGCGCATCTCCCGCTTCGGATGGGGCCGCAAGCTGAGATAGATGACATAGGGGGGGCCGCCCGCCCCGAACATGGCCGACGTGATGCCGCCGGAGAAGCCGGCGAGATACCCCCAGTGTGTGCCGATCCGCAGGGACGCCTCGGGGGCCAGCAGGCTGTAGCAGGCGAAGCTCACGACGAAGAGCCCGAGGGCCAAGAGGATGAACTGGGCGCGGAGGGCGGTAAGGAGCCCGGTGCCGACCGCGACCCCCAGGATGCAACACGGGATGAGTCGCCGGGCTTCATCCCGCACGATCGCCTGCGGCTGCGCGAGGCCGACCCGGACCGCGTTCACGATGTCGAGGAGGGCAAACACCGCGAGGACGAACGGCAGGGGGTAGATCAGGGACGCCAGCGGGATCGTGATGAGGGCAGACCCAAATCCCGTGACGCCGTACACGAAGGAGCCGAGGCAAGCCACCGGGAGCAGCACGAGAATGGTCTGGAGCGCAGCGGGCATTGTGACGCGAGTCCTTTCCGGGGGATGTGGGCAGCCGCCCGTCAGGACCGCCGCGGTGGCGCACAGTCGGCGGTGTACCGGCGCCAGGCACGGCGCGCGGTCTCGAGCGTGGCGTGAGAGCAGCCCGCCCCCTGGAGGTGGCTCTCCAGGGCGGGGAGACTGCGCGGATCCTCCCATTCCGGATCCAGGGCTACAGCCCGCGCGAAATCGCCGAAGGCGGTCTCCTCGCCCCGGTACTGCAGCAACCACTTGGTGAAGCTGAGCGCCCCCGCCATGCGGTCCCCATTTCGGGATCGACCGCGAGCGTCGCGGTCCCCGATCCCCGGTCGACCATTCGCGCTATCTCCAGCTTCCCCGCACGGCTCTGGGCGGCGTCACGGCCAGGACCAGACCGAGGAACACGAAGCCCCCGCCGAGGCCCACGATCACCCAGAACCAGGCCGTGGAGCCTGGTTCGAAAATGGGCTCTCCCGGGACGTTGGGATTGTAATGGACCAAGACGTCACGCCCAGGGGGCGTAGTGGTCGACAACCCGTCGGTGGAACGGATCGACAAAAATCCATGGAGCCCTCGACGGGCGACCGGACCACGACCTACGCCTGCGGGCCTGGTCGCTCGCTATCCAGCATGGCCATCTGCGCTGGGCCGTAGCGGGCGCCGGCGACCCGGTCGGTCGGGACGACCCGGGCAATCCGGTCCAGGTCTTCCGGCGTCAGGGTGAGGGCAAGGGCGCCTAGCGCCTCCTGGAGCTGCGCCCGGGTCCGGGCCCCGATGAGGGGGAGAATATCCGTCCCCCGCGACAGGACCCAGGCGATCGCGAGCTGGGCGGGCGTGACCCCCTGCTCCTGCGCGATCCCCTGCAGCGCCTGCACGAGCGTCAGGTTCCGCTCCAGGTTCTCGCCCTGGAAGCGTGGGAAGCGGCCGCGGAAGTCCTGCGGGGGCGGCGCCGTTCGCCGGCCGCTCAGCAGGCCCCGCGAGAGCACGCCGTAGGCGGTGACCCCGATACCCAGGGCGCGCACGGCCGGCAGGATCTCGGCCTCGAGGCTGCGGCTCATGAGCGAGTACTCGAGCTGGACGGCGGTGATGGGGTGCACCGCGTGCGCGCGGCGGATCGTGGCGGCGCCCATCTCGGAGAGGCCGATATGGCGCACGGACCCGGCCCGCACCAGCTCGGCGATGGCCCCGACCGTCTCCTCGATGGGGACGGCGGGATCGAGGCGCGCCGGTTGGTACAGGTCCACGTAGTCCGTCCCGAGCCGCTGGAGTGTATAGGCCAGGGCCGTCTTCACGGCCGCCGGGCGCAGGTCGTAGCCCAGGAAGGCTCCCGCCGGATCGCGCTGTGCCCCGAACTTCACCTGGAGGAAAATCCGCGAGCGCTTCCCGTCCTTCAGGGCCTCCCGCAGCAAGAGTTCATTGTGGCCCATGCCGTAGAAGTCGCCCGTGTCGAAGAGCGTCACCCCGGCCTCCAGGGCCGCCTGGATGGTGGCGAGGCTCTCCGCCCGATCCGCCGGGCCGTAGAAGTCCGACATCCCCATGCAGCCCAGCCCGATGCTTGACAGCTCGGGCCCGTGCCGGCCCAAGCGACGTGTCGCCTGGATCGTCTTCATGCCTGCTGGCCTCCCGGCGCCTGCCGGTGGACTCCCGAGACTCAAACTGCTTGTCGTCGCCTCACCCCGCGCCGTTCGGGTCGGGCCGCCTGTTCCCGAAGATGCGTGGTGGAAGCAAGAGTTCTTGCCGAGCACGAAGCCGTGTGGCCCGCATCCGGCGCGCGCGATCGAACCCGCCCGGCGCTCCACGCCACCCGAAGCCCCGACAATCCCGCGCCCGCACATCATGCACCGCCAGCCCCTTTCCTGCCACACTTTTCCACGCAGCCTCGGACAGAGGCAAGGCACCGGGTGCAGGGACAATGGCGGCGTCGTCGGCCCGCCCGCTGTGGAGTGGGTGGGCGCAAATACTCCGAAACTACTCCTGATTTCCCTTGACACCCCCGCCCTACGAATGTAGATAGGCTTACTGACTAAATAAGAGGGTAACGGATGGGCTGATCCTCGCCATCAATGCCGGCTTTGCCCAGGAGGGTGGTGTAGGCCACCTCTCCTGCGCGAAGAAGAGTCAAGGTCCGACATGCAGCGCTTCTGTCGCTCCCATCGTCTCTGTATCTGGTGCTGCGCCATCCTCGTGGTCTTCTCGTATGTCCTGTTCGATCTGCTGGACATCGACGGCTCGAACTTCGAGCGCTCCCCCGGAAGCTGCACGGCGGCCGAGGAGCGGGTAGCCTGCGAGGAAGGGGGACGCCACGTGGCCCTGGTGCGTTCCACCTGGCTCCTCCCCCGACATGATCGCTGGGCAACGATACGTTCCGCCTCCACGCCGACCATAAGGGTCTCGCGTCCCTCCCTTCTCCACGGCCGGCCTCGCGCGGCACTCTCCGCGCAGGGCACGGCGTCCACCCAGCCAGACAGCGACCCCGCCGGATCAGTCGCCGAGCCCTAGCCGTGCGCTAGGGTTTCCGGCACGAGCTTCCCACAGTTCCCTTGCTCCCGGTCGCCGAAGGAGCCAGCACCGGCCCCGGCGTCGGGTCGAATCCTGAGTCCTTCGCGGCAGCAGGCCCTCTACCACTTGAGGGCGGGAGGGGAAAGCCATGGTGGGCTACGCGAAGGTCCGGAACTACGACGGCTCTAGGACCGAGTGGGGGTCCTCGGTCGGGCTACCGATCGAGACGGGACGAGGCCGCACCAGCGGCGAGGCGGCCCCCCAACTCAGCGCCATGCAGCGAGCGGCCTGTGCAGGGGGGGCGATCACTCGTCCGGTGAGGGGAGGGAGCGACGATGGTCGTGCTCATTGTGCGCCGGGCATGGCCGGTGGTGGTCCCGCATACCGACCTGGCGACGGGGCTGTATTTCGCGTTGCTGCTCGTGGCCGCGCTGGGGGGCATGGGGAGACTCCAGGCGGGATTGGCGAGCTGGGGGATGGTCTGGTGGCAGCGACGACGGGGGGGCCGGCCCTTATCGACGCAGGGGGAGGCCCTCATCATCTTGCTCGGACTCGCCGTGGTCTGGGTGGGAACGCTCGCCCTCATCATCGTCCTCGTCCGAGCCTCCCCCGAGTAGTTCCTAGCCGGCCGGTGGTTCGGTGTCAGCCCTGCTGGCGATGCGGTCATCGACCAAGAGAAGCCAGGTGACTGAGGCCCCAGACTCCATGCGTTAGGTCAACCTCGCGGTAGATTGAGGGAGGACTATCATGAAAGGCTGGCTTGCAGCGTGCGCCGTGGTCAGTAGCCTGTTTGCATCGGGGGTCTTGGCTGCCGAGGGGCCGGATGTTACTGCGTATGACTGGAGCGGCTTTTATGTGGGTGCCCATGGGGCTTATTCGTGGGGGCACTCGACTTCACATACCACGAACACCGCCACGGGCGCTTCGGCGGGGGACAGCAGTTCCAATTCGAGCAATGGCTCCGGCGGGATTCAGCTCGGCGATGACTATATGCTGACGCGGCATATCCTCGTCGGCCTCGACTTCCGAACCAGCTATCTGGGCGAAACTAGCGATGAAACCACGTCAAACGCGGCCGGAACATTCGTCCTCAAGAGCCACGGACGGACCGATTGGGCTGAGTCATTGACCGGGCGGGTCGGCTATGCGTTTCGCAATTGGCTGCTCTATGGGCGTGGCGGCGTCGTCTTCGACCAGGGGGATGTCACGCGGACGCAGGTCGCTGGCACGACCGGCCTGGCAACGCCGGGAACCGTCGAAAAAGTATCGAATGACAGGGTCGGCTGGACTATTGGCAGCGGGCTCGAGTACGGCTTTGCTCCCGGCTGGAGCGCGTTCGTCGAATATCGGTACAGTGAATCTACCCACACCCTCGATTTCCCCCTTGCGCAGCGGTCAAACGACGTGAAAGGGCATTCAAACGCCGTACAGTTTGGTCTGAGCTACAAGTTCAACTGGGGCTCGCCCCTCTTCGGGACGAACTGATTGGGTTTCGGCTTGGAGTTGACCAAAAGCCCCGGGGGCGGCCCGGGGCTTTTTGGGGAACCCGCCTGCGCAGGAAGAGGTCTACCGCATCGGTTATCTCGGGTATGCCACCCTCGCGGTAGGCTCCAGGTATCTCGGTTGGCAGTTCACTTTGTGATCCAAACCAGCAGAGAGGGCGCACGATGATGCCGAGACACATTCGCACGGCCTGGATGGTCGCGTTTCTCATTGCGGGCGCGCTAGTCCTCCTGGCACTTCCTGCTCCTGCCCAAGCTCAGGGGGCGATGCAGGGCCAAGACTTCTCGCTCATGAACGACGGTGCCACTCCCTTCTCTCTCACATACCCCACCCCGAAAATTACGTTCTCAGTCTGGCCTGACGAAGCGCTGAGTTATCCCAGCAATCTGGCTACCCTGCCCGACGAGCACACTACGATCTTTCCACCTGCCCCCGGCTCACATGTGTACCGGTTCTTCGCCGCAAGCTCCATAACAGGAGGAACAGCGGGAGCGGTGGTTCTGCAGACCGAGGACTTGCGGAACTTCACGTTCGCAGGCGGATATAGCAGTCCGGTGATGTCGCCTCCCATTCATTTCACAACCTGCGATCCCAGCTATGACTCCGAGTTTGACGAGAACTATGCGGCTCCCGGATCGGTCGTACAGGATCCGACCCGGCCTCCCGGAAACCTGATGATGATCTATGAGGCTGAAAACCATTGCCCTGGAGGAGTCTGGCAGCAGCCTTTCTACGCCACGGTTGGGTTTGCCAGGTCATCGGATGATGGGAAGACGTGGCCTCAGCCAGTGGATAGTGAGTTCGGCGGAGTCGATCGTTATCCCGTTCTCAAAGTGTCCGCCCCCGAGCCTGCTGCTGAGCCCACACCCGCGAATATGGGTGACGCGCTACCGAGCGCTTTTGTCGATGGACGCTACCTGTACGTCGCTTACGACTACGCCGCGGGTCCGGGCGGCCACTCGGATGGGATGATTCGGGTCGCGCGTGCCTATCTCGATGGGGACGATCAGGGGTTCGGTTGGGACGATCGTCGGCTCAGTTTTTCAAAATGGTACAACGGGGCGTTCAGTGAGCCTGGTATAGGGGGCGAGGACAGCGCAGTCTTGCCCTCGAGGGGATGCGACGGGTTTCAGACAATGCCCGGGATCAGTTACATCGACGATCTCGGATTGTATCTGATGACATTCGTGTGTGTCTCCCTCAATCAAAATCACCTGCAATATCAAGCTGCGTGGTACTTTTCGACCGCGACGAGTCTCGAGCTTCAGAACTGGACGGGTCCACAGATGATCGAGAATTCCCAGTATTCGGTGGCTGAACCGTGCCCTCCCCCGAGCTTGGGCGGGACTTCGTTTGACGGATGGTATCCGTCGTTCATGTCACCCAGACACCCCGCAGGTCACATCTCCAGAACGGGACACGTATTCTTCATGAACGGATGTGACGCAGGGCTGAAGCGAGCATTCATGTCGCGGACGTTTACGATCACGACCGACCCCGACCTGCAGGAAGCGCCCCACCTACCGTAAATGGATGAAGGAAAGCGCCAATAGCGGCGATTACAGCGAGGTGTGGTCAATTACCCGCAGAGTCTTGCAGCGGCCAAATCCGCGGGCTTCTATCAGGCGGATGATGACAGCGACGAGCATCGTTATGAGGGAAATTGCGCCTACGTTCGAAGGTTGAGGAATCGGAGATTTCTTATGAGCCCCCACCCAGCCGGGGACGGCTGGGGCAATGACGGAAGAAACTGGTTCCTTCGGGTGCGCTGCTCCAGTACGCTCCAGGATGGCCGGGCCGGCAGAGGCAAGCAATACACCGGCGTACCACTGGTGCTGAGGAACGTCAGCCCGTTTGTGAGCATGGTGCCAGGTCGCGTGTGCAAGTCACTGGTGACGCCCGAGATGTGTGTCCTCCCGTCGCGTGGCGATCCCGATTAGAAGAGTACCTGCCGTTCTCGCACGACCTGGGCCGTCTGCCGGCCATGGTCTTCACCCCCACCCCGGAGGAGACGCCATGCCCAGACGCCAGCGACGCACCACCCGCCCTGTCACGATGCCGATCCTGCACCCGCACGCGGCGGGGATCGACGTCGGCGCCACCGAGCTCTACGTCTGCGTGCCCCTCGACCGGGACCCGCAGCCCATCCGGCGCTTCGGGACCTTCACGGAGGATCTGCTCGCCGTGGCCGCGTGGCTCACGCAGTGCGGCGTCACCACCGTGGCCATGGAATCTACCGGGGTCTACTGGATCCCCCTGTACCAGATCCTGGAGACCCGCGGGTTTGAGGTGTGCCTGGTGAACGCCCGCCATGTCAAGAACGTCCCCGGCCGGAAGACGGATGTCCAGGACTGCCAGTGGCTCCAGTATCTGCACTCCGTCGGCCTCTTGCGGGGGTCCTTCCGCCCGCCGGAGACGGTCTGCGCCGTGCGCACTCTGCTCCGACACCGCGACGGGCTGGTGCAGGCCGCCGCGGCCCACACCCAGCACATGCAGAAGGCGCTCACCCAGATGAACCTCCAGCTCCACCACGTCCTGAGCGACCTCACCGGGGTGACGGGCCTGGCCATCCTGGAGGCGATCCTGGCGGGGGAGCGGGACCCGCAGGTGCTCGCCCAGCACCGCGACCGCCGCGTCAAGGCCTCCACGGAGACCATCGCCAAGGCCTTGGTGGGGGACTACCGGGCCGAGCATCTCTTCACGCTGCGCCAGTCCCTGGACGCCTACCGCCAGTACCAGCGGCTCATCGGGGAGTGCGACGGCGAGATCCAGACGCGCCTCGGCGCCTTCGTCTCCACGATCGATCCCGCGCGGCACCCGCTCCCACCCTCCAAAGGGTCCCGCCGCAAGACGCGCGGCACCCCGCACCCCAGCTTCGATCTCCGCACCGAGCTCTATCGGATCCTCGGCACCGATCTCACGCAGGTGCCCGGGCTCCAGACTCCCACGGTCTCCACCCTGTTCGCGGAGCTCGGGGCCGACCTGACCAAGTTCCCCGCCGGCGATCACTTCGCCTCCTGGCTCGGGATCTGCCCGGACAACCGCATCTCCGGCGGGAAGGTCTTGTCCGTCAAGACGCGCCATGTCAAGCATCGCGTTGCCCAGGCCTTGCGGCTCGCGGCCCAGAGTCTCTCCCGCAGCCAGTCGGTCCTCGGGGGGTTCTTCCGCCGGATGCGGGCCAAGCTCGGCGCCCCCAAGGCGATCACCGCCACCGCGCACAAGCTCGCGCGGATCATCTACCACTTGGTGACGACGCGGCAGCCCTACGACGAGAGCCGGCTGGCCGCCGCGGAAGCCGATCATCAGCGCCGCACCGAATCCCGGCTCCGCACCCAGGCCCGGGCCCTCGGGTTCCAGCTGGTGCCGGCCCCTGTACAGTCAGTTTCTTAGGAAGCTGAGGCTGTGAGTGAGTGGGGCGATAGCCACCGAAATGGACACTCAACCGACCTCGGTGGACACCTGATGGACACCCAGGCATAACCCCAAGGCGGTGCGCTTGCTCCTCGAAGATTCGCAGACAGTGAATCAACGCTTTGAGAAGGATTCAACATCGACCCGTCTGCGGTCCCCCTCTTTCACGTAAGGCAATTTGTTGGGAGGTATGCCGAAGAAAAGGAAGAGTTTCTCGCTTGTCGGTTCCACGCCTCTCTCTACATTCTGGCAGTTGGGTACGTTCCTGAACGCGCTTTCGAACCAGCGTCCGCCATTTCCGGGAGGTCGCCGCGGCGGCTTCGTACAGCGCAGCGTAGCAGCTCGGTTCGGCCCCCTCGCTGCCCGAAGGGCTCGTGCGGCCGGGAAAGGGTCACGAAGTGGCGGGGAGTCCTCCCACTCCCGGTCGGGAGTCATAGCCAGACGAGCTTCACATCCTTCTCCACGCTTCGAAACTCAGGATCGCCCGTGTAGAGATCGGCCCTCTTCTGTCTTGCCAGGGCGGCGGCGAAGCAATCGGCCAAGGACATCTTCTTGACCGCCTTTAGCTCGCCCGCAAGCTCAGCGAGGGTCCGGTCAGCAGAGACAACTTCGAGTGGAAGCCCCGAGAGTTTATGCCGGGCCTCGTGCCAGCGTGCCGCACCGACCTTTCGTTCGACAATGTATCTGACCTCCGCCCAGTTGGGGGCGGCGATCAGGAGGGCCTGGCCTGCCTGCGCCGCCTTCTCCAAAAGGTCAAGGACCTTCTCGTGCCCCTTCTCCTGGAAAAGGAAGGCGAGGACCGCGTAACTATCGAGCACCGAGTTTCTCAACCTTCGCCTCCTCGCGCTCTCTGTCCTTCGCCCGCTCCCTCAGCAATTCCTCCGTGGCCGACGTGTCGCTCTTGAGCATCCCGCGAACACTGCGGATGTACTCCCGCGTCACCGGCTGAAACACGATCTCGCCATCTCGCTCGATGAAGCAGATTTTCGTCCCCGGCTTGATCCCGTACTTCCGCCGGAGCCGAGCGGGCACGACCAATTGGCCTTTGCTTGTGACATGGGCGGTATCCATATTCTGATTCCTCCGGTAAATTCTGATATGCCTTACTATACTCAATATGTAAGACGTTTTCAAGGTAATCCTTCATCTGGTAGCGTCTCGGCTGCGGGCGCCCTGCCCCGGGGGTGCCTTCGGGTTCTTCCCTGGCATGGTCGTCTTCCCACTGATGGCTGGTCTTTGGCGGCAGATGGCTGTGTTTCACCTTGACTTCACCTGCCGATGAGAGATAGCGTCTCGTCCAGGTAAGCGGCGTCCCTGCCCACGACCCTGCGAAGGTGCCGATGCTGCGCAAGATGTTCGGGGGGTGGGCGGGCGTCCTGACCACCGAAGGGACCACCGCGATGGGCGAGTGCCACCGCTATGAGTTTCAGGCCGTGGACCGATCAATCGCCTAGGTCGCCGCGAGGTGGCGGCTGTCAACATGCGAGGAGGAGAAATGAACCTGAAGGCCTTGAAAGACACTCCACCTTGGGAGTGGCCAGAGAGCGCCGGTAAGACGCTCCTCGACATCCTCCAGGATGCACAGGCCGGAGCGTCCGATCGCCTCCTGGCGGCGGAGTTGGCCGGCGACTTCACCGTCATCGAGGACAAGCTGGCACGATGCGCTGCTGTCCATTGTCCGAGGCGGCGATGAAGCAGAAGCGCTGCGCGCCCAGGCGGCGATCTCGCTGGGGCCTGTCCTCGAGCAGGCAGACACGGACGGATTCGAGGATCCCGATGACGTACCGATTTCCGAAGCAACGTTTCGCCGGATCCAGGAGTCTCTCCGCAAGCTCTACGTGGACGCTGATGTTCCCAAGGGAGTCCGACGGCGGATCTTGGAGGCATCGGTGCGCGCCCAGCAGGAGTGGCATCCAGATGCCATCCGGGCCGCCTACGCCAGCGAGGACGAGGCGTGGCGACTCACCGCCGTCTTCTGCATGCGCTACGTGCGCGGCTTCGACGCCCAGATCCTGGAGGCGCTGGAGAGCGAAAATCCGGACATTCACTACGAGGCCGTCTGCGCGGCGGGCAACTGGGGGGTGGAAGGCGCATGGCCGCACATCGCAGCGCTCGTCGCTTCAGAGGAGACCGACAAGCCCCTGCGGCTGGCAGCGATCGAGGCTGTGGCCAGTATTCGCCCCCAAGAGGCCCCGGAGATCCTCGAGGACCTCACCGACTCGGAGGACGAGGACATCGTCGAGGCGGCCTACGAAGCCCTGGCGATGGCCGAGGGGCAGTCGGACGAATCGGATGAAGAGGACGAGGACGACGACGAGATCCGCCACTGATTGTTGACCTGCGCGACCTCCGTCTGGGTTGCCCACCTGCGGAACGGCAATGCCCGCCTCGAGAATCTTCTCCGGGACGACTAGGTACTCTGCCGTTTTCTCCCCGTCCCTCCTCGTCGGGATCTCCCGCTCTCCGCCCAGCCGATGAGGGATTGCCGTCGCTGCCGTCCGGGAGTTGCGCCCCTCCGGGCCGATGTGCTAGGGTTCGCCGACGTGCGATGCTGGCTTAGTCCTGCGGAACTCAAATACGGTGACACTCCCTGCTGTTCCCTCTCCCTGGATGGGAGAGGGCAAGGGTGAGGGTGCGAGGAGGGGCGCCGCACCGATGGTGCCCCCTCACCCCACCCCTCTCCCGCACGGGGGAGAGGGGGTCGAGAGGTTCCGGCGCGAAAATACGTCACCGTAATTGCGGCCAGAAGCACTCAGCGGTGTCGAGTCACGCCGATTCGAGGGCAGAGGTCGTAGGCCGGACACCGGCTGCAGAGCGGAGAAACGGGGAGGCAGATATTCTGGCCGAACCGGACCAGGAGATCGTTGTAGGAGATCCAGTAGCGTTGCGGCAGGACCTTCCGGAGGGCGAACTCGGTCTGCTCCGGCGTTTTGGTCCGCACGATCCCCAGCCGGTTGTCGATCCGATGGACATGCGTGTCCACGCAGATGCCCGGCTTATCAAAGCCCAGGGTGATGACGAGGTTGGCGGTCTTGCGCCCCACGCCCTTGAGCGTGAGAAGGGTCTCCAGGTCATCCGGCACGCGGCCGCCGTGCCGCGTGAGCAGCGTGCGCGACAGCTCCCTGATCGTCCGGCCCTTTGTCCGGTAGAAGCCGGCAGGGTAGATGACATCCGCGATCCGCGCCGCCGACAGGGCGGCCATGGCACGGGGCGTCCGGGCGAGTCGGAACAGGCGGGCCGAGGCCTCGCCCGTGACCTCGTCCTTGGTGCGGAGGCTGATGAGGCACGAGATCAGGACCCGGAAGGGATCCCGGGTGCGCCGGGCGAGCGTCCCGACGGCGGTGGGGTCCCAGCGGCGCTGGGTGCGCCGGAGCCTTCGGATGATCTGAGCCATCTCCGCGACGGTTCTGGCCATGGGATTCTCCAGTCGGAGGCGGTTTGGGTCGGCCGGAAGACCGGCGGAGTATAGCACGGGAATTGGCAGGGGAGCAGGGGCGCAGAGGGGCAGGGGCGAAAGGACCGAACCGCGTTCTTCGTTTCGTGAGGGACTGAGAGCGATGCGGATCTTCTTCGCGGGAGCGGCGCGGACGGTGACCGGGACCCAGCATCTTTTGGAGTTCAACGGGACACGCCTCCTGCTGGACTGCGGCCTCTACCAGGGCCACCGGAAGGAGGCGAACCAGCGGAATCGCCACCTGCCCTTTGATCCCCGTCAGGTGGACCTGATGATCCTGTCGCACGCCCACATCGACCACTCGGGGAACATCCCGACGCTGGTGAAGCAGGGGTATCAGGGAAACATCCTCTGCACGCCCGCCACCCGGGACCTGTGCAGCGTGATGCTCCGGGACGCGGCGCACATCCAGGAGGCGGACGCCGAGTTCATGAACCGGAAGCACGCCGACCAACTGGAAGAGCCGGTGGTCCCCCTCTACCGCGAAGAGGATGCCTTGAAGGCTCTGAAACACTTCCGCAGCCTGGACTACGATCGGCCGACCGCGGTGCTGCCCGGCATCACCTGCACCTTCCGGGACGCGGGCCACGTGCTGGGCTCGGCCATTGTGCAACTGGACATCGATCGCGCGCCCGACCGGCTGCGCCTGGTCTTCAGCGGGGACCTGGGCCGGCGCGACATGGCCATCCTGCGCGACCCGGAGATCCCGGAGCCCCCCGACGTGCTCATCCTGGAGAGCACCTACGGGGACCGGCTGCACGCCCCCATGGCCGGGATGGAGGCGCAACTGGCCGAGGTGGTCAACCGGACGGTGGCGCGGCGGGGGAAGATCCTGGTGCCCAGCTTCTCCTTGGAGCGCACCCAGGAGTTCGTCTACGCCCTGCACCGCCTCACGCTGCGGAAGGCCATCCCCGCCATCCCCATCTACGTGGACAGCCCGCTCTCGGTGCGGATCACCGAGATCTTCAAGCTGCACCCGGAGTGCTTCGACGAGGAGATCCTGGCCTTCATGCGGGCCGAGGGGGATCCCTTCGGCTTCGGGAACCTCCAGTACCTGCGCACCGCGGAGGAGTCCAAGACCCTGAACGACCGGGAGGGTCCCCTGATGGTCATCGCCGGCTCGGGGATGTGTGAAGCCGGGCGGATCCTGCACCACCTGCGCAACGGGGTCGAGGATGCCCGGAACACCATCCTGATCATCGGATACCAGGCGCAGCACACGCTGGGGCGGCGGATCGCGGAGCGGCAGTCGGCGGTGCGGATCTTCGGGATCGAGCACCCCCTCGAGGCCGAGGTGGTGGTGATGGACGCCTTCAGCGCCCACGCGGACCGGGACGATCTGCTGGATTTCGTCGGGCGGTGCCGGTCCGCCTTGCGCAAGGTCTTCCTGGTCCACGGGGAAGAGGAGCAGATGCTGCCGCTCGGGAAACGTCTCACGCAGGCCGGGACCCCCGAGGTATACGCCCCCATGCTGGGGGAGTTCGTTCGGATCTGAGGCGGCGCCCCGGGTGCGCCGGCCCATCCCGGATTGACTTTTTGCCTCTGCCCTCATAGGCTTTCCCCGCCTTGCCTGGCCGGCGGGGCATTGGCCTGCAGGGCGGCGAAGCGTGTGGCTGGAGTGGACCAGACCGGCGGTGGAAAGCGAATCCCCGCCGGCTCAACATCGAGTCGAGAGAAAGGATCGTCCATGGAGGAGGGGCTGCATTTCCTGACGTTCGGACCGCACCCGGACGATGCCGAGATCGGGACCGGGGCGTTCCTGTTGAAGATGAAGGGCCGGGGCTACCGCACCGGCATGGTGATTCTGACCGAGGGGGACATGGGGAGCGGCACACCCGAGATCCGGCGCGAGGAGACGCACCGGGCGGCGCGCGACCTCAAGCTGGATGCCCTGGAGATCCTGGACCTGGGCGACACGCGGCTGGAGGACTCCCCCGAGAACCGCATCGCCGTCGCGTCTCTGGTGCGGAAGTACCGGCCGCAGATCGTGCTGGCTCCCTACTACGGCATCGAGCCCAGCCGGGGCCGCGGGCACGCGGACCACATCACCTGCGGGCATCTGGTCACCCACGGGGTCAACTTCGCCCACCTGGAGAAGTACCCGGCCGGCGGCCCGCCGCATGTGGTGAAGAAGATCCTCTACTACTTCCTGCCGCCGTTCATGAAGCCGACCTTCATCGTCCCGGTGGACGAGGAGTTCCCGCAGGCCATCCAGGCCCTGGCGAACCACAAGTCCCAGTTCGAGCGGCCCGACCGCCCCCGGATGTTTCCGACGCGGCTCGAAACCAACGCGGGATACCTGGGGGCCCAGATCGGAGCCCGCTACGGGCAGGGCTTCTATGTGCAGGATCCCCTGAAGGCTCGAGGATCCGCTGACGCTCTTCCCCTGAGGGCCCCTCTGCGCCGCGGCACGGGCCGGTGGCGTCGTTCGATCGGCGAGGGGTGGATCGGCCATGCGCCTGCAGAAGCGATTGCTGTGGATCGGTGCATCGTTCGTGACGGTGTTCGCCGCGGGGACAGTGGCCTTCATGCTGGTGGAAGGGTGGCCGTTCCTCGATGCCTTCTACATGACCACCATCACCCTTTCCACCGTGGGCTTCCAGGAGGTCCACCCGCTGAGCGTGGGCGGGCGTCTGGTGACCATCGCGCTGATCCTGGGCGGCACGGGCTCACTGGCGTACGGGTTGAGCATCGTGACCGCCTTTATCGTCGAGGGCGAACTCACCGACCTGCTGGGGAAACGACGGATGGAAAAGACTGCTGGCGCAACTGCACGACCACGTGATCGTCTGCGGTGCGGGCGAGTCGGGAACGTGCGTGGTGGCCGAACTGCTTTCCACCCAGACGCCGTGCGCGGTGATCGAGCAGCATCTCGCCCACTGCAGGCACCTGGAGCGGTTCGGGGACACGCCGGTGATCGAGGGAGATGCGACAGACGGCATCGTCCTGCAGCGCGCCCGCATCCAGACGGCTCGGGGGCTGATCACCACCCTCCCCTCGGACAAGGACAACCTCTTCGTGATCCTGACCGCGCGGGAGCTGAACCCGAGCCTCCGGATTGTGACGCGCTCCATCGCGGTCGAGAGCCATGCGAAGCTCAGGAAGGCCGGAGCCGACGCCGTGGTCTCCGCCAACCAGATCAGCGGTCTGCGGATGGCCTCCGAGATGATCCGTCCCCATGTCGTCTCCTTCCTCGACTCGATGCTGCGGGATCCAACGCAAGCGGTGCGCGTGGGGGAGGCGGAGGTCCCGGCCGACTCCCCGGTGCGAGGGAAAACGCTGGCTGAACTCGATCTCCACAACCGGATAGGGCTGGTCGTCATCGCCAAGCGCCGAGGCATGGGGGCGGCGTACGAGTACAACCCGCGGGCCTCCTCGCGGGTCGAGGCTGGGGATGTGCTTATCGTGTGCGGTGAGCCGGCACAGGTGGAGACGTTGCGGGCTCTCTTGGCGAGAGGATAGCGCCGAGCACCGCCCTGGCGCAGCGGAGCAGGGGCGCAGGGGGGCTGAGGAGCTACGCGGGAGCGAGGTGCCGGGGCCAAGGGCCGGGCGGCGGGAGGCCGAAGGCGAGGAGAACGTGGAGGAGTTGAGGAAGTGGAGGAGGCTGGCCAGCCGCACGCTGCACCGACAGGACCGCGCAGTTATCCGGGAGGACCAGTTGGAGCTGCCCGACGGCCGCCTGCGGACCTATCCGGTCATGTCGCTAGGGGCAAGCGTTGGCGTCCTGCCGTTCCTCACGGATGACCGGGTCATCCTGGTCCGCCAGTACCGCCATGTCACCCAGGATTTTTCCTGGGAGGTGCCTGGAGGCGGCATGGAGCCTGGCGAGTCCCCCGCGGACACGGCCCAACGCGAAATGCGCGAGGAGGCGGGGTACCGCGCAACACACCTCATCCGGCTGGGCAAGTTCTGGCCGAACAACGCCTACCTCGACGAAGTCATCCACCTCTACCTCGGCAAGGATCTCGTGCCCGATTCCCTCCCGGCGGATCAGGATGAGCGCCTGGAGGTCGGCGTCTTTCCCTTCGGCGACGCCCTGGCCATGGCGCAGGATGACCGCATCACGTGCGGGCTCACAAAGCTGGCCATCCTCTGGGCGGCCCTACCCCCGAACAGCGAGGCGCGGTCGATCGGGCCGCCCCCCGGTTCGGATCGAGCCGCTGCCCCATAGCCCACCGAGGGACGCCGACCCATGCGCGGATGGACCCCCAAAGCCCACGCGAGGTACGAGGGGCCGAGAATCTACGTCATCGGTGACCTCCATGGCTGCCTGCATCCCCTCGAACGATTGCTCGCCAAGATCGCGCTCGAGCGCGGCGACGAGCTCGTCTTCATCGGGGACTACATCGATCGGGGACCCCAGTCGCGCGAGCTGGTGGATCTTCTCCTAACGCTCCCTCACCGCAGCGTCTTCCTCCTCGGGAACCACGAGAAGATGCTGCTGGACTACCTGGCGGGCGAAGACCCCAGCTTCTACCTGGCCAATGGCGGCGTCGCCACGCTCGAGAGTTACGGTGGCGATCCCGCCAATATCCCGCCGGCCCACCTCAGCTTCTTCCGTCGTCTGCGTCCGATGTATGACACGCCGAACTATCTGTTCGTCCATGCGGGTATCCGGCCCCTGGTCCCGCTGGAGAGGCAAGAGATCAATGACCTCGTCTGGATCCGCCACGAATTCTTCCAATTCGTCGGCCGCTATCCCAAGCCGGTGGTGTTCGGTCACACGCCGATGCGCCAGGTCTTGCTGGCCGAGGATCGCATCGGCATCGACACGGGATGCGTGTACGGCGGCAAGCTCACCTGCCTGAAGCTCCCCGACATCGAGATCATCCAGGTCAACGGCTGGCGCGGCTAGGCGGCGGAGAACCGAGAGGCGAGCGGCGGAAGACGCGAGGCGGTTACGCTTGAGGAGGCTGCTTGGCCGTCAGGGACCATACCTTGCCTTCGGTGAAGACCCGCACCAGTTCCGGGTCCAGATATCCGCGCTGCGCTTCCTCCGCCAGAATCCCCAAGGCCCGCCCTGGAGGAATGGCCGGCCGGTAGGGCCGGTCGGATGCGGTGAGGGCGTCATAGATGTCGGAGATCATCATCATCTTGGACTGGAGCGGGATGTCCTCGCCGCGCAGGCCACTGGGATAACCGGTGCCGTCCAGCTTCTCGTGATGGGCGTACGCCACCGCGGGGATGCGCCGGAGGTCGCTGGTCCACGGGATCTGCCGCAGGAACCGGAAGCTGTGGGTCACGTGCGACTCGATCTCCTGCCGTTCTTGGATCGTGAGGCTTCCCTTGGCGATGGTGAGGCTTTCCACTTCCCGGGTGGTGAGGAACGGCTGCCTCACGCCGTCCGCGTCCACATACGTCTTGGCCGCGATCCCATGAATGCGCTCGAAGCCCCCCGGGGGGAGGACCGTGGGCTGGTTTGCCGCGACCACGAAGCGCTTCGCCGCCTCCACCTCGGCGAGCTGTCGGCGGAGCTCCTCGTCCACCACCGCCAGATCCTCCTCGCAGCCCGGCGCCAGGGTGAAGGCGAGGGAGAGCTTGCGTCGCAGGGCGTCGCTCTCCAGACTCTTCTTGATGAACGCGAAGCGAGCGAGGAGCAGGCGGAGATCGGGATCGAAGAGTTTGTTGGCCTTGACCAGGATCGGCTCCCGCACGCCCACCTTGCCGATATCATGCAGGAGGCAGGCGTAGCGCAGCTCGCGGAGATCCTCGGGGGAGAGGTGCACCCCAGCATACGGGACGCTGCTGGCGTGGTTCAACTGCTCCGCCAGCCCGACGGTGAGGATCGCCACGCGTTCGGAGTGGCCCGAGGTGGTGGGGTCCCGGGACTCGACGGCGTACACCGAGGCCCGGATGAAGCCCTCGAAGAGCTTCTGGATGTCCTCGTAGAGAATGGCGTTCTCGATGGCCACGGCGGCCTGGCTGGAGAAAGCGAGGAGGAGGTCTTCGTCCTCCTCCGTGAAGACGCCGTCCCACTTGTTGAGGACCTGGAGGACGCCAATGACCTCGTTCAGCTTGTTCCGCATGGGGGCGCACAAGATGGTCCGCGTGTGATAGCCCGTGCGCCGATCGATCTCTTGGTTGAAGCGGGGGTCGGCGTAGGCATCCGGGATGTTGATGGTCCGCCCCGTCTGGGCGACATAACCCGCGATGCCCAACCCGATCTGGATCCGAATCTCCCGGACCTCCAGACCCTGGGCGATCTTCGACCAGAGCTCGTTCCGCTCCCGATCCACAAGGAAGAGGGAGCTGCGGTCGGCCTCCATGACCTTGGTGACCTCGCCCACGATCAGTTGGAGGAGGCGGTCCAGATTGCGCTCCGAGGCCATCGCCTTGCCGATGTCGAGGAGGGCCGTCAGCTTCTCGGTCCGGGTCTTGGTGAGGTGCTCGGCCATGGCGTGCCCCCGCGCGGGAGTGCATTCCCTAGCGAATTGGCGGAAGCCTAGCAGAAAATCGGTGGAGGTCAAGGGTTCTTGGCGGCCGTATTCCCGCCTAGTCGATCAATGGGCGAGGTGGAGCGGTGGTGGCGGTTGCCCCGGTCGCCGGCCGGGCCGGGGAGACATCGGGGACCCACAGGCTCACCGGGATACCCAGGGCCACGGCCGTCAGCCCGAAGAGGAAGGATGCGCGAATCCCTTCGGCCAGGTGTCCGCGCAAGAGGGGCGGGAGGTCCTGGAGGACGCCCTCCGCCCCGGTGAAGCTCATGGGGCCGCCACCCCCGGCGGTCAGGTGGGAGTTCAGGATGGCGCCCATGATGGCCACGCCGATGGTGGCGCCGATGTTCCGGAAGAAGAAGGGTAAGGTGGAGACCACCCCGATCTGCCCCGCCGGGGCCGCGCTCTGGACCGCGACGACCGTGGTGACGGTGATGAGGCCCATCCCTACCCCCAGGATGAGGCCGCTCCCAGCGGCGTGCCGGAGGGAGGACCCCGCGCCCAGGCGTGTGAAGAGGAGGTAACCTGCGGTGAGGCTGAGCATCCCCGCCACCCCCAGCGTGCGGTAGCCGAAGCGGTTGATGAGGCGGCCGCCGATGGCGCTGCCCATGACCCAGCTCAGGGTGATGGGGGTGAGGACGCTCCCCGCCTGTACCGCGCTGCCGCCCAGCACGCCCTGCACGAAGAGGGGGATGAAGGAGACGGCCCCGAACATGGCCAAGCCCGAGAGGAAGAGACAGACCGTCGTGGTGGTGAATATGCGGTGGCCGAAGAGCCCCAGCGGCAGGATGGGCTCGGCCACCCGGCTTTCCACGAAAAGGAAGGCGCCGGTGAAGATCAGGCAGATGCCCAGGGCGGCCGCCGCCTCGATCCCGAACGGCTGCCCCGGCTTGGCGAACTCCAGCAGGGCGAGCATGAGGGCGATGATGCTCACCACGAGGCAGCCGGCCCCCACGTAGTCGACGCGCCGCTGCGTCCCGGCGTGGGTCAGATCCGTGAGCCCCACGACCAGCATGTAGGTGGCGGCGATCCCCACCGGAACGTTCACGAAGAAGGTCCAGCGCCAGCCCAGATACGTGACGATGAGCCCCCCGATGAGGGGGCCGATCAGGGCCGCGACGCCCCAGACGGCGGCCAGGTACCCCTGCATCCGTCCCCGCTCGTGGGGTGGGAAGATCTCGCCGAAAACCGCCTGAGAGAGGGCGAAGGCCCCTCCGGCGCCGATGCCTTGAATGCCCCGGGCGGCGATGAGGAACACCATGCTGGTGGACAGGCCACACAGGGCCGAAGCGCCCGTGAAGATCCAGATCGCCACCAGGAACATGTTGCGCCGGCCGAAAAGATCGGAGAGGCGGCCGAAGATGGGGAGGGCCGCCGTGGAGGTGAGCAGGTAGATCGAGAAGACCCAACTGAACAGGCTCAGGCCGCCCAGGCTGGCCACGACCGTGGGCATGGCGGTGCCGATGACCGTGTTGTCCAGGGCCGCCAGGGCCATGGCCATGTCCACCGCGAGGACGACGAGCCGCTTCCTCCGATCCATGCCTCCCCCCTCCCCCCGCCCCAGGAAACGCTGTAGGGGCGACCGGCCGGTTAGATGGGCGACCGCCGGCCGCCCCTACGGTTCGCGTGCCCTCCGGCGGCGCTCGCCCCCTATCGAATGCCCTCTGCGGATTCGATGAACGGCTTGAACTTCTCGGACAGCTCCACCAGCTTGGTCTTGTAGTACTCCACGTTCTCGTCCGGGTGCTTCGAGTCCCACTCGCTGGCCAGCTTGGCGGCCTCGTGGACCTTCACCTTTTTGGCGGTGCCGGAGACGTAGTAGGAGATCTGGTCGCCGGGCTGGTAGGGCCGCTCCGAGCGGAGCGCGAGCTCGTAGGCGGCGGAGGGGTTCCGCCGGCTCCCCCGAATCTTCTCCCGGTAACTGTCCAGGGACTCCTGCAGCGTCTCCGTCTTCATGAACTTGCCCACATCCAGGGCGTGCTGCTCGAAGGCCTCAGCGTAGCGGCGGGTGAGGTCGCGGATCTTCTGCGGCTCCCCCTCGAGGAGGAGGACGAACATCTCCTCCATCCACTCGCGCTGGAACAGCTCGAGGCCCCGCGAGCGCAGGCCCGAGCCCTTGATGCTGAGCCGCCCCTCGTAATCCAGCAGGGCGTAATTTTTCATCTTGTAGCTGAACATGGCCTGGTAGCGTCCGTCCATCTCCAGGCTGATGCCCTCGGGGAGGATGGTGCGCGAGGTCGGCGAGCAGGCGCTCCTCCGTCCTCGGGCGTCTGGACGTTCGGCGGGGCCACGAAGTATAGGCCATCGGTGTCCACCTCGACGAGGCGCGCCCCGCGCTCCTTCAGCCACGCCATCACCATCTGGATCAGCTCGCGGCCCTTGGCGGTGACCTGGTTGGCGGCGGCGTAGTCGTTGAAGTGGCCCATGGAGAAGCCAAGGTACCCGTAGAAGGAGTTGATGAGGATCTTGAAGGTGGTCTGGAGGGCATCGTAGTGCGACCGCTCCTCCTCGGTGGCCGCCGTGCGGGCCAGCCGCTTGGCCTGCACGCGGAAGGTCCGCAAGTCCTGGAGGAGATTCGGGAAGATGCCCAGGCTGTCGCGGCGCGGGAAGGCGCCGAAGGTCAGCATGACCGACGGGTACAGCGAGGTCACGTCGCAGTGCAGGATGCGGCGCGCCACGCCCTGATGGACGATCGCCGTGTGGCCGCCCAGGACCTCCTGGGGCGGCTCCGGCGCGGGGATGGCGCGGCGCTGGCGCAGGTACTCGCGGATCAGCAGGGCATCGATCTTCGTGGCGTTCCCGCGCAGCGCCACGTTCTGGTAGGAGAAGGGGAAGATCTGGGCCTGGACGAAGTAGCTCTGGCTCAGGATCTGGCTGAGGGCGCGCGTCTCCCGGACGTCATCCAGGGCATAGCGGAAGAGGGTCTCGGGATCATGGTCGAAGGTCCAGGGGATCCGTTCCGGCTGCAGGTAGGTGCGCTTCTCGCCCGCCAGGCCGAAATGCCGGGCGATCTCCTTCAGACCGTACCCTTCCAGCTCGCGGGCCGTCACGTCGTACTGTTGGGCCAGGATCCAGGTGTCGAGGATGTGGCGCCCCACGACCTCGTACTTCTTGTAGGTGATGGCGCGCTCGGCCACCTGCATGCGGGAGGGATGGCCCCGCAGCACCTCGCCCCCCCGCCCCAGGCTGAGGGGCACCCGGTGGCGCGCCGCGCGGGCCTCGATGTATTCCAGGTCGAAGCGGAAGAGGTTGTGCCCCTCGATCACGTCCGGGTCCCGCTCCCGGATGATCCGGACCAGCTCCCGGAGCATGTCGGGCTCGTCCAGCGCCGTGCCCGAGATCACGTGCTCCCAGCCCGTGCTGTCCGCGAGGGCGATGGCGGTGATGCGGTCCTCGGCCCGGGCCGCGTTGGGGAAGGCGTAGCCCGCCGCGCAGTAGGTCTCGATGTCCAACTGCAGCCGGTGCAGGCGCCCGAAGGGCAACTCCAGGAAGTGCGTCTGCCCTGTGAGCATGAGGTGCTGCTGGACAGGGTCGGCGAAGAACAAGAAGGGGGCATCCGGCGCCGTCTGCGGCTTCCCCGCGGCCTTCTGGAGGTGCGCCCGGGCCTTGAGCGCATCCCCCCAGTCCCGGAAGAGCACCAGGTACCGGTACGCGCCCTCGCCCTGGAGCGGCTCGACATCGTACCCGCCGCTCCAGCCGGCGAGCAGATCCGTGCTGGCCAGCAGCACGAAGGGCCGGAAAGGCTGAAGGGTCGAGACCACCCGACCGTCCGCGGCCCGCGCATAGACGCGGATCCGATCCCGCCCCTCCGGTTCGAAGGCCAGGAGACGGGGCGTGGGGTCGTGGCCGAACAGGACGGCGTTCTGGTGGAAGGCCGGGATGGCAGGACTCGACGACAGCGGTTCGACCATCTTCCTGACGCTCCGGATGTGTCCGACTGCAACGCTAGCCGCAGACCGGGGTGGGGAGCAGATGCCGTGGCCGTGGACAACGAACGAAGCCGTCACGGCGTGCCGTGAGGCGCGTTACGTCCCCATCTGCGGGTCGGACAACGGGGCAGCCCGGAGGATGTCTCGGGCGCGATCCAGATCGCTCTCGCGGACCAGGATGCGCCGGCGCGCCAGCGGGCCGATGGTGTAGGTCGCATCCACGGCGTACTGGTTCTCGGCCTTGAGGATGGAGGGGATGCCGTGGACGCGGAGCAGGGACTGGA
Source organism: uncultured Methylomirabilota bacterium (assembly GCA_963714585.1). Taxonomy (GTDB): domain Bacteria; phylum Methylomirabilota; class Methylomirabilia; order Methylomirabilales; family 2-02-FULL-66-22; genus 2-02-FULL-66-22. Next base: position 24,104 of record CAVQPC010000035.1, read on the forward strand.
CGATCTCGGCCTCGACCGGGCTGTAGACCTCGGCGGCAAGGACGAGCGGATCGTCGAAGATCACCTCGTCGGGCTCATCGCCTTCGGGCCGACCGGGGATCAGCGGCACCTGGCACTCCACACACGTTTCGATGCCGTCGACGTATTCGCTGCCACAGACTGGACAATACATCGGGCCTCCGGTACTCCCTCGCGCACAGGAGGAGCGGCGCATGCCTCCTCCCCAGGCTCTCGATCCCCTCCTCTTTTCCTCGGGCAGCAAAGCCTGCTAAAATGTCTGCGGGGGTCGAGCAGCCCCCTTCCCCGCCTTCCGGCGGTTCGCAAGCCAGCCGTTCAGGGGGACCGGCATCTGCCTAAAATATACCACGCGCGAGAAGGGCGTTCGAGGGAAAACTCGGACAGGGATACGGAGGTGGTGTGTGGCTCCACGGTCTTCGAACCAGGATGGCAGGACACCGAGGGGGCGCGGTGGGGACATCGTGTTTCCCTGGATCGAGCAGTACCTGGAGAGTCTGGAGACGACCGGGGATGCGGTCCTGGCCGATATGGAACGTCGGGCGGCAGAGCAGGACTTCCCCATCGTGGGCCCCCTAGTGGGACGCACCCTGTGCCTGCTGGCCCGGAGCATCGGCGCGTGCCGGATCCTGGAGCTGGGATCGGGATTCGGGTATTCCGGGTACTGGTTTGCCCGCGCGCTGCCGACGGATGGGGAACTCATCCTGACTGACGCGTCTCCTCAGAGGATCGAGCAGGCCCAGGAGTTTTTCGAGCGGGGCAACGTCCGCTGTCACGTGCACTTCGAAGTCGGAGACGCGCTGGAGATCCTGGAGCGGCTCCCGGGAGAATTCGATGTGATCTTCAACGACGTGCACAAGGAGCAGTATCCCGTCGTGTTCCAGAAGGCCGTGCCCCGGATCCGCGGCGGAGGCTATCTGATCTGCGACAACATGCTCTGGGGCGGCCGGGTAGTGGACGATGCGGCCCACCCTTCGACCCAGGGAGTGCTGGAGATGACCAAGCTTCTCTTTCAGGCGTCGAACCTCTACACGGCGATCCTGCCGATTCGGGACGGCGTGTCCGTGAGCCTGAAGCTCCGCTAGCGGGACAACGGACCGGCCCTGTCCGATATCCCACAGGAGCGGGTCGATCCCTGCGCCTGGGTGAGCGGAGTGGCCTGTGTTCCAGAGCATTTGCGGGCTGTCCCTTCATGGAATAGGATTTGCTTTCGATTTCGGCGGACCAGTGCAGTCTCGTTCAACGCCCACGGCACGGACCCCCGAGGAGGGATGATGATCAGCATCAGCAAGCTGTACTGTGGCGGGACGTCAGCGAGCGATGGCCTGCGTTACGGCCACGGCGGGCAGGGCGCGGTGGTGAGCCCGGACGCGCCCCCGGCCTCCAAGACCGCGGCCGAGCGGCGGCCCGTGACGGTCTGGAACGTCACTCGGACGTGCAACCTTCGCTGCATCCACTGCTACACCGATTCGGAGGCGAAGAAGTACAGCGGCGAGCTGAGCACCGAGGAGGGGAAGGCGCTCATCCGCGACCTGGCCGATTTTCAGATCCCCGCCCTGCTTTTTTCCGGCGGCGAGCCGCTGGCGCGGCCCGACCTCCTCGAGCTGGTCTCCCACGCGCGCGCCCTCGGGATCCGTCCCACGCTCTCCACGAACGGGACCCTCATCACGGACGAGAGCGCGCAGAAGATCAGGGAGGCGGGCTTCACCTACGTGGGGATCAGCCTGGACGGGATCGGCGAGATCAACGACTCGTTCCGCGGCGTGGGCGGGGCCTTCGAGCGCGCGGTGCGGGGGTTCAAGTCGTGCGTCCGGGCCGGCCAGCGGGTGGGGCTGCGCCTGACCCTGACGCGTCACAACTTCATGAACCTGCATCAGATCTTCGACTTCATCGAGCGGGAGCAGATCGACCGCGCCTGCTTTTACCATCTCGTCTATTCCGGGCGGGGTGGACAGATCGCCGGCGACGACCTGTCACGTGAGGAGACCCGGCAGGCGATCGACATCATCCTGGAGCGCACGGCGGACTTCCATCGGCGAGGACTGAACAAGGAGATCCTGACCGTGGACAACCATGTGGACGGGATCTACCTGTACCTGAAGCTCCGAGAGAAGGACCCGGCCCGGGCAGAGCAGGTGCTGAAGCTCCTCACCTGGAACGGCGGCGGGATGTACAGCTCCGGCGTGGGCATCGCGGACATCGACTTCCAGGGAAATGTCCACGCCGATCAGTTCTGGATGCACTACTCTTTCGGGAACGTGCGGCAGCGGCCGTTCAGCCAGATCTGGACGGACACGACCGACCCGCTGATGGCTGGGCTGAAGAATCGCCGGGAGAAGATCAAGGGGCGGTGCGCGCCGGACGTTTGCAAGTGGTTCGATGCCTGCGGGGGCGCCATGCGGGTCCGCGCCGACCTCGTGTACCAGGACCCCTGGGCACCCGAGCCTGCCTGCTATCTCACCGACGAGGAGATCGGCTTCACCGACGAGAAGAAGGCGGCTGTCAGGGCCAAGGGTGAAGCATTCCCGCTGCCGGAATTCTCCCGTCCGCCGAGCGCAATTCCCTCATCCGCCTCGTCGGGTCTCCCCGGGCTTGCCTGCACGGGGGGCAGCGAGGCCTGAGGCTTCGCCGGCCTCTGTCTTCGCGGCGGAGGCTTCCGCCTCGGGCCCCTCCTCAGCCTCGTCATGTCGACCCAGGAGCAGGCGACGTCCCGCCAGGGCGAGGAGTGACCCCAGCACGGTCCGAAGCGGAAGCCCGTCGGCTACTGAAACAGCCCCCGCAGCCATCCCACGAATCCGCGGACGACACCTGCCGCAGGGACCTCCCCGCAGCTCGCGTGGGGCTCCGTCCCCGCTCGAAAAGCCTCTTCGACCGGAGTGCCCCCACCGCACCAGAGCGAGGCCGCCCGCCCCGTGGCGCGATCCACGGACACGAGGACGACGCCGGTCGGTGGGACGAACGGCCGGGGGGGTGTCCGCTGCACGGCCGCCCGCATGATCTTCGCCCAAATGGGGAGGGCGGCCTGTGCGCCCGTCAGGCCAATGGGCTTGTCGTCGTCCGTCCCCACCCAGACCCCGATGACGAGGTCGGGCGTGAAGCCGACAAACCAGGCATCTCGCAGACCGTCCGAGGACCCGGTCTTGCCCGCCGTGATTCCGCTCAGACCCCAGCGCGCGCTGGCGCGAGCCGTCCCCTCCTGCATCACGCCTTGGAGGATGTGCGTGATCAGGTAGCTCGACTCGGCCGAAACAACACGCGCCGGCGGGGGGAGGGGTTTCTCCTCCGCCGCTCCCGCCCAGTCCTGCGACGCTGCGAGGGTGGTGGGCGTCACGCGAACGCCCTGGTTGGCCAACGTCGCAAAGGCGGCCGTGATTTCCAGAGGCGTGACATCGGACGTCCCCAGGGCCAGCGAAGGAACCGGATCCAGGGGGCTGGAAATGCCCAAGGCCTGGGCCATGCGGGCTATGCGCTCCGGGCCGACCTGTTGCGCGACCCGGACCGTGGGGACGTTCAACGACTCTTCCAGCGCCCGGCGCACCGTCACCGGCCCGTGGAATCGGCGATCGATGTTGTGGGGGGTCCAGCGCCTTCCGTCCGTCCAGATGGTCGTCGGCTCGTCAAGGATCAGGGAGGCTGGGGTCAGGCTGGCGGAGCCGTCCAGAGGACCGGCCTCGAAGGCTGCCAGATAGACGATCGGCTTGAAGAGGGAGCCGGGCTGTCGCCGGGCGCGCGTGGCGCGATTGAAGGGGCTGTCGAGGTAGCGGCGTCCGCCCACGAGGGCGCGGACGGCCCCCGTCGCCGGCTCGATGGCCACCACCGCTGCCTGGAGCTCCCTCGGATCGAGGCTCGGCTGACGCTGCTCAATCCTGGCGATTTCCTGGCGCACGGCTGCCTCGGCGGCCCGCTGCAACTCCGGATCCAACGTGGTGGCGATCCGGACTTCACCCGAAGACGGGAGGGAGACCCTCCGCGCGATCTCCTCGCGGGCCAGATCCACGAAATAGGGGGCCGCGCCGATCGAGCCGCCAAGCCGCCATCGGAGGGAACGCGCCATTGCCTCGCGGAGGGCCACGGCATCGATCATGCCTTGGTCACGCATCGACCGCAGCACGGCATCCCGCCCCGCCTGGGCGCGACTCCGATCCCCAGAGAAGAGCCGGTTCGGGGCGCTGATGGCCGCGGCCAAGAGGGCGGCCTCATCCAGACGGACCGTTCGGAGGTCCTTGCCCAGGAAATGCTGCGCCGCGGCCCCGAGGCCGTACACATTTACGCTCCCGTCCTGTCCCATGTAGACGCTGTTCAGGTATGCTTCCAGGATTCGGCCCTTGGAGTACCGGACCTCGAGGAGCATGGCGATGAGGGCCTCCCGAATCTTCCGCACCCAGGTCCGCTGGGCGCCCAGGAACAGGGTTCGAGCGAGTTGCTGGGTGATGGTGCTGGCTCCCTGGCGCACCTCCTCATGCCGGAGATCGGTCCAGGCGGCGCGCAAGACCGCCACGAGGTCGATGCCGTTGTGCCGGAAGAAGCGACGGTCCTCCGTCGCCAGGACGGCGTCGGCAACGGTCCGCGGAATCTCCTGGAGCGGCACCCAGACATGGGCCCGGCTGGTTGTGCCATCCAGATTGGCGATCTCGGTGGTTCCCGCGTAGAGTCGAACGGTAGGCCGGGAACCTGGCGCGCGGTCCGGCAACGGATACAGACGGCCAACGCAGGACCACAGGAGGATCAGGCTTCCCGCGAAAACCAAGAGCGCGATGACCCCTGGGCCTCGCCGGTGTCCCCGAGGGGTGGCGGCGCGGGATACCACAGATGCCTCCTGGTCTGCCATTTGGGCCCCATTCGTCATTGACAGGATCATCGCACGTTGTCGGGTCAATGCCGGGATTCCTCGGCCTACGGCCGCGAGTTTGCGGCCTGATGCACCACCTTCGGAGCAGCGGGGGTGGCGGCGGCGGGCTTGCTTGCCTCCTGACGGGTCCAGTTTCCCACGACGAGCCGGGTGATAATAGCTGTGGTGACGATCACGGCGGCCGCGACCGCTCCTGCCTTCCAGGGATTCCATTCCAGTCCAGCCATCTCGTGTCCTCCTGTTGGTGTTGCCGCGGCGGTCTTCGCAGCACGTCGGTTGTGGTGTGATCCTCGTTGGTCAGGCGTGAACAATTCTCCCTGCTGCACGATCACCGTCGCCCCGGATCGCTCTTGAAGAACTTGTTTCCGAGGAGGTACCCGCCGAGCAAGCCCACTGGGCCGCCGATTGCTGCCCCGAGTGCTGCGTTGCCAGCGGCCGCCCCAAAGAGGGCGCCGGCAGAAGCTCCGCCCGCGCCGCCGACCAGGGCCCCCTTCTCACGAGCCGAGAGCCCCGCACACCCTGCCGTGAGGACTGCCACCACCAAGACCAGGATGGTGAGTTTCTTCATGTGCCTCGCCCTCCTACTCGGGATCATCGGTCGGAATCGGCATCGGGGATCGCAAACGTCGGCCGTTTCAGGAGTCAAGTCGCCGCACGAGCGTCTTCAGATGGCCAGGGCTGATGGGCTTCTCGAGGAACTCGGAAACTTTGAGGACCTCGAGTTGCGCCTTCACTGCCGTAGGGGTTTCAGAGCCGATCATGATGATAGAGATCCTCGGGTTGTATGCCCGGGAGATCCGCGCAAGGTCCCAGCCGTTGACCGCGACACCGCGAACCGCAGGAAGATCGAGATCGATGATGGCGATGTCGAACCGGGATTCCTTCATCTTCCGGATCGCTTGCCAGCCATCTACGGCAGTCTCAACAACGTGGCCATCTCCCACGAGCCAGCGTCGCAGTCCCTCGCGACTGTTGAGATCCTCGTCCACGATAAGAATTCTTTTCTGCTCGCTCTTTTGATCGATCTCCGTGGGAGCTGACTGCAACACGGTTTCACCCATCGTGCACGACGCCTCTCCTACCCGCGAGGGGGGATGCCACCAGTTTGGTTGGCAATGCCCGTGCCAGTTCGCCAGCAGGCAGACGTGAATGCGGTAACTTACGGACGATGCATGGCATTCGTCCGTTGCGTCCGATGAAGAGGAGCCAGAGGAGCTCGTGGGGGGGCGAGTGGCATGTAAGACTTACACGGCGATCGGGTAAGGGTTACTTGGCCGTCTGGCAGGCCGGTCATGCACGCCCGGAGGACTGGAGGATGGAGCGCCGAGAACTCGTGTGCGGATTGGGTGTGCATGCGGGCAAAGCCGAGACCCGGGAGAGCGGCTTCGCGAACCCCACTTCTCCTGGTGCCGCGAGGCACGGAAGGGGGTCCTTCCGGCCGATTTTACCGCAGCCGGCCGGACATCTCCTCCGCCAGGACGTGGGCCTTGTCGGCCAGGTTCGAGGCGCGAAGGAAATCTTGCGCGGCCAAGGCCTGTCTGGCGCCGGCCAGGAAGCTCTGGATGGTGGTGTAGGTATCCTGCTGATTCTTGGTCAGCAGCTTCTGATCGATCTGCTGAAGGAGCTGCTCGGTTTCTTCGATGCGCGCACCCGACTCGCGCTTCAGGCGCTCCGCGTCTTGCGCTCCCACCTGGGGTGAGAGGACGGCCGGAGGGGCCTTTTCCTTCGGGACAGCAGGAGAAGACGAGGGAGCAGGAGGAGACGGGCGAGCAGGAGGAGGGGTTGCCTCTCTGCGAGCCGGAGCTGGCGGCGGGGGGAAGAAGAATGCCTTCAGGTCGGCGCAACCCGTCAGGCTGCCGGCGACAAGGACGAAGAGAGCGAGGGCGGGCATGCTCAACGCCGGGATGCGCAAGAGGCCTCCTCGAATCGCCGCCTCCAGAGTTTCCTACCGCACCGGCAGGCGGACGGTCATGGTGGTTCCCTTCCCGACCTCGGATGATACGTCGATATTCCCGTCGTGCAACTGGACGGTGCGGTAGACCAGGGACAGGCCGATGCCGCTCCCGTCCGGCCTCGTCGTGTAGTAGAGCGCGAAGATCTTGTCCAGGTCCTCCGGGGGGATCCCGACGCCCTCATCGGCAACGGTGACCCGCACCATCTCCCGGCCCTCCGGCTCGGCAGTGAGCCGCACCGTCCCGCCCTTTGGCATGGCCTGGCAGGCGTTCAGCACCAGGTTCATAAAGGCTTGATGCAGCAACTCCTCGTCGGCGGTGATGGGGGGGAGCGAAGGCTTCGGCTGAAATTCGAACCGGATCCCCGCCTGCTGCCACTCGACCTCCAGGAGCGCGATGACGTTCTGGAGCAGGGCGTTCAGGTCTACGGCCCTCAGCGTCAGCTCCTGAGGGCGGATGAACTTCAGGAAGCCCTGGAGGGCGCGATCCAGCCGCTTGATCTCGCTGCCGATCACTTCCAGGTTCTCCTGGCCCTCGGACGCGGGCCCCAGCCGATCCTTCAGCAGTTCCAGGTGGATCATCATGGCGTTCAACGGATTCTTCACCTCGTGGGCCACGCCCGAGGTGAGGCGCCCCAATGCGGTGAGCTTGGCCGAATAGCTCACCAGCGACTGCAGGGTCTTGATGGAATCCAGGTCCTTCAGCAGGACCATGGCTCCCATGGTGCGTTCCCCTTCGGTCACGGCGAATGTGGAGACGAGGAACTCCCGGGATCGCCCATCCTGGGCGACACTCACGGTGGCGTTCCGTGCGCTGCCCTCCAAGGGAAGGAGGCGCTCCAGCGTCTTGCGCAGGGGATGGAAGGGCTCGAGGACATCTGCCAATGGGTGGTCCCGCACCTCATCCAACGCCTTGCCCACAATCGCCTCTGCCGCCTTGTTGAGGAACAGGATGCGGCAATCCTGATTGAAGAAGACGAGGCCGTCCTCCAGCTTGTCCACCACGTGGTGCAGTTCGACTCGTTCCCCCAGGGTCTTCAGGCGGTCCGACTGGAGCTTCTGACCGAGGAGCTGCAGCTCCGACGCCAGCGCCTTGAACTCGTCTCGTGGGGCGAAGTCGCTGCTGATCTCGAATTCGCCCCGCCGCAAGCGTTCCATCTGCTGCGTGATTCGGCGCAAGGGCTTGAGGGTCAGGTTGGCCAGGCCCAGGGCCACGACCCACGCACACACCAGGGCCACACCCGCGAGGATCAGCCCCTGTCGCAGCGAGGCATTCAACTCGCGGCGCATGAGGGTGGTCGACAGCCCGATCCGGATGCTGCCGAAGGGCCGGTTGTTGAGGCTGAGGGCCAGGACGGCCTCGTAGACCCGGTTGCCCCCGTAGAGGGTTCCGAGGCGGCGGAGGGGGTTCAGCGAGAGGAGGGACTGGAGGGTCGGCCGTGCGGGGGCCTCCTTTTCCTCCTGCTTCCGCTGGCTGTGAAGGATGGCCGTCCCCTGCTGGTCGGCGAGGAGGACGTACACGACGTCCGGCGAGTAGCCCACACTGGCGTCGATGAGGCTCCGCAGCTCCGGGTCGCGCCTGAGGACCTCCCGGGGCTTCCCGCCCCGCCCGTGTGCGAGGGCGCGGCTGCTCTGGGCGTAGATCTGCCGCGCGACCAGCTCGGCCTGGCGCGACGCCTCCAAGACGGTGACCCGCGTCAACTGGGAGAAATAGATGAGGCTGGTCGTGGCCACCACGAGGAAGGTGAGCAGGGTGATGGCCAAGGTCTCTTTGGCTCGCAGACCAGCCCGCATGCTACATCCCGTACCGGTGGAGCTTGTTGTGGAGGGTCTTGACGCTGATGCCCAGCACCTGGGCGGCCCGCGCCTTGTTGTTGCCCAGGCTGGCCAGGGTCTTCAGGATGAGGGCCTTCTCGGCCTCCTCCACGGTGACGCCGAGGGGCAGGCTGATGGCCTCCGAGGATTCGCCGGCAGCGGCGCTCGGAATCCCGGGCGGCAGATGCCTGGGCGCGATCAGCTCCGCGTCGCACACGATCAGGCCTCGCTCGATGGTGTTCCGCAGCTCCCGCACGTTCCCCGGCCAGGCGTGCCCGAGAAAGATCTGGAGGGTGGCCTCGTCGACCGACTTGATCCGCTTGTCGTACTTGGCGTTGAACTCCTCGATGAACGCCTGGATGAGGAGTGGAATGTCCTCCTTCCGCTCGCGCAGGGGCGGAAGGTGGAGTGTGAAGACGTTCAAGCGGTAGAAGAGGTCTTCCCGGAAGACCCCATCCTTCATGGCCTTCAGCGGGTCCTTGTTGGTCGCGGCGATGACCCGCACGTCCACCTGCATCTCCACCTTGCCCCCCAGCCGGCGCACGGTCCCGTCCTGGAGAATCCGGAGGAACTTCGCCTGGGTCGCCGCGCTCATCTCGGCGATCTCGTCCAGGAGAAGCGTCCCGCCGTTGGCCAACTCGAAGCAGCCCGCGCGACGCTCCAGGGCGCCCGTGAAGGCCCCCCTCTCGTGTCCGAAGATCTCGCTTTCCAGGAGCGTCTCAGGGATGGCCGAGCAGTTGACCGCGACAAAGGGCCCCTTGCTGCGAGGCGACAGGTTGTGGAGGCTCCGGGCCACCAACTCCTTCCCCGTTCCGCTCTCCCCGGTAACAAGGACGGGAGCAACGGTGGGGGCCGCAAGGTCGATGAGCCGGTAGATCTCCTGCATGACCGGGCTTTTCCCGACCACGCCGCCAACGCCCCACACCTGCTTCAGGCGGCGGCGCAGGAGCGAGACCTCGCGCAGGGCTTCGCCCTTCTCCAGTGCCTTTTCGATCAGGATCCGCAGGCGGGGGACGTCCACGGGTTTGGTCAGGTAGTCGTAGGCGCCCTGCTTCAGGGCCGTCACGGCGGTCTCGATGGTGCCATGGCCCGTAAGGATGATGACCGTGACGAAGGGCAGGTCCTTCTGCAGGGCGGCCAGGAGGCCAAGGCCGTCGAGCCTCGGCATCAGCATGTCGGTGATGACGACGGCGGGCAGGAACGTGGCCGCCTTCTCCACGCCCTCCTGGCCGTCCGCTGCCTCCTGCACCTCGTAACCTGCATTGGCCAGGAGGGCTTTCAGCCCCTTGCGGGTGGCTTCATCATCGTCGACCACCAGGATGCGATGCGGCATGGTCCCCCCTCAGGTCCTGTATAATACCCTTCTTTCGGCCCCGCGGTCTCCCGGAAAAAATCGTGGCGGGAAACCGATGGGCAACGCGCCGGGGAAAAGATCGAAAGGTCCCCCACGGTTGACGCGTGGAGCCGTCGCGCGTATATTCGCACACAATGCCTGACGGGAATTTTCAGGACCGGCCTCTGCGCCGAGCTGCTCCATCTGAGGCGCTGCGCCTCGGGCGAATCGTGTGGGTGTGGCTCTTCCTCGTCCTGCCTGGTCTGCTTCTCCCTCCGGCCGGCTTCGCCGCGCGGAACCGGACCAAGCCCCCGGCAAAGCTCAAGGGCATCACCCACGTGGTGGAGCAGGGACAGACCCTGTTTCGGATCAGCCAGGCCTATGGCGTCAAGGTTGCGGCGCTGCTCGAGGCGAACCACCTCAAGGCCTCGGTGCCGCTCAGGGTCAGGCAGCGCCTCTTTATCCCCGGGGCCACGGGGGCGAAGAAGGTGGAGCCGTACCAGGCTTTGACCCCGCAACAGCGGGAGAGCCTGGAGCTCTCGCTCCGCGAGGAGGTCGTGCCGCCGCCCCCCTCGGAGCCTCCGCGGCCCCACGTGCGGACGGATGGCGATTTCCTCTGGCCCATCGTGGGCCCTATCAACTCGCCCTTCGGACCCCGCTGGGGGAAGTTCCATGCCGGGATCGACATCGGCTCCCCCAGCTACCAGGAGGTCGTGGCCTCCGCCGATGGCGAGGTGATCTATGCCAGCGACACCAAGGCGGCCTTGGGAAAGGCCATCGTCCTGCAGCACGGAAACGGCTTCCGGACGGTGTATGCGCACCTCTCCATCCTCATCGCCCACGAGGGGGACACGGTCCGGCAGGGGCAGGCGATCGGCGGGGTCGGCGACACGGGCCACGCCACCGGTCCCCATCTTCATTTCGAGGTCCGGCGAAACGGCACCCCGGTCAAGCCCGAGGACTACCTGCCGGCCACGATCGACGAGCTGGTGAAGGATCTCTCGAAGCGCCGATAGGCAGCGGTGTCGGCATGCTCGGGGCGCCCCGCGGGGCTCGCATGAGCCGCCCTCGGGCCTCCTCGGCTTCAGCGCCCACCGTTGAACTCCCTCACGGCGTCCAGCACGGCGAGGACGTTCGGGATGGGGGTGTTGGCCTGCACGCAGTGCACCGCATTGAACACGAAGCCCCCGCCCCGGGAGAAGATCTCGCAGCGCTCCAGGACCTCCCGCCGCACCGCCTCCGGCGTCCCGAAGGGCAGGGTCTCTTGCGTGTTCACCCCACCGCCCCAGAAGACGAGCCGATCGCCGTAGCGCGCCTTGAGTATCCGCGGATCCATCCCGGCGGCGGAGCACTGGACCGGGTTGATGACGTCGAAGCCGGCGGCGATGAAGTGCGGCAGGAAGGGCTCGACGGCCCCGCAGGAATGCTTCATGGTCCGCCAGGCGGTGTGCGCGTGGACCCAGTCGTTGATCCGGCGGTAGTAGGGGGCCCAGAGGCTGTCGAAGGTCGCGGGGGAGCAAAAGCTGGACGTCTGCGTCCCGAAGTCGGTGCCGCACACGTAGAGGACGTCGATCACGTCGCCAACGGCGGCGTGCACGCGGGCGAGCCTGTCCAGGGCCAGCTCGCACTGCCGGGAGAAGACGGCGTGGATGTAGTTCTGCCTGGTCAGGGTGGAGATGTACCACTCCGTGATGTCCCGGATCCCCTTGGGATGTTTGAGCCCCGGCCCCGGCACGAGAGCGATGTCGCCGAAGCCCGTGCCGCCCAGCGCGGCGAGGACGGCGCGCCCTGAGGCGGAAAGCCGGGCGGCCTCTTGCTGAAAGTACTCCAGTTCGGCATCGGAGATCGGCCGGAACTCCTCCAAGTTGTCCTCCGGATTCAGCCGGTCCTCGTCCAGCGCCTCCTGGCGGATGATGGTGTCGAAGTAGAAGCCGCCCACGGGCATGCGCCCGCTGGGCGGGGCCGTGACATCACCCTGAGGGTACGTGAGGAGGTCGCCGTTGACATCTGTGGTCGTGTGAAAGTGGGCCGAGACCAGCACCACCTGCCCCCAGGGCAGCCGGTATTCCTTCCAGGGCTCGTTGGGATACCCGAAGCTCGTGTTCCGCGGGAACAGGCCGGCGACGTCCACGCCCATGGCGTCCAGCAGATCCTCGTCGAGGAGCCCGAGCATTGACGAGGGGGCGAAGAGCCTGACCGGCCGCCGCTCCAGCCCGAAGTGCTCCCGCAGCCCGACGACGATTGAGACGTGCATGCCGGTGACGGTGGAGCTGCCGAAATCGACGGGGACCCGGTCTGGCGGCCGATGGGCCAATGCGGTTTGGACTCGCTGTCGGCTGTTCATGGCGGATCTTCCCTCCGGGCTGACCGGAAGCCCCCGTGATGCCGCCGGGCGCGAGGGCGAGCTGGCCGCCTCCTGCAGCTTTGCCCTAGTCGCCGGTCTCTGCCACGATCAACGGCGAGGGGGCGGGGGCCTCCAGCGTCTCGACGGTCGGGAAGCCAGCCGCCTGGAGCCAGGTGCGCAGCTCGGACAGGGTGAAGGTGTCGCCCTCCGCGGTGTTCACCAGCATGTTCACCGCGAAGAGCAGGGGAAACGTCGCCGCCTGCCGCGCCTCGTCGGCGAGGAACTCCGCGATCAAGAGTCGCCCGCCTGGTTTCAGCGCCCGGCGGATGCGCCGGAACAGGGTCTGCGTGTTGCGCGGACCCTCGGAGTGGCAGATATGGCCGAGGATGGCGATGTCGTACTGCTCCCGCCCGAAGTCGAGCTCCCGAAAATCCCCGGCCAGGTACTGGAAGCGGTCGGTCAGGCCATGCCGGGCGACGAACTCTTGGCCGATGGCGATGACCTTGGGATAATCGAGGAGGGTCACGCGGGCCTGGGGATCCCGCTGGGCAAAGGCGATCCCCCAGACGCCGGATCCCGCCCCGATGTCGAGGATCCGCAATCCGGAGCGCTGGCCCACCAGCACTCGCGCGGCCGCCTGGGCGCCCGGAGCATTCATGGTGAACAATCCTGCGACCAGCTTCGAGAAGAACTCACCCCGATCCCCATCGCCTTCCACCTGCCGGAAGGGCTGCCCGGAGCGGACGACCTCTGTCAGATGTGCCCAGGCGGGCATCAACTGGTCCAGGTGCACCAGCCACTCGCCCATGAAGGCAGGACTGCCCTTGGAGAGGAAGAGGCGCGCCCCCTCGGTCAGTCGGTACTGCTCTCCCATCCTCTCCAGCACCTGCAGCCCGACCAACGCATTCAGGAGAATGCGCACGCCCCGCTCGCTGGCGCCGATGGCCCGGGCCAGCGCGGGGGCGGTCGTGTGCCCTTTCTCAATCTGCGTGAAGACATCCAACTCCACGCCGGTTTTCAGGATCTGCGTTCGGGTAAAGCCCCACGCGGTGTCCATCAGCGACATCGGAGAAACGACGGGCTGGGCAGTTGTGGCTTGGCTCATAGCATACCTCCTGGACCACGGGGAGAGCTCACATCGAAGAGCGAAACAATCTACCGTGCCAAGGGGACTGGAACAAGGGATGTCCGCGTGAGGACTTGTCCTGCCTGGCAACAGACTCCAGGTTGCACACGGAGGGTTGACAGTGGTCGGGCGTGACGATCCGGGGGGCTCGCAGGGCTGGCCCTACCCGGGCTGTTGGCGTAGAATCCGGCTCCAAGCGCTCTCCCGATTGCTCGGTCCAGGGGTGCGATGCCTGACGACTTCATCCTGGTCGAAGGGGCCAGGCAGAATAACCTCAAGGGGCTGAACCTCAAGCTGCCGCTCAACGAGCTGATCGTGGTGACCGGGGTGAGCGGCGCCGGCAAGTCCTCCCTCGCCTTCGACACGATCTACGCTGAGGGGCAGCGGCGCTACGTCGAGACCTTCTCGCCCTACGCCCGCCAGTTCCTCGAGCGGATGGACAAGCCCCGGGCCGACCGCATCGAGGGCATCCCGCCCGCCATCGCCATCGACCAGACCAATCCTGTCCGGACCTCGCGCTCCACCGTGGGGACGATGACGGAGCTTAACGATCACCTGAAGCTCCTCTTCGCCCGCGCCGCCCGGCTCTACTGCCGGGGCTGCGGGCGGGAGGTCCGGCGCGACACGCCGGAGAGCATCGCCCAGGAACTCCTCACGAGGGCCGAGGGTGCGCCCGCCGGCCTGATCGTGTTCGCCGTCCAGATCCCAAAGAAGTTCACCCCAGCCGAGCTGAAGACGCTCCTGGAGAGCCAGGGCTACACCCGCATCCACCGCGAGGAGGGCGGGACGCTGGAGGTGATCCAGGACCGCCTGCGCCTCGGCCCGGAGAACCGCGGACGGATCGTGGAGGGCCTGGAGGCCGCGCTCGCGCACGGCTCCGGCCGCGTGCTGATCTACCCTCTGGACGAGCGCGGAGGAGTCCGGAACCCGTGGCGGTTCTCCGCCGGCCTGCACTGCCCCGACTGCGACATCCATTATCGCGATCCGGTGCCGAACCTGTTCTCCTTCAACTCCCCCATCGGGGCGTGCCAGACGTGCCGGGGGTTCGGCCGGACCATCGGCGTGGATTACGGGCTGGTGGTGCCGGACGAGACCAGGACGCTCGCCGCGGGAGCGGTCCGGCCCTGGCAGACCGAGTCCTACCGGGAATGTCAGGACGATCTCCTGCGGTTTGCCAAGAGGCGCGGGGTACCCAGCGGCGTCCCCTGGCGCGACCTGACCGCGGCCCAGAAGCGCTGGGTGCTGGAGGGGGAGGGGGACTGGGAGGACGGCGTCTGGTACGGCGTGAGCCGGTTCTTCCGCTGGCTCGAGACGAAGAGCTACCGGATGCACATCCGGGTGCTCCTCTCCAAGTACCGGGCCTACACGCTCTGTCCGGCGTGCCGGGGGGCGCGGCTCAAGGCCGAGGCGCTCTGCTTCCGTCTGGGCACGCGGGAGGACGCCGATCTGGTCCTGGCGCCCAAGCAGCGTTTCAAGCCCGCAGCGATGAAGCTTCCCGACGAGGAGTTCGCCCGGCTCCCCGGCCTCGGCATCCACGATGTCGTATGCCTGCCCGTCGAGAGGACGCGGGCGTTTTTCGAGCGCCTGCACCTCCCAACCCCGATGGATGAGGCGACGGCGCTCCTGCTGCGAGAGATCCGGGCACGTCTGGGGTATCTCGTCGAGGTGGGGCTCGGGTATCTCAGCCTGGACCGGCAGTCCCGCACCCTCTCGGGCGGCGAGGCCCAGCGGATCAATCTCACGACGGCGCTCGGCACCTCGCTGGTCAACACCCTCTTCGTTCTGGACGAGCCCTCCATCGGCCTGCACCCGCGCGACATCGGCCGCGTCATCGGCGTCCTCAAGCGACTCCGGGCGGCGGGCAACTCCCTCCTCGTGGTGGAGCACGACCCTCAGGTGATGCTCGCCGCCGACCGCATCCTGGAGTTGGGGCCCGGCCCCGGGGAGCGGGGCGGCGAGGTGGTGTTCTTCGGCCCGCCGGCCGACCTGTGCCGTGCGGCACACTCCCTCACCGCCCAGTACCTCACCGGGCGGATGTCGGTCGTGGCCGCGGGAACGGCCCAGCCCCCGGGCGAGGCTCACCTGGAGATCCTCGGCGCGACCGAGAACAACCTCAAAGGGATCGATGTCCGGATTCCCCTGAACCGCCTGGTGTGCATCACGGGTGTCTCCGGGTCGGGAAAGTCGACGCTGGTCCAGGACGTGCTCTATCGCGGCCTCGCCAAGCTCCGGGGAAAGCCGGTGGAGGCGCCCGGCCGCCACCGGGCGATCCGCGGGCACGAGCAGCTTCGCGAGGTCGTTCTGGTGGACCAGTCTCCCATCGGCCGCACGGCGCGCTCGAACCCCGCCAGCTACGTGGGGGCGCTGGATCCCATCCGTCGCCTCTTGGCCGCCGAGCCCGCGGCGAAAAGCCGGGGCTACACGGCCGGCACGTTCAGCTTCAACGCGGGGACGGGCCGGTGTCCCACCTGCTCGGGCTCGGGCTTCGAGCACGTGGAGATGCAGTTTCTCTCCGACGTGTACCTCCGCTGCCCGGACTGCGACGGGCGGCGCTACCGGCCCGAGGTCCTGGAGGTGAAGCTGCTTGCCCGGAACGGGGGCCGGGCCTGCTCCATCGCGGACGTCCTGGAGATGACCGTGGCCGAAGCCCTGACGTTCTTTGCCGGAGACGCGGAGGTGGTCCGGGGGCTCGAGCCTCTGGCGGCGGTGGGGCTCCACTACCTCAGGCTCGGCCAGCCGGTGCCCACCCTCTCAGGAGGCGAGGCGCAGCGGCTCAAGCTGGCCGGCCACCTCACCGAGGCGCAGGCCCGCGGCCGGGATGGACGTGGGGCACTCTTCCTCCTGGACGAGCCCACGACGGGGCTCCACTTCGACGACATCGCCACGCTCCTCACGGTCTTCCGGCGGCTCATTGCCGCCGGGCATTCCCTGGTGGTGATCGAACACAACCTGGAGGTGATCCGCGCCGCCGACTGGATCATCGACCTCGGGCCGGAGGGCGGCGAGGCGGGCGGCGAGGTGGTGTGCGTCGGGAGCCCCGAGGCTCTGGCGCGGGACGCCTCAAGCCATACCGGCCGGGCGCTCTGCGAGTATGGGCTGGAGGCAAAGCTGGCGGGACGCCGGGAGGCGGTCGTCCGCGACCTCGCCCCCGCGTATTCCTCCGACCACGCCATCCGCATCCATCACGCCCGCGAGCACAACCTGAAGAACATCAACCTCGCCATTCCGCGCGACCGGCTTACGGTGATCACGGGCGTCTCGGGCAGCGGGAAGAGCACCCTCGCCTTCGACGTCCTCTTCGCCGAGGGGCAGCGCCGCTACCTGGAATCGCTGAACGCCTACGCCCGCCAGTTCGTGGAGCCCGTCTCCCGGCCGGACCTGGACGCCATCTTCGGCATCCCGCCCACCGTGGCCATCGAGCAGCGCACGAGCCGCGGCGGGCGGAAGAGCACCGTGGCCACGCAGACAGAGATCTACCATTTCCTGCGGCTGCTCTTCGTGAAGCTCGGGACGCAGCACTGCCCCGACTGCGGCGTTCCCATCCAGGCCCAGACGATCGACACCATCCTGGCGCGGATCATGCGCCAGGCGCGCGGGAGGCGGGCCCAGCTTTTCGCCCCGCTGGTCACGGGACGGAAGGGCTACTACACCGAGCTCGCCAAGTGGGCGCTCGGCAAGGGGTTCGCCCATCTCCGGGTGGATGGCGCGATGCTTCCCACGGCCGAGTGGCCGCGCCTTGAGCGCTTCCGCGAGCACGAGATCGCGCTTCCGGTGGGCGAGATCACGGTCGGCCCACGGGCGGAGCGTGACCTCCGAAGCCTCCTCGAGCGGGCGATCGGCCTCGGGAAGGGCACGGTACAGGTGGCCGGTGCGGGGAACGGGCGCGCGAGGGCGGCATCCGAGGCGGTATTCTCCACCCGGCGCGCCTGCCCCCGCTGCGGGCGAAGCTTCGCCGAACTGGACCCGCGGCTCTTCTCCTTCAACTCCAAGCACGGCTGGTGCCCGCGCTGCTACGGCACCGGGCTCCTCCTGCCCGGCTTCGACGCGGAGCAGACCGGCGAGGAGATCTGGTGGACCGACTGGTACGGCGGCCCCGAGCGGACCTGTCCCGCCTGTCAGGGGAGGCGGCTCAAGCCCGAGGCGCTGGCGGTGCGCTTCCACGATGCCACCATCGCGGACCTCACCGCCCTCTCGGTCGCGAGGGCGGGGCGATTCTTCGGGAAGCTGCGCCTGCACGGCCGCGAGGCCGCCATCGCGCGGGACATTCTCCCGGAGATCCGGGCGCGCCTCAGTTTCCTCCAGCAGGTGGGCCTCGGGTACCTCACGCTGGACCGCTCGGCGCCCACGCTCTCGGGCGGCGAGGCGCAGCGGCTCCGGCTGGCGTCGCAGCTCGGGTCCAACCTGCGCGGCGTCTGTTACATCCTGGACGAGCCCACCATCGGCCTCCACCCGCACGACCATCGGCTGCTCCTGGACACCCTCCAGCGGCTCAAGGCGAAGGGGAACACCGTGGTGGTGGTGGAGCACGACGAGGCCACGATCCGGCGGGCCGAGCACCTTGTGGACCTGGGCCCGGGCGCCGGCAGGCACGGCGGCGCGGTCGTGGCCCAGGGAAGCGTGGCGGACCTCGTCCGAAACCCGGAGTCCGTGACAGGCCGCTACCTCCGCGATCCGCTGCGCCACCCCCTCTTCCCGCGGCGGCCGCGGCAGCGGGGCGAGCCCGCACTCGTGATCCGGGGGGCGCGGCTCCACAACCTGAAGAACCTGGATGTCGTGATCCCGCTGGGCAAGCTCGTCTGCGTCACGGGAGTCTCCGGCAGCGGCAAGAGCACGATCCTGCGGCAGGTGCTCTACGACAATCTGAAACACCTCCTGGCTCGCCGCAACGGCAGCCGCCTGCTCGGCTGCCGCGAGGTCAGGGGCTGGGGGGCCGTCCGGCGCGTGCTGGAGGTCGATCAGACGCCCGTCGGCAAGACGCCACGCTCCTGCCCGGCGACCTACGTGGGCTTCTGGGACGACATCCGGCGGCTCTTCGCCGCGACGGCCGAGGCGCGGATCAGAGGCTATGGCGCCAGCCGCTTTTCCTTCAATGTCAAGGGCGGGCGCTGCGATTCCTGCGAGGGGCAGGGGGTGAAGACCGTCGAGATGAGCTTCCTCCCCGACGTGGCCGTGACCTGCGAGGCCTGTGGCGGGAGTCGCTACGCGCCCGAGACGCTGGCGGTCCGCTACCGCGACCGGACCATCGCAGACATCCTCGCCATGAGTGTGGAGGAGGCGGTGGAATTCTTCGTGACCCACCGGCGGATCCATCATGCCCTGCAACTCCTCCAGGATGTGGGACTCGGGTACCTCACGCTGGGCCAGCGGAGCCCCACGCTCTCGGGCGGCGAGGCCCAGCGGATCAAGCTCGTCACCGAGCTGGCCAAGGCGCGCAGTCCCGTCCCCAGCCCTCCCCCCTTGAGGGGGAGGGAGTGGGCGGGGGGCCAACGCCATTCGCTCTACCTGCTGGATGAGCCGACCATCGGCCTGCACATGGCCGACGTGGAGAAGCTGGTGCGGGTGCTGCACCGGCTGGTGGAGGCGGGCAACACGGTGGTCGTCATCGAGCACAACCTGGACGTCATCGCCGAGGCGGACTGGGTGATCGACCTCGGCCCCGAAGGCGGCGAGCGGGGCGGCAGGATCGTCGCCCAGGGCACGCCCGAGCAGATCGCACGGGTGCGGGCCGGCTCCCATACGGGGAAGGCGCTCGTGGAATTCCTGAAGGACCGGGGACCGGGTCGCAGGCGACAGGCATCACCCCCTTCCCGGGGGGCGGCGTCTTCGCTGCACTGAGCGGGCCTGTGGAAATCATCCGCATGGCCGAGGCATGGAATTCTGGTTGACAACAGGATGTCTGGCTTGCACAATGCTAGCAGAATGCTTGCGGATCTCCTGGTGGCTACTCTGGAGGAGACACGATTGTGGCGACGCTTTATGTCCGTGACATGCCGGTTGAGCTCTACGAGCACTTAAGAAAACGCGCGGCCGAGGAGGGTCGGAGCATCAGCCAGGAAGCCGTTCGGTTGCTCCGGCTCGCGCTCCTCACTAGGCAACCGAGACCTGATCCGGAATTCAAGGCTTGGTTCGATTGGGTGAATCAGCAGCGCGAGCGATGGGCAAAAGAAGGCAGGAAATTCCCGGACAGTACGACGCTCATTCGTGAGGATCGTGAGCGGTGATTCCGCTTGTCGCGGATACCAGCGTCCTGGTGAAGTTTGTCGTAGAGGAAGAGGATTCTCCCAAGGCCGTGGCGCTCCTTGGTGCCGTAGTCGAAGGAACCTACCACCTCGCAGCGCCGGACTTCATGGCCATCGAGTTCGGGAACGTCCTGTGGAAATATGTTCGCCGCGCGGTCATGGACGAAGCGGAGGCCCGCCGCCATATCGAGCGATTTCCCTTTGACCGCATCGAGTGGTTGCCTGCTCGTATGTTGCTCAAGGACGCCTTCAGGTTCGCGCGGGAGCATGATGTTGCCGTCTACGATGGCGCTTTTCTTGCGGCGGCGGCGACGCTGGCGGTGGATTTTGTCACCGCGGACGAGACGCTACATCGCAAGGTCAGCAGCCGCTTCCGGTGGGTGAAGCTGCTGCGCGAATATGACGGGCCGTCAGGATCGCACCGGGTCCTCTCTCGGACGACATGAATCAGGGTCGGTCCATCATCCACCTCGACATGGACGCCTTCTTCGCGTCGGTGGAGCAGCTCGACCAGCCGGCGTATCGGGGGAAGCCGGTGGTGGTCGGGGCGGACCCGCTGGGCGGGAAGGGGCGAGGGGTCGTGGCGGCGTGCTCGTATGAGGCGCGCCCCTTCGGCATCCGCTCGGCCCTGCCGATCTCCCAGGCCTACCGGCTGTGCCCCCACGCCATCTATGTGCGTCCGCGGATACATCGCTACGCGGAGATGTCGGATCGCATTTTCGCCATCCTGCGCGCGTACACGGACCTGGTGGAGCCGCTGTCCATCGACGAGGCGTTCCTCGACGTGACGTCCAGCCAGCGGCTGTTCGGCTCCGCGGAGGAGATCGGGCGCGCGCTGAAGCGCCGGATCCGCGGGGAGCTGGGACTGGTGGCCTCCATCGGCCTGGCGCCCAACAAGTTCCTGGCCAAGATCGGATCGGACCTGGGAAAGCCCGATGGCTTCGTCAGCGTGCCCCCCGGGAAGGAGCGGGAGTTTCTGGATCCTTTGCCGATCTCGCGCCTGTGGGGCGTGGGGCCGAAGACCGAGGCCCGCCTCACGCGCCTGGGCCTTCAGACCATCGGCCAGATCGCCCGGATGCCGGTGGAGACGCTGGAGGAGTTGCTGGGCCAGGCGGGGCGCGAGTTGTGGGAGTTGGCCAACGGGCGCGACGAGCGCCTGGTGGTCCCCGAGCAGGAGCCCAAGTCCATCAGCGCAGAGCACACCTTCGGCGAGGACACGGAGGACCGCGAGGCGATCCGCCGCACCCTGCTGGCCCTGGCGGATCGCGTGGCGCATCGCCTGCGCCGCGAGGGGTATGTGACATCGGGCGTGATGCTCAAGTTCCGGGATCATCGCTTCCACACGCTGACGCGCGCCGCGAGCCTCGCCCAGGCGACGGATGTGGCCGAGGATTTGTTTCAGGAGGCCTGGAAGCTCGTGGACACGGTTCCCTGGCAGGGGAGCCGCGTCCGGCTGCTCGGGATTGCGGCGAATCGCCTGGCCTCCGCCGCGGGAGGCGCGACGGGCCAGATGGCCCTGTTCCGGCCCGGCCCGGACCCGCGTCGCAAGTTGGCCCGGACGGTGGATGCGATCCGGGAGCGATTCGGCAGCGACGCCATCACGCGGGCGTCGCTCCTCACACCGACGCCCGGGCGGATGCGGAACGTTCGAGGCAAAGCCTGATGGGAGCCCTACCATCCGAGGCGCGGCGCCATTCATCCCCGGCTTCGGGCTCCTGTTTTCGAATGGGAGGAAGTGAGTCGTATGCCAGCGGGAGTGCCCAAGGGGCATCCATTGACCAGACTGTTCGCCAGCCTGACGGAGCGGAACTTCGCCGGACAGTTGGGCTGGCCGGACACCGAGGTGATCGGATATCTCAGCGGCGTCCTGACGGACTTCGTCCACGTGGACCAGCTCTTCAAGATCCGAAATGCGCAGGGGCGACGGGTGGAAGAGGTGGCGGAGATGCTCCTCGAGGGCGACGTGCTTCACCGCGCCCAGTCCATCGAACGTGAGCGCGAGGTCCACCGGCACATCGGGGATTACACGCTGTTCATGACCGGGGTCTTCCCCGAGTTCTTGCACCGGCTGAAGCGGTCGCGAACGGTCCTCTCGCCGGACGCCCTCCTGGACTTCGTCCAGGTGGGGAAGCGCTCGTATCACATCGTGTCCGAGTTCGGCTACGGCCCCTATGGGGAGTCTGCTGGCCTCTTCCGGAAGCTCTCCGAGAATTTCGAGCTGTGCGTGTACGGCCTGGGCTATGTCCGGGCGGACCTGGACCGCCTGCGGGATCCGCGCTTCCAGGTGGCCAAGGGGCAGTTGCTGGGTTAAGGATCCCTCCACCAGTCTCGCGGGGCCTTGAAACCTGCCGAGGTGGCCCGCTGCCCTGGGCCGGTGTCCCCGGTCGACTCCCAGTCCAAAAAGGCTTGCCTGCCCCCGTCAATGCTGATAACTTGACACGCCGTTTTCCGGTGCCCGAAAGGTTCATGATGGAATCCCGGCGAAGGGGAGAGTTGTGCCCAGGGAACGGCGCGTTCCGTCTGGCTACTGTCGTCAGCCGGGGCGCGGCCCTCAATCTGCGGAAGGGGAAGACCATGGCATCAACGCTGAAGGGGGCGAAGGTGAACAGGCGAACAGTGCTGAAGGGCATCGGGGCTGCGGGGGTGGTGGGCTTCCTGGGGTTCCCGGCCATCGTGCGGGGTCAGGTCAAAGAGGTCAGGATCGGCTCCCTCCAGCCCATGACGGGCATCCTGGCCGTGGTCGGCAAGACCACGCGGCAGGGGAACCAGTTGGCCGTGGATCATATCAACGCCGCCGGCGGGATCAAGTCGCTGGGCGGCGCCAAGCTCACGCTCATGCCCGGGGACACGCAAGCGAAGCCCGAGGTGGCCCGGGCCGAGACCGAGCGGCTGATGCGCGAGGGCGCCCACGTCCTGGTGGGGGCCTTCAACAGCAGCGACATCAACGCCATCATCCAGGTGATCAAGCAGTCCACCAAGCCGATCCCCCTGATGATCGACATCGGGTCGGCCGACCAGCTCACCCAGCAGGGGGTCAAGTACGTCTTCCGATCCTTCGTCACGTCCTCCATGCTGGGACGCCGGGGCATCGAGTACCTGATGGAGATCTTCAAGGAGACGGGCGTGCCCTGCAAGCGGGCCGTCCTGCTCCACACGAGCGACCTGTTCGGCCAGGTGGGGGCCGAGAAGACGCTGGAGTGGCACAAGAAGCTCACGCCGCCCTTCGAGATCGCCGAGGTCATCGCCTATCCCGTCACCACGCAGGATTTGTCCACCGAGGTGTCCAAGGCCAAAGCGGATAAGCCGGACCTGCTGCTGGCCATCACGCGGCCCAACGATGCCATCATGCTGGTTCAGGAGCTGTACAAGCAGCGCGTGGATCTGAAGGCCATCGTGGGTCCCGGCAATCCCGGGTTCTACCAGCCCACCTTTGCCCGGACCCTGGGGAAGCTGGCGGAATACACCATGGCGAATGCGCCGTGGTACAACCCCAAGTCGCCCCTGACCCAGAAGGTCGCCGCGGATTACGAGAAGCGGTACGGGGACCAGCTCACGACGGAGTCGGCGTGGTCGTACCAGGGAGTCTTGGTCATTGCGGACATTCTCGAGCGGTCCGGCTCGACGGACCCCGACAAGTTCGTGGAGGCCGCCCGCAAGACCAACATCAAGGACCACGTGATCTCCGGCGGCAACATCCAGTTCGACGACCATGGGGACAACATCGGGGCCTCCACGGCCATGGTCCAGATCCGGGAGGGGCGGGCGCGGGTCGTCCAGCCGAAGGAGATGGCGGAGGTCAAGGTCGTGTACCCGATCCCCAAGCTGTGGGAGCGGGGCTGAGCGTCCAGCCCGGATTGCGCCGACGGTAGTGTCGTGCGTCCAACGCCCGTCATACCGGCGAAAGCCGGTATCCAGGGTGCCCGTTCATGATCCATTTCACGGACTGGACCCCGGCGTTCGCCGGGGTGACGAAACCTCAAGAGGGTTTCGACGCACTACACTAAATCCACGGGTCAGAAGGTAGGCGTCAGGGGCGCAGGCCCCTGGCCTCTGTCTTCTGACTTTTTTTTGGGGGCGCGGTGTCGCTCTACATCCAGGCGATCGTCAACGGGCTCCTGGTGGGCGGGGTGTACAGCCTCATGGCCCTGGGCCTCAGCCTGATCTTCGGGGTCATGCGCGTCATCAACTTCGCCCACGGCGACATGATGGTGTGGGGCATGTACCTCACCTATGGACTCTTCGTGAGTCTGGGCCTGGATCCGTATCTCTCCATCCCGGTCACGGGGGCCTGCATCTTCCTGCTGGGAGTCGCCGTGCAGCGCGGGCTCGTCAACCGGATCCTGACGGCGCCGCACGAGATGCAGATCCTCCTCATGCTGGGCGTGGCCCTGGTCCTGGAGAACTCGGCCCTCATGGTGTTCGGGCCCGATCCGCGACGGGTGACCACCTCGTACGGCCTCGACACCTTCTGGCTGGGCCCCATCGTGTTCGACGTCCCGCGCGTGATCACCTTCGGCGTGGCCCTGGTTCTCGCCCTGGGGCTCTACCTGTTCCTGAAGCGGACCGACCTCGGCCGGATGATCCGGGCCGCCTCCGACAACCGGACGGGCGCCCTTCTGGTGGGGACCGACATCCTGAAGGTGTTCGCGCTCGCCTTCGGGATCGGCGCCGCCTGCGTGGGCGCGGCCGGGAGCCTCATGACGCCCTTCCTTCCCTTCCAGCCCAGCACGGGGCTTTTCTTCACCATCACCTCCTTCAACATCGTCATCATCGGAGGCATGGGGAGCCTGGTGGGCGCGTTCGTGGGCGGCCTGCTGGTCGGGGTGAGCGAGTCGCTCGGGGCGGTGATCCTGGTCCCCTCGCTCAAGGAGATCGTGAGCTTCGTCCTCCTCGTCCTGATCCTCCTCTTCCGGCCGCAGGGCCTGCTGGGGAGCAGCCGATGATCCGCCGGCTCGGGGTCGGGGCGGCGGTGGGGATCGGCCTGATCGTCCTTCCCTTCCTCGTCTCCTCCACCTGGCAGAACCTGCTGATCACGACCTTCTATTACGCTTTCCTCGGGCAGGCCTGGAATATCCTGGGCGGCTACGCTGGCCAGCTCTCCTTGGGCCACGCGGCCTTCTTCGCCGTCGGCGCCTACACGTCCTCCGTCCTGGCCATCCACCTCGGGATATCGCCCTGGCTGGGGATGTTCGCGGGCGCCGCCCTGGCGGCCCTCCTGAGCCTGGGGGTGGGCTACCTGGGCTTCCGGTTCGGCCTGCGCGGATTCTACTTCATCCTGCTCACGCTGGCCGCGGCCGAGATCTGCCGTCTGATCGCCCTGCACATCCCTATCCTCGGGGGCTACACGGGGCTCTTCATCAACTTCACCCCCAACCCATGGCAGTTCCAGTTCCAGGGGAAGATCCCGTACTACTTCGTTGCCCTGGCCTTCCTGGCCGTCGCCACCGCCATCACCTGGATGCTCGAGCGCTCGAAGCTGGGCGCCTACCTGGTGGCGATCCGTGAGGACGAGGACGCCTCGGAGGCCCTGGGGGTGAACACCTTTCGCTGCAAGATGCTGGCCTACGCCCTGAGTGCCGCCCTCACGGCTCTGGGGGGAACGTTCTACGCCTACTTCGAGTACTACCTCCAGCCCAACACGGTGTTGAACATCAACCACTCCGTGGACATCATGATCCGGCCCATCGTCGGCGGGAGCGGCACGGTCCTCGGCCCGATCCTGGGGTCATTCCTTCTGGAGCTGCTCGGCGAGTTCTCCCGGACCTACTTCGCCGCCGGCACGGCCGGCCTGAACGTGGTGATCTACGGCCTGCTCTTGATCGTCGTGGTGCTGTTCCTGCCGCGGGGGGTGTATCCCACCCTCCTGCACTGGCTCAAGCGAGGATGGAGAAAGGCGGCGTGAGCGTCCTCTCGGTGCAGAAGGTGAGCAAATCCTTCGGGGGTCTGCGCGCGGTCCAGCGGGTGAGCTTTGAGCTCCATGAGGGAGAGGTCCTGGGCCTCATCGGGCCCAACGGCGCCGGCAAGACCACCCTGTTTCACCTGATCTCCGGATTCCTTTCGCCCGATGCGGGGACCATTCTCTTTGCGGGCGAGTCCCTGGCTGGCCTGCGTCCCCACGCCATTTGCCAGCGTGGGATGGTTCGCACCTTCCAGGTGGCGCGGCCCTTCCTGCATCTCACGGTTCTGGAGAATGTGGTGGTGGGGGCGCTGGAGCGGGTGGCCCGCCGCCGCGAGGCCCTGGCGATCGCCGAGGAGGTCCTGGACCTCACCGGGCTCCGCGCCAAGGCCGAGACCGTGGGGGAGAGCCTCACGCTCCCGGACCGGAAGCGGCTGGAGCTGGCGCGCGCCCTGGCCACGGGCCCGCGCGTCCTCCTCCTGGACGAGGTGATGGCCGGGCTCAATCCCACGGAGGCGGGGCGGCTGATCGCTCTCATCCGGAGCGTCCATGCCCGCGGCATCACCATCCTCCTCATCGAGCACGTCATGAAGGCCGTGATGACCCTCTCCCAGCGCATCCTGGTGTTGAGTTACGGCGAGCTGATTGCCGAGGGGACACCTCAGGAGGTCGTGCGGGACCGAAAGGTGATCGAGGCCTACCTGGGCGAGGACTACGCGGTTGCCGGGATCGGCGCGGACGAGTGAGATGCTGACGGTCCAGGGGCTCCAGACCTTCTACGGGGATCTGCAGGCGCTCCACGACGTGAGCCTCCACGTCCGGGAGGGAGAGATCGTCTCCGTGATCGGCAGCAACGGCGCGGGGAAGACCACGACCCTCATGACCATCTCCGGGGTCCTGCGCCCGCGGGCAGGGCGGATCGAGTTCGACGGCAGCCGCATCGACGGCCTGAAGCCCTCGGCCATCGTGGAGCGGGGGCTCGGCCACGTGCCGGAGGGCCGGCAGCTCTTCCCGTCCATGAGCGTGGAGGATAACCTCCTCATGGGGGCCTGCTCGCGCCGGGCGCGGGGCGGCCGGGATGAGACCATGCGGCAGGTGTTCGCCCTCTTTCCCCGCTTGGAGGAGCGACGCCGGCAGATCGCCGGGACCCTCTCGGGCGGCGAGCAGCAGATGGTCGCCATCGGTCGCGGGCTGATGGGGCGACCCCGGCTCCTCATGCTGGACGAGCCGTCCCTGGGTCTCTCGCCGGCCCTGGTCTCCACCATCTTCGGGATCCTGCGGGAGATCAACGGGCGAGGCACGAGTATCCTCCTGGTCGAGCAGAACGTGCTCCGGGCCTTGAAGCTGTCCCACCGCGGCTACATCCTGGAGAACGGCCAGCTCGTGGCCGAGGGCCCCAGCCAGACGCTCCTGCACGACCCGAATGTCCGGTCCGCCTACCTCGGCCTGTAGTCTCTGCGGTCCGCGATCCGGCGCCCCGGCTTCCTTGACATCCCCGGGATGCTCTGGTAGCGTGCCCTCGCGCTGATCTCGCCGCTCGGGATTCGTTCTCGCTATCCCCCGACGATGCTATCTCGCCGTGTCCTCATCCTGGAGGAGAATGCATGGCACTGAAGCTGCCCATCTATATGGATCATCACGCGACCACGCCGGTCGCGCCGGAAGTCTTCGAGGCCATGCGGCCGTATTTCCTGGAGCACTTCGGCAACGCCGCCTCGCGGAGCCACGTGTTCGGGCGAGTCGCCGAGACGGCGGTCGAGACCGCCCGCACCCAGGTGGCCCACGCCATTGCCTGCAAGCCCATGGAGGTCGTGTTCACCTCTGGGGCCACCGAGGCAGATAACCTAGCCCTGAAGGGCGTGGCGCACGCCTGCCGCGAGCAGGGGACCCACCTCATCACCTCCGCGGTCGAGCACCACGCGGTCCTGGACACCTGCAAGCGGCTGGAGCGGGAGGGCTTCGAGGTCACATATCTCCCGGTGGACCAGCATGGGCGGGTGGACCCCGATTCGGTGGCCAAGGCCATCACGCCGCATACTATCCTGGTCTCCATCATGCTCGCCAACAACGAGATCGGGACGATCCAGCCCCTGGCGGAGATCGGGAAGATCTGCAAGGCGCGGGGTGTCCTGCTCCACAGCGACGCCGTCCAGGGCCTGGGGAAGATCCCGGTCAATGCGGATGCCCTCGGGGTGGACCTGATGTCCCTCACCGCCCACAAGCTGTACGGCCCCAAGGGCGTGGGTGCCCTTTGCGTGCGGATGAACAGGCCACGCGTGAAGCTCGAGCCGCAGATGGACGGCGGCGGCCACGAGCGCGGGCGGCGGAGCGGCACCTTGAACGTCCCCGGCATCGTGGGCTTCGGCACGGCCTGCGGGCTGGCGGAGCGGCTCATGATCGCCGAGGCGGTGCGTCTCACCGCGCTCCGCGAGCGGCTGCGGGAAGGTCTCTTCCGCCGCCTGGATCGCATCGCCCTGAACGGCCACCCGACAGAGCGGCTGCCGGGCAACCTCCACGTGAGCTTCGCCGGCGTGGATGGCACCTCGCTCATGATGTCGCTCAAGGATGTGGCGGTCTCGGCCGGGTCCGCCTGCGCCTCCGGCTCGCTCGAGCCCAGCCATGTCCTGAAGGCCCTGGGCATCAAGGCCGAGCTGGCCCACGCGACCATCCGCTTCGGCCTGGGGCGCGACAACACCGAGGAGGAAGTCGACTACGTCTGCGACCAGGTCGTGGGGCACGTGACCCGGCTTCGGTCCTTGAATATGCAGCCGCCGAAGGCCCGGACGGAGTCCTCCGCCGCGCGCTGACATCCCGGGGACAGAGCGCTTGCCTGGTTGAAGGGGGCGAGAATGCTCGCCCACGGGAGGGACCGATCTCCCAGAAAGGAGCCGCGGCCGTGTTCAAGTACCGCCATCACATCTTCGTCTGCATCAACCAGCGGCCCCCCGGCCATCCCAAGGGGGACTGCGCCTCGAAGGGCTCCCGGGCGCTCTTCCAGAAGTTCCAGGAAGAGACAGAAAAGCGCCAGCTCTGGGACAGCGTGATGGTGAACGGGACGACGTGCCTCGGGCCGTGCAGCCTGGGGCCCTCGGTGGTGATCTACCCGGAGGGCGTGTGGTACGGCAAGGTGACCGTACAGGACGTCGAGGAGATCATGGACCAGCACGTCCTGGGGGGGAAGTCGGTCGAGCGACTGCTCATGGATAAGCTCATGCCCGAAGCGGAAGGCTGATCGATCGGCTTGCAGCGCAAACGCATCCTGGGGTATGCTTCGCTCGCGCGGGAGTTGGGTTCTAGCGTTCCAGCGGCCGGCCGGCGCCGCGGTTCTCTTGGGGGATCGTCCAACGGCAGGACACCAGACTTTGGATCTGGCTATCCAGGTTCGAATCCTGGTCCCCCAGCCACCCCTCGCCGACGATAGACCATTGACGATGGACGATCGGGTCGGGTTCTTCCATTGCCCATGGTCGTTCGTCCATCGTCGCCTGGTCCTTCTCCCTGCACGCCTGGAGGCAGTATGAGCGCGGAGCGTCGAGCGCATCGGCCGGCCGTCATGGGATCGCAGGGGGTTGTCACCTCAGCGCACCCCCTGGCGAGCGTGGCCGGCCTGGAGATGCTATGGCGGGGCGGCAATGCCGTGGATGCCGCCGTGGCCGTGGCCGCGACCCTGAACGTGGTCGAACCCTTCATGTCCGGGATCGGCGGGGACGGGTTGCTGCTCCTCCACCTCGGCCGCACGGGGGAGCGGAAGGTCCTCAACTTCATGGGCCGCACCCCGTATGCCGCGCGGGCCGAAGGCATCACGGCAGTGGATATCCAGCGAGGGCCCAAGTCGTGTCTGGTCCCTGGGAACTTTGCGGGCTGGTGGGAGGCCCTCCGAGCCCACGGGAAGCTCCCGCCGGAGGTGGTCTTTGCCCCGGCCATTCGCCACGCGGAGGAGGGCTTTCCGCTCACGCATCGGGGGGCCGCCTTCTTCGCGGACCACAGGCATCAGGTGTCGCCCGCGGCGGCAGCGGTATTCTATCCGGGCGGGGAGGTGCCACGGCCGGGAACCCGTCTCACGCACCAGCCGCTGGCCGAGACCTTGAAGCGCCTGGTCGTCACGGGCCCCGAGCTGCTGTGCCGAGGCGAGCTGGGGAAGCGCCTGTGCGAGGCTGTTCAGGCGGCAGGCGGGTGGCTCACAGGCGAAGACCTGGCGGCATTCGAGCCGGAATGGATCTCGCCCATTGTCTCCACCTTCCGTGGGGACGAGGTGGCGAGCGTCCCGCCGCCAGCGGCGGGGATGCAGGTCCTGGAACTGCTGAATATCCTGGAAGGGTATGACCTCAGGACGCTCGGGCACAACAGCGCGGAGACGCTGCATCGCCTCATTGAAGCCATCAAGCTGACGATGGCGGATCGGATCGCCTACCAGGCGCTCGCCGATTCGCCAGTGGGCGGCCTGCTCAGCAAGGCCTACGCCGCCTCCCAGCGCGACCGCATCGATCCGCGTCATGCGGCAATCTGCGGAGGAGAGCGGTACCGGGCGGACGTCCCTGCGGCTGCAGTCCAGCCCGGCGATCCGTACGGCTACAATCGCGAGCACACGACGCACCTCAGCGTGGTGGACGGCGAGGGAACGGCCGCCTCCATCACCCAGACCCTCGGCAACCCCTTCGGGTCCGGTTTCATTGCCGGGGACACCGGGATCCTCCTCAACAATCTGCTGCAGTGGAACGACCTGGATCCAGGCAGCCCGAACGCCCTCACCCCGCATCGAAAGGTCGAGACACGCATGGCCCCGGTCCAGCTCTTCCGGCATGGCCGGCTGCTCCTGGCCCTCGGGACGCCGGGCAGTTATGGCATCCCGCAAACGACCACGCAGATGGTTCTCAACCTGGTGGAGTACGGCATGGACATCCAGGAGGCCATCGAGGCGCCGCGGGTCCGCGTGTACGCCGACCGGACCGTGGATGCCGAGGCGCGCATCCCGGCGGGGGTCCGGGCCGATCTCACGGCGCGCGGCCACGCCATTCGTGAGCTGCCCGAGTGGTCCTGGGTCGTGGGGGGCGGGCAGGGGGTATGGCGGGACCCGGAGAGCGGCACGCTAATGGGTGGCGCCGATCCCCGCCGCGATGGCTACGCCCTGGCCTGGTGAGGCAGACGCGGCGGTCGTCGCGCGAATCCAACATAACAATCTAATCGTCTGACCCTGAATGGGGAGGGAAGCCATGAAGATCACGGCGAATGGGATCGAGATCCATTACACGCTGGCAGGTGACGGCCCGGTGGTGACCCTGAGCCACTCATTGGCCTGCAACCTCTCCATGTGGGACGATCAGCTCCCGGCGCTGGCCACGCGCTATCGGGTATTGAACTTCGACACGCGCGGCCACGGGCAGAGCGGCTCCCCCCCGGCCAGTACAGCCTGGAGCAACTCGCCGAGGACGCGTACGGGCTCCTCACCGGCCTCGGCATCCGGGAGACCCACTTCGTCGGGCTGTCCATGGGCGGGATGATCGGGCAGTTCCTGGCCCTGGCCCATCCGGAAATGGTCCGGAGCCTTACCCTCTGCGACACCACGAGCCACTTTCCGGGAAACGTGTGGCCGGCCTGGGAAGAGCGCATCCGGGGCGTCGAGAAGAAGGGCATGGAGGCCGTGGTGGATGCGACGCTCCAGCGATGGTTCACTGCCCGCTTCCGGGCGCGACGTCCGGACGCGGCGGACCGCATCCGGGCCGCGATCCTGAATACGCCTGTCCAGGGGTACATCGGCTGCTCCTATGGGATACCAAAAATCAACGTGACCGACCGGCTCCACGCGATCCGCTGCCCCGCCCTGGTGATCGTGGGCGAGGAGGATCCGGCGACGACGGTGGAGATGGCACGGACGCTCCATGCGGCCCTGCCTTCGGCCGAGCTCGCCATCCTGCGGTCGGCCGCCCACCTCTCCAATATTGAGCAGCGCGAGGAGTTCAATAAAGTCCTGCTGGGCTTCCTGGACCGCGTGACGGGACGCACGTCGCTCTGAGGCCGGCGGTTCAGATCGGCATGACCATCGCGCCGCCTCGCCGCCCCCCTCCGGGGCGCGGACCCCGCGAATCGCCTCTCCATCAGGGAGATGGTGCGGGTGAGGGCCATCTCCCCGGTGGTGTCTTGGTGCCTTGGTGGTGAGATCTTCGGGCTGGTCTACTCTCCCGGCCAGCGCTCCATCGTCCAGGCCATCTCCCAGAAGGCCAGCTCGTAGCGGCTGGAGGCGAGGAAGGCCTCCTCCATGCGGTGCTTCAGATCGAGGGACGCGTCCCCTCCGAGGCGATCCACCAGATCGCGGCACCAGCGGGCCAGCTCGGCGAACTCCGGGGCGCTGTACATGGCAATCCACTTCGCGTAGCGCGGGTCGGCCGGCACGTCTCGGGCGGCGAGCCGCTCGCCGATCTCGCAGAAACCCCACATGCAGGGCAGGAGCGCGGCCGCAAACTCCGCGAAGTCGCCGAGCATGGCGACCCGCAGCAGGAAGTCCGTGTAGCCCTGGGTCGTGGGGGCCTTCTGCTCCCGCTCCAGCTCTGCCAGGCTGATTCCGAACTCCGCCGCATAGGAGCGATGGAGGCTCATCTCGGTCTTGAGGGTCGCATGCAGCAGCTCGGCCAGGGTGGTCATCGTACCGAGGTCGGGCGCGCGCGAGGCTCCGAGGGCGAAGACGCGGGCGTAGTCGATCAGGTAGAGGTAGTCCTGCCGGACCCAGAAGGCAAACTTGTCTAAGGGAAGGGTGCCGCCCCCGATCCCCCGCACGAACGGGTGAGCGTGCTGGGCGGCCCAGATGGAGTCGGCCAGTTGCCGCAGGTGCGCGCTGAACATGGGTGTCACGGTTCCCCTCCTCACGGCTGCCTCGCCGATCGGTTACCGGCAGCCCAGGTGTCCTTCGCGGCACGACTATACGAAGGTTCGTGCCGCCTGACAAGGTTTCCCGAGGGTGGCTCCGCCTGCTTGTTTCCCGCCCGACGCTGCGATATCATGTTCCGAGATCATTCCGCAAGCTCCGCGAGCAGATCTCCTGTTATTGGCGGCCTTCCAGCATGCCGTTTGACCCGGGAGCTAACCAGCGCTCCCAGCTAGGAGGGGGAAACCCATGACCATTGACGTCTTCGGAGCCCGCGATTCCCTGCAGACCCCGCAGGGCGGGGTGACGATCTACCGGCTGAGTGCCCTGCAGAAGGCCGGTCTGGCCCCGGGCCTCGACCGCCTGCCTTTCTCCATCAGGATTCTCCTGGAGGCGGTGCTGCGTTCCGTGGACGGCGAGTTGGTGACCGAGGCCGACGTCCGCAACCTGGCGGGCTGGCACGCGCCGGCCCCGGCCGAGGCGGAGGTCCCCTTCATGCCGGCCCGGGTACTGCTTCAGGACTTCACGGGCGTCCCGGCCGTGGTGGACCTAGCCTCCATGCGGTCGGCGATGGGGCGGCTCGGAGGCGACCCGCGGAAGATCAACCCCCTCGTCCCGGTGGACCTGGTGATCGACCACTCCGTTCAGGTTGACGTCTTCGGCTCGCCCGACGCCCTGCGGCGCAATGCCGAGATCGAGTTCCAGCGGAACCGCGAGCGCTACGAGTTCCTGCGCTGGGGGCAGCAGGCCTTCTCCAACCTCCGCGTGGTCCCCCCCGCCACGGGCATCGTCCACCAGGTGAACCTGGAGTACTTGTCCAAGGTGGTGCAGACGAGGCGCACGGACGGGAGCACGGTTGCCTTCCCCGATACCGTGGTGGGGACGGACTCGCACACCACGATGGTCAACGGCCTGGGGGTCCTGGGCTGGGGGGTCGGCGGCATCGAGGCCGAGGCGGCGATGCTGGGGCAGCCCCTCTACATGGCCACACCCAAGGTGGTGGGCGTGAAGCTCACGGGCCGGCTGCGCGAGGGCGTGACGGCGACGGATCTCGTCCTGACCGTGACCCAGATGCTCCGGAAGAGGGGCGTGGTGGAGAAGATCGTGGAGTACTACGGGACGGGTCTCAGCCAGATGAGCCTGCCCGATCGCGCGACCATCGGCAATATGTCCCCCGAGTACGGGGCGACGGCCGGCTTCTTCCCCGTGGACGCCGAGACATTGAACTACCTCCGCCGCACGGGCCGCACGGCCGCGGAGGTGGAGTTGGTGGAGCGCTATTCCAAGGAGCAGGGGCTCTTCCGGACCGATGCCACACCGGACCCGGTCTTCAGCGAGACGCTGGAGCTGGACCTGGCCACGGTCGAGCCCAGCCTGGCCGGCCCCAAGCGCCCCCAGGATCGCGTCCCGCTCGCGCAGATGAAGGCCGCGTTCCGGAGCGCCCTGACGGCGCCGGCGAAGGAGCGAGGCTTCGGCCTGCCTCCGGAGGAGGTTTCCCGGCGCGTCGCCGTCGAGGTCAACGGGACGCGGGCCGAGATCGGCCACGGCGCCGTGGTCATCGCCGCCATCACGAGTTGCACCAACACCTCCAATCCGTCGGTCATGCTGGGCGCGGGCCTCCTGGCTCGGAAGGCCGTGGCGCGCGGCCTCCGCGTCCCCCCCTATGTGAAGACCAGCCTGGCGCCGGGGTCGAAGGTGGTGACGGAGTATTACAAGAAGACCGGCCTTCTGGCCGACCTGGAGGCTCTGGGCTTTCACATCGTGGGGTACGGCTGCACCACCTGCATCGGGAATAGCGGCCCGCTGCCCGAGCCGGTGGCGCGGGCCGTGAACGAGGGGAAGCTCGTGGCCGCGGCCGTCCTGTCGGGCAACCGCAACTTCGAGGGCCGGGTCCACCCGCTCGTCAAGGCCAACTACCTCGCCTCTCCGCCGCTGGTGGTGGCCTACGCCCTGGCGGGGCGGGCCGACGTGGACTTGACAACAGAGCCGATCGGCACGGATCGCCAGGGGAAGCCGGTGTACCTCTCGGACATCTGGCCGACCCAGAAGGAGGTGGCCGACGCCGTGGCCACCATTGACGCCGAGATGTTCGCCGCCGCTTACGGGAACGTCCTCGACGGCAATCCCGCCTGGAACGCCATCCGCGGCACGGGCGGCGACCTCTACGAGTTCCGGGCGGAGTCGACGTACATCCAGGAGCCCTCCTTCTTCCAGGGGCTCACGCCGGAGCCGCCGTCGCCCCAGGCTATCCGGGGCGCGCGGATCCTGGCCATCCTGGGCGACTCGGTCACCACCGATCACATCTCCCCCGCGGGGGACATCGCCGAGAACAGCCCCGCGGGCCAGTACCTCAGGGCCCACGGGGTGGAGAAGAAGGACTTCAATTCCTACGGGTCCCGCCGCGGCAACGACCGCGTCATGGTCCGCGGGACCTTCGCCAACATCCGCCTCAAGAACCTCATGGTCCCGGGCGTCGAGGGCGGTGTGACCGTTCACGTCCCCTCGGGGGAGCGCCTGGACATCTACGATGCCGCCATGCGCTACCAGACGGAGGGGACGCCCCTCGTGGTGATCGCCGGGAAGGAGTATGGAAGCGGCTCCTCGCGGGACTGGGCGGCCAAGGGGCCGCTGCTCCTGGGCGTGCGCGCTGCGATCGCCGAGAGCTACGAGCGGATTCACCGGAGCAACCTGGTGGGCATGGGTATCCTGCCCCTCCAGTTCAAGGCGGGTCAGAACGCCGAGAGCCTGGGGCTCGCGGGGAGGGAGAAGCTCACGATCGCCGGGATCAGCGGCGCGCTCTCGCCGCGGCAGGATGTCAGCGTGGAGGTTGAGCGGCCGGACGGGACGAAGACGTCCTTCGTCGCGACCTCGCGGATCGACACGCCGGTGGAGATCAGCTACTACCGAAACGGCGGCATCCTCCAGACGGTCCTCCGAAAGATGGTCAAGGAGTAAGACTGGCCGGCAGAAAAGCAGCCTGGGCCGCACGGGCGGCCCAGGCTGCTGAAACCGGAAGACAGAACGCCGGACGCTCCGTGAATGCTCACCCCGCCTGAAGAGCGTCTCGTCCTCGACCTGGCATATGTGCCAGAGCATATTCCCGGCTACGTCCGCAGCATCTCCCACGCCGAGCCGCATCTCTTGGGCGACTTCCTGTGCTACTCGGCGGGGCACTCGCTTACCTTCATCGGGTACCCTCTGCAATCTGCCTTCGACCCGGGGGCCGTGCTGGAGGCGGTCCGGTCTGCCGTGTTGCGGTTCGGGGCCGAGCAGGTGGCCCTGGTGGCACCGAGGATCCCCGCGGGCGCTGGGCTGGAACCGGCTGGCGGACAGGACCACTACTACCGGCTCGATCTTTTGCAGGTGGCTTGTCCCTCGAAGGTCCAAAACATGATCCGTCGTGCCTCCCGAGACCTGCGGGTGGAGACCTCGCGGGAGCTACAGGGGGACTATCTCGGGATGATCGCTGAGTTTCTCGAGGCCCGCCAGCTCAGCGAGGAGACGCGATTCATCTTCGGGAGGCTCCCGGCCTACGTGGCCGCGGTCGCGACGGCCCGCGTATTCGGCGCGCGGGACCGGCAGGGCGCGCTGGTCGCCTTTGACGTGGCCGAGTTCGGGGGCCGATCGTACGCCTTCTATCAGTTCAATTTTCGCTCCTCCAAGCACTACGTCCCGGGGGCATCGGATCTGCTCCTGCGCGAGGTGATCCGGGTTGCCCGGGAGGAGGGCCGGGTCTTCCTGAATCTGGGCTTGGGCATCTGCCGGGGCGTGGCGCACTTCAAGGAAAAGTGGGGGGCGATCCCCTTTCTTCCCTACGAATACTGTCGGTACCGACCGGGTCGCCGGAGTCTCTTGGATCGTCTCCGGCGGATGCTATGATCACGGCGGATGAAGCGAAATACATCCGGTCCGGCGCCTACGTCCCGGAGCACACGGTGAGCCTGATGACGCTCATCTCACAGGGAGAGCCTTTCCTGGTCGAGGACTGTCTCTCCTTCGCGGGGGAGAACTGGGTGATCCTGGTCGGGTACCCATTTTCCAGGAAGTTCGTCCTCGCGAACCTGCAACAGACCATCAACGCCACCCTCAGCCGACGCCAGCCGGAATACCTGTGGCTCATCGCTCCCGAGATCCCTCCAGCCTTCGCCTCGCGTTGCCCCGAGCGGGAGCGTGACCAGTACTACACGCTTCCCCTGCAGACATTTGCGCCCGCGCCAGCTCTGAAGCGGAGCCTCAGCAGGGCGGCGAGGGACGTGACCGTCGAGCGAGGCGCCCGGGTCGGGGCCGACCACCAGGAAGTGATCACCGAGTTTCTGGGGCGGGAGCGGCCGGGTCCCCGGATCGAGCGGCTCTTCCGCAGCCTGGCCGCTTACACGGCCGGGTCGACCAGCGCGCTGGTCCTGACGGCCCGCCGGAGGAGCGGGGAGGTGGCGGCATTTTACGTGGTGGATCTCGACGCCGAGAGGTTCGCCACCTACGTGGTGGGGTGCCATTCCAAGGCGCATTATGTCCCGGGGGCCTCGGACCTCCTCTTCGCCGAGATGGTGAGCCTGGCTCGCGATCACGGGAAAGCGTACATCCACCTGGGCCTGGGCGTGAACGAAGGGATCCGGCGCTTCAAGGCCAAGTGGGGAGGCGCGCCCTTCCTCCGCTACGAGTTCTGCGAGTACCGGCAGGGCCGGCTCGGCCGGCTCCTGTCGCTCGCGACGCGCAGGTGGCCATGATTGCCCGCATCCTTCGCCGCTTCTCCCATGAACGAGAGCTGCAGATGGTATGGCGAGTGGAGAAGGGAGGGGCGCCCTCCTACCTGGCGGGCACCGCCCACTTCTTTCCCTACCATTTCCGGGGATCGCTCCGGCGGTACATCGCACGGGTGGAGACGGTGCTCTTCGAGGGGCCCCTGGACCAAGGCGCGGCGGCGCAGGTCGCGGCGGCCGGCCTGGCCGGGGGCGGGACGCCCTCCCTGGTGGGCCTGCTGGACCCGCGGACGCTGGGAAGGATCGAGCGGGAAATCGGCGGCGCGCCGCCGAGCCTCAGCTCCCACGCGCTCTCCCTCGGGCTGCTGGGTCTCCGGGGGGAGGGACTGGACTGGGACCACCTCAGAGGCATGAGGCCGTGGATGGCCTTCTTTCAGATCTGGTCGCAGTATCTGCGGAAGAACGGCTGGACCTTCACCATGGAACTGGATGCGCTACGGATCGCCACCGATTTGGGCAAACAGGTCCACTTCCTTGAGACCATCGAAGAGCAGATCGTCGCGCTGGACAACGTCCCCCTGGAGCGGTTCGTGAACTTTCTCGAGCGGGTAGATTGGCAGCAGTCCCGGCGGAATCACGTTCGCCACTACCTGGCGGGAGACCTGGACGGATTAATGGCCAGGGTGAGTCCCTACCCGACTTTCTGCGACTCGATCATCAAAAAGCGGGACCCGGTCCTCTACCAGCGGATGAAGCGCTTCTTCGAGAGGGGGGCCGCCATCGCCTTCGTGGGGGTCTCCCATTGCCGGGGGATCCGGGCCTTCCTCGCCGAGGACGGGTATCTAGTGCGATCCCTCGCCGGAATCTGAGGGCCCGGACGCGGCGGTGGAGCGGCCAGCGGGCTGGATCCTCTCCGTCGCGGTTCGGGCGGGCGTGTCTCGTCAGGTGGACGGGTTCCCCCCGTCGCCGGAGGCGGGAAGCCGCAGCAGCTTGAGCAATTCGATGAGCTTCGCGTCGCGGCCGGCGATGGCAGCCTCGGCGGCCCCTGGCGGGTAGTCGAAGAAGCCCTTGCCGGCCCGCGCCCCCGTCTCGCCCGCGGCCACCCTGGCGGCCAGTGTGGACTGCGGCTCGCGGGCCGCCGAGAGATCCCGGTAGAGGTACGCGGCGATGGCGTGGAAGGTGGCCAGGCCGCCCAGGTCCATGAGGCGGAAGGGCCCGACGGCGGACCAGCGCAGGCCCAGGCCCGCGCTGATGGCCAGGTCCACGGCCTCGGGAGTAGCGATTCCCTGTTCCACCACATGGAGTGCCTCCCGGACCAGGGCGAGCTGGAGGCGGTTCCAGAGGAAGCCCGGGACATCCTTCTCGACCCGGATGGGGACCCGGCCGATCCGCCGGGCGAGGTCGCAGGCGAGGTCCATGCTGGCCTCCGCCGTGTCGTGCCCCCGGATCACCTCCACCGGAGGCATCAGGTGCGGTGGGTTCATCCAGTGAAATCCGACCACCATCTCGGGTCGCGACGTGGCCGACGCGATGGCGCTGATGGAGAGGCCGGACGTGTCCGTGGAGAGGACGGCCTCGCGGGGCGCGTGGCGGTCCAGTGCCGCGAAGACTGCGCGTTTGGTGTCCAGATCCTCGGGCACGCTCTCGCTCACGAAGTGGCAGCCCACCACGGCCTCCTCCAGGGCCGTGGTGGTGCGGAGGCGGACCCTGGCTTCCGCGACTGCCTGCGTGGAAAGGAGGCCGGCCCGAACCATGGCCTCCTGGTTCTTCGCGATCCGGTCCCGCGCCGCCCGGAGGGTGTCCTCGCGCCGGGCGTGTAGCCAGACCAGGCAGCCCGCCTGGGCAAAGGTCTGGGCGATGCCGCCTCCCATCACCCCGGCACCGATCACGGCAACGGCCTTGATCTCATGCACCCGCAGCATCGATCCCTCCGAAGCGGTCAGCGTGGTGAGCCTCGACCGGAGAATTATTCCACCACCAAGGCACCAAGACACCAAGAAAGCAAATTGGTGTCTTGGTGCCTTGGTGGTGAAAATCGCCCTCGGGCACTATACTGCATTGGCTTCGACCCACACAGCGGTTTTCGCGCATAGGAAAAGTCAAGTGATGATGGGGCCACACCACCTGATCTCGACACGCGGAGTTCGGGGCGTCCGCCGAATCCGCAATTCGGAGTTTTTCCCCGCGATCCTTTTGGCTGTCCTGTTGGCCGGCTGCGGCTCTCCGGTCACCCGGGAGGCAGAGAGGATCCCGCGCCCATTCCCTTCGGCCCGCCTCCCGATCATCCTGCTGCCGGGCATCAGCCGGGAGACCGCGCAGGTCATGCGCGGGGGAGAGTTTGGGTCGTTCGCGCGGCTCGCGCTCCCGACGGATGACCGGGCGCTGGCGCACGTCGACGACCCCCGTGTTCCCGTGGATGGGGAAGTGCCGTGGGACTATCCGAGCGTGCTGGATCATGCCCTGCGGAAAACCGGCGTCCGCGGACTGCAGCCTCTCGTCCAGGGCCTCATCGAGGAAGGGGGCTACGTCCGCGGCAATCCGGATGACCCCCGCGACAAAGACTACCCGGAGAATTCCCCGCCCGAGCGGCTCGACCGGACCCGGCCGGCCTCGATCTTCGTCCTCTACTACGACTGGCGCCGGGACCTGGCCGAAAGCGCTTGCGTTGTCGCGGACCGGATCGCGCGGATCCGGGCGGCGACGGGGATGCCGCAGGTGCTGCTGGTCGGGCACAGCTTGGGCGGCGTGCTCGTGCGCTACTACCTCCGGTATGGAGGACGGGACGCTGTGCGGGGCCGCGATTGCCCGCTGGGTGGAGGCGCGAGCGCGTCTGCCGTCAACTGGCCGGGCGCCCACTGGGTGCGGCGCGCGGCTCTCCTCGGCGCGCCGAGCCGCGGGTCCTTTCTGGCCTTTCGGGCCCTGGAGGAGGATTTCCGCCTGTTCGGCATCCTGGAGCTCGGGGTCCGCGCGGCCGCCTTCACGATGCCCATTGCCTGGGAACTCCTGCCATCTCCCGAATCGGATGGGCGCGTGTCTCTCCTGGTGGACCAGAATGGGGCCGAGCGGGTCGCTCTCTATGAGCTTCGCACGTGGGTGGAGCGGGGCTGGCTCCCCAGCGACCACGACAGCGCCCAGGGCCATCGCTTCGTCGGGGCGGTGCTGAGGCGGGCCGCGGCACTCGACCGCAGCGTTCGGGACCGCAGCGCGGTAGAGGACGGCGTCCCTCGCCTCGCCGTAGGGAGCGACTGCCGGCCGACACCGGCGCGCGCCCTTCTGGTGCACGGAAAGCTCCGGTTCCTGTCTTCGGCGGATGCTGACGATTCACTGTTCGACCGGGTCACCGCGCCGGGCGACGGTATCGTGACCGCCGAAAGCGCCCTCGGCCTTCCCGCCTCGCCCACCCTGACCACGTTTACCGCGTGCTCGAGACACAGCGCCTACCTGAGCGATCCGGACACCCGCGCCCGGGTCATCCGCTTCCTGCTCCAGTAGGGCACGACGCGAAGAGCGATCCACGTGGCGGGGCGAGGATGGCGGGGCTACAAGCTCTGAGAAGATGGCGGCGCGCAGAGCTTCCCGAGGAGGACCACCAGGGGGGCGAGCTTTTCCTCCGGGAATTCTCCCATGAGGGCGATTTGGATCCAGTTGCGCTCCCGGAGATAGACACTCATGTAGCTCAGGAAGTATCCGGCTCGCTGCAGAGCGAGGCCGATCGCCTCGGAGCGGACCTCGGGTGGCAGGGCGATGGTGAGGACGGCGGGCGATGCGTGCGTATCCGGGGTCACGATCTGGAAGCCCATCTCGCGGAGGCGGGTCCGTAGCCCGGAGGAGACCTTGGTGAGGTTGCTGAACCGATCATTCGACTGGAATCGCCTCAGCGCCGCGCGCAGGGCGTAGAGCAGGTTGGTCGAGAGCGTGAAGGGGACCCCGTCGCACACCGCGTAGTATCCCAGGTCGAGGCAGCGCGGCACGCCCTTGGACGACGGCCGGATCTCGTGGTTGTAGAAGACCATGGCCAGCCCCGGGTACGCGCCGAGCCCCTTGCCGCTCACGCCCGACGCCAGGTAGACGTCCTCCAAAGCGAGTGGGACGGTCCCGAGTGAGCTGATGCAGTCCAGGCACAGGTGCACACCGTGGCGGGCGGAGAGTTCCCGGAGCATGGCGAGATCGTTCAGCATCCCTGTGGATGTCTCGCAGTGGACGGTCCAGAGCCAGCGGACGTCTCGCCGCGCCAGGGTCCGGTCCAGCGCCTGGCGGTCGAAGGGCTCACCCCATTCGGCCTCCAGGAGGTCGAATGACAGCTCGAACCGCCTGGCGTGGTCCACGAGGCGGTGGCCGAATTCCCCGTTGGCGAGGAGGAGCCCCTTCCCGGGCTCCAGGGAGAGGTGCGCCGCCACGGCGTCGTTCGCAAAGGTGCCGGTGCCCGTCAGGATCTCCACGCGTCGGGCGCCTGCGAACTCGAGCAGAAGGCGCCGCGTCTCCTGGAAGTCCTTCATGAAGGCTTCGGACCGGTGAGAGACAGGCAGCTCCGCCAGGGCCTCGCCAACCTCGTGGGCGATGGTAACCGGCCCGGGCAGGAAGTTCACCGGCTCCTGCGGCGCATCGAACCCGCTGGGCAGCCGCCGGAAAGGCTTGCCCCGCTCCTCGAAGGCCTCGAGGGTCAGGTACATGGGTTGATACAGGGCATCGCCCGTCCCCACCAGCGGCCCGAAGGGGACGAAGCCGAGGCGACGGTACAGCTTCTGCTGCAAGACCGTGCCGGAGATGACCGCCAGATCGTAGCCGCGGCCCTTGCCATAATCCGCCAGCAGGGCCGCCAGGCCGCGGAAGACAAAGCCTTGCCGGTACGGCTTGGCCACGGAGAGGAGCCGGACCTCGCAAGCTGAGCGCCCCGGGGGCAGGTACGCGTCCAGGTTCTCAAGCTTTTTGTCGAGGGAGAAGGGCCGCTTCGCCCTGAGGGCGATCATGCCCACCACTTGGCGGTCGTCGAGGCAGATAAAATAGGTATTCTCCTTGTGGAACTGATCCACGAGGATCTCGCTGACGTTCTGCTCGTGCTGGGGGATCTCTTCAACGAAAGTCTTGTAGTTCAGCCGGTGGATCTGCTCGAACTCCCAATCCTCTGTCGCGACCTTGAAGACGAGCGATCTGGCAATTGCCATCCTGTCACGCCTCCAAATGCTCACGAGCCCGGCCCACGGTCTCGCCGGGGGCACCGGAGTTGCTCAGCGTCAGCCATCGGTGGAGCGTTTTACCCCGTCCGCGGGCAGCAGACAAGTCGATCAGCCCCCTGGCTCCGTGACAATCAGCCCCACCTTACGAGGCGTCGTGTTGGAGCGGACCGTGGGAGCCGAAAAGGTGAGCGACCCGCGCGGATGGTACCATTAGCCATGGCCGTGTCAATTGCAAAGTGGAGCCCGTTCCGGTACGGCATCATTCGCCGCCCGGCACTCGGGACCGCGGGAGGCCCTATCAGTCGAGCCGGACGCTCTTCCGTTTCAAGGCAGGGAGAATCTTCTTGCGGAGCCGGAAAGCCTTCGGTGTGACCTCCAGCAGCTCGTCCGTCCGCAGGAATTCCAGGGCCTGCTCCAGGCTCATCAGGCGTGGGGGCACGAGCTGGACCGTCGCATCGTCGGTGGAAGCCCGCATGTTGGTGAGCTTTTTCTCTTTGGTGATGTTGACGTCGATGTCCCGCT
The DNA here is from genome assembly GCA_963714585.1 of uncultured Methylomirabilota bacterium. Lineage (GTDB taxonomy): Bacteria > Methylomirabilota > Methylomirabilia > Methylomirabilales > 2-02-FULL-66-22 > 2-02-FULL-66-22. The sequence goes on from CAVQPC010000035.1 coordinate 66,921, forward strand.
CGCGGGAGTTTTCCCCAACGATCATGCCCTCGTACACCTCGTCGCCCGGGGAGATGAAGAGGACGCCCCGGGACTGCAGGTGCCCGCTGGCGTACGCGGTGGCGCGGCCGGGCCGATCCGCCACCAGCGCCCCCGTGGTGCGGTGGGGGATGTCCCCCTGCCACGGCTCGTAGCCATCGAACACGTGGTGCATGATGCCCATCCCGCGGGTGTCGGTGAGGAACTCGGTGCGGAAGCCGATCAGCCCCCGTGAGGGGAGCCGGAACTCCAGGCGCACGCGCCCGGTCCCGTGGTTGACCATCTTGACCATGTGCCCCCGGCGCATCCCGATCTTCTGGGTCACGACACCGATGAACTCGTCGGGGCAGTCCACCACCAGCAGCTCCATGGGCTCGTGCCGCTCACCGTCGATCTCCCGGGTCACGACCTCGGGCTTGCCCGCCGCCAGCTCATAGCCTTCCCGCCGCATCATCTCGATGAGGATGGCCAGTTGTAGCTCGCCCCGCCCCGAGACCTTGAAGGCGTCCGGGGTGTCGGTCGGCTCGACGCGGATGGAGACGTTCGTGAGGACCTCCCTGGCCAGCCGGTCCCTGAGCTTCGTGGCCGTGACGTGCTGCCCCTCCCGCCCGGACATGGGGGAGGAGTTGACGTAGAAGAACATGGCGATGGTCGGCTCGTCCACCCGGATGGGCGGCAGCGGCCGCGGATTCTCGCGATCGGCCAGGGTCTCGCCGATGCTCGCCGCCTCCAGGCCCGCCACCGCCACGATGTCCCCGGGACCCGCCTCCTCGATGTCGGTTCGCTTGAGGCCCTGGGTGCCGTAGAGGGCGGTGACCCGGGCTGGCACCTGGCTGCCGTCGAGACGGCACAGGGTGACGTCCTGCCCCTTGCGGATCCAGCCGTTGACCACCCGCCCGATCAGCAGGCGCCCGACGTAGTCGTCGTAGTCGAGGGTGGTGATGAGGAGCTGCAGCGGATGCTCGGGGGTGTAGGCGGGCGGCGGCACCGTCCGGAGGATCGCGTCGAAGAGGGGGATGAGCGGACCGTCCGCCCCGTCGGGGCTGGTGCGGCACAACCCCCTCCGCGCATCGCAGTAGAAGACCGGGAAGTCCAGTTGCTCCTCCGTGGCGTCGAGGTCGATGAAGAGGTCGTAGACCTCGTCCAGGACCTCCTGGGTGCGGGCGTCCGCGCGATCGATCTTGTTGATCACCACGATGGGGGGGAGGTGCTCTTCCAGCGCCTTGCGGAGGACGAAGCGGGTCTGGGGGAGCGGTCCCTCGCTGGCATCCACCAGCAGGAGGACCCCATCCACCATCTTGAGCGTCCGCTCCACCTCGCCGCCAAAGTCCGCGTGCCCGGGGGTGTCCACGATGTTGATGTGGGTGCCGCGATAGGTGACGGCGGTGGTCTTGGCCATGATGGTGATGCCCTTCTCCCGCTCCAGGTCGATGGAGTCCATGACCCGCTCCACGACGTATTCGTTGGCGCGGAAGATCCCGCTCTGCCACAGCATGGCATCCACCAGTGTGGTCTTCCCGTGGTCCACGTGGGCGATGATGGCCAAATTGCGGATCTCGTCCCGAGTCTTTTGTTCCATGAATCCCCATCTCGAACCGGCGCCGGTCTGCCGCCGAAAAGCAAACGCCGCGAAGACGATGGTCCCCGCGGCGTCAGGTCAGCGTTGTGTACCGTCAGAGCCGGGCGGAGTATAGGCGCGGTAGCCCCATTGGTCAAGCCGAGATATGCCAGGCAATGACCAAGGATCAATGACCGATTCCCGATGGGAGTGGCAAGCGCCAAAGGCTGGAGGTCAGAAGACCAGACTCTCGCAGAGGCAGGTGCCGAACAGCGCCTTCGGCCGGTTGAAGTACCCGATCTCCACCCTGGGGAACTCCCGACGGATGGCGCGGAGGACGGCGCGGATCCCCACGCACTTCCCCCGCGCAGGCGGCACGCTGCGCAGGTACAGCTCGGGATCGATGCAGAGATTCCGCATCTGGACCATGTCCAGGCTGGTCGTGCGGATCAGGTCGAGCAGGGCCTCCAGCTCCTCCTCACGGTCGGTCACGCCGGGGAACACCAGGTAGTTGATCATGGTGTATACCCCCAGGGCCTTGGCCCGCCGGATGGATTCCCGCACGTCGTCCCAGCGGTAGTAGCGGGGCTGGTAGTAGGCCGCGTAGGTTTGGGCCAGGGCGCTGTTCACGCTGATCCGGATGCTGTCCAGGCCGGCCCGGGCGATCTGCTCGACGCGCCCCGGCAGGCTCCCGTTGGTGTTGCAGTTGATGGTGCCGCGGTCGGTGGCCTGGCGGATGCGACGGATGGACCCATCCATGACGTCCGCTCGAAGCAGCGGCTCGCCTTCGCAGCCCTGCCCGAAGCTCGCAATGGCGTCCGGCACCTCGCTGAGGAAGGGGAGGGCGACCTCGACCACGTCCTCCGCGGCGGGCATGTAGCGGATGCGCTCCTGCGAGGCCACAGCCCCTGTGGAGGGCTGCCAGGAGATGCAGCCCACGCAAGCCGAGTTGCAGGCATTGGCCACCGGCAGCGGGGCCTCCCACCGGCGCAGGAAGAGGTTCTTGGCGGCGAGGCAGTGGTACTCGGTGGCGCAGCGCACGAGCTGCCGCAGGATGGGGTTAGCTGGCGCCTCCCTGAGTCGCAGGTCGATGAGCGGCACGAGCGCCCGGTCGTCGTAATAGCGGGCCGCGGAGTGGTCCATGGGGTCCGTGCGAATGGCGGCGGCCACCATGGCGTCCCCGTCCCATCCCACCGCCGTGTAGGGCCAGAGGGGGAGGGGGGGCCGGGGACGGGGATAGGACGCCGCCGGCAGGAGCGTCCTGGTGTAGGCGGGCGGTAGGAAGGCCGCCACGGTGGTGGAGGCGAAACGTCGCGCGCCGATCTGGACGCGCGGGACGACGCGAAAGGCGCCCCGCCTCCCGTCCCAGGCCACGGGGCGGCTCCCCGGCATGGTGAAGAGCTTCGAGCCCTCCGGGATGCGGATCAAGTCCTCGGCTGGGACGTGGACGACATCGGACCCGGATCGCCCGGCCATCTCCAGCCGGGGGTGGTCGAGAATCTGGTCTCTGGAATCGGCGACTATCAGATTTGCCATAGAAGGTTCCTCGCTCGAGCCGCTTCAGTATAGTCTCAGAGCCTCTCCGCGACAACCGGCCACTCCCCGGATCATGCCTGCCCGTTGTCTCCCGGGTGCTCACGGCTCGTGAGCACTCCGCCTCCGGGATGGACCCGGTTCTCGGCTCTGGGCGCTACGTTCCTGTAACGACGATTGCCGCCCCCAGAGCAGGGTGCTATAGTGAGCGGGCTTCGGACTCGACCCGATCGCGCGAGGACGTGAAGGAGGATCATGGATCGGCATCCGAACGAGCGGGGGATGCCTCGCCTGACGGACGAGGAGCTGGAATATTACGGGGAACTCTTCCTCACGTACCAGATTCGTGATGCTGGCGTGGAGTTCGAAGGCTTCCTGACCAATCCCGAGTATTTCCTCCGCAAGTACTCCCGGGGGCGCTGGCCCGGCGAGGGTGAAAGGAGGCGACGGCGCCGCGGCTTGCTGGGGCTCTTGCGACTGCGCCCCGCCCCCCGGACCCCGTCCGGCTGATCTCCGGGCGCTACGCCCAGGCACCATGCTCCTTCGCGCCATCGCCGCGTGGCTGCTCCTGCTCGGAGTCGCTATCCTCAATGGCGGCTTGCGGGAGACCGTGCTGTTCCCGCGCCTCGGGCCTCATAGGTAAGTCTCTCGCGATCCGATCCGAGCCCTGCGACGGAGCGCCTCTGCAGATCAGGTACCTCTGGCGGCTTCCGATTCTCCCCCCGTGACCGGGAAGGTACCGGCCGAGCTGTGGGAACCAAGGCGACGAAGACCCGGCGGTTGTGCCGGCGCCTGCGGGAGGCCGACAAGCTCTCGGAGGCGGCCCGCATGGCTGTATGCGGAAGCACCTGGCGGGCTACGCGGAGGGGCGCCGGTACGAAGGGAGTGGGAGCGTTACGACGTGGTGCGGGGCGGCAGGAGGTGGGGGTTGATGGCGAACACCTCCGGAGCGTCGATGGCGAGGACACCAAACTTCGGGTGTCTCGGGTTGAGGAGGTAGTTGACGTGGTGCGGCGCTCGCACGCTCGGGACTTGAAGCGCCACGGAGGTGCCGGCGGCGGCCCAGGTGTCGCCCAGCGCCTGAACGGCGGGGTCTCGAACGGGATCCCGCCACGTGGCGGGCAGTTGACCGAGGTCAAGCACAGACACCAGCGCCTCTGGGAGGGTCACGCGGAAAAGGTGGTAGATCGGAACAGCGACAGCAAACGACGTCTGAATGAGCTGCTCGAGGATGGCTGCGGCGGGATAGTCGGCCGTGTAGACGACGCGGGTCCCCTTGGAGTTCCAGCGCCCGCCGCGGGCGCGGGCCCCGTCGCCACTGAACGCGCGCTCCCGGTCGGGGGTCGTGGTGATACGCCAGGCAGTCGGCATCAGGCGAAGACCCCGTCTTCGATTCGGCCGAGGGCGTCCTCGACCTCGCGCGCGCCGATCTCGGTACTCGCGAGGCCGAGAGGGGTCTCGCCGCCGAGGCTGGGTTGGGGGGTCGTCATCCACATCCTCGCGGCGGCCGGATCGTTGTTGAAGAGGGCGGTCGCCTGCTGCATCAGGCGGGCAGCGCGGAGGACCCGGTCGGACTCGTCGGCCTTCAGGCGGCCGCTCGCCTTTCGACGGGTCAGGGTGCGGGCCGGAATCTGGACCAGGGTGCCGACTTCGTCCGGGGAAAGCTGGTAGGCCCGCTGGAGTCGCAGGATGGATTCGTAGGGGAACCCCTTCCGGACGGCGACGACCAGACTTGAGATGGTAGACACCGGGATGCCGAGGACTTCGCGAACTGCGACGCGTTCGGCCTCGCCGGCAGACTGGATCGTCACCATCGGCGGCGTGGCGCGGACGGACGCGGCGGCGCGGAAACGGCCCTGGCCTTTGCCGGTGTTGCGACCGACGCCCTTGCGCAAGACGTGAGCTGAGCCTGACATGGTGCCCTCCTTCCAGTTGGCCGAATGTTATACGCCAGGTGGCCGCCTGTCAAGCTCTCAGATGTCTCATCAGCATGGAAGGCGCGGCAGAGATACCCTACTGTTCACGAAGAGTGAAGAGAGGAGGCCCCTCACATGCAGAGCGAAGCCCTGGCTCCCGCGGCCGTGCTCGAGCTGCTCCAGCAGTTGATCCGGATCCCTTCCGTGAATCCCGCGCTGGTCCCCGACGAGCCCCACGGCGAGGCGGCCATCGCCGCCTTTGCGCGGGATTGGCTGGTGCAGCACGGGCTGCGGGCCTGGCTGGAAGAGCCGGCACCCGGGCGGCCCAATGCCGTGGCCGAGGTGGGCGATGGCCATGGCCGCACCTTGGTATTCTGCGCGCATCTCGACACCGTCGGGACGGCCGGGATGTCGATCCCGGCCTTCGAGCCCCGCGCTGAACAGGGCAAAGTCTTCGGCCGAGGCAGCTACGACATGAAGGGAGGTGCGGCCGCAGTGATGGCGGCCGCGGCAGCGCTGGCTGGGGCGGGACTGCACGGGCGGGTCCTGGTGGCCCTTGTGGTGGATGAGGAGTACGCCAGCATCGGTGCCTCCGATTTTGTGCAGCGTCACCCCGCGGAGGGCTGCATTCTCACCGAGCCGAGCGAGGGCAGACTGATTCTCGGCCACAAGGGCTTTGTGTGGGCGGAATTGGTGACTGCTGGCAGGGCGGCGCACGGCAGCCGATGGGATCTGGGGGTCAGCGCCATCGGAAAGATGGGCCGGATCATCGGCGCCCTCGAGCGGTTCGATCGGGAGGTTCTCAGGGGCCGGGTGCATCCGCTGGTCGGCCCCGCTTCTCTGCATTGCGCGCTCATCCAGGGGGGTGCCGGCCTCTCGACCTACGCGCCCGAGTGCCGGCTGCAGGTCGAGCGGCGGACACTCCCCGGTGAGACCCCCGAGCAGGTCGCGCGGGAGTTGGAGGAGGTAGTACGCCAGGCGGGCGAGGAGGCAGCGGTCCGATGCTTCTTTGACCGATCACCTCTTCTCTGTGACCGGGAAGCTCCGGTGGCCCGCTGTCTCCGGGAGGCGGTGACCGCCGTGAAAGGCTGCGCGCCCGCCGACGCGGGCGTCGGCTACTGGATGGACGCCGCGCTCTTCGCGGCCGCAGGGATCCCGACCGCCAACTACGGGCCCTCGGGAGCCGGGGCCCACGAAGCCGTGGAGTGGGTGGACTTGGATTCCGTCGTGGCGTGTGCCCGAATCCTCGTCGAGGCCGCCCGACGCTTTTGCGACCGCGCATGAAGAATGCGGGGTGGAATGCAGGCGAGTCAAGAGCCTTGCTGGCACCTTCCCCGCCCTGACGTGAGAGGCAGCCCCCTAACCTCGTTTGGACTTCCGGGCGGAACGTGTCGTGCGTGGCGGCGCCCCAGGCACACTCCGCCGGGACGCTTCGGGCCAGGTGCAGGCCGTTACCGCAAGAAGACGGACTCGGGGCGCTCCACGTCGAGGGGGAGGGTCCGGATCACCTTGCCGTCATCCGCGTTTGCGATGTGGAGCTTCTTGTCCTGGAAGATCAGGATCTCTCTGTCGCCCAGCCAGCCGATCAACGTCGCCTGCTGGATTACGACGGACGGCCGGGAGGGGTTGTCGAGGGTAACGACTTCGACCAGCGGGTGTCGGGCAATCAGCTCTCGTAGCTTTTTCACCTCCTCCGGCGCGATCTTTTCGCCTTCCGGCACGCTAGAGCTCGGGCGGATTTCGCTGTTCGGGTTTGCGGACGAGGCGATCGTATGGGCAAGGCGGGATCCGTCGGGAGAGATCTCGGCGTTGGCGCTGAAGAAGCTGAGATCGTACTGCTGATTCTTGTAGCGGCTCCACTCATCGAAAACGGTCAGACGCTTCGCGCCTCTTGACACGATCGTCTGGTCACTGCTCTCATTTTCCCACCCACAGCAGCCGCCATCTAGCAGGGCTTCGACCATCACTTCCCCGCGATTCTTCGCGTCGAGGATCAGCTCGGACGGCTCCTTGCGCCTCTGGCTGGTCCATTTGCCGCCGCGCTTCAGGAAAAGATACGTGGAGTCGTAGGTGGGCTGGAGCTGGCCGGGAACGAAATAGGTGACAAAGAAAAAGTCGTCGATGACCCCATGCGGCGCCCACGCCTGTCCGACCGGGCACGTTTCGCTGCACGCTCCCGTGGCGCACTCACATCTGGGGGACACGCTTTGGATGAGCTGTTCCTGCGCCGGCTCCCGCAGGTTGCCCCGAAACATCCGGAACGTCGGCCGGACCGCCTTCTCCGTTCCCTTCATTTCTGTCTTGAACCAGTAGGGGTTCCCGCCCGCCGCCGACAAGAGCGGGCGCGGGTACGCCCAGCCGTCCGAGTCCTCTGCCGGCGACACCGTCGGGACGAGGATCTGCGCCGTGCTTCCATCCCAGAACCAGTCGCGCATGGGAACCGCTAAGCCGTCTTCCCGGTAGAGGGAAACGAGCACCTGTCCCCGCTGGCTCACGAAGACGGGCTGATCCTGCCGGAACACCTCAGGCGGCACGGGCACACTGTTCAGCACCGCCCCTGTCTTCAGGTCGTACTCCACGATCGCGCCGCTCGCTTTTTGAAGGACGAACAGGCGCTTGTCTGGAGGCGTCCCGCCAGAGGCGGAGCCAGCGAGCAGTACAAGAATACCTGCGCAGGCGATCAGGGACCGCGCGACACTAGGCATGGCGTCCCCCGCGCTCACGGATGGCCTGCGGGATCACCGTCTGCCCCTTGCTGCTCATGGTGGCGGTCGGCATGGCGCCATGACCTCGTTGTGTCTTACGAGATATGACAACTTTTCCGGATCGTAAGACGACCGTCGTGACTTTGTCAAGGCTCGCGCGGAAGCTGGGTGCGCGACATGAAAGTAAGCGTTTGCGGAGTTTCCTTTTTTGTGTCATAGTTCTGAGCGTATATAGACGCTCAGATAAAGGAGGCTTCCATGCCCGACTCGCTCGCAGCGCTGGAAAGCGATCGATCCCAGCTCCTGCAGGAGTTCCTCGGCTTAGGCGATCTGCGGCCCGGCTCTATTGGTGCTGTGGTGCGACGCTGCGGGAAACCGACTTGCCACTGCGCCAAGCCCAACGACCCGGGCCATGATCCCCAGTTCCGGCTCACCCGACGGGTGGCCGGCAAGACGGTCACCGAGTCTTTCCCGACCCCGGCGGCGCTACGCAAGGCGCAACAGGAGGTCGCGGAGTTCCATCGGTTTCAGCAGCTCAGCGAGACCCTGATCGCCCTCAACGAGCAGATCTGTGCGCTGCGGCCGAGCGCGCCAGACGCGGGCGGCTGGACCGCCCAGGAAAAAAAACGGCTGCGGCACTCCATCAGGAGATTACGCGGGAAGTGAACCGCCTGCTCAGCCGGATCTTTGCCGAGCGGCGCAAGGCCGGCCGCCTCGATTTGGAAGCCGTCGAGATGGCCCTGCGGGCGAGTCTGCACCAAGCCGGGGCGGCCGCCCTCAGCGCCCTGCTGCACTACGACCCGCCAGCCTCCGCGCAGCGCACCCGGCCGTGTCCGGCTGGTCACACCGCGCAGTACGTGGGGTTACGGTCCAAAACGGTGCTCACGGCGGTGGGCGCAGTGGACCTGCGGCGCCCGTACTTCCGGTGCGCGCACTGTGGGGCGGGACAGTTTCCGGTGGATGCCGAACTGGATGTGGAGCAGACCCGCAAGTCCCCCGGCGTGCGCCGCATGCTGGCCCTGGTGGGGCATGCGGCGCCGTTTGCGCACGGGCACCAGCAGCTGAAGCAGCTGGCCGGCCTGGCGGTGACCGCCAAAGAGGTGGAGCGCACAGCCGAGGCGCTGGGGGAGGACATCGCCGCCCGCGAACAGGAGGAAATCCAGCGCGCCATGCAGGTGGAGCTGCCCAGGGTCGGCGGCCCAGGGATTCCGATCCTGTATGCGCAAATGGACGCCACGGGAGTGCCGGTGGTGAAGGCGGAAACCGTGGGCCGGCTGGGCAAGACGCCCGGGCACCCGGCCCACACGCGGGAGGCCAAGTTGGGCTGCGTGTTCACCCAAACGACCTGGGATACGCAGGGCTACCCCATCCGCGATCCCGATTCGACCACTTACACCGGCGCGATTGAAACGGCCGAAGCGTTCGGCAAGCGGATCTACCTGGAGGCCTGGAAGCGCGGGTGGAGCCGCGCGGCAAAGAAGGTCGTCATGGGCGACGGCGCGGAATGGATTTGGAACATCGCCCAGGAGCACTTCCCCGACGCGCTTCAAATCGTCGATCTCTATCACGCCCGGCAACACCTGTGGGAGTTGGCGCGCGCCCTGTCCCCCACCCAGGAAGTCAAGCAGAGGCGCTGGATCATGGCCCAGCAGCACAAGCTGGATGAGGGCCAGATCGAGAAGCTGGTGCACTTCCTGCGGTCCATCGAGGTCTCCAGCCCAGAACTGGCCGAGAAGATTTGCACCGAGGCCGACTACTTCGAGAAGAACGCCGAGCGCATGCGTTACCCCACCTTCCGCCGTCAGCACTTGTTTGTCGGCTCGGGGGTGATCGAAGCTGGCTGCAAAACCGTGATCGGTTCTCGCCTGAAACAGTCGGGGATGTTCTGGACCGTTCGAGGAGCCAACACCATCCTGGCCCTGCGCTGCTGTCAGATCAGTGGCCGTTTCGAGGACTACTGGGAGGCGCGGCGGGCATGAGTTTAACTTTCATGTCGCGCACCCGGGGCAGGCCGCGAGGCCCCTGGCGTCGATGGCGCGCGTCGCCCGGAGGTCGAGGCCGCGCCCCACGGCAACGATGCGGTCCCCGCGGATGGCGATGTCCGCCGACTTCGACGGATCGCCGCCGCCGTCAAAGACCCCCGCCCCTTGAATCAAAACGTCCACGCTGCTCGCGTCGCCCATCTCGCCTCGATTCTGCCTGTCGGGGATGAAGCCCTCGGCCTTTTTCTCTCACACCACGCCCGCCGCCCGGAGCGCTGCCACCTCTGCTCCCGAGTACCCCAGCAGTTCGTGCAGGACCTCCTCGGTCTGCCCGCCCAGCTTGGGTGGGGGCTGCTGCAGATCGATCGGCGTCTCGGAAAACGTCACCGGGTTCCGAACCATCCGGATGGATCCGATCTGCGGATGCTCGGCCTCCAGCACCATCTGGAGGTGCTGCACTTGTGGATCGGCGAAAACCTCGTCCATGCGGTTGATGGGCCCGCAGGGCACGCCCAGCGGGGCGAGGAGAGCCTCCCACTCCTGGCGCGTCCGGGTGGCAAGCCGGGCCCCCAAAAGCGCCACGATCTCCTCGCGAAGGGCCACGCGCTGCTCGTTGGTGGCATACTTCGGGTCGCGGGCGACCTCGGGGAGGCCAATCGCCTCGCACAGCTTCACCCACAGCCGATCCGTCGCCCCACCGATGATCAGGTACCCGTCTTTGGCCTTGAAGGCTTGGTAGGGCACGATGCTGGCGTGAGCCGTGCCCCATTTTTTCGGCAGCGCACCGGCGTTGAGATACGAACTGGCGATGTTGATGAGGGCTGCGATCTGCGTCTCCAGGAGCGACACGTCAATCCGCTGGCCCTTCCCCGTCCGGTCCCGGGCGTACAAGGCTGCCAGGATCGCCCCGTGGGCGTACAGCGCGGTGCAGATGTCGGTCATGGCCACGCCGACCTTCACCGGCGGCCCCTCGGGGTGGCCCGTGATGTCCATGAGGCCGCCGACGGCCTGCACGATGACGTCGAAGCCGCCGCGCTCGGCGTATGGCCCGTGTCGGCCGAAACCGGAGATGGCGCAGAAGATCAGCCGGGGATTCTCGCGCCGCAAATCGTCCCAGTCCAGACCCAGCTTCGCCAGCGTGCCGGGCTTGAAGTTCTCCAGGAGCACGTCCGCACGCTTCGCCAGCTCGCGCAGAATGGCCCGTCCCCGGGGGTCCTTCAGGTTGAGCGTGAGGCTCTTCTTGTTGCGGTTGACGCAGAAGAAGTAGACCGCCTCCCCGCCCTTGAAGGGCGGCCCCCACGTCCGGGTGTCGTCCCCCGTGCCGGGCTCCTCGACCTTGATCACCTCGGCCCCCATGTCGCCGAGGATCTGCGAGCAGAAGGGGCCGGCGATGATCCGGCTCAGGTCCAGGACCCGGATCCCTTCCAGCGAATGGCGGCCGCCGGTTCCGCTCGGCACTTGATCTTCCCTCTCAGAGCACCCCCCGGCCACTTGACATCCTCGGGACCTCGAACCCCCGGTGACCCGGTTGCCCGGTCTCTGGCCGGGCGTGGCGCTGGAAGGCATTGGAAGGCAACCGACGTGAGGCTGCAAGACACGCCATGTGATAGCACAGGATGCGGCCCCAGTGCAATTGGCTGGCGCACACCCCCCTGGATGACCGTAGCCGGACCTCAGATCTGCCGCGTGCGTTCAGCAGGGGGGAATTCCTGCAACCCCGAGACAGGCTCTCGAGCCAAGACTTCTGGTTACGCAGCCAAGGCCGGGTCACCGGACCTGTCCGCAAGGCCCCGTGGGTTGGATTTTGTGTTGACACCTACATCCCCCGTTCGATAGGGTGCGCCCGGAGCCTGCTCGCACCCCCCACGAACATGTGCCGGTTAGCCAATCGCAGGTGCCGGTCCCATGCTCGGGCTCGGACCCCATGGCAGGCGTAGAGAGATCCTCCAGTGGAGACGTGCTGGACGAACAAAGGACCGTCCGGACTCGTGACGGTACGAGAATTGCTCTTACCTATTGCCAAATGAGTTTTCGGATCCGTGGGAAGATTGCATAAGTCGAGTTGGTTATTGCGCGAAACAGGAATGCCCGGTGTTTCCTGGCCTGTCAATCTGTCCAGGTGGCAGGCAGGCCGGTGGCTTGTATTCGCAACTGTCTAATTCTGCGAAGCCTTGCCGAATTTCGTCAATGAGCACCGATGTGTGCAGCCTGACATTTTGTACGGAAAGGCCATCCGGCGGGATGCCTTCGTGGTTCTGCGGAGAGTTGTGATGCCGACAACTCTGAGTCATCCCAATGCTCGCCGGGACGCTGGCATTTCGGCTGGGCATCCCTTGACTCTCCGATGGCGCTCGCAGGCTCCGCCACCAGGTCTCACGCTCATCGAACTCGCCGTTGTCTCCGCTTTCATCATCATCGTCGCCGGCGTCGCCATCCCATCCTTTCAGGCGTTCATGCGGAACGCGCGCCTGAGCGCGGCGGGGCGCAAGATCGCAGGGGACATCCGATACGTGCAAGCCCTGGCCGTGAACAGGGGTGGACTCTACCGCTTTCACTCTGGAGCCGACCCGGCCGCGAACCAGCCCGGCCGGTATCGCCTCGAGCAGAGCAGTGACGGGGGGGGCACCTGGTCGTCGCTGGGGCCATGGTACCTGCTCGCCGGTGATTTCACGGGGACCGGCATGAGTTCCATGACGGATGCGAGCAGCCCGGCTGTCCCCGTCTATGAGGTCCGCTACAATTCCCGCGGGGGCTGTGTCAATCCCGGCTCCCCGACCTATCCCATCAGCATTGTCGTCACCGGTCCAGTCCGGCCAACTGACGGTTAGAGTGATCCGCACGGGAAGTGTGAGCCTGCAATGAGTGGACAGCTATCTCCGAGAGGCTCGTGCGACCGATGGAATCGGGAGAGCGGGCGGGGCATCCCCGCCGGTGGTCAGGGTTTCACCCTCGTGGAGATGCTGATCGCCTCGGTGCTGATGCTCATCATCCTCTCTGCGCTCTATTCCGTGTTGGAGTCGAACCGCAGGACGTATGCCGTGGGTCAGCGCAAAGTCGAGGTCCAGCAGAGCGCCAGAATCGCCATGGAGACGATTCAGACCGATATCCGACTCGCCGGGTACGGATATCCCACGGACCCCGCACTGGTTGCCCCCCTGCTGAAGATTACCGCGGCCACGGCGACCTCCATCACCTTTTGGGCCGATCTGAACAACAGGTCCACGCTTCTGTCGGCCGATGTGAATGCCGGCGCCACGACTCTGCCGGTTGCGAGCGCCTCGGGCGTCAACAGCGGAGAGACGATCTGGCTCATCAACGGGGGCAGGTTCGAATCGGCAACCGTTTCGTCGGTGGCCGGGAACACCATCACCGTCAGCGCGGGCATCAGTACGGCCTACCCCCAGGCGACGCAGGTCGGTCGGCCTCGGCAGATCACGGTCTCCTGGGCTGGGACGACGCTTTCCCGGGATGACGGCGAAGGGGGAGGCGCACAATCGCTGGCCGCCGGGATTCAGACGTTTCAATTGGGATATTTCAACGATAACAACGTGCTGATCCCGACAGGCAGCCTGGCGGCGAGCGTGGCGAGCATCCGGCGCATCCAGATCAGTATTACCGCGCAATCGTCATCGCCAGCCATTGCCCAGACCTTCACCCTCACCTCGGACGTCCGCCCGAGGAACCTCTTTTAGCGGATGAAAAAGGAGGCGAACCATGCGAGCGTCGCGAGGAATGCACGCAGCCGGTCACGAGGGGGGCTCCGCCCTCGTCATCGCCCTCCTGATTCTTACAGTCCTCTCCCTCCTGGGACTGGCCATGCTAGGGTTGGCCGTCACCGAGGGGAATATTTCGACGAACTGGCGGGATCAGACCCAGGCCTTCTACGCCGCCGACGCCGGGGTCGAGTCCGGCATGGTGAGCCTCCGAGCGCTTCTGGCCGCCACGTCGAGCCCGACGAACGCCCAATTGGCTGCCCTCGCCGCTCCGGTCCTGTCGGATGCGAGCTTCTCCTTCACCACCTTTCGGGTGGAGACGGTTCGGCCAACACCGTACCAGACGACGGTCGACTCCGGCTCGTTCCGGGGACTGATGGGAATCACCAACGATTACCTGATCACCTCCCAGGTGAGTGGGCCCCGCGGAAGCCGGGCTGGGGTGACCCAGGTCGTCCAGTACATGCAGATCCCCCTGTTCCAGTTCGGTGTGTTCTACGGGCGGGGAGTGGACCTGGAGATAGCGCCCGGCGCGACCATGACGTTCAGTGGCCGGGTGCACGCCAACAGCAACATCTATGTCCGATCTGACGGCGGCGGCCTCGCCTTCGCCTCGTTCATGACCACGGCCGGCAATATCTACCGCTACATCAAGCGAGATGGCCCTTCCGTGCGCAACGCCGACCCGACCATCCAGGATGCGGGTGGGACCGCGCACGCCCTCAATTTCGACCACAATTCGGGTGTGGGCTGGGGCGCGTGGTCGGGAGGCGCGGATTGGAGGGGCACGGCCCTGAGCACATTCGGGGGCAAAGTCCTGGACAGCGCCATGGGCGTGCCGCAAATCGTTCCGCCCATACCGGACCTCTTTTACAATCCGTCGAATCCGGACACCATCGCCCACGAACTGGTCGAGCGGGGGAGCGCCTCCGACTCCACGGCGCTGCAGGGTGCCAAGCTGTACTACCAGGCCGGCCTCCGGATCGTCAACGGCGTGGCCACGAATCAGAGCGGAGGGGCCGTGACGCTGCCTGCGGGGGTGATCACGACCAAGACGTTTTATGACATGCGCCAGGGGGCGACGATCACGGTTACCCAGGTGGACATCGGCGCCCTCCGCACGAGCGGCGTCGCCCCCAGCAACGGCATCCTGTACGTCACGAATGACGGCGCGAACAATTCCGTCCGGCTGGTCAATGGCGCCCAGCTTCCAGCCAGCACGGCAGGGGGCTTCACGGTCGTCTCGGAGAAGCCGATGTACGTCCAGGGGGATTACAACACCACGAACAAGGTCCCGGCAGCCATCATGGCCGACGCCATCACGGTCCTCTCGAACAACTGGTCGACCAACAACTCCGATACCAAGGGGGACCAGGTGACGTCTAATCGTCCGGCCTCCAACACGACGGTGAATGCCGCCTTCGCCCTGGGTGCAAGTTCCGAGTCCACCCTGAATAATGGGAACGGCCAATTGGAGAACGTGATCCGGTTCCTGGAGAGCTGGAGCGGGAAGACCATCACCTACAACGGCTCCATCGTTTCCCTCTGGCACAGCCTGTACGCCCAGGGGGCCTGGCGCTGCTGCGGGGACGGCGGCGGCAACTATTACAATGCGCCGACGCGGACTTGGGCCTACGATACGCTGTTCAATGCCAGCCAGCCGCCGGGTGCCCCCCGCGGGATCGCCATCGTCAAGGGCCGCTGGAACCAGACGGTGATGTAGGGGGTGAACGTGTTGACGCAGGGACGGGAGCACGTACCAGGCGGGATGACGCTCATCGAGGTCCTTCTCGCCGCGCTGGTGCTGTCCATCGGACTCGTGGGAATCCTCGGCGTCATCCCCGTCGGGTACTACGATATGGTCGCCAGTGGCGGGCAATCCGAAGCGACAGGCTACGCACAGCAGAAGATAGAAGATCTGCGAAACCAGGCGTTCGGCGCGATGGCCTCAGGCAACGACATCTTGCCGGGGGGGGAGTTCAGCCGGACCTGGACCGTGCAGCAGGTCGCAGGGACCATTGCCTCGAACCGGCTGATGCGACTCACCGTCACGGTGAACTGGACCGGTCGAGGGAGTCGCCCGCAGACCGTGAGGATCGAATCCATGCGAGCCGAGTGACGAGCACCCCCTGGGCCTCCCGGCTTCGCTTTTCCCCACCCGCCCAACCGGATTGCCACCGCACGATGGACGCAGTGCCCGAACCCGCCGCCTTGGCCCCCCGGGAAGGCGTAGTCGCGCATGCTGCCGGTTGCCCCTTTACAGGCCCCTGATCCGGCCGCGGTACTTCGCCTCCAGCCTCTCGTTGTGCTCGTCGCCCCCGGGGACATTGGCGCTCATGTACACGGGGGGCGCGAGGCCGGCTGCCAGGAACAATTCCACGATCCGGCACACCAACGAGTTCACGATGAACGACCCGGCGAGGAGCGATGTGGGGGCGACCCGCCCGGTGAGGCCGTCGTACCGAACGGCGGCATCGCCAGGCTCCCCGCAATTGTCGAGGACGATGTCCGCGATGTCGAAGAGCCGCTTCCCGCTGGGGTGGCGCGCCGGCGCGTTTCGCGAGTGACGGAGCGAGGTGAGGCCGACGACAGTGAGGCCGCGCGCCTTGCCCTCCAGCGCCATCTCGACGGGGACGGCGTTGATCCCGGAGTTGGAGATCACCAGCAGGACCTCTCCAGAACGGAGGTCGTGCCCATCCAGGATCCGCTTGGCGAGGCCGGCAACTCGCTCGAGCCGGCCGCTCATTCGAGGCGGCGTGAGCGGCGTGAGAAACGGCTCCTGGATGGCATTCACGGGCACCAGGCCACCCGCGCGGTGAAAGGCCTCTTCCGCGATGGCATGGGAATGTCCGCTCCCGAAGACGTGGAAGACTCCCTCTCTCCGCAGCGATTCGAAGATGGCGCGAGCCGCCCGCTCCAGATTCCCCTGCTGGGATTCCGCGATGGCTGCGAGGAGTCGCAGGGCCGCCTGCTGGTAGGCCTTCATGTTCGCGTCACTCCGGCCGGAGTCCCCGAAAGCCTCTTCCCGGGATGATGCAGCCCAGGATCCGCGGCCCCCGGGCGCGCGTGACCGCCGGGAGATTGCCGGGCTGTCCCGTGGCAGTCAGATATGCCAACACCGCGAAGGCCACGGCCTCGATGGCGCCGGCGGGGAACCCCAGGGCATCCGACGGGACGATGGCGCATCCGGGGAGCGCCGACGCCAGGCGTCGCATGAGGAAGGCATTGCGGCTGCCTCCGCCCGCCGCGACGACCTCGGACACCTCGGCCTTCGGCAAGACGAATTCCCGGAGGTTCTCTGCGACCGCCTCAGCGGTGAAGGCCGCCAGCGTCGCCAGGCCGTCCCGGTCGCTCACGCCCTCCTCCGCGAGGCGCGCCCGGTACTCCCGGACGAAGGCCGGGCCGAACGTCTCGCGCCCGGTGGACTTCGGCGGCGCGCGTCGCACGAAGGGATGCTCCAGGAGTTCCCCGAGGACCGCGGGCAGCACGCGCCCGCTCGCGGCCAATCGGCCGCCCTCGTCGTAGCCCTTCTCGGACAGGCCCGTGGTCCGCACGAACTCGTCCAGCAGGACGTTGCCCGGCCCCGTGTCGAAGCCCGTCACTGCCGAGGTATTGCTGCCTGCGGGCAGGACGGTCACGTTGGCGATCCCGCCCAGGTTGAGCACAACCCGTCCCCGCTCCGGATGGGCGAAGAGGAGATGGTGCACGATGGGCGTGAGGGGCGCCCCCTCGCCCCCCGCGGCCATGTCCCGCGGGCGGAAATCGGCGATCGTCGTGACCCCGGTGCGCTCGGCGATCACGGCCGGCTCGCCGATCTGGAGGGTGGATCGCACGACGTGCCCGCCTTCCCGTCGGGGAGCGGGCAGATGATGGATCGTCTGGCCGTGGGAACCGATCAGATCCACCTCGGCTAGGGAAATACCGGCCTGCCGCGCAACCTCGGCCGCCGCCTCGGCAAACAGCTCTCCGAGGTAGGCGTTCAGGTGGCACACCTCCTCCGTGCTGCCGCCTGACGCGAGGGCCAGAATGCGCTCGCGCAGTCCTGGAGGATAGGGCGCCGTCGTGTAGGCGCGCACCCCGAGGGCGGGGCGATCCCCTCCGGGGCCGATCTCCACCAGAGCGGCATCTACCCCATCTGCGGAGGTTCCCGACATCAGGCCAATGGCGTGCATGGATAGGTGCGGGCGCAGGCGGCCCTCTCCCAAGCCGCTCAGCGCCAGGACTCGCCCCGGAACTCGGCCTTCACGCGCTCCAGGCTGGTCGGCTCTGTGAGGAGATCCACCGCGGTCATGGCCATGGCCTTGGTCGCGAGGAGCATGGCCCGCTGCCCGGCCTCGGAGCCGGCAGCCTCGGCGAAGGCGGCCATGTGGCAGGTCACCTCGCGCGGGGAAATCTGGAGCATGGGCTGGATCGTGGGGACCACCTGGCTCACGTTGCCCACATCCGTAGACCCCAACTCCTTGTCCACCGGCCCCTGGTCCACGCGCTCTCCCAGGGATTCGAGGTTTCGCTGGAACAGCTCCGCCAGGGAATAGACCGGCTTGTAGGGATGGTAATCCTTGCTCGCCGAGGTGACCTTCACGCGGCAGCCCGTCGCCTGCGCCGCCGCCTCGCAGCAGGCCACCACGCGGCGGAAAAGGTCGTCCATGTAGGTGAGGTCCAGGGCCCGGACGTAGAAGCGGGCGGCGGCGTAGTCCGGGATGATGTTGGGCGCCTGGCCCCCGTGGGTGATGATCCCGTGAATCCGGGCGTCGGAGCGGACCTGCTGTCGCAGCACCCCGATGGCGGTGTAGCTCAGGACAGCGGCATCCAGGGCGTTGATGCCCTGATCGGGCGCGGCGGCCGCATGGCTCGCCTTGCCGAAGAACTCCACAGTCAGCTCGCGCATCCCCAGCGCCAGCTTCACCATCTCCGTCCGGTTGCTGGGGTGCACCAGCATGGCGGCATCCGTGCCGGCGAAGACACCGGCCTCCGTGAGGGCGATCTTCCCGCCGCCCTTCTCCTCCGCTGGACAGCCCACCAGCAGGATCTCACCCGAGACGCGATCCAGGATGGATTTCACGGCGAGAGCCGCTCCCAGCGATGCCGTCCCGATCAGATTGTGGCCGCAGGCATGGCCCAGCCCGGGCAGCGCGTCGTATTCGGCCAGGAAGGCGATCCGCGGGCTTCCCGATCCGGCGCGCCCCGTGAACGCCGTGGGCAGGTCGGCCACCCCTCGCGTCACGGCGAAGCCGTGCTCCTCCAGGACGCCCGTGAGGAGCTCGGCGGCCTGGTGCTCCTCGTAGGCCAGTTCGGGATTCGCATGGAGGAATCGGCTGACGACGAGGAGGTCCGAGGCCAGTCGGTCCACCTCGAGCTGGACCTGCTCCTTGAGGTGCTGGGAATCTTCCGGGCTCATCACGCTGAGTCTCCTTGTGGTGCCATTCGAAAAAGATCCGGCCCGCTTTCCTGCGCGGTCTCGAGGGCACACCTCCGAACTCTGGTTCGGGGAACCTTTCGAGAGGCGTAGAGTTGGAAGATACCACGCGGCCGTGTGCTCGGACAAGAGCCAGGGGGAAGTCGAGGATTTCTGTTGACAACCATACACATGTTTGGTATATGACATTCATGAACCGGGTGGGTGCCGTCACTCGTCGCGAGGAGGATAGCCTTCTGGCCCTCCTGCGGTACATCGGGGAGAGAAGCCATCGCTGGTCCCTGTCGCCAGCGCCCGCCGGGCCCCACCCGCACCCCTCGGCCGAGCTGCTTTTGCTGACCGGACCCTCGTTCATCCTGGACGTCGGAACAACCCTGGCCGGCTGGATGACCTTGCATGGGCGCACGGTCCTGTACGTGGATGGGGCCAATGCCTTCGACCCCTACATCCTTTCGGCCCTCGCCCGTGAGGCCGGGCAACCGCCCAAGGCCGTCCTGCAGCGCCTGCACCTCTCCCGCGCCTTCACCTGCCATCAGTTCGAGGCCCTGATCGCGGATCGCCTGCCCGGGGCGATCGCGCACTTTCGTCCGGGCCTGGTGGTAATCTCCGGCTGGAGCCACTTGTTTCACGACGAGAACGTCCCTGCGCGCGAGGCCTTTCGCCTGTTCCAGAACACGGCCGGACGAATTCATGCCTTGGCCGAGGCGGGGCAGCCGATCCTGGCCACCCATCCCCTGGAGCCGGTGACGCCGAGGCTCCAGTCCCTCGGCGAGACGCTGGCGCGCGCCGCCGACGGCGTCGTCCGGCTCCGCGAAGAGGAGGGCCTGATCCTGGTCGTCCGGGAGAAGCCGCCGGACCCCCACGGCGCCCGCCCCCTGGTGCTGCCGCAGGAGGATTGCCGGCTCTGGCTCCGCGGGCGCCATCGCCAGGAGCTGGCCGGCGCATACCCGTGGTCCGGGCGGTGAGGCTCATTCGGGTTCACGGTTCGAGGCTCAAGGTTGTATTCGTTTCGGCTCGCGGCTCTCGACTCCATGCTCTTGCCTCGTGGCTCGCGGCTCGTGATCTCGGTTCTCGGCTCTTTTTACGTTTTACGGGTTACGTTTTACGCTTTACGTTCACGAGGTCTTCCCATGGGTAGAACCGTCGCACCGTTCAGCCAGATTTTGGAGAATGAGTTCACCAGTTGGAACAAGTTCCGCCGCGCCCTGCGCCGGGAGGATCAGGAGGCCTTCGACGGCCTCTTCGCCGCCGCGAAGTATCACTGCGCCGCCATGGTGTACGCCTCGCGCCTGACCCCCCTGGAGGCCATCCTCATGGGCATCCTGGTGGAGCACCAGAAGACGATCGCGCAGTTGAAAGCCCGGGTGCGGGAGCTGGAGGCGGTCACGCGCCCCCCGCTCGCCCTGACCCCGCAGGAGCCCGCCGCATGATCCGTCGAAAGGCCGCCGCCCCTCGGACTGCACGATTGCCGAAATGCCCGCTCTCCCCGCTGCCCGACTATCTGGCTGACGGCCTGGACATCGCCTTTGTCGGGATCAACCCCGGGGAACAGTCGGCGCGGGCCGGGCACTACTACGCCAACCCTCGCAACCCGTTCTGGCGCCTGCTCCACCGGGCCGGCCTCACGCCGCAAGAGCTTCGGCCGGACGAGGATCATCTCTTGCCCGGTTTCGGCTATGGCCTCACCGACATCGTGAAGCGTCCGTCGCGAGGCGCCGCGGATCTCGCCGTCACGGAATTCCGTCAGGGCCGCCGGATCTTGGAGGCGAAGCTCCTCCACGCCCAGCCCCGCATTATCTGCTTCAACGGCAAAATCGGATTCACGCACTTCTTGGGCGCCCGCGCGTTCCGCCGGTTCGGCCGACAGGACGTGACCGTGGGGGTCTCCCGGGTCTTCGTCCTACCCTCCACCAGCCCGGCCAACGCCGGTACGCCGGTCGCCATGAAGCTTCGCTACTTCCGAGACCTCCGCCGGTGGCGCGATACGCTGGTCGGTTGCTGATGGCTCATCGCATGAACCGAGGATTCTCATGAATGCGCTATTCACCGAACCAGAATCGCACGCCAAAGGCATCGAGCGGCTGGCACGCGAGGCGGATCCCCTGCTGGAGAAGCGGCAGGCGGAATACCTGAGCCTCGAAGTGCGTTCGATCCTGAACCGCTGTTCCAGCGAGCGCATGCCCTTTGCCTGGACCATCAACCCTTTCAGGGGCTGCGAGTACGGATGCAGATACTGCTATGCCCGCTACACCCACGAGTTCATGGGGCTCAACCGCTGGGAGGATTTCGAGGAGAAGATCTACGTCAAGCGGGACGCCGCCAGGCTCCTCATCCGCGAGCTCACTCCCGAGCGCCTGAGCGGGCAGAGCATCGCCCTCGGCACCGCCACCGACCCCTACCAGCCCGCCGAGCGGCGGTATTGCGTCACCCGCAGCCTGCTCAGCGTCATGGCGCTGGCCCGCGACCTCCGCCTCTCCATCACCACCAAGAGCGACCTCGTCACGCGGGACATCGCCCTCTTGCAACGCATCGCGGCCCGCAACAGCCTCCAGGTGAACTTCACCGTTACGACCATGGATCGCCGGCTCGCGCGGATCCTGGAATTCCGGGCCCCCACGCCGGAGTTGCGTCTCAAGGCCCTGCGCACGCTGCGACAGGCGGGGATCGTGGCCGGGGTAAGCCTCGCTCCCATCCTGCCGGACATCACCGACAGCCGGGGCAATCTGGAGGCGGTGATCGCCGCAGCCCGCGAGCACGATGCAACCCACGTCCATGCGAATGTCCTGTTCCTGAAACCGTCCGCCCAGCAGGCGTTCTTCCCCTTCCTGGAAAAGCACTTCCCGCACCTCCGGAAGCGCTACGCCGCTCGCTTCGCCCGCTCCGCCTTCCTGGACCGGGACTACAAGGACCGGACCTTCCGCCTGGTCGCCGAGCTGAAGCGCCAGTACGGCTTCCCCGAACACACCGAACTCGACCCGCCAGCCTCCATTCACGAGACAGAAGCCGAGCAGTTGCCGCTCCTCCAGATCGATCTGAAGCGGCCAACCGAGGCGACGCAGCATAGCGCACTCGAACGTGCGCCATCCCGGGCCAAACACCCAGACACAGTGACGACCGCCGTCCACCGTCCAAGCAGGAGAGCCTGTTTCGGTGGGGAAGTTTGTTAGCGAGA
This sequence comes from uncultured Methylomirabilota bacterium, assembly GCA_963714585.1. GTDB lineage: Bacteria > Methylomirabilota > Methylomirabilia > Methylomirabilales > 2-02-FULL-66-22 > 2-02-FULL-66-22. The sequence goes on from CAVQPC010000035.1 coordinate 88,934, forward strand.
ACGGAGGCAATCGGAAGGCTTGACGGAACAGCCCGGGAGTTTTACCTTTACACCAGAACGGTTCCGTTGTGAAACCCGATCGCGAGGTCCAGACATGCCGACGATCACCCTCAAGAACATCCCTGAGCAATTGTACAAACGACTGAAAGAAAACGCCGCCGACCACCGACGCAGCCTCAATAGCGAGATCATCGTCCGGCTCGAGCAGGCGCTCCTGAGCGCGCGGATCGATCCCGACGCATTTCTCGCCAGAGCAGATGCACGGCGCAAGCGGTTGGCGCTGCCCCCGCTGACCGAGCGACGTCTCAAGGCGATCAAGAACACAGGGCGACCATGATCGTCGTCGATACCAATGTGGTGGTCTACCTGCTCCTCGGAGGGGAGAAGACCCTACAAGCGCGTCAGGCCTTCCGCAAGGACCCAGTGTGGGCCGCGCCCATTCTCTGGCGCAGCGAATTCCGCAATGTCCTCGCGGCCTACCTGCGCAGAGGAACGTTGAAGCTCTCGGACGCACTCGAGGTGATGCGGGAGGCCGAGACACTTTTCAGCGGGGGCGAATACACCGTGGAATCTGGACAGGTGCTCAAGCTGGTCTCCGAATCGGGCTGCTCGGCCTACGACTGCGAATTTGTCGCCCTGGCCCAGCAACTCGGCGTGACGCTGCTGACGTCGGATTCCGAGATCCTGAAGGCATTCCCGCTGACGGCAACGTCTCCGGAGACGTTCGGTAAGAGACGATAAGAAGTTTTGCCACAGCACCCGCGCCTTGACACCGCCGCCAGGGTAGGAGTAGCGTCAGGCAAGTTCGGCTCGACTGAGACGTTGACCGCGACGCGGGAACACCAAGTGGCGTGAACGACTGGATCTCATGAAGACTCGACGAATCAACGCGGACAAGACGCACCTCTGGAAGGCCGACGTCGCAGCCTCCGTTGACCAGTTCAACCAGTGGTTCATGCGCTTTGCGCCCGAGGCGTTCCGTTCCACGCGGGTGGAGACGACCGAACTCGTCAAGGCGGCGCTCCTGGCAACCAACGACCTGCGTACCCTGAACGCAGCCACGCTCAAGGCCAACCCGGGCGCGCTCCCGACGCTCCGCATGTGCACCGCCCCGCCGCTCGCCGTCGACCGCCTGATCGGCTTGGCCGATGCGAGCAAGAACCTTGTTGGCCGGATGGAGAAGGGTAAGCTGCCGACCAAGATGCAGGCCGCCGACCTTGACACGGAGCTGACCAAGCTCTGCCGCATTCTCTCGCGGCTTTTGGACCGGGATATCTTTCCATGGCTCGACAACCGGACGGCCCCGACCGACCACGAGCGCGACCGGGCCTCAACGATCGTCGCCGATCGGCTGTGCAGCGCGGTGGCGAACCCGATCGTTCGCAACGCGCAGGAGCAACGACAGCTTGCCCTGATCGGCGATTATCTCGACAGGCGGGGCTATCGCAGGCAACCCCACCCGCTTGGCAAGCCGCTCACGGACATGGAGCCGGGCACGTATACTTTCCGCATGAACCTGGCCGTCGGAAAGGCTCTCAAAGTCAATATCCCGGTCGACGTCGTGATCCAACCCAAGATGCTCCGTAAGGACCGGCTGCCAATCCTGATCGAGGCCAAGTCGGCGGGCGATTTCACGAACACAAACAAGCGCCGCAAGGAGGAGGCGACCAAGATTCATCAGTTGCAGGCGACTTACGGCGCGACCTTGGCGTTCGTGCTGTTTCTCTGCGGATACTTTGGCAGCGACTACCTGGGCTACGAAGCTGCCGAGGGGCTCGACTGGGTGTGGGAGCACCGGATCGATGACCTCGCGAAACTAGGGCTGTAGCACCGATGATCGCGCGACACGAGAACCCGATTGAAGCCCGCCGACAGGCCATTCAGGCAGCGCTCGACGCAAGGAAGTCGCCCGCCGAAAGGAACCGCCTCGGTCAATTCGCGACTCCCAACGCCCTCGCCATCGAGATCGCCCACTACGTCCAGTCGGTCGCAGGCCGCCGTCTTCGCGTGGTCCGTTTCGCCGACCCCGCTATCGGCACGGGCAGTTTCTATAGCGCCGCACTCGCCGTCTTCGGCCCGGAGCGAATCGAGGGCGCTGTTGGCGTCGAGCTCGATCCCGGCTTCTGCGAGGCCGCCCGCGACCTGTGGACGGAGGCGGGGCTCGATGTAGTGCAGGGCGACTTTACCCGTATCGTTGCAAGCAGCGGCCGCCCGGTCGCCCCTAACCTGATCCTCACCAACCCGCCCTATGTCCGGCATCATCACCTGGAACGCGAGGACAAGGAACGCTTGCAAGCCCTTGCGCACCGGATGACGGGCGTCGAGGTCAACGGCCTCGCAGGCCTGTACGTTTACTTCCTCCTTCTCGCCACGGCATGGATGGAGGAGGGCGGCTTCGCGGCCTGGCTCATCCCGTCGGAGTTCATGGATGTGAACTACGGAGCGGCGCTCAAACGCTTCCTCACGGACCGCGTGGAACTCGTCCGCATTCATCGTTTCGACGCCGAAGATGTTCAGTTCGGCGACGCCTTGGTCTCATCCGTCGTCTTGGTGTTCCACAAGGCGCGCCCGCCACGCGAACATACCGTGGAGATTACCTTAGGGGGCACGATGGCTCAGCCGCACGCCAGCGAAGCCGTCACACTCGAGCGACTGCGCGACTCACGCAAGTGGACCGTGTACCCCGAGCACGCCAGGAACGACCGTCGCACATCCACAAACGGCGAAGGGCCAACGCTCGGAGACTTGTTCCGAATCCAGCGCGGCATCGCCACCGGCAGCAACAAGTTCTTCGTCCTTGAACGCGCCGACGCGATCCGACGCGGCCTACCGAAGAAATTCCTGCGCCCCATCCTCCCTAGCCCGCGCCATCTTAAGGCGACGATCATCGATGCCGATGAGGATGGCTACCCGCTGATCGACCCACAGCTCTGCGTCATCGACTGCGAATTGCCGGAGCATGTTGTTGAGGCCAGGCACCCGGCCCTTTGGGCATACCTGCAAACCGCCGAGGCGTTGGGGATCAAAGACGGTTATCTCGTCGGCAAGCGCGCGCCGTGGTACAAGCAAGAGCAACGGTTGCCTGCGCCCTTCCTTTGCACATACATGGGTCGAGGCACCGAGGACAAGCAACCGTTTCGTTTTATCTGGAACCGCTCAGCCGCCATTGGTACGAACCTGTACCTCATGTTGTATCCACAGGGCAGCCTCGGTGCCAAACTACGCCTACAACCAGAGTGTGGCGCAGCGATCCACGAGCTGTTGCGATCTGTCACCGGCCACGAGCTGCGCGGCGAGGGACGAGTCTACGGCGGTGGGCTCAACAAGATTGAGCCGAGTGAATTGGGCCGCATTTCGGCAGCGCCGTTTGTTGAGCGTTGGCCAGAGCTGAAGTCCTCTGTGGAACGCCAAGTGGAATTGTTCGCCTGAGTTGCAGCAGAATCATAAGACGTGAAACGGGACCCGTTGACAAATATAATGGGTAATGGGTGTCAACGGCCGGCCATTGAGAGCCTCCTGGGTCACAAAGACTTGACCACGGCCATGATCTATACCCACGTGTTGAACAAGGGAGGTCATGTAGCCCGCAGCCCCGCAGATGATCTCTGAGCCTGTTTATACAGACTCTAGAACCCCGGCGGCACGACGGGCCGATCACGCGGGAAGGCCGTGCACGAGGCGAGGTTTCGGAAAACATCCAGGAGCTCGACCAGAGCTTATACGGACGGAGAACCGTCTGCCTTTGTTGTTTTGGGCAGACTGTATAATCACTGTTAGCTTGCACAGCATCTCGTCAGGAGGTCATCTGGGTGAAATACACGGGTCGACTGGCTCTGTGGTCCCTGGTCGTGCTGATGTGGGTAGCCGTTTACCTTGCCCTCCCTGCCCAAGCGCAGCCGCGTGTGCCCGTTCGGGCCTGGCTATCTTATTCATTCGAGACGAAACTCGCCCTGCTGAAAGGCTTCATTGACCACGCGCGACAAGATAATGTACGCATGGAACTGCCAGCTGAGTATTACGTCCGAGAAGTGGATTCACTTGTGAAGAACAGCATTGCCAACAACGATACCGCTGGCCTTGATACCACTCCTCTCGGCCTGGCGATCCATACCATTGCTGCCATGGAAGGTGACTGGGGCAACGGTGAGAACAAGTGTGACCATGCAAGAACACTCATGGGGCCCGATGTGTTTGAACAGTTTAAGGTCATGTATCCTGCCAAGTACGACAGACTATGCGTCAGGAGCCCCTAGCGGTGGAGGGGCTTCCGGTACCCCATATGGGAAGCTAACTGCGCAGTGGATCGGGCGCGCCCAGAGCAGCGCGCCGCTCACTGCGGACGTTATGTGACACGACCATGCAACCACATGAATGTGCACGAATCCAGTGAAGAAGATCCCCTAGGAAAGGACGACCGTGCTCGCTCCAATTTCGTCCGGGAGTTGGTACAACGCTCCAATGAACCAGTCCGGGCGCCCGCAGCGCACCTAGCCACACCTCCAAGACGCATAGTGCAGTTCTGGGATGATCTTGGCCGATTGCCCCGGGACGTTAGGGAGTGCATGGAGTCGTGGAAGAAACTCGAGCAGTCCGGATTCGAGCTTCAGGTTTTCGACGAGAGCTCTGCGAGGGAATTTATCCGGATCCACTTGGGTTCGCGATATGAGAGAGCATTTGACAAGTGCTATCACCCTTCAATGAAGTCAGACTACTTCCGTTACTCCTACATCTTCGTAGAGGGGGGCTTCTATATTGACGCTGACGACGTCTATCACGGAACGACAATCGATCACCTCTTCACAGATGGGCGGTTGAAGCTTCAACCGTTCTGCTACGACATTGCGACAGCTCAGATGGTTCCGCCCTCAGTTTTCGTCAATCCGGGGGCAAACGAATTGAGCTGGATTTTCTACTTCAACACCACCCCTTTGATCGCGGTTCGCAATCATCCTATTATAGAGCGTGCACTGCTGAACGCTACGACATCCCTTGAGCAAGAATCAAAAGGCGAGTTGCCCGAAGTCCAGGCAACCACTGGCCCCGGCAACCTCACCAGATCCGTATTCGAAGTGGTCGCTGATGAAAGCTGTCCGGAGGAAGCGCTGCTCGTTGTGCACGATTGGGAGAAGACTTCCACCAGTAAGTGGCCACTCAGTTACCGGAGTGATAAGAGAAACTGGAGGCTTTCGAATCAGCAAGCGTATCGGGCCTCACGGCGCGCGGAGGAGCTATGAACTTGGCGCGCCCTCCACTAGCAGCTGTCAGTCACGTTTTCCGATTCTGGCTGACTCTTCGGAGGCTCCTGCCGAGGCGGAAGTGTCAAACATTCGGTGTCCAAGGTGCGGAGAAAGGCCCTCGGATTGAGAAGGTCTATGTCATCAACCTCGATCGTGAACCGGGCCGCTGGTCCAAGATGGAGCAAGAGCTCAGGCACATATTGGACTCGTCGGGAGCTGAACTCTTGAGCCTGACTGAGCGGCATGTCGCCGTCGATGCTAATGAATTCTCGCAGGAGCCACCCAAGGATGCCGACATTGATCCATTTTATACGCTTGGAGATCAGCTTTTTGTAGAACCCCAACCGTTGGTTCTTCCCACGCGGTCTCGAACTAAATACTCCGATTCGAATGAGTCGAGCTGAGATTGCAGTCGCTCGATCACACATCAATGTTTGGAGGCAGGTTGCGGCGAGTAATCATGCGTACGTACTTATCCTTGAAGACGACGTATGGTTTCATTCCGGGTTTGCAAGATATCTGGACCAGGCGTGGGACGAAGTCGTGGCCGAATATGATAAGAAAGGCAGATTCGACGTTCTTTATGTGTCGTATCTCGAAGTGAAGCACGGTGCGCCAAAAACCTTTCTTTCAAGTAACGTATTCCGCCCAGTGCGCGGGCTCTGGCATCTGTCCGGATATGTTCTTTCCCGCGAGGGTGCTGAGAAACTCCTTCGCCTACTTCCTTGTCGTGGCCCCATTGACCTCTGGATAAATCACCAGTTCGAAGTGCTGGATGTACGCGCGACTAAACGGCCTCTTATTAGCCAACGACGCGACGCTAAATCCACCAACTCATATTCAATACTTCCCACTCTCACTACAATTGGCGCGATCACTAGTGAAGGAGCATCCCTATTTAACATCCGCCCAACTGAGCAACCAGTGTTTGCTTTTGGGCCTGAAGGCTCCGGCCATTCATCGCTTGCAATGGCTTTGTCCATGCTAGGATACAGATGCTGCAGTGATCTCCAGGCATTACCAGCTCCTGAACTAGAACGGCTTCTTGAGGGAAGAGGCGATCGGGTTTTTGACGCATATGTAAACATAGGATCTTTGGACGCAAACGTCAGGGAACTCCGGAGTCGCTACCCGAAGGCAAAGTTTATTCTTACCGCAGCCAAGGGCATCACTGCAGATGACGCTCTCG
>CAVQPC010000036.1:0-28083 GCA_963714585.1 uncultured Methylomirabilota bacterium
GAAGGCGCAGAGAGGAGGCTCGGATGTAAGAGCCGACTCGAAGCAGCCATGCTGCTCACGAGATGAGGGCAGGCCCCTCGGACTCGGGCTGCAGGGCCAGGGTCCAAACCGCCGGACGCTGCGCTGGTCCAATGGCCGGGGTGGTGAGCGGTCCGGAAAAGGCGGGACGTACCCGTCAGGTGTGCGCTGGGAAGACGAACGCGAGTGAACCGTTGACGACGTGTCGAAAGCGTAGGGACGTCACCGAAACCGGGCTCCAGTCGTTGGCCCGGGACCAAGCTCAGGGGATGCCTGCCGACTGCCTGAGTGGTGACCGGCATGAAGACGGCGTGAGCCCAGCGCAGGCTCGGGTGCGGAACGTGGGAACCTGGCGCCTCGATGCGAAGGGAGACATCCAAGTGGTGGACCCACGAGGATAAGCGTACCGATGCGAGGCGCAGGGGCGGACGGGTCCGTAGTAGCGACGAAGCCCGGTAATGCGGGCGGAGCGAAGGGACCCGACTCTCCGGCCTTGGGAACCGGTCAACCCGCAAGGGGAGGAGCCCGTGCCTAAGGCAAAGCCTTATGCAATTCCGAAGCAACTCGTCTGGGACGCGTACCAACGGGTGAAGGCGAACCGGGGTGCGGCCGGCGTGGATGGCGAGTCCCTGGCGGCATTCGAGCAAGGACCTGAAGGGCAACCTCTACAAGGTCTGGAATCGGATGTCGTCGGGCTCGTACTTCCCGCCGCCGGTGCGGCTCGTCGAGATTCCGAAGGACAACGGCGGCACGCGCCCGCTCGGCATTCCCACGGTCGCCGATCGAGTAGCGCAGACGGTCGTGAAGATGGTCCTGGAGCCCCTCGTGGAGCCCGTCCTTCCACCCGGACTCCTACGGCTATCGGCCCGGCCGGTCGGCGCTCGACGCGGTGGGGGTGGCCCGGCAGCGGTGCTGGGACGCCGACTGGGTCATCGATCTGGACATCAAAGCCTTCTTTGATTCCATTCCGCATGATCTGGTCGAGCGCGCCGTGGCACACCACACCGACTTGCCGTGGGTCCGGCTGTACATTGCCCGGTGGCTCCGTGCCCCGGTGCAGCGGCCAGACGGCACCCTGGAGCCGCGGACCAAGGGCACGCCGCAAGGCGGGGTGGCCAGTCCGCTGCTGGCCAATCTCTTCCTGCACTACGCGTTCGATGCCTGGATGCAGCGGGAGCTACCCGCGCATCCGCTTCGAGCGCTATGCGGACGATGTTCTCGTCCACTGTAGGAGTGAGCAGGAGGCTCAGGCGGTGTTGGCAGCCATCCGGGGTCGATTCTTGCGAGTGCGGTCTGGAGCTTCATCCCACGAAGACCCGGATCGTCTACTGCAAGGACGACGACCGGCCTGGGGGGTCGACGCATGTGCAGTTCGACTTCCTCGGGTACACCTTCCAACCTCGACGGGCGAAGAATCGCTGGGGGAAGTTCTTTGTGAGCTTCCTGCCCGCGATCAGCACCCAGGCCGCTACGGCGATCCGGCAGACCATCCGTGAGTGGCGGATGGCCTCCACCAGGAACAACCAGTCCCTGGAGGACCTGGCCCGGCTCGTCAACCCGGTGGTCCGTGGCTGGATGAACTACTATGGCCGGTTCTATCGGTCGCGGTGTGTTCAAGTCCTGCGTCATCTCAACGAGGCCCTCGCTGCCTGGGCGCGATGGAAGTACAAACGGTTTCGGCGTCGAGAGCGCGCGTCGATGCACTGGTTAGGCCGCATCGCGCGCCGCGATCCCCACTTGTTTGCACTGTGGGATCTCGGTGTCCGACCGGAGGCTGGAGGGTAGGAGCCGGATGAGGCGAGAGTGTCACGTCCGGTTCTGTGAGGGCGGAGGGGTGCGATTCCCCTCCGCTACTCGACTCGTGATCTGCTGTCGCTCCAAGGCAGGCGCGGTCCAAGCGGTCGTCGCGCAGCAACTCCAGGCCCTCGGGCTGACGCTGAACCGCGCCAAGACCCGGGTCCTGGATGCCCGGCACGAGGCCGTCACGTTCCTCGGGTTCACGCTGCGCGTGGTGCGGAGTCGGCGGACGGGGCGGATGTTTCCGCTCGTGCGGCCCTCGGCCCCCGCGTGCCAGCGGGTCCGGGACACCGTGAAGGCCCTCACGATCCGCGCGCACCTGGCCCGTCCCACGGTCGAACGTCATCACGGAGCTCAATCAGGTCGTGCGCGGGTGGGCCGGCTACTTTCACTTCTTGCACTGCGGCCGCGCCTTCAGCGCCCTCCGGCGGTTCCTCGCGCAGCGGGTCCGCATCTACCTCCGGCGCAAGCACCGGACCCAGTCGTGGGGTTACCGGGCCTTTCCCGATACGTTCCTGTACGGGCGGCTCGGGCTCTATCGGCTTCCGGGGGCGCCGTTCCAGGCTCCGGCGTCTGCTTCGCGGTGAAGGTGCTCGGAGAGCCGGATGCGGGAGAACCGCACGTCCGGTTCGATGAGGGGGTGCTGGAGGTCGAGCAGGGTCGGGCTCGTGAGGCACCGCCAGACGAAAGGGGCGGGAACAGCTAGGCGCGACCTACCCTCGGGTGGCCAGTGCTCTACTCTACCCAAATACAGACAGAAAAACTGTCGCCATCGGAATGATCCTCATGTGAATTCTATCCGTGGGCTAATCGCTGCTATTGTGGCCTTGGCAAACATATAATCTATTGGGATTCATGGCAAAGAAACAAAACTCTAGTTGCCGCACCTCCTCATCATTGTACCGAACGACCCCAGCCACAATTAGCACTTCACCGTTTCTTATTACATTAGGGTCCGTGCTGTTCGGTGGGACAAAGTCACTCCTCTCAAGTCGCGGGCCTTGTAAGGTGAAGAACACTGACGCATTTGAGGGAATGCCCATGCCATCAGGAGGACCGGCATCCAGTTCGGCGTACATTTCCCTGAAGGCTCCCTCCTCTGCTGCCGTGAGCGGGACGTTTGAACCCCCATAAGGAGAGGGCACGAATTTTACCCTTGCGGCCCGGCGAACACCGACAGCAGTTACATCCCCACTGTTGAGAACGTGAATATTCACTGCAACGTTCCTGTCGATGCCCATCGTGATTACATCGGACTTGGTTACCCTCAGCCTCGCCCGCAGCTTAGGCGCCACTTGTTGGACAACTACTCTCGGAGGTTGACTGGTGCTCTTCTGGACTTCCTGGATACGTGTCAGAAGCTCATCCTGGACCTGCGCATTTCTCAGCGCCACCTCATGATTTCTGACCGCCTGCCACCCAATCAACGCGACTCCCATGAGTCCGAGAAGACCTGCAACGACTTTGTGCCGCCGCTTCGATGACGAGACCCCAAGAAGAGACAGCACGACCATCACTAAGCCGATGGCGACGGACAGGCCCACGTCGGACATAGTAACAGCCTACCACGCCGTCTGAGTCTTGTATACCGTTGCTCTAGTTAGGGCCGCGCAGGGCAGGCCTGAACCCTGCGGCCCACAGCGGTGGCCACCCACGCGGGTGAGTCGTGGCGGACTGATTAGCCCATCCGCCCCCGCACCCCAATAGCCGGCCGGGGCTGTCGCGCAGCCTCGTCCTCGGCCACGTCAACCCCGGCCGGCTTTGCTCTGGCGTCACTCCGTCATCTTCCAGAAGGGATACTCGTCCTGCGGCACGGGCGGCCATGCCAGTTTCTGGGCATTCGTAACAATGGCGCGCTCATCTTCCTCCAGGATGAACCTTTGCTGTTGGAGGCGATGCGCGGCCCGCGCCACCTTCGCGACATAGTCCTCCTTATTGGGGTACTGAGCCTCGATGGAGGGACGGGGATCCGCCTTGGCGTTCCTCTCCGCCTCGGTCGCCGCGAATGGCCAGAAGGAAACGTTGAAGGGCTGCAGGAAGTCCGGCGCTCCACAGGTGTCACACCGCGGATTCCAGCCTTGATAAGTGCCGAGCGGGACCTCCAGCTCGACCATCCGAATGCCCCCGATCCCGTTCCCGTCCTTGTCGAAATACGGGACGCGCGCCTCGTACGGCGGGCCAAAGTATTTTGGCGGGACGTTCTCGGCTTCCTGGATGCCGGGATACGCTATCGGGACCTCGTCCCCGGGTTTCGGCGTCGGCATGAAGAACCGCGGGCCGTAGTCGGCCCGGGGCGGCTTCAAGGAGGTGCCGGGATGGCGTTCCGCCGGGAAGTTCACGCCGTTGTAGCTGTAGGCTGGAATCTGGGGGAAGTCGGCCTTATGCTTCGCCACCGTGACCAGTTCCCCCTGCGCGATGCGCGGGACGGTGGTCGGCGGGGGTTCGATGCCATAGGTCACCCAGCGATCGAGGGCGACGAGGAAGGCACGGCCCACCGGCCGGTGCTCCACGTAGCCATCGGAGTGCTGGTCGTTGGCATTCGTCCGCTTCGTCGCGGCGGCCGGGGAGCCGTGCTGCGAGCCGTTCACCATGTAGAACCGGACGTTCGGGTGCGCCTCGGGCCCGACGTCCCGCGTCCCCGCGACATCGGTGTGCACGAGCGATGCGGCCCGCGTCCAGTACTCGGTCTCGTGATTGTCCAACATGATCTTCGGAACCTTGCCCAGCGCCTTGGCTACGGCGAGCACGTCGCCGTCCTGCCCATCGCGGGTCCGTTGCGGATCGCGCTGCCACTCCCCGTCCTTGGTGAAGTTGAAGGGGAAGTGATCGGCCGCGAAGTAGTTCCCCTCGATGTGCTTCGGGTGGTGGGTCGTCTGCGCCCAGCGGTAGTTGAAGGCCCCCTTCCCGCCGCCGGGGACGTCCGGCCGCGCCCCCTCGAAGACCATCCGCCCCTTCTCGTCCACGTGGAAGCCCTGGTAGATCATCGTGGTGATGACCCGCCCAGACTGGGAGATGCCGAAGATGTAGGCATACGCGGGGTCGGCCTGCATCGCCCCCCCGGGTTGCGTGGTCAGGGGGTTCACGTTCCCCTTGTCGTCCTGCTTTTCGAAGTGGAAGAACGAGATGGCGTCCCGGATGGCGGCCAGGCCGAGGCCGACGACGCGGGGGTTCTTCGCGTGGTAGAGGAGCTCGTAGATCTTCCCCTTCTCGAAGCCCTTGGAATAATAGACATGGACCGGATTGGGCACGGGGTTCCCGTTCACGTCAATGGCGAACTGCCAGTCGGTCCGCGGTATCTCCGTCCGTGGCCCAATGTGATCCACATCGGGTACATCTCGCACGGTCAGGGTCGCCTGCTGCTGGAGCGCTGGGTCGTCGGCCACGGGGTAGCACCGGCTGCCGCCCCAGCCGAACCACTCCGACTTGATGCCGCTCGTAACCTGCACGGTCAACTCAGCATTGATCCGCTCCACCAAGGGCGTGCCGTCCGCATTCACGATGATGGGCAGGAAGACTCGCTGCGGATTCCCCGCCGGGCTCTCGACATCCCAGTTCCATCCGGTCCACAAGATGGAGTAACCCTCGCGCATCAGCCAGCCATTCCCCGCGTCCCTCGCCGTGGTGGGATTGTTGCCGCTCGGCGCGTCGTTGTAGTATTCCAGGGCCCGCAGACTCCCGCGGTTGTTCACGTCGTATAGGAGGCGGTGATTGCCTTTCGTGACGTCCACCGGCTTGAGGAGGAGGAAGTCCCCCCAGAACTCCACTTCACCTTTTGCGTTGCGCGGGTCGCCCCCAACTTTTTCCTCGACGTAGCCGGAGGGGCCGGGATGCACGACGGACACGTCCTCGCGCAACTGGCCGGTCTTGGCGAGCCGGAGATCCACGATCTGCCGGTTGTAGCGGTTGTCCGGGCCCACCGCGTAGTGCAGGCGTCCCTTGATCTTCTCGTATGCCCCGACCTTGCCGAATTCCATGCCACCCGCGAACGGCACGCGCTCCGTGATCTCGATCCAGGCGACGCGGGCCTCAGACGGGGTGGCCATGAGCGGAACGACGAGCAGGCACGCGCAGAGTCCGGGCAGCACAAAGCCTAACGATCGTTTTCCCATTCTGGCTCCTCCTTTGCACCCTCACCGGACGGTTCAGACTTCCGATGGAGCTGTCCCGGGCGCGGCGGGCCGCGGGAAGACACAAACCGCCTCCGGTGACCATGATGCCGGCCGCCCCAGGCTTTGCCCATCGGTTCGCCGCTCCCCTACGGTGATAGGAAGTTGCTTTTCGGGGCCGCGCCACGATCTGGCCTCGCGCCGCGCCCCGACCCGGCTGGTCCGCCAAGCTGTCGGGGCCCGCGCGGACTCGCTGGGGCGGAGTATCCGGCGAGCCAGGCCGGCACGTCAAGGGGGAAAGCGAGGGGAATTAGGACCGCGCAGGGCGGACCTGACCCCCGCGACCCACAGCGATGGCCGCCCACGCGGGTGAGGTGTGGCGGACGGATCACGCGGCGACGACCCATTGCCGCGGTACGTTCGGGGTGCTCAAATTGACTTTCTGGCCAGGCCTTGGTATTCATGCGTCCACGGAATATGGCACGGCTGGAACCGGCGAGGGGTCGGCCGGCCCATCCGCACGGGCGTCGTCAGTGACGGGAAAGGAGCCTATCATGGAGTTCGCGGGACAGACGGCGATCGTCACCGGGGTTGCCCGGGGGTTCGGCCGCGCCATCGTGCGCCGGCTGGCCAGGGGCGGCGCGCGGGTGGTCGCGGCAGACATCAATCTGCCAGGGGCCGAGGAGACCGTGGGGCTGGTGAAAAAGGAGGGCGATGAGGCCCTGGCGCAGCACGTGGACGTCTCGTCCGCCACGAGTGTTGAGGCCATGGTGCAGGCGGCCCTGGCGCACTACGGGGGTCGGGTGGACATCCTGGTGAACAACGCCGGGCTCTGGAAGCTCACGCCGACGGAGGAGACCAGCGAGGAGGAGTGGGACCGGATCGTGAATGTGAACATGAAGGGCACCTTTCTGTGCTGCCGGGCGGTCATTCCCATCATGCGAAAGCAGGGGAAGGGCCACATCGTGAACATCGCCTCGGTTGCCGCGCGGAATGGCGGCACCATGGCCGGGGTTCACTACGTGGCGTCCAAGGGCGGCATCCTGGCCATGACGAAGAAGCTCGGCAAGGAGCTGGGGCAGTACGGCATCGTCGTGAACGGGATCAATCCCGGGACGGGCCAGACCGAGATGACCGCCACCTGGCCCCGGTCGCTCATCGAGGGGATCATCAAGAACACCCCGCTCGGCCGGACGGTCGAGCCGGAGGACATCGCGGATGCCGTGGCCTTTCTGGCGTCGGACGCCGCCCGCTTCATCAGCGGCGAGACGATCGAGGTGAACGGCGGGATCGTGTGCGACTGAGGACGGCACGAATTTAACCGCAGATTACGCAGATTGCGCAGATTTCACGATTCGGATTTTCCGGAAATGAATCTGCGTAATCTGTGAAATCTGTGGTGACGTTTGAGTCGTCTGGGGATGGAGGGAAGCATGACCTGGACGCTGCTCAAGGGTGGGCATGTGTTCGATCCGGAGGATCGGGGTGCCGCGGATCTCCTGATCCTGGATGAGCGCATTGCGGCCATCGGGTCCGACCTGCCGGTCCCCATGGGGATCGGGGAGGGTGCCACTGTCGATGTCCGGGATCGGATCGTCCTCCCCGGCCTCATCGATGGCCACATCCACGTCATGGGGGCAAGCGGCATGGACGGGCCGACCACCCGGACCACGGACCTGCAGGTAGAACGCATCGTGGAGGCGGGCGTCACGACGGTGATCTCACCGCTGGGCGCCGACAGCCTATCCCGTACGATCCCCACCCTCCTGGCGCGGGCCGCGGCGCTCACGGCCGAGGGGATCAGCGCCTTCTGCTATACAGGGGGCTGGCACTGGCCCCTCCCCACCCTTACGGGAGATCCGCAAGCCGACGTGGCCTTCGTGGATCGCGTGGTGGGAGTCAAGATCGCCCTCTCAGAGCCCCTGGCGCCGGCTTTCCCCCTGGAGGATCTCTGCCGGCTCGCCCACGCAGCCTACACGGGGGGACGGCTGGCCGGCAAGCGGGCCGTGCTCCACGCCCACATCGGCGATCAGCCGGAAGGCCTGGCCCCCCTCTGGGATGTGCAGCGGCGCACCGGAATTCCCTTGGATCGCCTGGTCGCGACCCACGTCAACCGCAATCCGACCCTCTGGCGCCAGGCTCAGGAGTACGCCCGGGTGGGGGGCAGCATTGACGTGACGGGGATGCAGCGGCCGGAGAGCGGGCACCCGCAGGCCATCCGGCCGGCCCAGGGGATTCGCGACGCCCTCGCCTCGGGAGTGCCGCCGGAGCGGATCACGCTGTCCACAGACAGCGGCGCTGCCTACCCGCGTCTGGATGCGGGAGGTCACGTCGTCGGGCAGTACATGGCCGGGCCGGAGTCCATTCTGGAGACGCTTCTCGAGTTGGTGCAGGAGGGCTTGAGCTGGGGGCAGGCGGCACCCTTTGCGACGCGGAACGTGGCGGGCCTCCTCGGGCTGCGGCACAAGGGGCGGATCGCCCCGGGCTGCGATGCGGACCTGCTCCTCCTCTCGCCCAGCGGCGAGTTGGATCGGGTGTACGCCCGGGGACGCCTCATGGTGGAGCAGGGGAAGCCGCTCGTGCGAGGGCCCTTCGGCGGGTAGGGCCGCCGTCCTGCCTCGGGGCGCACACATCAATTCCCAACGCTGATGGATGAGGAGACATGACGATGGCGACGTATCGCATCACTGTCATCCCGGGCGACGGCATCGGCCCCGAGGTGATGGCCGAGGCTTTGAAGGCCCTCCGGGCGGTGGAGGCAGTCTTCCCGGGCCTTCGCTTCGACTGCAGGGAATACCCGGCGGGGGCGCGGTGCTACCGCGAGACGGGAAGCGACTTGCCGACCGCGACGCTCGAGGCCTGCCGGGCGGCCGATGCCATCCTCTTCGGCTCCACGGGCGACCCCGCGATCCGGTTTCCGGATGGGACGGAGATCGCCCCGCAGCTCAGCCTGCGCTTTGTGCTGGACCTGTACGCGGGGATTCGGCCCATCAAGCGGTATGCGGGCGTGCCTCCGGCTCTGGCGGGTGACCCCGCCATCGACTACGTGATCATGCGGGAGAATACCGAGGGCCTGTATGCCTCGCGCGGTGCCGGCGTTCGGGTGGGGGAGCAGGTGGCGGTGGACAACATGGTCATCACTCGCCCGGGGACAGAACGCATCGTGCGCTATGCCTTTCGGTTGGCACAAGGGCGCCGTGGGGCGCCCGCGGACGGGAAGCGGCGCGTGACGTGCGTGGACAAGGCCAACGTCCTGAAGAGCATGGCCTTCTTCCGACAGATCTTCGATGAGGTGGCCCGGGAGTATCCCGACACGCAAATAGAGCACGTGTATGTGGATGCCATGACGCTCTACATGGTGCAGCGGCCGCTCCGGTTCGACGTGGTGGTGGCCGAGAACATGTTCGGAGATATCATCTCCGATCTAGCGGCGGGCACCGTGGGGGGACTGGGCCTGGCCCCCTCTGCGGATGTGGGGGATACCTACGGACTCTTCCAGCCATCGCACGGGACGGCGCCGGACATCGCCGGCAAGGGGATTGCCAATCCCATCGCGCAGATCCTGTCCGCGGCCATGATGTGCACCTGGCTGGACGAGCGGAAGAAGGATACGCAGGCCCAGAAGGCGGCCGAGGCCATCGAGGCCGCGGTAGCGAAGGCTCTGGCCGACCCCCGCTACCACACGGCGGACCTCGGCGGAAAGGCCACGACCGCCGGCGTGGGCGAGGCCATCGCCGAGTGGATCGGGAAGAGCAGGAGCTAATCTAACCGCAGATTTCGCAGATTACACAGATTCACGGAACGGGAGAGTGGGCAGGGATCAAGAGGACCTTCGAGATTATCGGGGCAGCCATGGAGGTCCATCGGATTCTGGGGCCGGGATTCCTCGAAGCGGTCTATCACGAGGCGCTGGCGAGAGAACTCGGCAGCCGGGAAGTTCCGTTCCGAACCGAGGTGGAGCTACCGGTATTCTACAAGGGCGAGAAGCTCTCCACCTCGTATCGTGCAGACTTCGTGTGTTTCGATTCCGTTGATAGTGGAGATCAAGGCCCTGGGTCAGACTGACAGGCCTTGAAGAGGCACAGGTCATCAACTACCTGAAGGCCAGCGGCCACTCGATCGGCCTGTTGCTGAACTTCGGCGCCCGCTCTCTCGAACACAAGCGCCTCATTCTGTCTCGGGAAATCTGCGACATCTGCGTAATCTGTGGTTACATGTCGGTCTTCTGGGGGTTCTGTCTGAATGCAGTTGAGTCTGCTGGCGAGCACGCCTGACATTGCCGCCACCGGGTATATGGTGAATCTTCTCCTCGGATCGCCGGCGGAGCTTGCCAGCGAGGCGAAAGCGCTGGGCTATGATGGCATCGAGTTCCTGCCAGGTCCTCCCGGCACGGTCAGCATAACCGAGATGGGAGGGTCGCTCCGGGAGTGGGATGTCTCCCTGGTTGCCATCAACAGCGGGCGCATTGTTGCGGAAGGGCTGACGCTTCTCCATCCCGAGCGGGCGATCCGGGAGCGGGCGCTCGACCGCCTGAAGGACCTCCTGGACTTTGCCGGCGAGTTCGGTGTCCCCGTGACCCTCGCCGGTGTGAAGGGCAGCCTCCCTCCGGGTGCCTCGATCGAGGGGGTGGCGCCTGCGGCCGAGGAAATCTTCGGTGACCTGGCGCGGTTCGCGACCGCGCGGGGCAGCATGCTCCTCCTCGCGCCCACGGATGATGCCGACAGCAACTTCATCTGCAGGGTGGACGAATCCCTGGCATGGGTGCAGCGGGTCAGCCATCCGGGATTCGGGCTGATGCTGGACATGCACCAACTCACCCGAAAAGAGTCCTCCGTGGCCGAGGCACTGCATCGCGTCGGCGACCAACTCCGACATGTCCACCTCTACGACCTGGGTCGCATCCCCCCCGGAATCCGGAAAGATTCCACCCTGGATTGGCCTGGCATCGTCACCGCCCTGCAGGCCATCGGCTACCAGGGCTCCCTTTCCGTGTCGCTTGCCAGGGCTGGGGATCGTCGCGCCCAGGCGCAGCAGACCGCGAACTTTCTGCGATCGCTCATGGATGATGCGGCTCGGTGACGCGGGGTTGGCTCCTGTGGTATAAGAGCATTTGCCAACTGGACTCCTGGCGAAGGTGGCCCCACCGCCAGAGGCACCATTTCTCGGTGAGGGGGCGCCGGCACGGATAGAGGCAGACCACTTCTGAACGTTCTCATCCAAAGGGAGGCACGGCATGGATCGACCGATTCTCGGCATCACCATGGGGGACCCGGCCAGCATCGGGCCCGAGATTGCTGCCAAGGCCCTGGCGGACCCTACCGTGTACGCCAAGTCGCGGCCCTTCGTCATCGGTGATAAGAACGCCATGGCCGATGCGCTGCGAATCACCCAGCTTCCCCTCACGCTCCACCCCATCGCCAAGGCGGTCGAGGCCCGCTTCACCCAGGGGACGCTGGATGTGCTGGACCTGGCCAACGTGGACATGGCCAGACTGCAGTATGGCAAGGTGAGCGCGATGTGCGGCAAGGCCTCGGTGGAATACATCGAGAAAGGCATCGCCATGGCGCTGGCCGGCGAGATCGACGCGGTGGTGACCGGGCCGATCCACAAGGAGTCCATCAACCAGGCCGGCTGCCCGTACCCGGGCCATACGGAGATCTTCGGGGCGCTCACCAAGACCAAGGACTACGCCATGATGCTTCTGGGCGAGGACCTGCGGGTGGTCCACGTCTCCACCCACGTGTCGCTCCGGGAGGCCATCGAGCGGACGAAGAAGGCGCGGGTCCTGACGGTCATCCGCCTGGCCAACCGAGCCCTGAAGGCTCTGGGCATATCGGAGCCGAAGATCGCCGTGGCGGGCCTCAATCCCCACGCGGGCGAGCACGGACTCTTCGGCGACGAGGAGATCAAAGAGATCATTCCGGCCATCGAGGAGGCCAAGGGCGAGGGGATCAAAGTGGACGGCCCGATCGCGCCCGACACCGTCTTCGGGCGAGCGCGGGGCGGCCTCTACGACATCGTCGTCTGCATGTACCACGACCAGGGACACGTCCCGCTCAAGACGCTGGGCTTCACCTTCGACAAGGCCACGCAGAAGTGGACCGCGGTGAGCGGCGTGAATGTGACTCTGGGCCTTCCCATCATCCGCACCTCCGTAGACCACGGGACCGCCTTCGGCAAGGCGGGGAAAGGCACCGCCGCCCACCAGAGCATGCTGGATGCCATCGACGCGGCCGTGAAATTGGCCCAGGGGCGAGCGCGGGGCCTTTTCGCCTGAGTGCGCAGCGCGCCGGCCGAGGACGCGTGAAGGCGCCAAAAGAATCGCTTGACATCTCCCCCCTTATGTCAGATAAATCCATATCTTGAAATCAATTTTCGTATGATGAAAATTCGGTGCGGGCGGCGGGAGTGCAGAGGCCTCTCCCCGTGCTGCAGGCTGACCGGATTCCCGTTGCGGGGCGCAATGGCGCTGGCGGGTTCCGGGAGAAGATCGCGGGGCTCATGACTCGACGGGAGCGAAACGGGGAAAGAGGGACGGCCGTCCAGTCCGTGGCGCGGGCCCTCACCGTGCTCGAAGCCTTGGGAGAGAGCGGGGGCGAGATCGGGATCGCCGAGTTGAGCAAGCGGGTGGGCCTCCACGTGAGCACCACTCACCGCATCCTCTCCACCCTGATCGGGCGAGGGTACGCCCGGCAGAGCCCGGAGACGGGTCGCTACGCCTTGGGGGCAAGGGCGCTCCGCCTCGGCGAGGCCTACCTGGGCCAGATGGACCTGCGGCGGCTCGTCCGGCCGGTGCTGGAACAACTGAGCCGGGAGACCGGCGAGACTGCGAACCTCGTGATCCTGGACGGGCGCGAGGCGCTGTACCTCGACAAGGTGGAGAGCCCCCAGAGCCTGCGCATCTTCTCCCGCATCGGCCATCGGGCGCCGCTGCACTGCACGGCGGCCGGCAAGGTCCTGCTGGCCTATCGGACGAAGACGGAAGTGGACACGCTCCTTGGCCACGGGCCGTGGGAGGCCTTCACGCGACACACCATCACCTCGGGGAGCCAATTCAGGCGCGAGTTGGAGAAGGTCCGCGAGCAGGGTTACGCGCGGGATCAGGAGGAGTGCGAGGAGGAGACCTGCTGCCTGGCTGTGCCCATTCGGGACGCCCGTGGCGGGGTGGAGGCTGCGCTGAGCATCTCGGCTCCCGCCGTGCGACTCACCCCTCGCCGCCAGGAAACACTCATCCCCCTCTTGCTGCAGACCGGTCGAGAGGTCTCGGCACAGGTCGGATTCAGCGGCACGACGCGATCATCGTGAGGTTGGAGTCCGGAGGACTCAAGGAGGCGGGTATGCCAAAGATGCCGGTCATGGAGGCTGCGGTAAAGATCCTGGAGAGCGAGGGCGTGGACACGTGTTTCGGGATCCCCGGGGCTGCCATTCTTCCCCTGTACAAGGCCCTCTCGAAGTCCACGAAGATCCGCCACCTCACCATGCGGCACGAAGAGGGGGCGACCCACGCCGCCGACGGCTGGGCGCGCATCACGGGCAAGGTGGGCGTGGCCATCGGGACCTCTGGCCCCGCCGGGACCAACATGATCACCGGGCTCTACACTTGCCAGGGGGATTCCATCCCCGTCGTCTGCATCACGGGCCAGGCCGTCCGGCCGATCCTCCACAAGGAGGCCTTCCAGGCGGTCAACATCGCCGAGATCGCGAAGCCGGTCACGAAAAAAAGCTACTGCGTCCTGGAGACAGCCCAGATTCCCCACGTCTTCCGGGAGGCCTTCCGGATTGCCCGCGAGGGCCGGCCGGGACCGGTCCTCATCGACCTGCCCCTGGATGTGCAGCGCGGCGACGTGGAATACGACCCGGACATCGATGCCCCCCTCGAGATCTTCAAGCCCTCGCCAGACGCCCGGAAGATCCGCCGCGCCATCGAGATGCTGCTCAAAGCGGAGCGCCCGATCCTCATGATGGGCGGTGGGGTGATGCGCGCGCGGGCCTATCACGAGTTCGTCGCCCTGGCGGAGCATCTCCAGATTCCCGTCATTCCCACCTACATGGCGGAGGGGGGCATCCCTTACAACCACCCGCTTTACGGCGGGCGGGTCGGCCTCCAGACCAACACCCGGGGCGGCAACAAGCTCTTCCTGGAGTCCGACCTAGTCCTGTGTATCGGGAACCGCTTCGCCGACCGCCACACCGGTGACCTTGTCGTGTACCGCGGCGAGCGGAAGTTCATCCACATCGACATCGAGCCGACACAGCTCGGGAAGGTCTTCCCGCCGGACCTCGGAATTGTGTCGGATGCGAAGCTCGCCGTGGAGGCACTGCTGCGGGTGGCCCGGGAGATGACCCCGCCGCGGACGCCCAGCGCCTGGACCAAGAAGGCCGCGGACTACAAGCGGCGATTCCGCCGAAAGATGGACTTCGACCAGGTGCCGATCAAGCCCCAGCGGATCTTCAAGGAAATCAACGAGTTCTTCCCGCCCGAGACCGTCTTCGTCACCTCCATTGGCCTCTACCAGATCTGGTCCGGCCAGTTCCAGGAAATCCAGCAGCCCGAGACCTACTTCTGCTGCGGCCAAGCGGGACCGTTGGGTTGGGAGGTGCCGACGTGCCTGGGCGTGAAGCTGGGGAAGCCGGACGCGCAGGTCGTGGGGGTCGTGGGGGACTACTCGTTCCAGTTCCTCCTGGGCGACCTGGCGACGGCCGTTCAGAACCGCGTGCCGTACGTCATGGTGATGCTCAACAACGGCTACCTGTCCCTGATCCGGCAGCCCTCCAAGTATCTCTACGAGATGAACTTCGCCGTGGACATCGGCTACAACGACGGCTACGGGCCGGACTTCGTGAAGATCATGGAGGGGATGCACGCGATCGGGAAGCGGGTTACCCGCCCCGACGAGATCAAGCCCGCCCTGGCCTGGGCCATCCAGGAGTCCAACCGGCTGAAGGTCCCTGCCCTCGTCGAGATTCGCGAGGACCGCGAGACCGACGCCGCCATGGGAGTCTCGATCGACAAGATCGTCGAGCGCGACCCGGTGATCGACCTGCCCGAGGAGGCGCCCGTCGAGGAAGCCGTCGCCGCCCGGTAAGGGGCGACGCGAGGAATGGTAGGAGCCTCCTGCAGCCCTCACATTTCGTCACGAATGGAGGTTGGCCATGGCAGACCGCATCGGATTCCTGGGTCCGGGGCTCATGGGGAAGGGCATCGTCAAGAATCTGCTCACGAAGGGGTTTCCGGTCACGGTGCTCGCGCACCGAGCCGGCCTGAATCTGGACGACCTCAAGCAGGCCGGTGCGACCGTCACCACCTCGCTGGCCGAAGTGGGCGAGATGAGCTCCCGGGTGCTCCTCTGCGTGCCGGCCTCCAAGGAAGTCGAGGCGGTGATCCTGGGGACGCCCGGCCTGTTGCAGAGCATGAAGCCGGGGTCGGTCCTCATCGATCTCAGCACGAGCTATCCGGCCTCCACCCGCATGCTGGCCGAGCGGCTGGCGGCGCGGCAGATCGCCTTCCTGGATGCGCCCATGACCGGGACCCCGGTGCATGCCAACGCCGGCGAGCTCAACCTGATGATCGGCGGGGATACGGCGGTCTATGAGCGCTGTCTGCCCATCTTCCAGGCCATCGCCAAGAACATCTTCCATGTGGGGCCGGTGAGCCACGGGAACATCGTGAAGCTCATCAACAACTTCCTGGGCCAGTTGACCAATGCCGGCCTTGCCGAGATCCTGCCCATGGCCATGAAGGCCGGCATCGACATCAAGGCGCTCTACGATGTCGTCCGGGTGAGCGGCGGAAACAGCCGGGTTTTCGAGGGGTCAGTCCCCAGCATCTGCAAGCGGGATTTCACCGTGACGTTCGAGCTTCGGCTGGCCCACAAGGACATGGTCTATGTGAGCACGTTGGGCCGCGAGCTGAACTTGCCCCTGCCCATGGTGAACAGCCTGCTCAATGTCCTGGACCTCGCCAAGTCGACCGGGCTCGGGCGGGAGAACACCAACGCCCTGGTCAAGATGTGGGAAAAGGTTGCCGACGTTGAGGTGCGGGGAACGATCTAGGCAGTGGAGCAGTGCGAGAGATCAGGCGGGTCAAGGGTGAGGAGAGGTCCGGACGACCCGGGGCACACGGATACTTCCGCCATGAACAGAAGGCTTGCACGTTTTCGGTTTGTTCCTGATATACTTACACGGTTCCCATTAGCCGTTAGCCGCCGGCGATGAACGGTCTCAAGCTGATGGCTGAAGGCTGATGGCTGTCGGCTGCTTGTATGGGAGGGCACTCGGCCCTACCCGGATGGTCCGGCAGTGGAAAACGTGGCAGGAGGGCAGGTACGAGCGACGGGTGCGGTGAGTCCGTGGACCACCGACACGAGGAGGACCGATCATGAAGGGCTTCAATCGGTCGCTGGGTGGGATCCTGGCAGTGGCCATGGTGATCATCCTGGGGCCGGGATTTCCGGCGGACATCCGGGCAGCGGAGTTCGACCTGGTCGAGGCGCACACCACCCCACCGGATCACCCCTACACACTGGGGATGGCTCGCTACGCCCAACTGGTCCAGGAGCGGACGAGGGGGCGGGTGGCCATCCAGATCCACCACTCGCGGGAGCTGGGCGACGAGCGGCAGGTCGTCGAGGGGCTTCAGCTCGGCACGATCCAGCTCACCGTCACCTCCACGGGGCCGCTCGGGGGCTTCGTCCCCGAGATGAACGTCGTGGACCTCCCCTTCCTCTTCCGGAGTCCGGAGCACGCCTACAAAGTTCTGGACGGGGAGATCGGCCGTGGCCTTTTGGACCGATTCGAGAAGGTCGGCATCAAGGGGCTGGCCTTCTGGGAGAACGGCTTCCGCCACATCACGACGGCGAAGCGACCGGTCCGAGAGCCGAGCGACCTGAAGGGGCTGAAGATCCGGGTGATGGAAAACCGCGTCCATCAGGCCGCCTTCCGTCACCTCGGCGCCGATGCGACGCCCATGGCCTGGGGCGAGGTCTTCACGTCGCTCCAGCAGGGGCTCCTGGATGCCCAGGAGAACCCCATTCCGATCATCTACACCTTCAAACTGAACGAGGTCCAGAAGTACCTCTCGCTGACGGGACACGTCTATTCGCCGGCGCCGGTCCTCATGAGCAAGAAGGCCTGGGACGGGTTGCCCCCCGAGATCCGGAAGATCATGCTCGACACCGCCCTCGAGGTGGCCCGCTATCAGCGCGGCTTGATCCGCGAGCAGGAGCAGCAGGAGCTGAGAGAGCTGCAAGCCCGGGGGATGATCGTGATCGAAAACCCCGACCGGGCGGCCTTCCGTGAGGCCATGCGGCCCGTCGTCGGGCAGTTCGAGGGGCAGTTCGGGAAGGACCTCGTCCAGCGCATCGTCGATACGAAGTGAGGGCTCGTCGCGTGACCGGGCTGCGCCGCACGGTAGGCCCAGCCATCGGGGCCCTGAGCCACGGGGCGAACCGCCTGGCCGAGTGGATCCTGGCCGTCTTCCTCGCGGCCATGGCGGCTGTGGTGGGCCTCCAGATCGCCGGCCGCTTCGTCTTCAGTTTTTCCCCCTTCTGGTCCGACGAGTTCACCCGCTTTCTGCTCATCTGGATCTCCTTCCTGGGGATGAGCCTGGGGGTGTACCGCGGGGCCCATCCCGGCATTGATAGTCTGTTACGGGCCCTGCCGCCCCGACTCGCCCGGCTCGGCGCCACGCTGGGTCTCCTCCTCTCCCTCCTGTTCTTCGCCGTGCTGGTCGTGTACGGCAGCGCCCTGACGTTCCGCACCTGGGGACAGCGCTCCGTGAGCCTGGAGATCCCCATGGGGATTCCCTATCTCGCTGTCCCAGCCTCGGGCCTTCTCATGTGCCTGCACACGGTGGCCGCGTGGCTACAGGGCGGCCCGCCGCGAACTGTTGACGAGGGACACGCCCGTGACTAGCCTGATCCTGATCGGGCTCCTCCTCGCCCTCTTCGCCCTCAACGTGCCGGTGGCGATCGCCTTCGGGTTGACCGCGACAGCGTTCCTGGTCTTCCTGACCGACATCCCGCTGACCCTGATTCCGCAGCAGATGTTCGGCGGCGCGGACTCCACCGTCCTCCAGGCGGTGCCCTTCTTCCTGCTGGCCGGCGCACTGATGGACAAGGGGGGGATCTCCCAGCGCTTGATCAATTTCGCCAACACGCTGGTGGGCTGGCTGACGGGCGGCCTGGCCATGGTCTCCGTGGTGGCGAGCATGTTCTTCGCCGGCATCTCCGGCTCCGCGGCGGCGGATTCCGCCGCCATCGGCTCCGTGATGATCCCGGCCATGGTGAAAAAGGGCTACGCCCGAGACTTCGCAGCCGCCCTGGTCGCCTGTGCGGGCACCATCGGGACCATGATCCCGCCCAGCATCCCCATGATCATCTACGGCGTGGCGACCGGGACCTCCATCGGGGCGCTGTTCATCGGCGGCGCCATCCCGGGGGTCCTCATGGGGCTGGCGCTGATGGTGCACTCGTACCGGATCAGCCGGCAGCGCGGGTATACCGGCCTCGCGTTCCCGTCGGGGCGGGAGACGTGGATCACGCTCCGAGAGGCCAGCCTCACCCTCCTGATGCCCGTGATCATCGTGGGAGGAATCCTGGGCGGGATCTTCACGCCGACGGAGGCGGCGGCGGTTGCCGTCTTCTACAGCCTGTTCCTGGGAGGAGTGGTATACAGGGAGCTGAAGTGGCGGCACCTGCCGGACATCCTCGTCACCACGGGCCTGGGGACAGGCATCGTCATGTTCATCGTCGCCACCTGCACGCTGTATAGCTGGATCCTGGCGCGTCAGCTCATCCCGCTACAGTTGGCGAACCTTTTCGTCGGGATCACGGAGACGCCGTGGGTTTTCCTCCTCCTCGTGAACATCCTCCTGCTCGTGGCAGGGACGGTCCTGGAGACCGTGCCGTCCATCATCATCTTTGCGCCCGTCCTGATGCCCATGGTGAAGCGGCTCAACATCGACCCGATCTTCTTCGGCGTGATCATGGTGGTGAACCTGTCCCTGGGCCTGGCCTCGCCGCCCTCGGGCGCGACCCTGTTCGTGTCCACCCACATCGCGGGCGAGCGCCTGGACCGCGTCTGCCGAGCGATCTGGCCCCTCTTCTTCTCCATGGTCGCCATCCTGCTCCTCATCACCCTGGTCCCCTCGCTCGTCATGTTCCTCCCGCGGCTGGTCTACGGCCGATAAGCCCGGATGATTCAGCCTTACCGCAGAGCCCGCAGAGGACGCAGAGACTGACGAGATATTTCCTGCGGATTCAGCCGCAACAGGTCTTGGAACTCGGAACGGTTTTCGCGGGCTGGCCTGAGAGAAGAGCCTATCCCGTATGGCTCGGCGTTCTCTGCGATCTCCGCGGTGGGGAATTCGGGCCGACGGGCCGCGTTCATGCTACGCTCCGGGTCACGCCCGCCATGGCAGCGGGGGTAACGAATCGGGTGTGGGACTTGGCAGATCTGCTGCAATCTAATGTCTCGTAACTCATTGATATTAAAGGGTTATACACGAATTTTCTTGACACCACAGAATTCTCTGATAATCATGTGTGCGCTGTAAACTCTCCGAGGAGTGCCAGGATTCCCCCAGAGCTGAGGGATGTCATGCCATCACGCCGCAAGTTTCCGTTACGTCCGGGTGAACCTCCTAAAGAGGCTGAACTAGTTCCAGTTAATCAGTCTAATGAGAACTGGAATGAATACATTCTCCAGGATGGCTCGGTCGTAAGGCTGAAAGCTGTGGCCACTGAGATATGGCGCTTCCTTGATGAGTACGATCAAGAAGGAAACCCAGTGTACTTTGTGAAGTCTGGCAACATGGTTACGGTAATTGCGCCAGAGAATTTACGCAGAGGGACATAAATGGTTCTGGTTGAACATGCTGTTTATTCACCAAATACTCATGTGTCCATTGCCGAAGTGGTTGATCAATTTGAGGAAGAAGGAGGGCGTATTTCGTCTTCGTTGAAATATAGATATCCGGTAGTGTGCCTCAATAAAGTGGTCCAAGAAACATTAATTTGCCGAGTCTTTTCTTTCGACTCTGTCTTGGGGACTCGTCAACCATCCAGAACAATTTTCCTCCGTGACCTTAGGCATCCGAGGTATCGGCTTAGGTCAGCGCTTCCCGTAGAGATGGAGGTGGACGGTCCTCATGTGGTCGCTTACAGTCATGATCTTGATATGTTCGGCTGGGGCGACGTGGAGGATGAGGCACTCATTGATTTTAAGAGTGCAGTCTGCGAACTGTACGAGAGTCTCCAGGAGGAACCTGCCAAGCTGGGACCACATCTGCAGAACACTCTTCGCTACCTTAAAGAGATCATTGTCGAGGAATCCTAATTGTCCCTGAAGGTTGTCGATGTTGACAGGGCATTTCGAAAGCTACAGATGGAAATCCGTGAGTCGGGGGACAAGCTCGCTTTCTTTGTCTACGAAGGGAATCGCATTCTAACTACGCGCAGATCACACGGTAAGGGGAAAATTGAAGGAAACATTCCTCATAAAATCCGCAACCAACTTAGGCTCAGCGAGGAAGAATTTCGTGACTTGGTCCGGTGCGTGTTTAGCTATGACGGATATGTGGAAATTCTAAAGAAGCGCCAGGTTATCCCATCGTCGGATTCTGAATAAAACGAATCCAACCACCATCCGAGCAAGCGTAAGGCCAACCCCCGTCGTATTTCCTTGTAGCTGCTCAGCGATATTTCCAGGGCACACCACACTTTCAAATTAGGACACTACCGGGCCCCGCGCGCGGTTGCTGTTCGCGCTCTATTCGCCTAGGATTTAGTGATCACCGCGGCGATCCGCCGCGGGAGGGCGGGGGAACTGGCAGGATGAGTCATGTGGCTGGACCCGGATGCGCGCTGTTGTGTGCCGGGACAGGGAGGAGACAATGGGACTGGGTCAAGCATTGCTGCCGGAATTCGACCAGGAGATGGCCAACACCCGCAAGACGCTCGAACGCGTGCCCGAAGACAAGCTGGGTTGGAAGCCTCACGAGAAGTCCGGGACGATGGGCTGGCTGGCCAATCATCTCGCCACGATTCCGCGATTGGCCGTCTTCGCCATCGAGCAGGATTCAGTCGATGTTGCCAAGATGCCTCGCCCGACGCCTGTGAATTCACGCAAGGAACTCCTGGAGACATTCGACAAGCACGCGGCGGCGGCGCGAGCCGCCATCGCTGGGGCGAGCGACGAGCGACTGCTCAAGCCCTGGAGCCTCTTCTTTGGCGAAAAGACGATCTTCACGCTGCCGCGGGTCGCCGTCCTGCGGAGCTTCTTCATGAACCACAGCATCCACCACCGCGCCCAGCTCGGGGTCTACCTGCGGCTGAACAACGTTCCCGTACCGGCGATCTACGGTCCATCGGCGGACGAGCCAAACATGTAGCCCCGGTGGACCTGCTCCCTGCGGAGCATCGCCACGGATGGTGACCTCTCTACGGGTTCAATGACAGCCGGAGCGCGCCGACGCTGCCAATTTCGCACGGCTCACCAGCGAGCGCGCGTTTCGTCTGGGAGGCTGGAGCCGGCTCGGTATCGGCGCCCACGCTTCGTCCCGGCCCCCCCCGGCCTCTGACCCCCATTTTGCTTTGCGAGGCAGCCTCTCGCGAGGGTGGAATGGTCCTGGGTTCGGCGGGCGTCTCCTTACATATCACAAATTGTGACATGTTCGACCATCAAGCACGCCCGCAGCGTGAGCGCGTTCACCGAGCAGGAGGTCGCGATGCTCTCGAGCGTCTTGCAAAGTCCGCGCGCGGTGTCCCCCTTGACGACGCCGAGTGTCGATTAATGGAGAGGACTGCCGATGACTGAACGGAGCCTAGTCCCAGAGGAGCGCATCGCACGCGCGATCCTCATATTGAGGGGGCAGAGGGTGATCCTCGATTCGGACCTGGCGACGCTTTATGGGGTCAAGACCAAAGCCTTGAACCAGGCCGTCACCCGCAATATCGAGCGATTTCCCTCCGACTTTATGTTCCAGCTTACCGAGGAGGAGGGGCGCTTCTAAGGTCACAAATTGTGACCATAAAGCCCGGGCGCGGCGAGCATCGGAAGTACCTGCCCTATGCCTTTACCGAGCAGGGTGTGGCGATGCTCTCAAGCGTCCTGCGGAGTCCGCGCGCCGTGCGGGTGAACATTGAGATCATGCGGGCCTTCGTCCGTCTCCGCGAGTTGATTGCCACGAATCGGGACCTCGCGCGACGGCTTGACGAACTGGAGAAGAGATACGACGCCCAATTCAAGGGCGTCTTCGATGCCATCCGGCAGCTCATGGCGCCGCCCGGAGAAGTCGCGGCGCTCAATCGGGTTTCGGGTCGAGGAAGCGCGGCCAGCCTACCGCGTGAGACGGCCGGGGCGACGAGCCCGCGTGTGAACAGGGGGAACGAATTCTGTACCTGTCACACACGCGTGGCAGACTGTTCCATGGTCTCTGGCTGGCTGGTGGGCCGGCGGGGAGCATCCAGGACGGGCGACTGGGTTCGAGTGCCAAATGGTACGCGTTGAATTGCAGATCGCAGGCGACCGTGTGGCGCGCGAATCCGGTGGGCCGCGCCCTCTGGAGCTGACGGCTGCGTGCTCACCGCTGACCTCAACCTGTTCTGGTGGGGCGACAACCCGGTCCAAAATCTTGCGTTTGAGGGAGCCGTCTGGTATAGATCGCTCATACAACTCTCGGAACCCTCGGATAGCGGCGAGGCCTGAAGATCGGACGCCCATTTCCGTGCCCGTTCTCCGGACCCGATCGTAAGCCCCCGTTCTCATGGAGGGAAGCCTAAGGCAGATGGACGCCGATTCTCGGATGAGGATCGGCGTATTTATTGGGGGGACCGGGCATGATTAGCTCGGGGACGGCTCCCTCTGTCAGCCCCGGGACCGGTCGAGACTAGGGGTGTTATCTCGGCACCAATCTCCCATCACTGGCGGGCTCAAATCGCTGACTGGTGCCCGTGACAAGATGATACAGATAATGCTACGTCCCGCACCACGGCGGCCGCCCGGATCCACGAGCTCGTGGCGGCGGTGAAGGGATTCACGCACATGGACCGCGAGACGGCGGCCCAGCCGACGGACGTGGGCGATGGGCTCGCCGACACGCTGACGGTGCTCAGGGCCAAGGTGAAGGCGAAATCGGCGACCGTGGGGGTCGCGGTGGAGCCGGGCCTGCCCCCGGTCCTGGCCTACGGGGGCGAGCTGAACCAGGTGTGGGTGAACCTGATCGATAACGCGCTCGACGCCGTGGGCCCGGGCGGCCGCGTGGATGTGAGCGCGAAGCGGGACGGCGCGAAGCTCGTCGTGCGGATCGCCGACGACGGGCCCGGCATTCCCGACGCCATTCGTCAGCGCATCTTCGATCCATTCTTCACCACCAAGCCGGTCGGCGAAGGCACCGGCCTGGGGCTCGACATCGTGCGCCGCCTGGTGAATCGGCACGACGGCGAGATCGAGGTGGCATCACGACCGGGGCACACCGTCTTCACGGTGAGCCTGCCGATCCGGCCGGCGTAGCGCCGCTACACGTTGACGCCGCGCATCGCGCCTTCGGGGTAGCGCGGACCGGCCGTCGCACCTACCGGCGCCGCCTCCTCGATGCGGCGGATCTCCTCCGTCGTGAGCGCGATCTCCGCTCAGCTCTGTGGTCCGGGGCGGAGAGGGCTCGCGACGAAGCCCTGGCGTCCCGCCGAAGGCGTTTTCCAGCTTCCGGTTTGTCTCACCGGGCGATTCAAGCCCATAAAGCGGATCGAAAGAGTATGCCTTCTATTGACACATCAGTTTTCGAGTGTTAGTCTCCCCCCAGCGTTTTGGATTCGGCACGCGCTGTCCCCTTGGTTCGGCCGCCACGTGGGCGGTCCGTCCCGTCCGACTCCGGCATCCAGCCAATGGCGGTTTCCAACATCCTATCCGTCCAACTTCCTATCCGGTGGAGGGGACTGAACGGGCACCTTGCCCTCCGCTCCGAACGAGAAAATAATCGCCAGCGGCGCCGCAAGATCTGCGGGCCGTCCCAGAGAGAGGGACCGCCATGACTGCGTCAGACACCTCGACCGAACTCCGTTTTGAGCCGCCAGGGCCAGGATCGTGGGAGCAAGACCCCGTGCACTTCCCGCGCCCGGTGACGCGCTACTTCCAGGAGACGCATCCCCCCTCCTTCAAGAGGGGCACCAACGACTTCGCCCGCTTCTACGGGATGCTCATCGACGGCCTCCAGATCGGCTACGTGAACGGCTTCGGCTACAACCAGGTGCTGCCGGCTCCGGACGCCGAAATCCCCGAGCGCTTTCAGCGCGCTGAACAAGTCTTCGCGCAGAAGCTCTGGCGGGAGCAGCTTCGCGACTGGGACGAGAATCGCAAACCATCCTCCATTGCCACGCACCGGGAGCTGCAGGCCGTCAATCCCGACGCCCTCTCCGACGCGGAGCTGGTCGCCTATCTGACGCGCTGCCGCGACCACCATTCGGCCATGATCGCCCAGCACATGCGCTTCACCGCCGGTGCCGTACTCCCAACCGGGGACTTCCTCGCACACGTTGGGGACTGGACGGGCCTGCCGCCGTCCGAGCTGCTGGGCCTGATGCGCGGTTCGGCCGTGGTGTCCGCGGGTGGCTCCGACGAGATGGAGCGCCTGAAGGGGGCGTTCGCCCAGGACCCCGCTGCCCGCGAGGTCCTCGCATCCGGCGGCGACCCCGCACAGGTGCTCGCGAGCCTGCGTTCCCTCGGGGGCGAAGCAGGCGCGGCGGTCTCCGGCTACCTCGACTTGGTCGGCAACCGCCTCATCGACGGCTTCGACATCGCCGAGCCCTCGGTGCTCGAATTGCCGGACGCACTCCTTAGGGCCATCCGCATCGCCGTCTCCGGAGAAGCCCAGGCCGCCTCGGACGTCGATGCCCGCATTGCCGAAGTCCGCGCCCAGGTCCCCGCGGCGCACCAGGCCGAGTTCGACGAACTGCTCGGCGAGGCCCGCCTCATGTACCGCCTCCGCGACGAGCGTGGCCTCTACAGCGACATCTGGGCCTCGGGCCTCATGCGGCGCGCCGCCCTTGCGGCGGGCCGGCGGGTCGCGAGTCGCGGCCGCATCGCCACCCCCCAGCAGATGCTGGACGCCAGCCTCGACGAGATGTGCGCCCTGGTCGCCGGCACCGGTGGCCCGTCCGCGGACGAGCTCGCGAAGCGCGCCGAATACCGTGCGACCCACACCGCCAAAGACGTCCCGCCCTTCCTTGGCCCGCCCAAACCGCCCCCGCCTGACCTCGCGGCCCTGCCCCCATCGGTCGGCCGCGTCATGCGCGCGAACTTCATCGCCTTGGGCCACCTCTTCGGGAGCTCCCAGGCGCAGAACGAAGAAAAGGTCCTCTACGGGCTCGCGGCGAGCAAGGGCGTCTACGAAGGGCCTGCACGCCGCGTCTCCGGCCCCTCCGAGTTCGGCCGGATCGCCAAGGGCGACGTGCTCGTCACCGAGTCGACGACCGAGGCCTTCAACATCCTCCTCCCGCTCCTTGGCGGGATCGTCACCGACAACGGCGGCCTCCTTTCACACGCGGCGATCGTCGCGCGCGAGTATGGCATCCCCGGCGTCGTCGGGACCCGGGAGGCGACCGAACGCATCGCCGACGGCGTCCGTGTCCGCGTTGACGGGGATGCTGGCGAAGTCACGGTGCTCGGATGAAAAAGGTTGTCCCCTTCACGAAGGCGCGCGAGACATCGCTCTATGGGTCGAAGGCCGTGGGGCTCGGCGATGCCGCGCGCCAGGGCCTGCCGGTCCCCCCCGGCGTGGCGCTCTCCGGCGACTTGGTCGAGGCCGTCGCCTCGGGGGAGGACAAGGCCATTGAACAGGTGGCGAAGGCCATCGCGGCCTTGACGCCCCCGTTCGCCGTCCGGTCGTCCGCCGTTGACGAAGACGGCGCGGCGGCGAGCTTCGCCGGCCAGCACCTCACCGTGCTCAACGTCCATTCGGCGGCCGATGTCCCCGGCGCCGTCCGCGAAGTCTGGTGGTCGGCGAACTCGGACTCGGCCATCACCTACCGCCAGCGCGTCGGCCTGTTCACCCGGCCGAGCGTCGGCGTCGTCGTCCAGACGCTCCTCAACCCCACCGTCGCCGGGGTCATGTTTACCGAGCACCCGGTCACCGGCGCCGATGAGCGCCTGATCGAAGCGAGTTGGGGCCTCGGTGAAGCCGTGGTCGCCGGCCTCGTCGTCCCGGACCACTTCCGCCTCGACCGCTCCGGCCAAGTGCTGGAGCGCAAGGTCGGGCGCAAGCGCATCGCGATCCGCTCGCTCCCGAACGGGGGCACCTTCGAGCAGCAAGTGCCACCCGCGCAGGTGAACCAGCTCTGCCTCGACGACGCCCAGCTCGCGGCCTTGGGCCAGCTCGCCCTGCAGTGCGAGAAGGTCTACGGCCCGCGGCGCGACATTGAATGGGCGTTCCAAGATGGGACGCTCTACCTCCTCCAGTGCCGCGCCGTCACCACCGGCAAAGCGCGCAGCGAGGCACCACCGCCCGGCCCGCCCCCCCGCGACCCCGTGGCCGCCCTCCGGCGCGTCCAGCTCTTCGCCGATATGGACCGGAGGCAGGCCGAGCAAATCGCCCGCCTGCTCAAGGAGCGCCCCTTCGCGAAGGGCGAGACCGTCATCATGGAGGGCTCCGGGGGCGCCGCCTTCTTTCTCATCGACTCCGGGGAGGCCACGGTCTCGAGCAAAGGCGTCGACCTCGCCACCCTCGGCCCGGGCGACTACTTCGGCGAGATCGCCCTGATCGACGGCGGCCCCCGCTCGGCCACGGTGACCGCTGCGACCGACCTAGTTTGCTACGGGCTCACGTTCTGGGAGTTCCGCCCGTTGGTCGAAAGGAACGGCGCCATCGGATGGAAGCTTTTGCAGGCGCTAGCGAAGCGGTTGCGCGCCGCCGACCCGAGCTAGCAGCGGACCTTCAGCCCCGTCACGCGACCCTGCACATGGACAATACGAGCGTGGTGGCGAGCGGGCCCACGTGATGGGGGACCCGGCCGTTTCTGCGCTGTCAATAATGGGGGACGTTGTTGACTCAGTGGAATAACTCTGATCCGGTTCTCAGCGGAAGCAGCAATGTGCGGGGAGGGAGTGGCCTGAACAATGGGGGACCCAGGGAGGAGAAAGCGGGAGACGGAGAGAAGCCGCGATCGCGTGGCGGCAGCAGGTGCGAAGCGCGCGATGGCGGAGACGAAGCCGAGGGGATCTGGCCCGCAACACGCCACTCGATCTTGACAAGACACAGCGGTTGCCATAGTCTCCGGGCGAGATGGACCTTGCTTTCCGGCAGGAGCGACCCGCCGAGGGGGGAGCGGTTCCCGAACCCATGAGGTGATCCCATGTCCCTCACGCTGGCGGCAGAGCCTCTGCCTTTAGCGCTCGACACCGATGGGGTGGTCCGCGTCGGCAAGACGCGCGTGACGCTGGAGACGGTGATTGGGGCGTTTGCCGAGGGCGCCACTGCCGAGGAGATTGTCCAGCAGTATCCCACCCTTCAGCTCGCCGACGTCTATCACGTCATCGGGTACTACCTTCGCCGGATGCCCGAGGTCGAAGCCTACCTCGCTCAGCGGAAAGGCCAGGCCGAGGCGGTGCGGGCGCGCACCGAAGCGCGTTTTGATCCACAAGGCGTCCGCGCTCGCCTGTTGGCCCGTCGTTCTGCCCCCGCGTAGCGGTGATGCTCTCGCTGGCCGCCGACGAGAATTTGAATAGTGATCTCGTCCGAAATAGGGGACGTAGGCAAATAGAGCAATCCACGGTATGCATGCCCCCATGCCGTGCCAGCCGTGTCTCGATGTCCTTCCGCCCCGCGTCCTGAACCTGCGGCCCTACTTTGTCGCCCGGGCTCCCGACCAGACGAGATGCTGCGGTACAGAACGCCGTGCCCTTGACCGTGACGACCCGTACCGCCCCCACCGCGCCGCCTACGGATCTCCTACTTACCTGAGCCGCTTCCCACATGTCACATGTCACATGTCATACGGGACGTTGCTTCCGAGTATTCCTCTCAGGTTCGCCGGCTGTGAGCGGCCCGTCCTCATGCGGGACCCGGCCGTTTCTGCGGTGTCAAGACAAATTCCTCCTGTCGATGCTGATCCCTGACCGCATCTCAAACCTGCTGTCTGTCGTCGTTCCCCGAGGCCGCTCCGTGGTGATC
>CAVQPC010000037.1:0-172271 GCA_963714585.1 uncultured Methylomirabilota bacterium
TAAGACCCCGGGGGGGATACCTACGCCGCTCGCCGTTCCGCCTCCTGCGCTCGGAAGTCCGGGTACCACGGCCGGGACATCTGATCCAACTCCTTGCTGAGGACCTTCGCTCGCATCTGGAGCGAGAGGTGGGCCCGCGCTTGGTCCACTGCATCTGCCGCCTCTTGACCATCCGCTTGCTGATCATCTGATTGACCGCGGACTCGACGAACCCTGAGGCGAGCAGCCCTGGTTGCGCCACCGCTCGCCGTAGTTCGGGGTGAATGGCGGCTTGATCCGGCTGTACGTGTGGAACTCGCCAGCGGCCCGCGCGAGCCTCTTCCCCGGCTCGGGTAGCGGCTCGACAGTCTCCAAGTCGAGCTCCCGGTCTTCGATCTCCTCTCGACTGGATCAAGGGCCGGGAAGAAGGCTGGGGGCGACCATGGCGTTGAACCGCCCCTCCCGGCCCGCCGACTCCTCGTCGTGCCACAAGGGGTTCGAGGCCTCGAACGCCGCCGCAAACCGATCGATCCAACTTCGATTGATCTCGTATTCACAGCTATCGGCCACCGCTCCCAGCCGCAGGTCGCGGCGCATCTATTCCGTGATGCGGGTGATGTCCTTCGGGTTTCGGCACGCCGCTCGGCAGGGCAGGATCACCACCGCCCTGCCCCGGGGGATGACCTCCCCCCGGCTGGTTTCCGTCCACACCTCACGCTCGACCAGACGCTCGCCGCCTTGGACCGACGTGACCACGACCTTCCCCTGTCCATGCGCCGGTATTGGCACGTGATGAGAGGATGGGTCTCGCCGGTAGCCTCTTCGAACCGGCGCAAATCCCCCTGCTCAGCCTCGACGAGGTACGGCGGACTCTCGATCCAAATCACTCCGCGCATCTCCGCCGTGATCGAAGAGTCCCCTGACATATCCGTCCTTTCTCCGTCCTGTCTCGCATCCTCCGACCGGGCGGCAAACCAAGGAGCGCCTTCCTCAGATCACCTCCGTCTCGCGGAGCGTCTGGATCTCGTCGGAAGTGTATCCGACCCGGCGGAGAATTTCCTCAGTGTGCTCCCCCAGGAGCGGCGGGGGGAGCCGGACTTGAGCGGGCGTCCGGGAGAACTTGTATGGGAAGCCCGGCATCTTCAATGGACCGATGGGACTATCAATCGTGATCACCATCTCGTTATGCAAGACTTGCGGGTCACTGAAGGCGTGAGGGAAGGTGTTTACCGGGGAAGCCCACAGGTCAGCTTTCTCCATCAGGTCCATCCATTCGGCGGTCGTTTTCGTCGACAGCGCCTCCTCGATCACCGCATCCATCTCCTTGCGGTTGTTCACTCGTTTCCAGAAAGTGTCGAACCGCGGGTCCTCCGCCAAGTTGGGGAGACCCAAGATTTTGGAAAGGGTGGGTACGGTCTGGGCACCAGAGATCGTGAGGTACCCATCCTTCGTTTTGTAGACACCGTACGGAGTCGGAATGAATGGATTCGCGTGCATCGCCGAACCTCGCTCGGGTTCCGCACCCGTATTGAGGTAATGGACAGCCACCTCGGATAGCGCGGCGATACTGCTGTCGAGGAGGCAGACATTGACCTGCTGCCCTTCCCCTGTCCGCGCGCGGTGATACAACGCACCCACGACGCCGAAGGCCCCGTAGACGGCCCCTAAGAGGTCGGGCACGGAGAACGCGACCGGCGTGGGGCGACCCCCGACTGGGGCGTTCAACACATCCATGCCGCTCAAACCTTGAGCGATCAGATCCTGACCGGGTCGGTGGGCATACGGACCATCCGGGCCAAAGCCTGTGGCCGACGCGTAAATGATCGACGGATTCACTAGACGGCACTGCGCATATCCCAGGCCGAGCCGGGCCATCGCCCCGGGCCGGAAGTTCTCGTACACCACATCGCACGTCCGAACAAGGCGCAGGATGACTTCTCGGCCCTGCTCCTTTTTCAGATCCACCGCGAGGCTCTTCTTGTTGCGGTTGTGGGCGAAGAACATCGAGGCGTACCACGTGTTCTCGGTCGGGTTCTTCCCGTAACCCCCGTGGAGACCGTACCGCTCGTCCACTCGCCCAGATGGGCCCCCAAGGCGTGCCGGCCGTTCCACCTTGATGATCTCGGCGCCCAAATCCCCCAGCATCATCGTGCCATGGGGCCCCTGCATCATGATGGTAAAATCCAGTATCCGGACATTCTCCAGCGGAAGCGTCATCGTCTTTCTCCTCGTGTCGGTCCCGGGCAGTTTAGGAGAGAACGACGATAGTCTTTCCCCGTATCAGCTCGAAGTCGATCGCAGCTCCGAGACCAGGGTGATCGATCGCATACACGAAGCCTTTCCCGTCGGTTTTGAGCTCTTCCGCGAGGCCGTACTTTTGCGCTTCGTCCGGCAGCAGGACCTCCAGATATTCGGTGTTCGGGATCGCGAGCGCGAGGTGCAGGTTGGCAACGTTATTGAGGGAGTTGCCGCCGTGGTGGATCTCGAAATTCATCTGGAACGCCTCTGCCAGATGCGCTGCCTTGAGACAGGGCGTAATGCCGCCCTTGACCGCCACGTCGCCACGAAGATAGTCGGTCGCGCCGCTCGTCACCCAGATCGCATAGGAGTGGAACCCACCCGGCGAGAATTCGGTGGCCATGAGGGGAATGTGCAGCTTCTGCCGCAGCTTGACGCAGTTGTAAATGTCATCCTCGGCCAGGGGGTCCTCATACCAGTAGTAATCCAGCGCCTCGATGGCGCGGCCGACCCGGAGCGCCTGGTCGTAGGAGTACGCCCACATCGAGTCGAGCATCAGCCGGTAGTCTCCCACCGCCTTGCGCACCGCTTCACACAACCGAATGTCCTCCTCCCAACGTGTGGGCGGGTGGATCTTGTACGCCGCAAACCCCTGCGCTTTCACCGCTAACGCTTGCTCCACGTAGGCCTCGACAGAATCGAGACCGGGGGAACTGGCATAGGCGGGGATGCTTGCACGGCTCGCACCTATGAGTTTGTAGAGGGGAAGGCCTGCCACTTTGCCGGCAATATCCCAGAGTGCGACATCCACCGCCCCGATGCAGCGGAGGGTGGTCGATCGGTGACGCTTCCAGAGGCGTGTGTAGAGGCGCTCGCGGTCCAGCGGATCTTCGCGAAGCACTACGGGCTTGAGTGCGTGGATCAGCGACAGCGCGTCAAGCTCGGCGCTCCGCATGGCGGACCCGAGGAATGCATGCCCCTCCACCCCTTGATCGGTCGAAATGGTGACGAGCCCGAGCTGGCTATTTCCCGAGATGCGCGCGTTGTGCGAACTGTACTCGATCGCCGGGAGCGAATCCCAGCTGAAGAGGGTAACACTTACGTCTGTGATTCTCACTTCGGGCCTCCGAGGAGGTGTCGGCCCGCGGCACACGTGCGGGCATCCAGCGGCCTCATCAGGAATGCGAAGCGTGCAGGAATGAAACCGGAGCCGCGAGCCGAGACCGCCCATACCCCCCGCCTGACAACGGGGGGACAGCCGCGATCACCTGCCCCTCCCCCAGAGAATCCGGAGGAGCATGCAAACGATCACTTTGGAACAGAGAGGGCCAGACCGACTGCCGCATGCGCCGCAACGCACTGTCGCGCTTCTTCTGCCCCCAGGCGGGGGAGGGGCGCAGCAACCGTATCGCCCATCAACCCGAGGGCCTGGGCGACCACTTTGAACGTGTGGATGGCAGCCCGGCCACGCAGGTGAAGCAGCTCGTTCAGCCGCGCCTGCGCCGCCCAGACGGCAGCCGCATCCTTGCGCTGGGCCGCGTTGTACATCGTCACCAGCAGCTCCGGGCACACGTTTGCGTGCCCCGGCACCAGCCCATCGGCCCCCGCCAAGAGGCTCGCCCCCGCGTAGATCTGATTTCCCTGGAACACCCGGAATGCCAGAGAGCGCTGCCGGAGAAGGAGCAACTGGACCTCGAACCAATCCCCTGAACTATCCTTGACTCCGACGACGTGCGGGAGGTCGGCGAGCTGCAGCATCAACTCGGCCTTCATTGACACATGCGTGTTCTGCGGGATGTTGTAGGCCAGGATCGGTCGGTCCGTGGCGCCCGCCACACGGCGGAAGTGCTCACGAAGCTCGCCGACATTGAATCCCCCGTAATAGTAGGGCGTGGTCACAACGTATGCGGCGATTCCCGGAATCGCAAGTCGACGCATCTCCTCCACGACACGGGCAGTGCTCGATTCAAGGGCCCCCGCCAGAACCGGGACGCGACCGGCGGCCGCCTCGACTGTTGCCTCCGCCAGCTCCCGCCGGACGGCCGGCCGCAAGTAGGGGCCCTCTCCCATGCTGCCCAGGATGAACAGGCCGTGGACACCGCCCGCAATAAGGAAGTCCACAAAGCGCTTGACTGCAGGGCGGTCAACTTCCTCGTCAGGGGTCAGCGGGCTGATCACGGGCGGGATAATGCCGGCAAAGCGGGTGGTCTCCATGTGCTTCCTCCTGAACTGAGTCTCAGAGCATTGGTCAATGGCAATTGGTCATTGGTTCTTGTCTTGGTCCTTCTCATCCTCCCCTGCCACCAGCTCCTGGCACTTCCGCAGGAAGGGCGGGAGGACCGCTTTGAAGTCGCCCACGATCCCGAGGTGCGCCACCTTGAAGATGGGCGCGTCGGGATCGGTGTTGATGGCGACGATGGTCTTGGCGCTGCTCATCCCCGCCAGGTGCTGGATGGCCCCCGAGATCCCCACGGCGATGTAGAGGTCGGGGCTCACGCTCTTCCCGGTCTGGCCCACCTGGCGCGACACGGGCACCCAGCCCGCGTCGGTCGCCGCCCGCGAAGCCCCCATGGCCCCCTTCAGCAGTTGGGCCAGGGCCTCGAGTTGCTGGAACGGCGCCGGCCCCTTGAGGCCCCGGCCCCCGCTCACGATGACCCGGGCGTTCTCCAGCTTCACGCCCCGGACCTCCTCCGCGACCCGCTCCAGGACCGTGGTGCGGAGCAGGGACGACTCGAGGCAGAGGGCCACCTCCTCCAGCGGGGCGCTGCGGCCCGGCTGCTCGACCGCCGCCTCCATGCTCCGGAGCTTCACCGTGGCGATCACCGGGCGGCGCTGGGGCACGAAGGTCCCGCCACAGCGCCCGCCGAAGAGCTGGCGGTGAAAGGAATGGTGGCGACGAGCGGGAGCGGGGCCTCCACCCGCAGGTAGCCGTCCTCTATGCGCTTGCGTAGCTGGACCTTCTCCCCGGCCGCCTCGATCCGGCTCACGAAGGTGAGGCAGGGGCAGCCGAGCTCTTCGGCCAGGAGGGGGCCCACCACCTTGTGGCCCGTGTCCCCCGAGACGCAGCCGGTCAGGATGAGGTCGGGCCGCCCGAGCTTCTGGATGGCCCGGGCCAGGATGTGGGCCACGCCGAAGGCATCGGAGTCCAGGAGGGACGGGGCGCTCACCAGGACGCCCGCGTCCACTCCCATGCCCATGGCGCTTTTCACCGCCCCCTGGGCTTCCGGGGGACCCAGGCAGAGGGCCGTGATCCTTCCCCCGACCTTCTCCTTGAGCTGCAGGGCCACCTCCAGGGCGTTCTGGTCGTAGGCGCTGATCACCAGGGAGAGACCGCCCCGAATCTGCCGGTTCGTCCCGGGATCCAGCTTGAACTGCTCGGGGGGGATCTCCGGGTCGATGATCTGCTTGATACAGACGACGATGTTCATCCGTCGACCTCCAGGCCACAAGCCAAATATGCCTCCTTTAATCTTGCAGGCAAGTCGCGCGTCGCTCTTCGGTCTGACGAGAGGTCATAAAGAAAAGCGATCCAAACCGGGTCATCCCAGATAGCATTGTATGATTGTCTGTAATGTGTTCCCTGGAGAACGGCGACGCCCGGCGATCCGAGCATCGCGAGAAAAGCTTTCTCCGATGGGTCCCTGCCTGTGACGCCTCAGTGCTCAAGGGGATCATCCATCCGCACTCCACCAGACTAATCCCATTCTCCTTTTTCCTGAAATCCTTTCCCGGTCCAGTGAAACCGGAACCCAGCGTAGCAAACCTTCAAACAGCCAGATGGCTCCGAGGTTGTCAGCAAGTACTTGCCGGACATGCCTTTGCGGCCACTGGATAGATTTCTTCGTCAAGAAAGCGACGATCGCAACCGCAAGCCGCCAAGAGATCTTGCCTCCACCCGTCAAACGTGTTTCACGCCCCCGCTCGAGCCTCTTACACCCGAGTAGTCGTCCCCTCCCACGTGCCGACCTTCTTGTCTTGGAGATCCGCGTCGCCGAACCAGTAGCTCGTGACCGCCTTCGTCTCGGTGTAGAAGGCAACGCCGTCCCGCCCCATGACGTGCAGATCGCCGAAGAAGCTGTGTTTGT
Organism: uncultured Methylomirabilota bacterium; assembly: GCA_963714585.1. GTDB lineage: Bacteria > Methylomirabilota > Methylomirabilia > Methylomirabilales > 2-02-FULL-66-22 > 2-02-FULL-66-22. The sequence continues at coordinate 6,303 of CAVQPC010000037.1, forward strand.
GTCCGCAAAAAGGGAACACAGAAAAGGGGACCGGAATGCCCACATTGATTCCCACCATGCCCCCGTCGATCCGCCGGGCGAACTCCCGCGCGTAATACCCACTTTGCGTGAAGATCGACGCGCCATTGGCGAATTCGCTGCGATTGATCAGTTGCACGCCTTCTTCGAAACTGCGAATCCGTTTCACATACAGGACCGGCCCGAACACCTCTTCCCAACCGCAGCGCATGTCTTCGGTCACATGGTCGAAGACGGTTGGCCCCAGGAAATATCCCCCTTCATACCCCGGGACCATGACATCCCGCCCATCCAGCACCAGCTTCGCGCCTTCCGCCAGGGACTTCTCGATCCAGCCCACCACAAAGTCCCGATGCTCCGCGGTGACGAGGGGGCCGAGTTCGGTCCCTTCCTCCCAAGCCGGACCGAGCTTGCGGCGCTTGGCGAACTCCACGATGGCGGCTACGAGCGCGTCGGCGATGGGTTCCTCCACCGCGAGCGCGGGCAGGGCCATGCAGCGCTCGCCGGCGCAACCGAACGCGGAGTTGATGACGCGCTGGGCCGTGGCCCCGATCGGGGCATCCCGAAGCACCAGGGCGTGGTTCTTGGCCTCGGTGAGGCACTGGACCCGCTTCCCGTGCGCAGAAGCAGTGGCATACACATGACGGCCCACCTGAGTCGAGCCCACGAAGGTGATGCCCCGCACTTTGGGGTGCTTGAGCAGCAGTTCCGCTTCTGCGCGGCCTGCGGTCACCAGGTTGAAGACCCCGGCCGGCAGGCCGGCCTCCGCCAGGAGTTCCGTCATGCGCATAGCCGTCTGCGGGACGAGGCTGGCGGCTTTGAGGACATAGGTATTCCCGGTCGTCAGGGCGAGCGGGGTCATCCAGCCCATCGGGATCATGGCGGGGAAGTTCCACGGCGCGATGCCCACGAAGACGCCGAGGGGTTCCCGGTAGGTGACCGTGTCAAACCCCGCCGAAACATTCATCAGGGAGTCCCCCTGCATGGTCACGGGCACCGCGCAAGCCAATTCGACCACCTCGATCGCCTTGAGTACATCTCCTCGAGCCTCGCTGTACGTCTTCCCCATCTCGGTGGAGAGCAACACGGCCAACTCGTGCAGATGCTTATCGAGAATCTCCCGGTACTTGAACATCACCTGAACACGTCTGCTCACAGGCGTATCCCGCCAGGTCGGATAGGCCCCAGCGGCAGCCTCCACGGCAGCATTTACTTCCTGCTCTGTGCACTTCGGCGCTTCCGCCATCACCTCGCCGGTACTCGAGTTCGTGATCGCCATGTACTGCCCGCTTCGGGTATCCTGCCACTTCCCGCCGACGAACACCTGGAGTCGCCTCGCCATCGCCATCGTCCGACCCTACCTTTCTGAGCTTTCCCGACCATGGCCCCCTCCGCAGAACCGTCGGGCCCCGGCTGCGAGCCGGCCCAACACAAGCCGGGCCACTTGGAGAAAGTAGCCCACGGAGAGAGTCCTTCACTCCTCAGCGTCCTCGGTTCCCTGGAATTGCTCTCGAGTCGCCGCCTCGGCGCGCTTCCGAAGGAGGCTCCGGTCGATCTTGCCGGGCGCGGACAGCAGGAGCTGATCTACGAAGAACACCCGACGCGGGTGTGCGTAGGCAGCGGCATGTGCGAGGAAGAACTCTTTGACCTCCGCCTCGGTCGCACCTTCAGAGGGCCGGAGGACGACGAAAGCCACAGGGACCTGACCCTTGATCGCGTGCGGCACGGACACGACACAGACCTCGGAGACCTTGGGATGCTGCAGCAACGCGTCCTCGATCTCCTTTGGGTAGACGTTCTCGCCGCCCGTGACGATCATGTCGTCCCTGCGCCCGAGTACGATGTATCGACCCACCTCGGACACCCGGCCCAGATCGCCCGTGTGATACCATCCGTCGCGAATCCGCTCCGCTGTGGCCTCCGGATTCTTGTAGTAGCCAAGCGTCACCCCCGGGTTTCGGAACAGGATCTCACCACTCTCGCCCGCACCGCACTCGCGTCCCTCTTCGTCCGCGATCCGCACCTCCGTGCCAGGCACCTCCTCCAACCCGGGCGCGCCGTCTTCCGCTTGCACCAGATAGCCCGCCTCCGTCGCGCCGTAGATCTCCCGGAGGCGGGCGTTGGGGAACAGCGTGCGCAGGGCGGTGGCGAGGCCGTCGGGGACTTGTGCCGAGGCTGCGAGCGCGAGGCGTACGCTCCGGGTATCGTAGCGCCCGGCCAGATGCTTCTTCGCGACAAGCATTTGATACATGGCGGGGACCCCGGTCGTGCATGTGATCGCGTGTCGCTCGACGGCTGCCAGGTACTGGACAGGATCGAAGGCTTGCTGCAGGACGACCGAACCGCCGACACGCAAGAACCGCTTTAATGCCATCGTGGCGTTCTTGTGGCCGACCGGCGTCGCGACCAGGGCGCGGTCCTCAGGTGTCAATTTGAGCCTCGCCAGCACCGCCTCCAGGTTCCACAGCTGGCCGCCGTGCGTGAGGAGGCAGCCCTTCGGTCTTCCGGTAGATCCGGCTGTGTACGCCTGAATCGCGATGGACGCGTCGTCCAAGTTTGTCCCGATCTCGCCCTCGGGAGTACCATCCGCCCACCCTCCGTCTGCCGCCCCGCCGCCGATGTCGATCCGGATTGGCGGTCGTTTGAGGCGGGCGATTGCCGCAAGTGCGGGACCGGCCTGGGTGGATGAATGCAGGAGCACCCGGCTGTCCGAGTGGTCGAGGATATAGGCCACCGCATCCGGCGAGAGGCGATGGTTGATTGGAACCACCGCGCCGCCGACCCGGAGCCCGCCAAACCAGCACTCGAGGAATCGCCAGTCGTTGTCGAACAGGAGCGCGACCCGATCCCCGAGGTTGATCCCCAGGTCCCGGAGCGCCCAGGCTACCCGGTTGGCCCGGGCGTCTAACTCCCTGTAGGTGAGCCTGCAATCCCCCTGAATGAGGGCGATCCGATTCGGCGTGCTCGCCAGTGCGAAGTCAAATAAGTACCCGAGCCCGACTCTCACACCACTCTCCCCGTGTTTCCTGACGACCGTAAGACCCCGGTCCCTCACTCGATCCCGTTCAGATTCTCCACGGCTGAGCACTGACCGAGCGCCCTTCCCGCACGCAGTGCGCAGCCGCCGCTGCCTCTCAATTCTTGAAAGGGCTTGCCAGGACTGTCGTGTGCATCTTACGTGTACATCGGTCCAGGGACATACGGGAACCTTCGCTCTGCATCCGGGACCAACCGGACGCCGAGCCCCGGGCGGCTCGGAACCACGACCCAGCCATCCTGCACCTCGAAAGAGGGGGTGGTCAGCTCCCAGATGAGCGGGTTCCGCGACATCGGCACCTCGAAGATCGGGCAATTCGGCGACGCCGCAGCCAACTGGAGACTCGCGGCCACGATCAAACCGGAAAACCAGACGTGCGGCGTGAAGATCCGGTGATGGGCGTGGGCCAGGATGGCGATCCGACGTCCCTCGGTAATACCGCCAACCACCGCTAGGTCCGGCTGGAAAATGTCCAGGCTCCCATCGGCCAGCAGGGAAACAAACGGATAGCGCGTCACCTCATTCTCTCCCGCCGCCAGCGGGATCCGGGTCCGCCTGCGGAGGTGACGGTACCCCGCGTGGTCGTCGGGAGAGACGGGTTCCTCGAACCAGCGGATCCCGCAGGGAGCAATCCGCTCTGCGAGCGACGTGGCATCAGGCAGCCCCAGGGCACCATGGGCATCCACCATGAGGTCCACACTCTCTCCAAGGGCTGTGCGGGCTGCCTCGATCCGGGTCGCGGCCTCGCGCACGAGGAAGTCGTGCTCCCCCCAGACTCGCATCTTCACCGCTTGAAACCCGCGCGCCACGTAACCGCCCACCTCCTCTGCAATTCCGTCGGCCGACCGCCATCCCCCGCTCGCATACCCGGGGATTCGATTCCGGATCCCACCCCCCAGCAGGCGATACACCGGCAATCCGGCCGCCTGCCCCGCAATGTCCCAGCACGCCACGTCGATGCCGCTCATCGCCGCCAGCGTCTCACCGCGCCGCTGAACCCGGGGGAACGTGTAGCCCGTCGCATGACTCAAGCCGGCACGGCTTCCGGCGTACATGCGCTCCCAGAGTCCCTCCACGGCGCACGGATCTTGGCCGAGCACGAGGGGCGTGAGTTCCGCCTCCACGACGGCACGGATCACAGGAGGCGCGCCATAGGCCGGGCCGATCCCGCTCAATCCCTCATCGGTCCCCACCTCCACCACGGCGGCCTCCCCCTTGATCGCCTGGCCGAAATCCGTGCGATGCTGTCGCTCAGGGGGAATTGGACTCGAGAACATGTGCACCTTGACATCGGTGATCTTCACTCGGCACCTCGTCGCTCGAAGAACGCATCCACCTGCTTCCCAAAGTGTCCGCCCACGCGGCACGCCTGCGCCAGCAGGCTGTGGTACGCGGCCTCCAAGCCAACTGGCAGCATCCCCCCTTCACCCTGCAAGGCTGCCTTGGTCCCCTGTAGCGCGACAGGGTTTTTCCGCGCCAACTCGCGGGCATAATCCGTCGCCCGGTCGAGGAGCTGTTCAGGCTCGACAACATAGTTCACGAGACCGATCCGCCAGGCCTCTTGCGCGTCGATTTTCCGGCCCGTGAACAGCAGGTCAGCGGCCAGCCCTCGCCCGATGACGGTCGGGAGCCGCTGGATCCCTCCCGAGCCGACCACAGTGCCAAGGTTGATTTCCGGTAGACCCAGAACGGCATCGGTCGCGGCGAACCTGACGTCGCACGCCAGCGCGAGCTCCAGGCCGCCCCCGAGGGCGTGCCCTCGAATGGCGGCGATGGTCGGTTTATGGCACTGTGCAATTCGCGCCTTGCAGCGGAAATCCAGGAGCACAAAACGGCGGATGCCGTCCCCATCCAGCTGTCCCGTTTCATGGAGATCCGATCCGGCACAGAACGCCCGGCTTCCTGCGCCCGTGAGGAGCAGGACGCGCACCCCCGGGTCAGCCTCGAGACCACTCACCCCTCGAATCAACTCGCGGAAGGTCTGCGACGTCAACGCGTTCAAGACCCGAGGACGATTCAGAACGACCGTTGCCACCCCTTCAGCAATAGTGACCTGGAGGTGCTCAAATCCATCCATCAGGCGGGCACTCCTGTTCTGCTACGCGTGGATGGCGCGGCCGGGCTCCCCCTCTGCAGACCGGCAACGCCCCTACTTCATTTCCTCGCCGATCTTCCGAATTCGATCGATCAGCTCCTTCCCCCCGACCTTGTCGTAGAACTGCGGGTAGATGCTATCCGCGATCTGCTGGAACGGCTTAATGTCGGGATGCGTGATGACCTTGCCCCGCTTTATCCATTCGTCCTCGATATGCTTGTTATACTCCGCGTCCGCCTTTCGCTGTACCGGCCGCGCCTCTGCCTCCGCCGTGATGATGGCTTCCCGAATATCAGCCGGCAATCCCTGCCACCACTTTTCGGCAACCGTGAAGGGGAAGAAGAGGATCACGTGGTCCGTCACCGCACCGTACTTCAGAACCTCGATGTGCTTGAACTCGAGCTGAGACGTCAAGGCTCCATCGATGCCGTCGATCGTTCCCTGGCTGAGGGCGGTGTAGACCTCCGTGATGGCCATGGGAACGGGAATGGCGCCCATCGCCTTGTACAGGGCGATGAAGGGGGGAGACTCCATGGTCCGAATCTTCAGCCCCTTGTAGTCCTCGGGTTTGTTGATGGCGCGAGTGCGGGTCGAAGTGTTGCGGGTCCCGATTGTCCACCAGCCGAGGGTCCGGAACCCCTTGGCTATCGTCTTCCCATTCAGCCATTTGCCGATCTCACCGTCCATCACTTTGAAGGCGTGCTCGGAGTTCTTAAACAGAAACGGCAGGTTGACCAGATCCGCCTCGGGTACAAAGGCGCTGAGCGGCCCAAAGGTATCTATCGACCCTTCGAGCGTACCCAACTGCAAGGCCTCGTAGATCTGACGCTCCCCTTGGCCCAAGGTTCCCTTGTAGACAGTCACCTCCAGCCGCCCCTTAGTCAGTTCCTCCACCCGTTTCTTGAAAAGGTCTGTCCCGACGTAGATTGTCGAAGGGGGAAACGCCACGGACGCAATCCGCATCTGTATCTTCTGCTGTGCGGATACGCCATCTGGATTCCAGAGGACCACGGAGGCCACTAACACTGCCGTCATCCCGATTACCCAACCCCACTTCATGCGAAGACTCATAACCGCCTCTCCTTTCTTCAGACGAGTACCCCTTGGTTCCCCTTAGCGAGTGATCAAAGGTGTGGAGAAGGGGGATGGCCGACGGGCGGATTGCGCGCGGTAAATCTCCCCCAGAATCGCCACCACACCCGCATTCACAGTGGAGCCAATCCCGTCGGCAGCCGCCATGGCGCGGCCCGTCATCCCGTCTACCCCGCCTTCCCGGACCGCCGTCCGAAGAAGCTCCACCTCCAGCTCGGGCGTGTGCAAGAGGTCCGGATCCTCGGCCAATGCGGCAAGGCAGGTAACGATCCCGTACGCCCCCCAGTTGGAAATCACCGCAGGGATTGTCAAGTCTGCCGGCGTCTCGTCCGCCACGCCCCCACCACAGGGACAGGTGCAGCGCTTCCCGAAGGGGAGCAGAGATTGCACGGCGCTCGCGATCGGACCAAACCCAAGCTCATTGCCGCGGTCCCCAATTCCAATAGTGAGAATCCCGCGCTCGCGCGTTGCGTCGAACAACGCGACCCCCTTGGCGACGCCGGCGGAGATATTGCTCCCCCCGACCATGTGGTAGACCCGCTTGGCGTTCGCCCCCGCCTTCTCGATGGCGACCACCGCCTGGATCGCGTACGCGTCCAGGTACTCGGAGGCCTGCTCCGCCGCCTCCTGCTCGTTCCGGGATAGGGGCAGGACGCACGCCACGGGTCGGTGAGACCCCGGGTCGTCCCGGAAGGCCGCCGCATCGACCACCTGAAGCCCTGCCGCTCTGAGCAGCGCGGCGAGCATGCCCACCAGTTCAGCCTCGGTCACGACGAGGATCTTGGCGCGCGGCCCGAAGGCCAAGGCCCTGGCGAGGACGGCTGTGCCGATCGGCCCATCCGTCTCGCCATACGGGTAGTGACCGGGGAGTATCAATCCGGTGGTAATGATCACGCCTCCGCCCGGACGCATTCGCTCGCGTAGACGACATGCTGCCTCGAGACAGAGCGGCCCTCCCTGGAGGGCTCGCGCCGCGCGGTAGAGCGGGCCGATCACTCCGTACGACAGCACGTCGAGGGTTACTAACTGGTCCACATTCTCCCCAACATGGGTCACCAGCCGGTCGGGCATCGCGCGTCGTCCTCCGTCGGGATTTCAACCGCGCATAACGAGCCGCGGTAGCCACAGGACCAGATCGGGGACCGCGGTGATCAGCACCAAGAGGATGACCAGGACCAGGAGGAACGGCCAGCAGGCGCGGGTATATCGCTCGATGCTCACCTTGCCGATGGCACAAGTCACATACATCGCTAGGCCCACCGGGGGCGTCAAGAGCCCGATGGTCAGGTTCAAGGCCATCACGACCCCGAAATGGACTGGATCGATCCCGAACTTCGGCAGAATTGGTACCAGGATCGGGGTCATCAGCACCAGAATCGCAGTCACCTCCATGAGGCATCCCAAGACTAGGAGCAGGACGTTCACCAGCACAAGGAACACCGCCGGCCTACTGGAGATTCCGGCGAAGAATGCCCCGATCCGGTCTGGGGCCTGCAGCAAGGCGAGGATGTACCCGATTAGGGCAGCAGCCGCGATAATGAACATGACGCATCCCAGGACCACAATCGTCTCCCGGAACGCCCGATGGATTCGCTCCAGATTGAGGGTCTTGTAAACCACGGTCCCGATGAACAAGACGTAGGCCACTGCGACGGCCCCTGCCTCGGTTGGGGTGAAGATTCCGCCAACGATTCCCCCCATGATGATGCCAGGGAGCACGACATCGAGGGCGCCCTGTTTCAGCGCCAGAATCTGCACCCGGAACGGTGCGCGGCGGGTGTGGGGACCGTAGCCGCGGCGTCGGGCGATCACGTAGCTTGTCCCCATGAGATAAAGGCCCATCAAGACTCCTGGCAGGGCCCCGCCCAGGAACAACTGCCCCACGGATACGTTTCCCATCGCACCGTAGATGATCATGATGATACTGGGGGGGATGATGGGGCCGATGGCTCCCGCGCATGCTGACAGCGCCACCGCAAAGGCGGTGTCATACCGCTCCTTCTGCATGGCAGGGATCATCACGCCCCCCAGCGCCGCCGCATCCGCTGTGCCGGATCCGGAAATACCCGCGAGAATCATCCCTGCCACCACGAGGGCATGGGCCAACCCGCCACGGATATGTCCGATCCAGGCCCGGGCCAGAAGGACCAAGCGTTCGGTGACTCCTGCCTCTACCATGAGCTGCCCCGCCAGAATAAAGAACGGGACGGCCAAGAGCGGAAAGGAGTCCAACCCGGCCTGGATCTGTTGGGGAACGATCACCAGCCCGATACCCGGCACGGTCACCACATACAGGATGGCTGCGGCGAGCATCGCGTGGGCCAGCGGGGCACCCAACAAAGTCAAAAAGAGAAAGATCCCAAGAAGTGTGACCATGAAACCTCCTCACGCCTCTGTCGGCGGAGACCTGCGGCCACCTCTTCTCAAATCCCGTACCAGGTAAGAACCCATCAGCATCGCGGACACCGGGACGGCGGCATAGACCCAACTCATCGGGATACCGAGAGCCGGGGACCGTTGGGCGTTGAATACCCAGACTAACTTCATCCCATAGCCCAGAACGACCATCAGCACGGCGACGCCAAGCAGATCAATGAGGACTTCCCCCCGTCTTCCTAACCGATCCAGCAGCACCGTCACCCGGAAATGCTTCCGCTGCTTGGCCGCAACGGCCGCTGCCAAGAGGGAGGTCCAGATCAGGAGAAACCTGGATAACTCCTCGGGCCACGGGAGGCCCAAGTCCAGGAGAAAGCGATCGGCCACACCGAGGAGGGCCGTGACGCACATCAGCCCGAGGAGACCAACGGTTACCCTTTCAACCACGGTTCCCTCCCCTAGCTCGCGCTCGGCCCGGGACGCCGCCGAACCATGGTGGCGTGTTCGCCCGTCACGACGATCTCTTTTCGTTGATTCACCAATCGGCACTCCTCGACGATGATGCCGAGGTGGGGGCGGCTCTTGCTCACCCGCTTGTCCTTAATCGTCCAGTAGGCCCGCACGGTGTCGCCGATCCGCAGAGGGGCCGTGAACTTCAATTTGTCCCACCCGATGGTAGCCACCCCGGTGCCCTGTGTGTAGCCAGTCCGCCACATCAGCCCCTGCATGATGCCGAGGGCCAAGATGCCGTGGCCGATTCGCTCACCGAATTCGCTCTCCCTCATGAACTCGGCATCCGTGTGTACCTGGCTGAAATCCCCTGTGAGCCCGGCGAAGAGGTCGATCGTCCCCTCGCCCACTGTCCGCCCAGCGGACAACAGCTCCGCTCCCACGACGAAATCCTCGTAGTACTTCCCTTGGACCAAGGGCTCGGGCACGGCCTTTCCTCCTCACATGCGCTTCGCCAACTCCAGCGGCTCTGGCCGGAACAGCGCCGCCTCCATAGCGCGGACATCCGGGGCAATCCGAAGCAGACATTTCATGCGCGCCCGGATGTCCCGGTCCACATCGATCCCCGGCGCCACCTCCACCAAGGTGAGCCCATCCGCCGTCAACCGAAACACCGCCCGCTCCGTGACGTACAGGACCTGCTGCCCCTTCGCGAAAGCGCGGGCCGCATTAAAGGTTAACTGCTCGACGCGCTCCACCAGCTTGGGATGCTTCCCTTCGCGCAGGATCTTGACCTGCCCGTCCGCGACCTCGATTTCGAGGCCACCGGCGGTGAAGAAGGTACAAAATACGATGCGGCGGGCGCGGTCCGTGATGTTGTGGAATCCTCCGCAGCCGGGGATGTCCGCGCCGAAGCGGCTGACGTTGTTGTTCCCAGCCGCATCGAGCTGGCCAACGCCAAGAAAGGTGATGTCGAGGCCGCCTCCATCGTAGTAGTTGAACTGGAATGTCGAGTCCATGATGGCCTCGGCATTCAGCGCGACGACAAACGTCGTCCCGATGGCCGTGCCCATGAGCCCGCCGAAGATCCCATGCTCGTTCGTGAAGGTCACCTGCTCCAGGATCCCCTCTTCCAGTGCCACCACCGGCAGTTCCGTGGCCACTCCCGCCCCGAGGTTCACAACGTCCCCGCGTCGAAGCTCCCGAGCAGCCCGGCGCAGGATCACCTTCTTCCCGTCCAACGGCAGCGGCGGAATGGAATCGAGCGGGACCCGCGTGTCGCCGCACAGGGCCGGGTTATACCCGCCACGGACATCGATCGTCGTGGGCGTCAGTTGCGTCTGGTAAGGATTCACCACCACGACATCCACAAGGGGTGCCGGGATCCGCACCAGGCGGGGATCGAGTGTGCCGCGCTTTGCCACGCGCTTGACCTGGGCGATGACCTTCCCTCCGCTATTCCGGGTCGCCATGGCAATGTCGGCCATCCCGAGCGTGTTGGGCTCCTCCTCCATGCTGATGTTGCCGTACTGATCGGCCGTCGTCCCGCGGATAATGGCCACGTCCACGGGAAACGTGGGATAGAATAGATACTCCTGCCCCCGCAGGGTCAGCACCTCGGCCAGATTCTCGGTGGTCCGGCTGTTCAGCCGTCCCCCTTCCACTCGCGGATCCACGAAGGAGCCGATCCCGATTTGTGTAAGGACTCCGGGCTTGCCCGCTCCCACCGCCGTGAACCACTGAACCAGAGTCCCCATTGGCAGGTTGTACGCCTCGACTCGGTTCTCCACGATCATTTGGATGAGACCCGGATGGCGCCGTGCCAGATAGCTCCCACCTATGATCCGTCGGAGCATCCCGTCGTGCGCCAGCACGTTGAGGCCACCCTCACCCGGCCGATCGCTGGGACACATCGGGTTGATGCTGACCAAATCGCGCGGCTCCCCGGTTTGCAGGAACCGTCGTTCCAGCGCGGCGACTACCAGATCTGGCTCAAGGACTGCTCCTGTCCCGCCGATCGTCAGCGTCGCACCGTTCGGGATCAGCCGGACCGCTTCGTCCGCGCAGAGAAACTGCGCCTCGGTGTGCATTCCGATCCTCCTACGCCCCTCATGTCCCTTCCCCCGCCCTCCTCTCTTCTGAAAGAAGAGGGGTCCTTCTGTCCCTTGTTCTATCGAAGGTCGCGGATGAGCTTCAAGAGATCCGAGACCCCTAGATCCTTCGCCACCCCATCTTGGATGTCACGCACCTTGGCCGCGAAAAGCTTGGTATCCACCTCGACGACCGTGACACCCGGTAGGCGCTTCAGTTCCGCAAGCTTCTCGTCGGCCATTCTCACCGCTGCTTTGAACTGAACCGCGCCGGCTTCGCGGAAGGTGTCGAGCACGACCTTCTGCAGGTCGGGGGGGATCCGGGCCAGCATCCGGTCGCCCAGGAAGTACATGTGCACGTTGTACTGGTGGTGGGTCAAGATGATGTACGGTGCGACTTCGTAGTACTTCCCCGTAACGATGGCCGGCAGACTACTCTCGGCCGCGTCCACCACCCCCGTTTGCAGCGACGTGTAGATCTCCGGGGCGGGGATGTTCGTTGGAAGAGTCCCCAGCGACTCCCAGACCTTGAATTCGGTCGGGTTCGCCATGACCCTCATCTTCATGCCCTTCAGGTCGTCCGGGGTCTTCACCACCTTCACCCGGTTGTACAGGTTCCGCGTTCCCGTGAGCGCCAGGGCGGCCAGTTGAAACCCCTGCTTCTTGTCCTTGACGATCTGCTGCAGCCGGTTGAAGAGGCGCGGGTCTGTAATGAGGGCCCGCTCCGCCTGGGCGTAGCTCTCAAACAGGTACGCCGCCGCCAAGAAGCCAACCTCGCTGACGAGCGGGGCCGCATTTGAGATAGACACAACCGTCGCGTCGACGCCTCCCACCGTGAGGGACTTCATCAGGGCTCGTTCATTCCCCAGGACCGCAGAGTGGAAGAGCTTAACCTCGATCCTTCCCCCCGACCGCTTCGGAAGTTCCTGCGCCAGAAACTCCAGTCCGTACTGAGCGGCGATCCCCGGAGGGGTCTTGAAGGGCTCCTCGCTGCCGATGCGCATCAGGATCTCCGCCGCCGATACCTTCCCGGCAAGCGTAAACAAGAGCATACTGATCACCAGTCCGACCCCCAAGACCTTCCAGTGTCCGTTCATGACCTTGCCTCCTCATGACTGCATGCACGCCGCGAGATCTTATCGCCCCCCCACCATCTGTGGAACGAGCCACCGCGGAATCCAGAGCACCGTACCAGGCACCAGGACCAGCAGGATATCCACCAGGAGGAAAAGCACGACAAACGTGAAAGCGCTCTTGAAGGCCCGCTCTACCGAAATCTCTCCAAGCTGGGCTCCGATGAACAGGCAGAGGCCGTAGGGGGGCGTGATCAACCCCAGGGCCAGCGTGACGCAGACGATCACGCCGACGTGCACGTGGTTCAGGCCGACCCCGTCGGCCAGCGCCTGGACGACTGGGAGGAAGATGATAATGCTCGCCACCCCGCTCTCGAAGGTGCCGAGAATCACGAAGAGCGCCATGATGAACAGGAGGGTCGTCGTGGGCCCGAGGTGCAGGTAGTGGGCAAACGCCTGAATGCGCGGCGGGACCTCGAGATAGGCCATCATCCATCCGAACATCATGCCGTTCATCACGCAGAAGAGCGTTGGGCCGGTGAAATTGGCCGCCTCCTTGATGGCGGCGAAGAGGCGGGCGATGCTCAACGACCGGTACCCGAAGCCCGCCAGGATCAGACTGTACACGACCGCCACGCAGGCTGCTTCCGTGGCGGTGAACACCCCCCCGATGATTCCTCCCAGGATGATCAGGGTCACCCCGAAAGGCGGGACCCCGGCCAGCACCGCCCAGCCGATCTGCCGCAGGGAAAGCCGCTCCCCCTTGGGATACCCGTGCCGGACTGCCTTTACGATGCAGTAGACGATCTGGGTCAGGCCGATGAGAACCCCGGGGACCACGCCGCCGAGAAACATGGCGCCGATCGACACATTGCCGACGGCCCCGTACACCACCATGAAAATGCTGGGCGGGATGATGATGCCGATGGTCGACGCGGAGATCGTCAGGGCGACGGTGAATTCCCGGGGGTAGCCCGCCTTGACCATGCCGGGGATGAGGATCGACCCCAGGCCGGCCACGTCGGCCACCGAGGACCCGGAGAGCCCGCCCATCAGGATATTCGCCACGACGTTCACCACGGCGAGCGATCCCGGGATGCGGCCGAACAGCGCATTCGTCATTCGCACCAGACGGTCGGTGATCTCCCCAAGGTTCATCAGGATTCCAGCCAACAAGAAGAAAGGGATGGCCAGGAGGACGAAGCTGTTGATCCCCTGATACATCTGCTGGACGAAGACCTCGAGCGGGATTCCGGCCCGCCACATCGTGGCGAGAGATGCCACGCCCAGGGCGTACGCGATCGGGACCCCCGCCGCAAGCATGAGGACAAAACTCCCGAACAGGATAGCCAGCGGATCCACTACGCGCCTCCAGAAGTCGGGGGACCGACGAGGAATCCCTCGAGGAGGAACACCATCATGCTTACCGCGCCGACGGGATAGGCGGCGTACACCCACACCATGGGCACACGGAGCGCTGGGGCTTGCTCGGTCAGTCCGCTCCCCGCCAAGTTGTATCCCTGCCATCCGAGGACCACTGTCAACGTCGCCATGCAAAGAAGGGCGGCGATGTCGATGGAGGTCCGCAACTTCTTGGGGAGTTTGGCAATGAGCTCCGCCATCCGGAAGTGGAGTCGGCGTCGAACCGCGATGCTCCCGGAGAGGAGGGCCAACCAGATGAACATGAACAGCGACAACTCCTCGCCCCAGATCAACGGAATCTTGAAGACGTAGCGGAGCAATACTCCCGCAAAGACCACCACCACAAGCCCGAGGAACAGGGCCCTGATCAGGAGTTGCTCAACCCATTCCAGCCCCTCGGCAAGCCCTCGTACCATCGCGCCAACGCTCATGGCCGCGGCTCCTCTTCTGTCTCCTTCGCGAAACGCGCCGTCTGCGACCGGTAGTGGGGCGTCTGTTGGCAGACCCAGGAGGTCAGGCTGTGGTAGCGGGCAGCCAATCCCCAATCGCTGAGGCGTCCAAGCTGGAGGGCCATCTTCGCGTACTCAACCGCCACCGGGTTGTGCCGCGCGATGGTCCGGGCCAGCTCCACGGCGGTGTCCAGGACTCGCTCGGACGGAACAACCTGATTGACGAGCCCCCATGCCAGCGATTCTTCGGCGGAGAGACGACGCCCGGTCAGGATGAGCTCCTTTGCCCGGGTTGGCCCTACCAAGAGCGGCAGTCGCTGGACCCCCCCAGAGCCCGGGATGCTGCCGAGCGTGATCTCCGGCAGGCCGAACTGCGTACCCACGCCGGCAACCCGGAGGTCGCAGGCCATGACCAGCTCGAATCCGCCTCCGAGCGCGTACCCCCGGATGGCCGCAACGGTGGGTCGCGGGAAGTAGGCCAGCCGGTTCGTCACGCGGTGTGTGAGCAGGATGAACTCCTGCCGGGACTCCCCATCCAGGGCGCGCATGTAGGTGAGGTCCGCTCCGGCACTGAAGGCCCGCTCCCCCGCTCCGGTCAAAACCAGTCCTCGAATCTCATCCCGGCTCTCCAGATCATCCAAGGACGTCTCCAATTCTCGGTAGGTGACATCATCGAGGGCGTTTAGGACCGCCGGGCGATTCAGGGTGAGCGTCGCCACGCCGTCGGTCATCTCAACCAGGACTCTACTCTCTCCTCGGGTCATGCGAAGCGTCCTTTGCTCAGGCAAGCCTTGCCATTTTCGCAGCGAATGAAGAGGGGCCCGGCCCACGCCTCGTCGCGCACAGGGAAGTCTTCCCGGAAATGGCTACCGCGGGTCTCGGCCCGCATCAAGGCCGCGCGAGCCATCAGTTCCCCTACCTCGAGTAGGTTCCTGATCTCCAAAAAGCCGACCAACTCCCTGGTCGTCCCGACCGCAACGGCCGGCACGAGTTCTTCGCGAATGACCTGCAGACGTTCCAGGCAGGCCTCCAGACCTGATCCGCTCCGGCTCACTAAGACGTGGCGGCTCATGGTCTTCTTGATCTCCCGCTTGACCTCGGCCACGCTGCGGCTACCTGTACGACCCAGCAGCGACTTGATCTCTCCGGCGAAGTCGCGCTGACGCGCCTCCGGGATTCCCGGGTATCTGCCACGCGCTGACTGCGCGGCGTGGCATCCAGCGCGAGCCCCGAATACCTGGCAATTCAGCAGCATATTGCCGCCCAGGCGATCGGCCCCGTACGGGCCGGCAGACGCTTCGCCTGCCGCATACAGGCCGGGGATGGCGCTCTGGGCGTTCTCGTCGATCCGGAG
The DNA here is from genome assembly GCA_963714585.1 of uncultured Methylomirabilota bacterium. GTDB lineage: Bacteria > Methylomirabilota > Methylomirabilia > Methylomirabilales > 2-02-FULL-66-22 > 2-02-FULL-66-22. The sequence goes on from CAVQPC010000037.1 coordinate 21,759, forward strand.
CCCGCCATTGATGGCGTGCCCGAAGAGGCCAAGATCGAGGGGGCGACTCATGACATCAACCCCTTTTGACTTGAACCACTCCTTGGAGACCGGCCACATGGCGGCAATGTCGCTGCCAGGTGGGATGCGCTCCGCTTCCTTCACCTGGCGGAGGTCCAGGAAGATGCCCCGCCCCTCCGTCCCGCGGCCCGCCTCGATCTCTTGCTTCGCCGCAATCTCCAGATACCGCGATGGGTCCTCGCTGCTGAATGGGTAATGCCTCACTTTGGCTCGGAAACAGGTCTCACGATCCATCCCGGGAGGCAGGTACCGGTCCAGGAATTCTTCGCCGATGCGGTTGGTGAGCTTCGGGCCCAAAAGCCAGAACCAGGCCATGATGATGTTCGTGAAGGGATGGATGAGGCCGAAACCCGCCTGCATGAATTCCATATTGGCGAGTTCCGCCCCCGCTCGGTATGCCAGTGCGTAGCCATCGCCGGTTACGTCTGGGGGCGACAGGCTGTATTCGAAGAGCTGCCCGGCCCCGCCGGTCCCGAAGACCGTCGCGCCTGCCGCGACCGCATGCAGCCCCCCGCTCAAATCGACGGCGAGGAGGCCGCGGCAACCTGACTCGTCTCGGACCAGGTTGAAGACCGCCGTGTTCTCCAGGACGACCACGCCGGCTTCTGCGCACCGATTCTTCAATGCCAACACGATGGGCCGCCCGTGCCCGTGGATCTTCCGGTTCCGCGGCTTCGAGGCGAAATCGCCCATCGCCACCAGGATGTTTCCATCCGGCCCCTTCATGAACTCGACACCCCAAGATTGCAGGGCCGTGGCCGCTGCCTGCGCCTCGTCAACCAGGATGCGGACGAGCTTCGGGTCGGCGCACTCTGCCCCGTTGCGCAGGATGTCCTCGAAGTGAACGTCCGGATTGTCCGAGGGATCTCCCGCGCCGTCCGGAACGGCAAAGCCCGCAAGGGAGGCCACCCCGAACGCGGTGGCCCCCGTCGCGCCCAGCCGCCCCTTCGTTATGACGAGCACCCGGGCGCCAGCCCGCCGCGCTTCCAGCGCCGCCCGCAGGGCCGCGCCGCCTCCCCCGACCACCACCACATCAGCCCGGTGCTCGATCACCGTTCCCATGTCGCCTCGCTTTCCCGGCCGGCTCCCGAGCGCTCACCCGCCGCACCGACCGACCGGCCGTCCGCTCTCCGATGCGTCACGGGTCAAGGACAGCGATCGCACGCACCGGCGAGCCGCTTGCCCCCCGGATCTTCAAGGGCAGACACACAAACATGAACCGGCGGTTGATCAGCTCGAGCGGGATCGCCAGGTTCTCCGTGTTCAGGATCTTCCGGTCCCGACACACCAGGTGCGCCGGGTTCCGCGGTGGCACCTCCTCGGGGGTCCGCCGGTCCAGGCTCCAGGCGTCCGTCCCGATGTTGATGACGCCCTGGTCCGCCAGCCACACGGTGGCCTCCGTGTCCAGGCCGGCAAGCCGGCCGAGCTCACAGGGCGTGGGCCACTCCGGGAACCCAGGTGTACAGCAGCACCGCATCGCCGCGCCGCACGTCTTGCCCACTCCTCTCCACAGCCCTCCGGAGCTCCGCCAGGCGGATGTACTCGCCCCTCGGGGTCTCCGAAACGTCCACACAGATGGCCGGCGAGTAAAACCGCTCGAGCGGGATCTGGTCGATCGCCTCCGCCTTGGGGCGTCGGCGTCGATATGGGTGAAGGCGTCAACGTGCGTCCCACAGTGATCGGAGACGATGATGCCCTTGGTCATATAGCTGAAGCCCGTGCCCGCCAGCAATTGGGCCGACTCCTCGTGCGACACGTGAGTCCAGATGACGGGGCTGATCTGGCTCCCGGGCACGGGGCGCCGGTGGTAAATCTCTCGAGAGAGATCGAGGATACGTTCACGTGGGCCAATCCACCTCGGATCCGTCCCGACCAGCGCAACCGACAGATCGGCAGAGCCTCGGTAATCCCTGCCTGGTTCATCAGCTCCGCCGGCCAGGATGAAGAACGGCACCGCCAGCAAGGGGAAGGGAGTCCAGCCCGGTGACGATCTTGAGGCCGAGCGTCGTCCACTCCGCTCGGCCCCCCGGCCGCCACGTAGACGATCGCGCTCAGGAGCATGGCGATGGCAATGGTCCCGCCGAGCGCGACGCAGCACGAGGAACACCGCGATGAGGAGCAAGAATCATCGCGGCCGCCTCCTGACTCCCTCACGCTGCCGATCGACCCTTCGCCATCGCGCGCAGCATCTCCAGGCAGGCTGGGGCTGCGAGGAAGAGGATCATGAGCGCTGTGGCGACCGGCAGGCTGAGGTAGATCCAGTTCATGGGCAAATCCATCGCGGGCGACACCTGGATTCGCATGATGTCGGTCACCCGGACGCCTTGCACGAATATCACCCCCAGCACGCCGATCGTCACGAGGTTCAGCGTCAGGGCCACCCCTTGGCGCGCGGCCCCCGGCAACATGTCGACCAGGAAGGTGATGCAGAAGTGCGAGGTCCGGTGCACCACGATCGTGGCCGAGAGGAACGACGCCCAGATCAGGAGGAATCGGGCCAGCTCCTCGGTCCAGCCGATGCCGGTGTGGAGCACATAGCGATCCGCCACGCCCAGAAATGTCACGACACAGAGGAGCGTCAGCAGACAACAGGTGATTGCTTCGAGGCCTTGACAGATGACCGCCGTCACGCGCGCCATTCGGTCGCCTCTCGCTGAATCGCTCGCTTATGCGGTTGGCTCACTTGTACTGCTCGCCCAGTTTCAGGATCCCGTCGATGATCTCCTTCCCGAACTTGTCGTAATACTGCGGGTAGATCTTGGCAACGGCCTGCCGGAAGCCGGACAGATCCGGGCGGATGACCTCCGAGGTCTTGGCCCAGTCTCGGAGCGCGCCTTCGTACAGCTTCGGCTCTTCAGTATCCGCGAACCGCACGGACGTCTTCGCCGCCTCGGACACGATCTTCTGAAGGTCCGGCGGCAGCCCGTCGAACCAGCGCTTGCTGGCGTAGATGCCGGCAATGCTGTGGAACGTGTTCGTCAGTGCGATGTACTTGGCCACCTCCGGCAGCTTCATGTCGCGTCCGTCGGAGACAGTCGTGTCCGCCGCAGTCACCGTGCCCTGGCTCACAGCCAGGTACGTCTCGGGGGACGAGATGGGGACGGGGAGCGCCCCCTCTGCCTGGTACGTGGCGAGCATTACCGGATCGTTCATGATCCGGACCTTGAGCCCCGCCATGTCGCCGACCTGCCGGACCGGACGGTTGGTCGCCAGGGCGCGTGGCGAGTAGGCGAACCAGCCGAGGATCGCGATGCCTTTAGCCGCCGCCCGTTGCTCCAGCGTCTTGCCCACCTCCGACTCTCGGAGAGTCCGATTGATGTGCTCCCGGTTCTTGAAGATGTACGGCAGCGACAGCGCGCCGACCGACGGGACGTAGGCATTCAGGAGCGACTTTTCTACCACCACGATCTGGTTGGAGCCCAGGACCAGGCCCTCCATCAGCTCTTTGCCCGTGCCAATTGTCCCCTTGTACAGCCCGACCTGGATCCGCCGCCCTGAATTCTTCTCGACCTCCGCCTTGAACTGATCCAGCACTTGGTTGTTAAGCGCTTCCGGCGAGGTCATCTCGGTCGTGCCCTTGATGGCCTCGCCCGCCTGCGCGTTCGGTAGGGTCAGCGCCGGGAATCCGATCACGCTCAGGCCGAGCACCAGCAGCACTGCCATCCGAAAGAACTCATCTGTGATCCTCCTTCACCCTCACGGGATAGCCCATAGCCTCCACGCCCGAGCGGTGCCCCCCCCGGACACCCTGGTCGAGATCGCCCATCCACGTCACGCGACGCCGGCCGCGCGGAGCCGTTCAGCCGCCCGACGGATAGCTGTCTTCGGCGGGTCGTTCTTGATGATGACCGACTGCACCATCTCGATCACGTGCGGTCCGTCGAGAAGCTGAATAGCGTTCAGATTCAATCCTCCGTCCTCCATGTGAATCGGCATGGAGGTTGGCTTGGCCATAATCTCCAAGAACTTTTTCTGCACCGGAAGGTTTGCCTTGATCAGCGGGTGACTGAGGTACTTCTCCGATTTGGCAACATCTGCCAGCGTAGGCGCCATATGGCCGGGAACAGTGTGGATGTACCTGATATACCGATCGGTCTCCATGCTCCACCGGATGAATTTCTTGCCTTCTTCGGGCGCCCGGCTGCCTTTCATGAACGCGTAGGCCTTCGTGAGGAGGTAGGCCGTGCGGTCCGCGGGGTGTCGGTTAGCTGCGTAATCTCGGGCGGGACCAGCTTGGGCGCATTCCGCTCCAACTGCGTCATCAACCGTGGAGCATAGTCGCAGTGGGCGTTCTGTTCAGTGTAATAACTTTGCATCATTTCCAGCCAAGTGAACTGGGAAATGCCGGGAGGGCCGTATTTGGGAGACTCTTTCCAGCAATCCAGGGTTTCCGCAAACCGCTCCAAATTGGGACTTTTGTCCATCACCAGGGTGCCATTGCGATCAAAATAGCGTGCGCCGTTGCTCCAGGCGTATGGGGTGAAGATCCAGACCGTATAGCGCGAACTGCCCATGGGCAGGTTCACCCCGTACCGATTTTTGCTCCCATCCGTCAATGCCTTGGCAATCCGGAGGTAGTCGTCCCAGGTCTCCATGGGTTCTAACTTCTTCTCACGATACCAGTCAGCTCGATAGTAGGTGGCTGAAGAACTGGAGGGTGGCCGGAACCGCCCATTCTTCGTTGTCCACTCGAATCACTTTGAGCGTACTTGGAATAAATCGCTCACGGCCGATTGCACTCACCACATCCGATGCCGACAACAAGAGCCCTTGCTTAGCGAACTTCGCCGTTTGCAGATCCTCGATGTAGACCACTTCTGGGGGATTCCTCGCTGCAATCGCCGCCATAATCTTGGGGAACATGTCTTGCCACGATAGGAATTCGCCCTCGATCTTGATGCCTGGCGTTGCCTGCTCGTATTCCCCGATCAATTCCTTGAGGACCCGCACCGAGTCCGGATCTGTCTCGGTCGTTAAAAGGTGGACCGTTTTTACCTGGGCGTGTGCCCGCCGGACGAACGGTCCTACCATCGTCCCCGCCACCGCACCCGCAGTTGCGGCAGCCGTCAGCCGCATAAATCCTCGCCGACTCATCCCTTGCTTCATGTTCGTCCCCTCCATGGAGTCGTGGAATTCGTGTTGGAATCCTCTTTCTTCACTTATCGGCGCAGGCGAGTTTCCGACAACGCCAGAAAGGAACTGAATCCTCAAAGGGCAGAGAAACACGCCCCACCGGCACACCTTGGCCATATGGGCGGCACACACGATATGGCCGCCCGGGACTTTCACGGGATTGCGTCACGTCGCGCGACTCCTTTGTCTGTGGAGCAACCGACGCTACTCCTTCACCGCGCCCGCCCCGAAGCCACGGATCAGAAACCGCTGCACGAAACCAAACACCAGGATCACCGGCAGGGTGATCAAGACCCCTGAAGCGTTGATGAGCCCCCACTCGACCGTCATGGGGGCAATGAAGGTTGAACACCCCCACGGAGATGGTCTTCTTGCCCTCGGAGGTCAGTAAGATCAAGGCGTACAGGTAGTCGTTCCAGGAGACCAGGAATGAGAGGACTCCGATGGCGATGATCCCCGGAACCGACATCGGGATGACCACCCGAACGAAGGCACCCATGCGCGAGGCGCCGTCAATCATCGCAGCTTCTTCCAGTACCACGGGGACGCTCTTCATATACCCCCACATGAGCCAGAGGCAGAAGGGCAGAGCGAAGGAGATGTGGGCAAACGCTAGGCTGATCAGACTGTCTGCCATTCCGAGCCGAGTGATGACGACAAAGAGTGGAATAGCCAACAGGATGGGCGGGAACATATACGAGAGCAGGGAGAAGGTCGCGAGGAGCTGTCGTCCCCGATACTGGAACCGGGTAAGACTGTATGCACCCAAGGTCGCCACCGAAACGGTGATACCGGTCGTCAGGCAGGCGGTCAGCGTGCTGTTCAACATGTAGATCGGGAAATTCGTCAGGGCTATCAGGTCGCGGAAATGCTTCAAGGTAGGATGGCGCGGCCATATTGTGGGAGGCACGGTTACCAAGTCTTTCAGGGGTTTCAGGGCGCTCAAAAACATCCAGAGGACAGGGAAGACAATTGGAAGAAGCATGGCGAACACGAGGACGTAGAAGCCCAGGCGGTTGATGCGGCGCAGAGCCGAGGGGGAGCGCCAGCTCGCCGGGAGGGCTAGCGCGGATGTCCAGGATGTCGCGGCCTGCCTCACAGTTCTGCCTCCACCGGGCGATGGATCTTGAGGTATATGGCAGAGGCGGCCGCCAGAATCAAGAAGCTGAGGACCGCCACTGCCGCGGCAAAGCCCATCCGGAAATTCACGAACAGTTCGTTATAGGCGAGAATCGGAAGATGCTGCGTGGCGCGCAATGGCCCGCCCTGGGTCAGGAGGTAAATGGGCTCAAACTTCTGGAACATCCAGATACCCCGGAGCAGGATGACCACCGCCAGGATCGTCTTGAGGTGGGGAAGAGTGATGAACCAGAATTGCTGGGGTGCCGAGGCACCGTCGATCCGGGCCGCCTCGTACTGATCCTCCGGGATCGTCGCAAGTCGGGCCAGGAGGGTGATCACTACAAACGGAAAGAATTGCCAGACGTTCATCAAAACCACGGAGAGCATCGCCATGCCCGGTGTGCCGAACCAGACGATCGGAGCCCGTATGAGCCCGGAGGCCTTCAAGAGGAAGTTCACAATCCCATAGGTATCATTGAACAGCCAGCGCCAGATGAGAACCGAGACGATGGTCGGCATGATGAAGGGAAAGAGTGTTAACGCGCGCGCTACACCCCTGCCGTGAAAGCTCTGGTGCAGTACCAGCGCCACGGCCGTCCCTAGCAGCACCTGGAATGACACCGTGGCGAGAGTGAAGGAGAAGCCCACGCGCAAGGAATGCCAAAAGTCGTCACCCTGCAGCAGATTTTGGAAGTTGGCAAGTCCGACGAACGTCGTGGCCTGGCTGAAAGGATCGCTCTGGTTCAGGCTGAGCCAACAAGCGTACACGACAGGGAAAACTACAAACCCGGCCATCAAAGCCAAAGTCGGCAGGAGGAGCAAAAGGCCGAGACGATTCTCGCGTGTTCCCATGGGTCCCTGCTGGATATGAGGGCTGCTGACCGGGCTCTCACTCGAGCGTCATGGATTCACCGGAGAAGATGCTTCTTGGTGTTCCAGGGACCGCCGCCCTTCCCCTCCGGCGGGAACGCCGCCACCCGTCGTATCCCTCATGTTCTGGCCGTGAGATGGCAGGTACTGGAGGGGTGGCGAGTCCATCCTGCGCCCTCACGCCGCCACCGGCACGGCCACTGGTATCCCTGCCGCCTCCAGACCCGCCCGAATCTTCGCCGTCTGCGCGGCGCTGAGCGGCATCAGGGGCGAACGCACGACGGCGCTGGGCAGCAGTCCGCGCAACACCAGCGCCGTTTTGAGCGCGACCGTCGCGGCCACATGGGGCTCGATGTGGTAGAGGGCGCTCGTGAGGGCCAGCGTCCGATCGTAGACACGCTTCGCTGCGTCGTAGCCGTGGGCCTTGGCAGCGCGCAAGAGTTCGACCATCAACTCCGGTGCGGCCGCCGCGTAGCCGACAATTGCACCGTCCGACTCCCACATGGTATGCAGGAGGTATTCGTCCTGGCAGGTCAAGATCTTGATGCGCGGAAAGGCCTGTCGGATGACGGGAGTCTCGGTGTCCCAGCGGGACATGTTCCGCACCCCGTCCTTGATCGCGGCGACCGCAGGATTGGCGCACAGATCGAGCAGGGTATCGAGATCGTAGGTGGCCTTGGTGGCCTCCGGGTACAGGAACAGGACCAGGGGCAGTCCAGAGGCTTCGGCGATGGCGCGGTACCTGTCCTGCGGCGCTCCCTGCTGATACCCGAAGCGGAGCCAACTGTGGGAGGGATAGACGAGGAGCCCACTGGCCCCTGCCTTGGCGGCACGCCGAGCCTCCGCGGCCGCCACCCTCGTGCCTTCGCTTACGATGCCTGCAATGATCGGCAAGCTGTCACCCACTGCGGCCACGAGACAGCGGATGACCTCCGTCCGCTCGTCCTCGCTCATCGCCAGCCCCTCGCCCGCATGTCCGTTGCAGACGATGCCGGTGATGCCCTCGATGGAGGCAAGCCAGCGCCCATGCGCCGCCAGGCGCTGGAAATCCACCTCGGTGTCCTCCATAAAAGGCGTGACGCAGGCTGGGATGACGCTGTCAAAGTTCAGAACGGCCATGGTGACTCCCTCCTTCGCTCCGCTAGCCTCTGGGAGGCGATCGCGCCCTGCAACCGCCGGTCAGACGATGGACTCGCCGCCATCCACAAAGATCGCTTGGCCAGTGATGTGCCGCGCCGCCGGCGAGAGTAAAAACAGGATTGTCGCCGCGATGTCCTCCGGCTCGGCGATCTGCCTCAGCGGTATCCCGGGCCGGAAGTGCGTCGTGGAGCCGTAAATCCGGTCCTGGAGGACCTGGGGCCCGTCCTGGGCCTGTGCCTGCTTGAGGATGGCGGTGTTCACGGTGCCGGGACACACAGCGTTCACCCGGATGCGGTGCTCCGCAAGTTCGAGGGCCAGCGTGCGGGCCAACTGGATCACTCCCGCCTTGCTGACGCAGTAGGCGCTCTGGCCGATCCGGGGCGCAAACCCGGAAAGCGATGCCACGGCGACGATGGCGCCCCCTTTGGCGGCGATCATCGGCCGCGCGCCCGCGCGGCACGCGACGAAAACTCCGCGCAGGTTCACCCGCATGAGGCGGTCCCATACCTCGTCCTCGAGTTCGGTGACTCGGGTCGACCGCATGCGAACGCCCGCGTTGGCAACGAGTCCGTCGAGTCGGCCGAACCGCGCCGTGATGGCCTGCACGGCGCTTTCCATCTGCAACGTCTCGGCCGTGTCGGCAGCGAGGCTCATGAGCTGGCCTTCAGCGTGCGGGATCGTCCGCTCGGCGACGGCCAGCGCGGGCGAGTCAACATCGAGCAGGGCAACGTTAGCCCCCGAAGCGGCAAGCCGCCGCGCCGTCTCGTAGCCGATCCCGCTGGCTGAGCCGGTCACGGCAACGACTTTCGCATCAGGGCTCACAGGGATTCCTCCTGATGGTCCAACGTGAATCCTCTTCTAGGCGGCCCGGGCTTCGTGCCGGCTGTCGCTGATGCAGCCATCACCTAGAGCATCACCCACCGGGATCGGCACCTGGCGCGCCGCCATCGCTCCCGCGATCCGACCCGAGGTCATCGCCCAGGCGATGTGTAAGCCATGTCCCTTGAGCAGCATGCCGCCCTGGGCGGCGCTGCCGGCGGCGTAGAGCCCGGGCAGGACGGACCCGTTCTCACCCAGCACTCGACAACATCCGTCCACGGCCAAGCCCCCCTCGGTCACCGTCAGCATGGCGTGGACAGGCCCCATAGCGAAGAGCGGTCTCTCGGTGAGCTGTTCGACTGCAGCCCGAAGGCGATCCGGCTGCGCGCCGATGACTCCCGCCAAGGCCTCCGGCGTCTCGCCGCGATGCACGAGATCCGGCCTGCCCCAGGCGTAATCGTCGAAGTACGCATAGGCGATCCCCGGGGCCGTGGAGATGAAATACGGATAGCGACGGAAGAGTTCCGCAAGCCGCGCGTCGAGGAGGATGAAGCCGGTAGACTCGCGAGCAGACGCTAACGCTGCAGCGGGGGGCACACCGTCCAAACGGCTCCCTTCCCTATCCACGAGGACAGCCCCTTCCTGGAACAGGCGATCCGTCGGCGACATGTGCGTGATCAAGAGCGAGGTCACAAGAGGTCTCAGGAAGACAGAGGGTGCCCGAGTCAAATAAAGTGCCCCGAGGCGTGCGAGCCAGGACCAGGCTGGCAGGCGATCCACCAGCCCTGGCCGAGGCGCGCGGGGGAACCGGAGCTGGGGGCCGTAGATGACATCCATGTTGCAGAAGGCTGCCCCCACGGCGCGGGCGACTTGGTGGCCATCCCCGGTGTTGGTCGGGTTGATAGGGATGGCAGCGCTCGCCGCCGCATTAAGGAAACGCGCGCGCAGCGCCGCGTCACCGCTGAAGTCGCCGGTCGCAAGAACGACGCCGCGGGACGCCAGCAGTCGGTGCCAGCGGTCACCTCGCCGGTACTTCACGCCGACCACCCGCCCGCGCGCGTCAGTGAGCAATCCGTCTGCCGCAACCTCACAGCAAAGGGTCGCCCCGGCCCGCTCCGCTGCACGGGCGAGCTTCGTAATGTACATGCCGGGGCCGGGGATGACGGTGTGCATCCGGCTCACCCGGTTCGGCGGCTCGGGAAAGGGCCCGGCAAATACCACGCCGAGATCTTCAAGCCACTGCAGGGTCACACCGGCCTCGGCCGCCAGCACAGCGCGCAGCGTCGGGTTATCGCGGGAAACGAGGTCGCCGATAAATGCGTCCATGTCGGCTCGGAACGCATCGGCGTTATCCACGATGCCGGCACGGCGCTGCAGCCGTGTCCCCGCCGCCGACAACGAGCCGACGGACAGGCGGGTCGACCCGCCGAGCTCTGCCCCCTTCTCCAGGAGGACTGTCCGGACTCCTCTTTCCGCCGCCGCCACGGCTGCCGCCAGGCCCGCGCCGCCGCCGCCCACCACCACGACGTCGGCAGTCCGGACCTCTCCGTTTGCCTCGTCCGAGTGCAGATCCGTCACTTCTGCCTCCGGCTGCCCGCGGCCCCTCCCCCGCGATCCGGCAAGACCTGGGCGCGGTTGTCCGCTGCGGGGCCCGCCGTCGGGAGAGCCGCGGCGCGCTCGCCCGTCCCTCACCCCTCCAGGAGGATGCAGTGCTCCGGGGCGAAGGAGACGACGACGCCGATCCCCTCCTCGAATACGTCGGTCGGCGGCCGGCGGATGACCAGTTGGCCGGCCGGCCAGTCCACGATGTACTGGATGAAGTCGCCGTGGAACAGCCGCTGGCGGATGGACCCGGCCACGGCGTTGGCGCCGCCCGGCGGACCCGGGGGCCCGAGGGTGATGTACGCGGTACGTACCGCGACCTGCGTCTCGTCCCCCCGCGGCGCATGCAGTGCGTGGGCCTGCAAGAGCACCCCACCCGTCATCTCGAAGGCAATGGGGCCGGGCTCCCGGGAGTCTCCCCGCACACGTCCGGCGATCAGATTCGCCGAGCCTACAAAGTCGGCCACAAACCGGCTGCGCGGCTGGTTGTAGATCTCCTCCGACGTCCCGATCTGCTCGATACGGCCCTCGTTCATCACAATGACCCGGTCCGAGATGGCGAGCGCTTCCTCCTGGTCGTGGGTGACATAGACCGAGGTGATGTCCAGCCGCCGCTGCAGCTCGCGTAACTCGACGCGCATCTCCGCCCTCAGCTTGGCGTCGAGGTTGGAGAGTGGCTCATCGAACAGCACGACGTTCGGCGAGAAGGCGATGGCGCGCGCCAGAGCGACCCGCTGCTGCTGGCCGCCAGAAAGCTTCGCGGCAGACCGCTGGCCGTATCCTCGCATGTGCACCAGGTCGAGGGCCCACTCAACTTTCTCTGCCACGATGGCGGGGTCGAGCCTCCGCACCCGCAGCCCGTAGGCCACGTTATTGAAGACCGACATGTGCGGCCACACGGCATAGGACTGGAAGACCATGGAGATGCCGCGCTTCTCGGCGGGAACGTCGAAACCATCGGCGCTCGAAAAGACGGGCTTCCCATCGACGCGGATACTGCCGGAAGCCGGCTGCTCCAAGCCCGCGATCGCCCGGAGCGTCGTGGTCTTGCCGCATCCGGATGGTCCCAAAAGCGTCAGGTGCTCACCGCGACGAACGGTGAAGCTCACGCCGTTAACCGCTACAATGTCCCCGTAGCGGACGAGGAGGTCGGCGACCTCGATGCATGGTGCGCTGTCCCGCGGTGCGGGCGCTTTGGCTTGGCCGCCAGTTGCTGCGTCGTCCCGCTGCCCTGCGTCGGCGGGGGCCCGGCTTCCTTGTGACATGCGGAAATGGTTTACCACTGGCGCTCTCCCGAGATGCCGCGCGTGCTGCAGAGCATGATCACCAGCGCCACCAGCACGGTCGCGCTCTGGATAATGGCCATGGCGGCCGTCAGCTCCGTCCCCGAGCTCATCCACGAGCTCACGATGGAGGGTGCGATGACCTTGCTGTTCGGTCCCATGAGGAAGATCGACGCACCCAGCTCCCGGACACTCGCCATGAAGAACAGCAGCCACGTGGCCACGATCCCGGGGCGCAGCAGGGGGACCGTCACGGTGCGCAGTTGGTAAGCCCAAGAGGCGCCGCACATCCGGGCGCACTCTTCCAGGCTGGGATCGATCTGCAGGACCACTCCCCCCATCGTTCGCACGCCTAGCGGAAGGAGCACCGTGAAGTAGGCCAGGGCCAGCAGCCACAGCGTGCCGTAGATGGGCACCGGGATATTCAACCACGCCCACAAGAGCGCGAGCCCGAAGACCATACGGGGGACCGCCTGGGGAAACATGAGTAAGTACTCGATGGCGCCCCGGCCCGGCGCGTGCGAGCGGTAGATGATCCACACCAGGACGGTTATGATCAGCACCCCGACGGTCGCCACGCCCACGCCCAGGAGGACGCTGTTGCCCAGCGCCGAGCGGACGGGGCCCATCCGCAAGGAGGTCTGGTAGTTCGCCAGCGTGAAGACGCTCTCCGGGAAGAATCACGGTGGCAAACCGCTGGAACGAGGTGAGCAGCAGCGCCCCCAGGGGCAGGATCACGGCCACAAAGACATAGGCCCAGCAGATGCCGACCAGCATCCAGCGCCAGCGCCTCATGGCCATGACGCGCGGGCGGAAGGCCTTCCCGGTGATGGTGGTGTGCACCCCGCGGGTGACGATCCGCCGGTAGATGCTGAGCGTCACGAACATCACCGCGAAGAGCGCGATCCCCATGGCCGCCGCCTTGGCATAGTCGGGGGGATAGGAGAAGGTCGACTCGTAGATCGCGGTGGTGATGACATAGAATCGGGCCGGGATGCCCAGGACGAGGGCCGCGGCGAAGGCCCCGAGCATCTCGGCAAAGACGAAGACGGTGGCCCCCAGGACGGCGGGCGTGACCAGGGGCAGCGTGATCCGCAACATGGTCCGGAGCTTGCTGCCCCCCAGGACGCGGGCGCTCTCTTCGAGGGCGGGGTCCATCGACTTCATGGCCGCCGAAATCATCATGAAGGCCACCGTCCCCTCGAAGAAGGCCATCACCCAGGCGATGCCGAAGGCCGAGTGGATGTTGAACAGATCCCCCTGACCTCCTACCAGGTGCCAGAGTTGGTTGAGAAATCCGTTCTTCGGGCCCGCAAGGATACTCCAGGCGAGGGCACCGACGAGCGGCGTCACGTAATAGGGCAGCTCCATCAGCCGCTCGAGCAGTCGCCGTCCCGGCACGTCCGTCCGCGACAGGATCCAGGCGAGCACGAAGCCGAAGCCGACAGCCATGGCCGTCGCCAGGAATGCCACCAGCACCGTGTTGCGCACGATGCCCAGGTCATGGACGAGATCCAGGTAGTTGCCAAGGCCGAACTGCTCGGCGGGGAAGACGATCGGGTCGCCGGTATTGAGCGACTCCTCGATCAGGAAGAGCACCGGATAGAGGACGAGGGCCCCGCAGCCGAGCAGGACGGCCGCGGTCGTGACCCCCTGGACGGTGGCGATGCGCTCCCATAGCCGGCGGAAGCGCGTCCCGAGCCCCCCCGCTGGTGCGATCATCCGCTGCCGTCCCCTTAGCGCCGCCCCACCATGGCATCCCAGACGCGCAGGAAGGCATTGCGGCTGCCCAGGAAATCCTGCCAGTCGGACGGGTAGAGGAGCTTGAAACTGCTGAGGGGCTCGGCGCCCGGCGGCGGCGCCACGTCGGTCCGCGGCGAGTGCATCAAGAGGGCGTCGATGAACGGCTTCTGTCCGACCGGCGAGAGGAACCAGTCCAGGAACAGCCGGGCGGCGTTCGGGTGGGGGGCGTTATCCACGATGCCCCACACCTCCGGCCCGGCCACCACCCCTCGGGCCGGCAGCACGAATTCCAGCGGCGCCCCCTTGCGCTTGAACTCCAGGAAGCCGGAATACTGGGCGCACTCCGCTACCTTGTCCTGGCCGTTGACCAGGCGGTCGTATTGCTGAACGTAGGAGTCGAAGGCGCGCGGCTCCTGCCGAGCGAGCTTCTGCCAGTACTCCGCTCCCAACTCCTTGGTCAGCATGTACCATACGAAATGCTGGAGACCGGAGTTCGAGGTCTTCACGTTGATCGAGCCCTTCCACTTGGGATCCAGCAGATCCTCCCAGCTCTTCGGCGCCTGGTCGGGAGGGACGACCTTGGGGTTGTAGGAGATGCCCCCGACATTTACCGACCCCCATGTCCAGTCCCCCTCCGGCGTGCTTTTGAACTCGGGTTTGTACGCCGCCATCTCTGGCGAGATGTACCGCTGGTAGCCGTTCCGCTTCTGGAAGTCAAAGGCGAGCCCAATGTCGGACAGGTTGAGGACGTCCGTCACGTAGGTGCGGGCCTGCCGTTCGGCCTGGACTTTCGCATAGAGCGCGCCGGTCTGCAGCCGCACGTAATTCGTGTTGATCTTCGGGAAAAGCGCGTGGAACGCCTCGAGCATCTTCGCCGTCCCTTGCTCGACATCGGGCGTGTAGATGACGACCGCACCCTCCCGCTCGGCTGCCGCAACGTCGGCACAGGTCGTGAATCCCTGGATCTTCTGGGGGTTCGCACAGAGGCCGCCGGCCGTTTCTCCAGCCGCCGCCATGCCCACACCGCCCATCCCGCCCGCTGCCAGGATACACACAGCTACGAATGCCAACACTCGCGTCTTCATGTTCCTCCTCCCCCGAAAGCGTTCCGCGTACAGGGTTATATCGACCAATCCACCTTTCAGCGCCGTCCCACCATGGCATCCCACGTGCGAAGGTAGGCAGCGCGGCTGCCGAGAAAGTCCTGCCAATCGGACGGGTAGAGCAGTTTGAAACCGGTAAGGGCCGCAGCGCCCGCCGGTGGCGCCACGTCGATCCGCGGCGAGTGCATCAAGAGGGCGTCGATGAACGGCTTCTGTCCGACAGGCGAGAGGAACCAATCCAGGAGCAGCCGGGCCGCGTTCGGGTGTGGTGCGTTATCCACGATGCCCCACGCTTCCGGGCCAGCCACCGCGCCGCGCGTCGGCAACACGAACTCGAGCGGCGCGTCTTTCCGCTTGAATTCCAAAAAGCCGGAGTACTGGGCGCACTCCGCCAGCTTGTCTTGGCCATTGACCAGGCGGTCGTATTGCTGGATTTGGGAGTCGAAGGCGCGCGGCTCCTGCTGCGCGAGCTTCTGCCAGTACTCCGCTCCCAACTCCTTGGTCAGCATGTACCATACAAAATGCTGGAGACCCGAGTTCGACGTCTTCACGTTGATCGATCCCTTCCATTTGGGATCGAGGAGATCCTCCCAGCTCTTCGGCGCCTGATCGCGGGGGACGACCTTGGGGTTGTAGGCGATGCCGGCGACATTTACTGACCCCCACGTCCAGTTCCCCTCCGGCTGACTCTTGTACTCGGGCTTGTACGCCGACATCTGGGGCGACACGTACCGCTGATAGCCGTTCCGCTTCTCGAAGTCGAAGACGAGCCCCAGGTCGGAGAGGTTGAGCACGTCCACCACGTAGGTGCGGGCCTGCCGTTCGGCCTGGACTTTGGCGTAGAGCGCGCCGGCCTGCAGCCGCACGTAATTCGTGTTGATCTTCGGGAAGAGCGCATGAAACGCCTCGAGCATCTTCGCCGTCCCTTGCTCGACATCGGGCGAGTAGATGACGACCGCACCCTCCCGCTCGGCCGCGGCGATGTCCGCGCAGGTAGTAAACCCCTGTACTGTCTGGGGGTTCGCACAGAGACCGCCGGCCGTCCCTGCAGCAGCCGCCATCCCCACGCTACCCATCCCGCCGCCTGTAGCCAGGACCAGCACAGTTGCGAATGCCAACACTCGCGTTTTCATGTTTTTTCCTCCCCCGAGAATGTTCTGCGCAATGGGTACCTGATCCGATTCACCCTCGTGAAACCTGCCGAACTCGGAGTACGGCTCGCCGATCCAACGCGGCCGTCCAACCGGAAGACGAAGCGGGGGAAGCCGTTGATCCGTCTCACATCAGAAGGTCGCGGAGTTTCCGAAGGAGGATGTGTCCCGCCACCTCGGCTGTTGCCCGATTCCTCCACTAGGGCCTCGGCATCCTATGAGGCGACTCTTTTTGATGTCTCCTCCGTGCACCGCCGGCGACTGAGCGCGAGGTCTGCCTCCTGACCGCGCAGCGCTCTCCACGCTAATTTCTGGTCTCACTCGCCGACAGCAACCTTCAACCCCTGCGATCGCAGGAGCTTCCCCGCGATGATGAGGCGTTGAATATCGGAGGTCCCGTCGAGGATCCGGTACGCTCGGACATCGCGGTAGAACCGTTCCACCGGCGTCGGCTTCATGAATCCCATGGCGCCGTGGATTTGGACTCCCATATCGGCGATGTGCCCGGCCGTCTCGGAGCAGAACAGTTTGGCCATGGAGGCCTCTTGGACTGCGTCCTCGCCCTTGGTCAATCTTCCAGGCAGCGTGGTACACCATGAACTGTCCAGCGTGGATCCATGTGGCCATGTCGGCCAGCTTCAAACGGATCGCCTGAAACGTCCCGATCCGTTTCCCGAACTGCTCACGGAGCGTCGAGTATTGGAGGCTCAGCTCCAGAATTCGCCGGGATGCTCCGAGTGCCCTGGCTGCCGCCCAGAGCCGCGCCCTGTCCAGGATCATGCGCATGACGTCGAAGCCACCCCCCACCGTCCCCACCACGTTCTCCGCGGGTACCTCGCAGTCCTGGAACACGACCTCGGCGCTCTCCGAACCCCGGAGGCCCATCTCGTCGTCCTTGGAGCCGACACTGAAACCCGGGAAGTCCTTCTCGACGACAAAGACCGTGATCCCACCCTTCGCTTTGCGAGCCGGGTCAGTCACTGCCGTAACGATGAAGGTGTCGGCCACTGCCGCCCGGCTGATGTACAGCTTATTCCCGTTCAGGATGAACTTGTCGCCCTTATGTACGGCAGTTGTCCTGATCCCCGCCGCGTCCGATCCTGCGCCCGGCTCCGTGAGACAAAAGCTGGCCAGGCGCTCACCTCGAGCCAACGGTGGGAGGTATTTCTGCTTCTGCGCTTCTGTCCCAGCCAGGGCGATGGTTGCGGCGGGTGCGGTTGGGCAAATCACCATACTGACCGCGCCGTTCGTTCGGGAGAGTTCTTCCAAGGCAATGACCGAACCCAATTCGCCGAATCCGGCGCCACCATAGTCTGGCGGGATGGACAGGCCGAACAATCCGAGTTCTGCTGCCTGCTTAAGGAGAGACCGTGGGATCCGGGCCTCGCGGTCGATCTGCTCCGCGAGGGGCTCAGCCTCCTTCTCCACGAAGTCCCGGACCGTCCGTCGCAGGAGCACGACCTCTTCGGGCATTGTGAAGTCCATCGCTACCTCCGCCTCCTCGCCTCTCTGCCTTCACCGGAGCTTGCTCCACCTCTAGGTACTTGATGATCTCCTCCCCTCCCGCGAGGATGTGATCTCGCCAGAGACGCTCAGCCAACTCGGCATCACCTTTCTCCAGGGCGTCCAGGACGGCCTGGTGTTCCCGAAAGCGGCGGTCCATGTGACCCGGGACGTTTGGCGCGCCGATGCGACGTGACATGCCGCGGTGCCACAGCTCGAGTAAGAGCCGGGCCAGCTGTTCATTCCCGCTTGCACGAAAAATAAGCTGATGCCAGCGCTCGTTAGCGGTCAGCCAGCGCTTCGCATCAGGGCGCTTGGCGTGCTTGGCCATCTCGACCTGCAAACGTCTGAGCGTTCGAAAATCCGTCTCCGTAAGACGCGAACAGGCAAGATGAGCCGCCAAGCCTTCGAGTCTGCTACGGATAATGAAGAGTTCCCGTAGTTCCACAGCGGTGGAAACGCCCGGTACCTTGACGCCTCGTTGCGGAACAATGACGATCAAACCCTCGGTCTCCAACCGAGTCAGGGCCGCACGGACTGGCATGGAGCTGATCCCCATGGCCTCCGCAATTTTCCCCGTGGAAATGAACTCCCCCGGATCGAAACGTCCTCGGATGATGTCAGCACGCAATTGTTGATGCACCAGTTCGGTGAGAGTCTTGCGAGGGCCAAGGAGAGGAAAATTCTTTCGAGGCATATTCGACTCAGCAAACTGTCATTGATCTAAGCTCTTAGATCATAGATTGGCAGAAGCGACTATCACCCGCCGGAACGGTTGTCAAGGACTTTTTCGATTTTTCTCCGCAGAGCGATCAACTCCTTCACGATCGACCGCCTAGGCGAGGCCCGATCGCTGACTGAATGGTCTACCCGCACGAATGTCTCCGATGGCGTACGGATGCTTTGGCTTCTTGTTCCGCGAAGCACAGATCGTTGAGACGAGGGGTAGATGATCAGAGTCTTCGGGGGTCATCGATCGGTCATCGGCGGCGATCCTTGACAGATGCAGTCGCTCTTTATATACACTATCGGCGCGACCCTCGATCCTAGGTCCTTTTCACCTGTACGGGAGACTGTGATGCCAAACCTGATTGATTCCGATGTACTGGTGATAGGCGGGGGCGGAGCGGCGGCGAGAGCCGCCCTGGCCGCCTGCGAGGCCGGGGCGCGGACGACACTTGCAATCAAGGGCTGGTTCGGGTGGCTCGGGATGCGCGGGGCCGGCGCGACCGGCTGCGGGATCGCCCCCTGGTGGGGCTACTCGGCCGGGCGGGGTGTTCCCGGCAAGCCCGAGGAGGAGACAGACCTGAACATCGCCTTGATCCTCCAAGCGGGCCTGGGCATGGCCGATCGCACGCTCGTCCGGTCCATGGTCGGCGGGCAGGAGGAGGCTCGACGCGATCTCGAGCGGTACGGTGCGGTCGTCGCCAGTGGCTTTAAGGCCTCCGACCGGCGCCGTCTCGTCCAGGTGATGCCCGGCCTAGCCTACCGCGTCCGCGGTAGTGATGTCAGCATACGCGACCACACGATGATCACCGACCTCCTGGTAAAAGATGGTGCCTGCGTCGGGGCCGTCGGGATCGACGAAAGAAGCGCCGAGGTCTCGGTCTTCGCGGCGAAGGCAACGATCCTTGCGACCGGTGGGGACGCCCAGCTATACATGTACAGTTGCCATCCGAGCTGCATGACCGGCGACGGTTATGCGATGGCCTACAATGTCGGCGCCAGGCTCATCAACATGGAGTTCATGCAGGCGTTCCTGGCGACGGTCCACCCATCGCTCAACTTGATATGGGGCGGTTGGTCCTGGCGCCGCTACCCTCGCGTTACGAATGTGGTTGGGGAGGAGTTTCTCGCGAGGTATCTGCCGGCGGGTCTTGGCGTCGAACAATGCCTCTGGGAACGAGGGGGCCACAATCCGTTCTCGACCCGCGATCGGGCCTCGCGCTACCTAGACGTGGCAATCCTGAAGGAGGTCCTGGGTGGCCAGGGCACCCCACACCACGGCTGCTACGTCGAAGGAATAGACCCGGAGAACGTTTCCCCCGAACACCGGGAATGGATGCGCTACCGCGGCATCGATCTCGGCGGGCGACTCGAGGTGAGCAGCGTGCATCAATGCTCAGACGGTGGTCTCTATATCTCCGAAGACGCCGAGACCAGCCTGCCCGGCCTCTACGCTGCCGGCGAGGTCTCGGCCGGAATGCACGGTGCCGATCGGCTGGGCGGGCACATGATGGTGAACTCGCAAGTGTTTGGCAAGCGGGCGGGCCTGCACGCTGCCAGACGTGCCCGCGGTGTGGACACACAACCCCTCAACGGGTCGGTGACCGGCGCTGCGCTCGAGCGGATCGAGTCGCTCCGGCAGACCACGGGGGACCTCACGCCTGCGCAGATCCTCGCAAGGCTCCAGCGCAGCACTTGGGAGAACATGCTCGCGGTCCGGAACAGTCGCGGGCTGATGGAGGCGCTTCGACTCCTCCAGCAGATTCGCGCCGAATCGCTCCCCGCGCTTTCAATCGAGAGCCCGGCCGACCTGGTGCGGGCGCTTGAGCTGCAGAACCTGTTGCTGGTGGGGGAGATGGTCGCCCGAGCCGCGATCCTGCGGACCGAGAGCCGCGGGGGGCACTATCGAGAGGATTACCCCGAGAGGGACGACCCCAACTGGTTACGGGTGATCGAGGTTCGCCGAGACGATGGCCAGATGCAGCTCGAGACGTTCGTGATCGATCCGGAGTGGCAGGAGCTGCCGGGTGACCTGGGCGACTGGTTCTGGGGCTGATGGGAGTTACTCCTCCTGTCATCGGCCCTGCAGGAGATGGAACCTCGGCATTTCCTAATTATGGATTGGAGCCTGAAACGACCATGCAGCTGACGGGTGAGCAGCGGGACATCGTGAGGGGGGATGCCGGGCCCCTGCTGGCGAAGTACATGCACTGGCTCATCGCCTGGGGGGAGGCCATGGGCGCACACCGTCTGGTCCCGGTCAGCAGTGTGCACGCCATGCTGCGCACGCCTTCCAGCAGGGGTTGCTCACGGCGAACGGTGGATGAGTACATCACGGAGCTGCGCCAGGTGTGTTCCCATCGAGTCAAATGCCTCACGACCACGCAGGTGGCCAGCGCCGGCTCCAACTATTGGGCTGAGTCTGGTGCCAGCACGGAGGAGGCCGCCTTCGAAGACGAACTCCGGGAGTTGGCTCGTCGGGCAGGATTCCAGCTCACGAGAACCTGCACGCCCTATTTGGTGGGAAATGCACCCCTGAAAGGGGAGATCTGCGCCTGGACGGAGTCTTCAGCGGTGGTCTACGCCAACTCCGTCCTTGGCGCCAGAACCACCAGGCACGGCATGGAAAGCTCCCTGGCTGCAGCCCTTCTTGGCGTCACGCCGGAATTTGGGGAGCTGTTGGACGAAAACCGCAGGGCCGAACTCCAGGTCGACGTCGCCGTTGACCTCAAGTGTCCGGCGGATTATGGAGCCCTGGGTTTCTATGCCAGCGCGGTGGCGGAGTCCCGCATCCCGGTGTTCACGGGCATCGAGCACCTCAGCGCCGAAGAGGCGAAACAGATCAGCGCCTCCCTCCCCTACGCCGAGAGCGCGATCAGCATGTTTCACGTTGCTGGGATTACCCCGGAGGCTCCCGATCTGGATACGGCCTGCGGTCGGCGCCCGCTCCGGCAACGGAAGGCTTTCACCGGGCGCGAGCTGCGAGAGACATACCAGGCGATGACGAACCTGAGCAGGGGCGACGACGTGGATACGGTCATCCTGGGCTGTCCCTTTGCCTCGCTCTGGGAGATCCAGCAGATCGCGGAGCGCCTGGCCGGCCGAAGAATCGCGGACAGTGTGCAGTTGTGGCTTGCGACGTCGTACCAGACGGCCGCGGAGTCGGAGCGCCTGGGTTATGCGGCGTTCATTCGGCAGAGCGGAGGCAGAGTGATGCATGACGCCTGCCCAGGCTCAGCCGCAATCCTGGGGTCGCGGAAGGTGGTGACCAACTCGTTTAAGCAGGCCCATCATGCGTTGACTGTTCTGGGGAGTCGGACGGCCGTTGCTTCCACAGAAGAATGCCTTGAGGTGGCACGAACAGGACGGTGGAGCTAAATGCAAAAGACCATCACGGGAAGACGGATCGTCGGGGGGAAAGCTGAGGGGCAAGCCGTGGTGACCACGGTTCCACTCTGTTTCCGCACCGAATACGACCCCGCGACGGGGGAAGTCATCGGCCTCAAACATCCGCTGAGGGGCCAGAACCTGAGAAACAAGGTGCTGATCATGCCCTCGACGAAAGGATCCTGCGGTAACTCCATGTCCTTCAGCACCGGGTGCAAAGAGGGAAACGGACCGGCTGCGCTAGTCTGTATGAGGCGGGAACCCTTGGCGGTGCTTTCCTGCGTCGTGAACGGCATTCCCATGCTGAGCGATTTGGAGGGGAATCCCTTCGAGCTTGTGAACACCGGTGACTACGTGCAAGTGGACGCCGACTGCGGGGTGGTAACGGTATGGAAGAGCGCCGCTCCTCCACATCCCGACTGCACCGGCTGAGATGGGAAGATCACGGACTGGCGGTCCCCCCCTGAGCCCGCCTTGCCCGTCGCGGCCGTTTCCAGGTTCCTCTGTCATTTTTCAGAAGTATTCCCCCATCGCTTTTTCAAGAGCATTCCCTCACCCGGCGGCCGGGTGAGGGAATGCTCTTGCCGTGCGCGACTCGGATTCGCAACTCCTTTCCCTTTACCGGGAGCCTTGGCCGCCCGGAGACTCGGCCCTTCCATGACGGTCTGGTGAGCCCGGTGGGCGAAGCGGTCCAGGGCACTGTCCGCCAGGATGGGATCGTCGAAGAGGGCCACCCACTCATCCACGGCTCGGTTGCTGGTGAGGATCGTGGAGGCCCGGGTATGCCGCTCCACCAGGACGTCGTGGAAGTCGCTCGACGGCTGGGCCGTGAGCGTGCGGAGCCCGAAGTCATCCACAATGATCAAGTCCGGCACCACCCAGCTCCGGAGCTCGCGCTCGAAGGAGTTGTCGGCCCGGGACTGGTGGAGCCCCTGCAGGAGCCGGGCGACCTTGACGAAGCGGACGCGGGCGCCGACCCGGCGGGCGCTGTGCCCCAGGGCGCACGCCAGGAACGTCTTGCCCACGCCGACCGGGCCGCAGAAGACCACGTTCTCGTGCTCCTGGAGCCACTGAAGATTGAAGAGCCCCCCGGACCCGCGGCCGGTCGAAGGCGACCGGGGTGTCCCAGGTGACCTGTTCGAGGCTCACCACCTCCTCGAACCCGGCGGCGGTCAGCCGAGGGGTGAGCCCGTGGCTGTCCCGCCGGTCGATCTCGTCCTGGAGGAGCCGTTCCAGGAACTCGTGGTGGCCCAGGTGCCCGCGGCGGGCCGCGGTGGCCCGGTCGAGCAAGATGGGGAGCAGGCCGCCCAGGCGGAGACGCGTCAGGCGGCGGACGCGGTCAGGGACGATTTCGGTCGTGGGAATCCTCCTCCAGTGTGACAGGGTAAGCGAAGCTCGCCTTGAAAGGGGGTACCGAGCGCCCCGCCGCGCACGCCACAATGGGGGCAAACGAAGAGGTCAGGCTCACAGATTTTCTTGTTGGAATGGCCCTTCCGGGCATAGGCGGAGTGAGCGGCGTCATGGCGGGGTGACTGTTTCCCTCGAGTCGAGTCCGCTCGCGTTTGAGACACCATCCGGCGTTCATTTGTGAGGCTCCTGGTGGGGTTCGACTGGACGTTGACACTCGAAGGAGCACCGAAGGGGCCGCGGAGGCTGGAGGGGCTGTTCGCTCCATTGGAGTGCCGGGGGAGGGAGTCGAACCCTCAAGAGACCGAGCCTCTCAGATTGTGAAGACGCGGGAAATACCCCGGACTCCTGGAATTCATTGACATCCGGTGGAAATTGGGCGAAGTGGCGACCAGTTTTGGAAAAGAACTCGGGAGGATATGAGGCGATTCTGTCTCTTGCCCAGGACTTTGGTATGGGCCCGTTTCGATAGAGAGTAAACCACCATGTGAGATCAGCTTAGACCAACTCACCTACGTCGACCCCTAGTGCCTTCGCCAAGCGGTTGAGCCGCTCCCCCCTCGGCACTGTCCGATCCTTTTCCCAGTTGACGATCGTCATTTCGTCCACGCCGGCCAAGTGGGCAAGTCTGGCCTGGAATAATCCCTGCACTAACCGAAACCGCCGGATCCGCACATTGTCCAAGGGCAGCGTCATGACTTTCCCTCTCATCATGTCCACCCACATATGGATGCCCGCGCTGCAGAACGTTACCTGGATCGAGAGTAGCGCCGTTCACAATCTGGCTGCTCTTCAGGTACGACCGGTGTACTTACTCGTTCGCGCCCGATACACTGGGTCACTATGACAAGCTTCGCAGGCCAGCATGTGGTAGGTGAGGACTAGCCCCGACGTTGTTGCCTGCTCACTGTCGAGGGCAACTTTCGCAAGCGCCAGGGCGGTCGGACTACGTTGCGCCAACTCCCGCGCGAATAGCTGAGCCTCTGAGAGCAGGTGATCAAGAGGAACCACCTTGTTTGCGAGTCCCCTTTGGAATGCCTCGTTCGCATCGATTCGCCGTCCGGTCAGCGCCCACTCCTTCGCAACTCCGAGACCGACAATCCTGGGCAGGCGTTCCAGGCCACCGGAGCCCGGGATTGTTCCAAGTACGATCTCAGGAAGAGAGAAGAGCACGTTGTCCGCCACAATCCGAATGTCGCATGCAAGCGCCATCTCAAAGCCGCCACCGGCGACATGGCCATGCAGGGCTGCAATCACAGGCTTCGAGCACGCCGCTATCCGGTTCTTCGAACTGAAGTCGAGCTTGACGTAGCGCTGCGCTTCGACACCGACAAACTTGCCGACCTCACGCAAGTCGGAGCCCGAGCAGAACGCCCGGCCGGCCCCCATGAGGACGATGACGCGCACCCCGTCATCCGCCTCCACTTCGTCGAATACTGCCTGCATCTCTCGGTGCGTCGCAGAGTTGCAGGCGTTCAAGACCTCAGGCCGGCTCAGGGTGATCGTCGCGACTTGATCTTCGATTCCGACTTGCAGGTGATCATAGGTCCGGTGCTCACTCGCCATCATCGCTCCTCCTCTGTCAACGGAGGCCCAAGCGCCACCACCTGGTAGCGCCCAACCACATCGTCGCGCGCTCCCAACTCGTATCAACTCGACACTGCCAGCCGCCCACCTCTGCTCCCAGGAAGAAACTGGAGTCTGTACGCCCCTCGCGTCCACCGTCGACGCTCTATCGGTTGTCGCTGCTGTCGCAGGAGTGCCATCGACGGGGCGGCAGCAAGCCAGGCTCAGAACATTGCCCTTATGTGCAGCGGGTCTAGTGATACACCACGCCCGAGTCGAGGACCAACACCTGGCCGGTCGTGCTGTCGCTGCGGCAAAATTCCACAATTTGCCGTGCCACGTCATCGCGTTCTACCGGCTTCTGCAATGCCGAGGTCCTGATCGTCTGTTCGATCTGCGCCGGATCCAACCGCCCGGTCATTCGCGTGCCTTGCATCAAGCCTGGTGCCACCGCGTTCACTGAGATCGCGGGCCCCAGGGCTAGCGCCAGGCACCGGGTCAGGTGGATGAGGCCCGCTTTTGAAACGGCGTAGGCGATGCTGCTACCGCGCGGCGCCAGCCCCGCGACCGAGGCGACGTTCACGATTCGCCCGCGCTGCTGCTCTTGCATGACCGGCGCCACGGCCTTGATACACATGAAGGGGGAGGTCAAGTTGGCCAGCAGGATGTGCTCCCAGATCTCCATCGTCAAGCCGTCCAGGTCCTTGAAGGGCACGAGTTGATTGTAGGCGGCGTTGTTGACCAAGATGTCGATCCGTCCGTACTCGGCCAACACGCGTCGAACCACCCGCTGGACCTGGGCCTGATCGTTCACGTCGGCCTGCATGGCAATGCAACGCGGGCCGAGCGCTGACCACTCCCGCGCCAACGCCTCCGCCTCCGCTTTCGACTGCAGGTACACGCCAGCAACCTGACTCCCCTGCTCAGCGCACGCCTGACAGATGCGCTGCCCGAGGCCCCCCGTGCATCCAGTGACGATCGCCACTGCACCCTTTAGGTCCATGAAACCTCCCCCATGTATCCTTGCTCGCCCCTCGTGCCGAATGACACGTATCACTTCAAAGCTGTCCGCCGGTCTCCTTCCAATCGACGAATTCTCAACAACTCCTCCTCAGACCACGTCACCTCCCCAAGCTGCCGTCGGGTTACACCTCAATTCCCGTCCCACGAAGGATCCCGCCAGGGCACGCCCAAAGTCCCCGGAGGCAAGGACGACATGGCCTGCTTGCTCCCGTCCGCTGCAAGCTCGAGCGGAAGGGAATGAAGCGCCCTCCGACACGCAGTGCGGCAGGGTACTCCCGGGCAGGCGTCTCCGTCAAGGCAACGGTGGATCAATGTAGGAGGGAGAGCCGACTCGCAAGGAACGCATTTGTAAGAGACTCTGGCAAAGCCGGCTGGATCGCCTTCCGCCAGAGCATCGTCCTCTTCCTCATCCCCTTCGCCTTCGCCTTCGACGATGCTCTCTTGTAGAACGGCCCCATCTGGTGGATCCTGATCGCCCTCAGCTCGCTGACCGTCGGGACCGTGGCGTGGGCCGTGACGCTCGAAGGGTACTGCGGCGGCGTGATCGCCTGGCTGGAGCGTCTGCTGTTTTGCGCCGCCTCCCTCGCCATCATTTTCGCACCCACGGGCACCATCTGGTGGGGTGTCGACACCTCCCTCGCGCTGATCCTCGGCGCCTTGGAAGCGCCGGGTTCAAGGTGGCCAACTTCCACCAAGATGGAGATGGCCAGCGCGACTTCCAGATGGCCAATCCTCGGGGAGCAGACAAACCAGATCGTCGCCCGGCTGGGACGCTGGGACCGCCGCAAACATAGCCCTGCGGCCGGGCGAGGTGCACACAGAGGAGGGACGTGTTTTCCTGTAGCGGCCTCTCGCTATGGGGTTGGGGGCGTCTAGCTGGCCAGTCATCGGCCCGCCTCGGCCTTTGGCCTCGGGGCAGCGCCCCGGCGTCTCTGACGCGTCCGTGAGGCGACGCCGTGGCCAGTCAGCGCCCTCGTCCTGCACTTCAGTATAGCGGAGTCCGCGGTCTTGTCGAGAGGGGATCGGGTTGACGTCCGCGCCGCGAAATGCCCTCAAGCCCCCCCGCCGCGCTCGCTCCGGGCCTCGCTGACTCACGCCACTGGCACTGCCACGGATGTTCTGATGGCATGGGCCCAGCATGGGGGCGTTCCCTCCACAGGCGACGTAACCGCTTGTTTCAGCAGTCCTGACAGCTCTCGGCGACTCCGTGGCCATGGCAGGGAGCCCGCGCTCCACCCCAGCCGCCGCCTCGTGTAAAAGGGCAAAACCCGCTTCGTCCGTGAGCGGTTTCCCCCCCAGGCTGGGTCCGCCTGGGATTCGTCAACCGGTTCCCAGAGGCGAGGCCTCTATGACCTTCAGGTGGACGGCCTTTACCCCGTGGAGCTGGTCAACCACCGAGGGGACGGCCTCCGCAATCCCCGGTGGGGCTGCACCGGTGACGGTTACGGTTCCGTCATCGGCGGCTACCTTCAGATCGGCATCCCGGGTGCGGGGATCCTTGATCAGCGCCGCCGAGACCCGGCTCTGCCAGCGTGAGATCCTGCATTGCCTTCAGCGATGCGGCGGTCGGCTGGAACTCGGGGCGCTCGGTCAGATGCGCAACCATCTCGCACGCAGTCTCAAGGCTCATTCGGCTCAGCTTCAGGACGAGGTCGTAGAGGTTTGGGTCATCCCAGTCCACCTCAAACAGGAACCGGGTCCAGGTCTGCCGCTCCTCATCCACCTTCTTGATGTAGGCGAGCGCGTCATCGCGGGCGAGATTCTGCTTTTGCTGGGCAGCTTTGAGGCGGAACTCCAGATCGGCAATCACCCGCACGGCAATGACATGGGAGACGCCCGGTAACAGGAGGTGGCCGAGGTGGCCGTGATAGACGACCTTCCCGCCCTGGGCTTGCTCGCACAGGGCCGCGCGCACGAAGGTGATGTAGGCCCTGCTCTGGCTGCCCACCCGATCCCAAAATGACGGCCGTTTGTTCCATCGCTGCGGCGAGTTCGGCCCCCGGGACCCCATACTCTTTGGCTGCCGCTTCGAGATTCGTTTCCCGGCTCAGACACTGATACCCCAGTCGCTCTGCCACACGCTCCGCGAGCGCCTCCCCACCGCTGAAGGTCCCGCGGGAAATGGCGATGATTGACATCGTGGCCCTCCTTGACGCATCGGTGAGATTCGCCCCCCTATGTGAACCCCCTCCCCTGTGGGAGCCATTCCACTGACCGGCGGGTAATCGCTGGGTTGCTGGTCCGTGCGTGACCCCGGTGGCCCCCCCTCGGAACTAGGTCTGGACCGAGAGCAATCCTTAGCCCCCGGTCCCGCCGCAAGCCGCGAAGAAGGAACCCGCCGTGATTCAATACGATGCAACCGGCCCGAGCAGTGGGGGCAAGCCCGGGGCCACAGGTCGCCTGCCAATTTTGGTGACACCATGCATTTTCGCACTCGGCCTATGAAAACCAAACGCCCCCGCTGGCCACGAGCATCGGAGGGTATGCGTTGGGCACGGCAAGCATCCTCCAACAAAACAAAATGCCCTCTGGGACTTGCTACCCCAGAGGGCCAGGCATTCCCGCCCGCCTAGGACCCCGCGTCCTCCTGGTCCAAGGCGGTACCGCGTCAGCCAACGTGGTACTCCCCCCCCGCGCAACTCTCATCGGGGGATGTTGCTCTAGCTGATTTATATATCGGTCTGGCCCCCTTCGGCGTCAAGAGGCGATCGAGGGCCATCGCCTGGAATCCGCAGAATAGTTGTGCGTCCAGCGAAGGCTGGCGCGTTCAGTGGGAGGTAGTCCCACCGGGGGAAGAGCCAGACGCCCCGTAGCTTGGATGGTCGGGGGGCGGGAAACCAAGCCCCGAAAGCCCATCGACACCGCCATCCTCGGGATGGCCAGCGAGTCACCGGGCCGTACCGCAAGGGAACGCAGAGGTAGCCTCGAAAGTGCGAAGCCCCGGAGGCCGAGCCCGTAACGGAGGGGCGAAGGCCGCATGGGCCGTCGCAAGCTGGCTGGCGCGGCGGACCACTCCGGCGGGGTGGGAGCGACAGCACGGTGACCAGGACGCGCCGAGCAACTGGAGAAGCCCTCCTCGCCCCACCGCGAAATCGGGGGAGCCAGGTACGCCCTATAACCAGGGCCCCTGGGAAGTGGGCGGAAGGCGAGAGGGTGGCGGACGGGTCCGCAGTAGCGAGGAAGGCGGGTAATGCCGCTGGAGCCAAGGGACCCGACTGTTCGCAGTCCTCCGGCAAACGGGAAGGCGGGCGTGCAATGACAACGGCTGTCCTCCGCAAAAACCTCGTCCGCCCTCTCGACTCGCTGCTAGGCTCCCGCCCTCAAAGCCTCGATTGAATCTGCGCTACAACCGATCAGCGGACCAGCCGAGGGGAGCGTTCTCATCTATGGGGGGGATCGCGGGGTGCCTCAATCTGGGGTGGGTTGTGTGGGGTCGCGGGGGAGGTGCTGACGTTCTTGGGGACTGCACTCCGCTCCCGGGTGGCGCTGGCGGGCGAGAACCTTTACCTCCGGAAACAGCTAACCCTGTACCGGGAACGGCAGGTGCGGCCCCGCCGCGCGTCGGACCCGATGCGACTCGCGCTTGTCCTGCTGGCGCGGTGCTTCGCCTGGCGTGAGGCCCTTACGATCGTCCAGCCGGCAACCCTTCTCCGCCGGCACCGCGAAGCCTTCCGCCTCCTCTGGCCCTGGTGCTCCCGCGCCGGGCGTCCTGGCGCTCACGATCCTCCGCGCCTCCGTGCTGGCCTGCCCGTCAGCGCTCTCTGGCTACATCGACCGTGGTGCTGGCGACACCCATCACACCGAGATGTGGCGACATCGAAGCTGGCGCGTCCAGCCCTGGTGTTCCACGCTCCGGCCGCGTCTCCTGGGGGAAGCGGGGCGGCCACGATCCGGCGATTGAGGCGCGGCTGCGCGAAGCGGCCAGCCACTCTGCCATCCCCCACCAGCCCTTCAACTGGTCCCGCCGTGCCGAGTCGATGTGGGGGTACGCTTCCAGTCCGTCGCTCACGCGCATCCGCTCGGCAACAGATGTTCCGGCTCTTTTGTCCGCTGTGCTCCGCAATAATCATCATTCGCCTCACGGCGCCAGTTTCTCCAGGCCGTACTCATGATGGAGCCCACCGAGGATCGATCGTGCCACGACCCGCGCGTCGCGCGGTAGCTGGTGGCCCGTAATCAGGAGCGCGGCAGCCCGGATGGTGGCTCGGGAGGCCCTGGCCGAGGCTCGCGTGCGGGCGGCCGCGATTGCCGTGTGCCT
Source organism: uncultured Methylomirabilota bacterium (assembly GCA_963714585.1). Classification (GTDB taxonomy): domain Bacteria; phylum Methylomirabilota; class Methylomirabilia; order Methylomirabilales; family 2-02-FULL-66-22; genus 2-02-FULL-66-22. Next base: position 51,655 of record CAVQPC010000037.1, read on the forward strand.
GCCACGCGCGAAGGATCCGTCGCAGGTGGTTCTCGCCAAACGGGATCAGAAAGTCCACGCACGCCCGGCGTCGACTGCCGAGCAGTCGTTCATAGACCGCGTTCGCCCGGGGCGCCTGGACCGGCGTTCGGAGGACGCGGATACCCATAGCGCTACCGGCCGCGTCGAGCCAGGGCGAGTAGATGCTGTCGCGATCGTGGAGGATGAAGCGGTAGGCGTGCGGCGCCGCGAGGACCTCCCGGAACTGTTGCAGGGTCCAGGCTGCCGTCGGGTGACCGGTGACGTTGACGTGCAGGAGCCGGCGGCTGCCCACTTCGAGAGCCACGAAGATGTGCAGGACGCGGAACGTCGCGGTCCCCGCCACGCCGAAGACGCCAGCGACCAGGGCGTGGGCATGGGTCCCGACGAAGGCCGCCGACCGAGGGCCGGTCGCACCCGGCCCTCGCCCGCCGAGCCCGCGGCCCATGTAGCGGCGGACGGTGCGTGAGGAGACGCGGACGCCGAGCTTCCGGAGGAGTTCCGCGGCGATCCGCTCCTCGCCCCAGACCGGATTGGCCCGGACCACCTCCATGTATGCGTTTGTAGCCCCAGACGAGAGAGTGTATCAGCCCGGAATGAACAGCGGATGGAGTTCTTGCGGACGACAGGTGTCGGCGCTACCCGAGCCGACCGGATGGTAGCAAGTGGTAGCAACGTGGTAGCAAACGGAACAAACTCACAGGTTGTGAACTCCCAAGCACCTGATTTTATTGGTGGGCCGCCAAGGACTCGAACCTTGGACCCGCTGATTAAGAGTCAGCTGCTCTACCACCTGAGCTAGCGGCCCCCTTTGGCCTTACGTGTCTCTCCTCCACGTTCCCCGGTGTCGGATCGGCTCCTGCAGCGGCCGCCCATGCGGCCTGGCGCGCCTGGGGCGACTCGAACGCCCGACCCTCTGCTTAGAAGGCAGATGCTCTATCCGCTGAGCTACAGGCGCGTCCTGATGAACCGACCGACGGCCGCGCCCGCAGCACTCTCCCAGCACCGCCGCTGCCGCATGGCGCGTGATGCCATCGGCCATTCCGCTCTGTATCCGTCACTGGCGCGCCCGGAGAGGATTGAACTCCCGACCTGCTGGTTCGAAGCCAGCCGCTCTATCCAACTGAGCTACGGGCGCCTCCCCGAACTTCACCGTTGCCGGCCTGGGGTGAACGGAGGGACTCGAACCCTCAACCCCTGGAGCCACAGTCCAGTGCTCTGACCAATTGAGCTACGCTCACCATGCTCAAATGCGGAATGACGAATTCGGAATACGGAATGGAAACCATGTCCAGTAATTTTCGGACCGTATCCAACTGTCTGCATTCCGCATTCGTATGGCGCGCCTGGGGTGATTTGAACACCCGACACACGGCTCCGGAGGCCGTTGCTCTATCCAGGCTGAGCTACAGGCGCAATCCGTTGTCGCAAGTCCCTTGCAGCGGGCCAATCACCCCTTGTGGGTCGAGCGCCACCCCGCCCAGCCCGCCAATCCATTCTCCTCTCTCTTCTTTCTTCCGAGATCATGTGGTCGGGGTGAGAGGATTTGAACCTCCGACTCCCTGCTCCCAAAGCAGGTGCGCTACCAGGCTGCGCCACACCCCGAGACGACCGCTCCACTCGCCCGCCCACGGCGCCTCACGGGGCCTTCGCGCGCTCAGCCGCCCCCGACTAGGATTTCCGCGAGGATCTCCCGCGCTCTCGCCAGCGCCTGGGCGCGATGACTTAGCCGGTTCTTGGTCTCTGGTCCGACCTCGGCCAGGGTCTGCCCCAGGGACGGGATCTCAAAGATCGGATCGTACCCAAAGCCGTGGGTCCCACGCGGCGCCAGCGCGATCTGCCCTTCGCACGTGCCCTCGGCCAGGTACACTGGACCGCCCGGATCTGCAAGCGCAATCACGCACCGGAATCGCGCCGTGCGCTTCGGTGGCGCGGTCCCGCGGAGCCGCGTGAGGAGGAGTCCATTCCGCTCCGCGTCCGTCAGATGCGGGCCGCCAAATCTCGCGGAGAGGACCCCCGGCTCACCCCCAAGAGCATCCACCTCCAAGCCCGAGTCGTCGCCCAGCGCGAAGTGCCCGGAGGCCTGCGCGACTGCTTCGGCCTTGCGCCGTGCGTTCTCCTGAAACGACTCGCCGCCCTCCGGAGGCACCGCAGTCGGTCCGACCCGGTCGAGCGGCACAAGCAGGACGTTCAGGCCCTGCAACAGCGCAACGATCTCGTTGAATTTCCCGGGGTTCCTGGTCGCAATGACCAGAGTGATTCTAGGGAGACCCACCCGGTTTGTCAAGGGACTATCTCGCCGGGGGAGCCCATAGGCAACGAATACTTCCAAGGGCCCAGGTTGCAAAACACGGCACTTAATAACATGAGATGCAACCCAGACGCAACCGGAAAAGGAGGCTGAACGAGACGAAAGACGTGGCCGAAGACCCACCGATCAACCGCGGTGGCACACGGCGAAAAAGAGCCTACCATGACGAGGGCAAGGACCAGAGGCAGGCCTTGCACATCATCCGCGGACCGCTCCCTCGTGAGAAAAAGCCACAGATCACCGGAGAGGAGATGGCCGTCCAGGCGGGGCGTGGTGGGTCGAGATGAAGGGAGCGGGAGACTCCCGACGCGGAGATCCGCCGACCCGCTGCGGAGGGTCTCAGCGGGCGGGAGATTGCCGAGGCTCTCCGGATCACCCGCAGCCTCATGTGTGTCGTCCGAGAGAAGGCCGGCATCCGCCTGCGGCTGGGGAACAAGGCGGGTGGGCATCGGAAGGTACCGAGGATCAAGCGCGCCCCCGAGACACCACATCGGCGTGAAGGCCACACTTGCATTCGCGGGAAGTATCGGGTAGAAGCAGCCTCAGAGGGGAAAGGAGGAGAATGCGATGAAGCCATGGCACGTTCGTGCGTCTGAGATCGCTCGAAGCTTGGAGGTCCCTGAGGCCGAATTGATAGAGGAAACAAAGCACGCCATCATCCTCCTGGCCGCCCAGAGGATCGCCCAGGACGAAGTGACCGCTTGGGCCTCGCAGACCAAGCTGGATGATCTGATTCGAGACCAGAAGGGTGTTTCTCCATAGGATCGACCGGCTCCTTGTAGGGAGACATTGCTTGGGGTGAGCCTGACCGGTCCAGGTCACCCCCGAGATCCCCCTGCTTCGTCCATCCGGCTGATCGCCCACCACAAGCCACGCCTGCACATTTAGGAGGCGCTGTGGTAGCATCGCCGGGAGAATGCCTGTATGCGAACACCCCTCAAGGGCCGCCAGCGAGTCTGCTCGGGGAGGCGCCGCGCGGCGAAGAGTCGGTGCCTTCGGATGCCGGTCAAGGCGGAGGAGCCCCAGGCCCTCCGGTATTGACCTTTGAGGTGTGTCGGGGATACATTCAAGGCGAAGAGCGGACCTCTTCTGGCTGTCTCCTCCAGAATGATGGCTCATGATCCTGATCTCCCTCGTCCCAGCAATCCTTCTCTTCTTGGCTGCCGTCGGGCACTGGCAGTACGGCCTGGCGAGTCAGTTCCGGTGGGCCGTGGGTGCGTTGACTTTCCTGCTCACCCTTACCGCCCTGCGCCGGGAGTCCGCCGGGTGGCTGCTGATCCTGATCATCATCTTTGTCATATACAACCCCCTCGTGCCGATTCGTTTCTCGGTCGCTACCCTCGAGATTCTTGATCTCCTCGCGTGCGTCTTCGTGCTCGCCGCGGGGGTCGATCTCTCCGAATGAGAAGGAGTCGCCCCGATGCCAGGAGTGGATGCCGGGATCCGATTTACCGCAGACGCGTTGCGCGCGTGGACCCAACAGATTTTCCAGAAGGTGGGCGTTAGCTCAGAAGACGCCGCCCTCCTCACCGATTCGCTGATCGAGGCCAACCTCAGGGGCGTGGACACCCACGGGATCACGCGGATGCTCTGCGTCTATGTGAAGCGCCTTCAGGCGGGCGTCTTGAAGGGGCAAACGAGGCTCACGGTCGAGCGCGAGAATGCCTCCACCGCCCTGCTCCACTGCCACAACAGCATCGGCCAGGTGGCCGCGGCGCGCGCCATGCGCCTGACGATCGAGAAGGCGGCGCAGACCGGCGTGGCCTTCGTGGCGGTGACACACTCCAATCACTACGGCGCGGCGGCCTACTGGGCCATGATGGCCCTCCCCCACGGGATGATCGGATTCAGCTCGACCAACGCGCCGGCCGTCGTGGCGCCGACGGGGGGACGGCGGCCGATGCTCGGCACCAACCCCTTCGCCGTCGCCATCCCTTCCAGAGCCGAGCAGCCCATGGTGCTGGACCTGGCCACGACGGTGGTGGCCCGCGGCCGGATCCTGCTCCACGCGAAGCAGAACAAGTCCCTGGAACCAGGCTGGGCCTTCGACGAGCGAGGGGTCCCCACGCTGGATCCTCACGCGGCGCTGAAGGGACTCCTCGCGCCCATAGGCGGGTACAAAGGCTACGGCATCGCGCTCGCCATCGACCTCCTCTGCGGGGTGATGACGGGGTCGAATTTCGGGGCCCACTTCCCGGGCTTTCTGGCCGATAATATGCGTGAGCCCACCGACGTCGGCAGCATTTTTGCGGCGGTGAACGTCGAAAGCTTCATAGACTTGGCGGAGTTCACGTCCCACGTGGACGCGGCGCTTCGCGAGCTCAAATCTGCCGAGCGGGCGGAAGGGGTGGACCGGATCTATATTCCGGGGGAGATCGAGTTCGAGACGAAGGCTGAGCGCCTGGCCCACGGGATTCCCGTCCCGGAGCCGGTCGTCCAGGACTTCGTCGCACTGGGCAAGGAGCTGGGCGTGCCCTTCCCGGGCGTCTAGGGCGGCCTGTGCCCGGAGGGGCCGGACCCAGGCATGCTCGGCCGGAGGCGATACCCTGGGGAATCCTGCCGGACCCCCGGCAGGATTCCCTGTCGGTGTTTGTTGCCGTGGGCATCAGGGCCCATGGGTCACCGGAGCACGATCCACAATGCGATGGCTGCGAGTGTTGTGGGAAGAGTTCTCTGAGGATGCGCGGTTGCGGCTCTTCGTGGGGATCGGGGTGGCAAGGGATTAGAAAAGGTACCACAGGAGTCTGAGAACAGATGTCACGTCGATCTCATCGCTGAAAGGAAAACAGAAAGGGTAACCCGGAGACTGCTTTCCGCAGGGAAAGCCGGCCCAGAGGTTCGATCGCTATCCGCTAGGATCAGGACCTTCCTGAAAATCCTGCGGGTGATCGCGCCGTCCAAAAAGGACGCGCCGGCAGGAACGAGAATCCTCCCGGCGCGTCTCCTTTCGCTCCCGCGTCGCGTCCAGTTCACCATCAATGAGTACGTTCGCACACAAGAGATGCTTTGCAGGATCACCCCAGGGTTCTGCATCCTCTCCCAGATGTCCGCGCTCACCTTCCGCCACAGCGTTCCAGCCCAGCCGGCAACGTTCGGCTACATGAGCAACACCGCCGCACCCCTCAGCCGACCCGCCCGCAGGTCCCCGAGCGCGTCATTCGCCTGCCGGAGCTGGTACGTTTGGACGTGCGTCCTCACCGGAACCTGGGGTGCGATCTCGAGAAACTGTTCGGCATCAGCGCGAGTCAGGTTCGCGACGGACCGCACCACCCGCTCCTCCCAGAGAATACTGTAGGCGAAGGAGGGGATGTCGGTCATGTGAATGCCGGCGCAAACAACAATGCCGCCGCGCGCGGTGCGTCGAAGCGCCTCGGGCACCAGCGCGCCGACCGGAGCAAAGATGATGGCGGTGTCGAGCTCTTCGGGGGGCACGGTGTCGGAGGGGCCAGCCCACACCGCGCCCAACTCGCGCGCGAACTCCTGTGCCTGCCGGTCCCCCGGGCGGGTGAAGGCAAAGACCCGGCGTCCCTCCCACCCGGCCACCTGGGTGATGATGTGCGCCGCCGCGCCAAAGCCGTAGATCCCCAGGCGCTCCCCGTCACCTGCCATGCGGTATGCACGGTAGCCGATCAATCCCGCGCACAGAAGGGGGGCGGCATGCGCATCCGAATAGTCAGCGGGGAGATGAAAACAATAGCGCGCATCCGCGATGGCATGCTCGGCGTAACCGCCATCGATTTGGTAGCCGGTAAACCGTGCGTGCTCACAGAGGTTCTCACGCCCCTTCAGACAATACCGGCATCTCCCGCACGAGAAGCCGAGCCACGGCACCCCGACTCGTTCACCCACTGCGAAACCGGCCACACCCTGACCCATCGCCTCCACGGTGCCAACGATCTCATGGCCCGGCACGACCGGAATCTTCGGGTGGGGCAGGTCCCCGTCGATGAGGTGCAGGTCAGTGCGACAGACGCCGCACGCCCGCACTTTGATTCGTAGCTGTCCTGATCCCGGTTCAGGCTCGCGTACCTGCGTCGCCTCCAGGGCACCCCTTGCCTTTGCGGTGAGCATCATTGCGAGCATCGCGCCTTCTCCTTCGTCCGGAGGCTCGCTTCCCCTCCGGGTCAGTTGTTCCGCCCTGCCCTAGCCTTGTGAACGCTCATCGACCAAGCACGGCACCGTCGGCTAGCGGAGTTTTCTGATGACTTCCCGGTTGTGCGGCTGGCGAAAGAACGCCGCGATTCCGCCAGGCCCTCCATCTGCTCCCTCCAACCTCCCGTCCCAGTTACCACACTGTTGCGGCATATCTTACAGCAGGATCCGGTGTCTTTCACCCGACGAAACGTATGCGGGACGACCGACCCGGATCTCCATTCCCCCCTGCAGACACCCCGCGCGACCGAGGCAGCGCACCCAGCCTTCGCCCTCGGCCCAGAGAGAGAAGGCCTTGGGTCGTGCCGGCGGTCTCGCTGAACAATTTCGGAATGGGGGAGGAGGCTGGAAAGCCGCAGAACCATTCCGATGAAGCTCCGAAGGCCTGACCGCTCTTAGAAGCCGGGCTCGATGTTCGCCTCAGTGAAATCCCTCACACTCACCCCGCACCGAGACGATATTTCCTCCTGCATTTGCCCCTGACCCACCCGCAGCGCCAGGAGGGACTCTCGCCAGCAGAGAACTGGGTTTCGTCTTGACGGCATCGTGCAAGTGCGGATAGGCTGGATTTGTGGGAGACTTCCTGCGCCAGGAGGTCTCGACCTAAACGGTTCGGCTCTTCACGCGACGAGGCCATGCCACCAATTCCTCAGTCTGATTACAACCCCATCATCCTCGGCTTCGTGGCCAGCGAGGGCTACGTTGATATCCCTCTCCTAAAAGCTCGCGAGGAATACGGCCAGCTCCCCAGCGAGTATGGGCTCGTCCCAAACACTGCCAACCGACGCCAGCGGAAGACGCTGAATCTCTCGCTGGGCCTCGCTATCCTTAAGCATCTCCGGGAGGGGACGCGCCTGATCGAAACCATGGCGAGGTTCTACGAGCGGTGGGGCCGCGATTATCGGTCCGACTTCGGCGTAGACCTCGACCCGTTTGTCCGCCGGAACGACCCGTCGGTATTGAAGCGCCTGATCGACGAGAATGCCGCGGAACTGGCCGAACGCCGGCAGACCGACATCCGCGAGTACCTCCGCGCCCAGGGGCTTATCGCCCAGTCCACGCTCCAGTCGATTCCGTCCCAGGAGCTCTTGGCGAAGGCTCGAACGATCCTTGCCAAGAAGACGCGGAATCCCGCCCACACGTCGGACCACGAGGCGCTAGCCGGGGCGCTCGCCCTCATCCAGGCCCGGCAGCTCTTGGACGAGCTGGCCGAACTGACGGGCGGAGAGATCACCGCCTTCGGCAAGGCCAGACTGGCTTTCCACGCCGACGAGATCGCCAGGATCCTGTGGAGGCTGTCGTCGTGGATGCCGCTCTCCGGAGTGGAACGGCTCAGTTGCGTTCGGGGAGAGGGTGTGGAATTCGAGTTCGCCCCGCGCAATGCCTCCTTTCTCGAGCTGGGGAAGGAGGTCGGTGACTGCACGGCGGACAAATCCTTCCGACAGGTGGACCGCGATATCGAGAACATCTACTGGACGGTCTTCTCCTGGTTCCTGGACCGGCAGTACCAGATCCTGAAGGTGTATTATCGCGGACAGTTCGTCATGAAGGTTCACCTCCTGCCGCTGCTCGTCTTCAACCGGGACACCGAGGCGGTCTTCCTGGCGGCGGACGCAATCGAGACGACGCCGATGTTCCGGGAGGATACGCGGATTGGACGCGCCGAGCTGCTTGACATGAAGGAACACATCTTCTCCCGCGCAGTGGACGAGGTCGCGCGGATTGCAGGGGCCATGGGGATCGCGAACGTCTACGCCGAGAAGTTCTCCAATACGCGGTGGGTCCGGCAGGAGCTGGAAGGGTTCCCCGAGATCTACCTGCGCATCGGGGACATTCGGAAGATCGATGAGATGGAAGATGTGTTCGGGCTGGCAAAGCGGGTGTGCGGCGCGGCCGAAGAGGAGGCGCCCTCCAGCGTGTTCATGGAGTTGCAGGCGAAGAACACGTACCTCCTCCCTGGTGTGGCGACCGTCAAGGGGGTAAAGGCGCTCGCCGTGCTCTCCGGCGACTCGGGCCTCGGGATCCCCATGAAGCGGGTCGTCGGCATCTGACCCAGGGAGCGGAAGGCCTACGCTTGTACGCCGGTACGTGTCTGTACGCTATCCGATGGTACCGCCGCAGGCTCTGGTCAGGCCTTCCGTACGCTCGTACCCCCGTACGCTCGTCCGCTCTGCTGTTCGGCCTGCTCGGCATAGACCCGGTAGTCGAGCCCCGGGAAGATGCAGTCCCCTGCCTCCAACGGCTTCAGCAACCCCTCTTCGATCCCTCCGTCCTGGAGCTGGCGCGCGAGGCGCAGAAACCACCCCAGGTGCGCGCGCGTGCGCTTGACGGCGTACTCCGCATGAGCCCCCGTCTTCAGCATGAAGGCCCAATCGCTGGCCTGGGCCAGGAGCAACTCCCGCCCAGCCTGATTGAGGGCGCGGCGCTTCAGGCCTCGCGCGCATGGCGTCTTCCTCGCCAGGTCGGCCATGACGTCGGCCGCTCGGTGAAGATGCGGATAGATCCAATCATTGCTGCCGTTGAGCCACGCTTCGCTGTGGCCATTGTACCCCCAGCTCGAGGCGGCAGGCACACACACCTGATTTACCGGGTGCACGTCCAGATAGTCGGCGGGCGTGATGAGGCGGAAGGTCGTCCGGTTGGCGGCTGCCTCGCGGACGAAGCGGTCGAGCCAGTCGGGCCCCTCGAACCACCAGTGGCCGAAGAGCTCAGCATCGTAGGGCGCGACAACAACGGGCGGTCGGTCCATCTCCGGGACGAGACGCTCGATCTGCTGCTCCCGTTTGCGCACGAAGTCCGCGGCGTGAACGGCAGCCTTTCGGAGGGCCCGGGACCGATCGTAGGGCTCCTTGCGCTCCGTCCTGCCCGTGATCCGGTAGTACTTGATGCCCGTATTCGCGCGGATCCCCCCCGCCGGGAGAAATGGCTTGATGGTCCCGTAGTCGAGATCGTACCCGATGTCCCGGTAGAACTCCCGGTACTCAAAGTCCCCCGGGTAGCCCTCGATGGAACTCCAGACCGCCTTCGAGGATTCAGGATCCCGGCCAAAAGCCGCCACCCCGGATGGGGTGTACACGGGGGCGTACACCCCCTGCCGCGGGCGAGGTTCCGCGTGCAGCAGTCCGTGGGTCTCCAGCAGGAAACAGCGGACCCCGAACTCCTTCAGGATCCGGTCCAGCCCGGGGTAATACGCGCATTCGGGAAGCCAGAGCCCCGCCGGGTTGCGGCCGAATGACCGTCGATACTCCTCCATGCCCACCCGCACTTGTGCCCGGACGGCGGCCTCATTGACCGCGAGGAGCGGCAGGAGACCATGCGTGGCGGTGCAGGTGATGCATTCCAATCCACCTCGGTCTTGGAGCTCGCGGAAGGCCCGAACGAGGTTCGTATCGTACCGAAGGTAGCAGTCCCGCGCGGCCCGGAACCGCTGCCGGTACATCTCCGCCACGTGATGAAACTCGGGCTGCGAGCGCGTCCGCCGCAGCTCCCGCTCCGAGAGCTCGATGAGGCGTTCGATGTGACGCAGCGCGCGGGATTGGAGCAGGGGATCCAAGAGCATGGTCAGAAGGGTCGGCGACAACGAGAGGGTCAGCCGAAAGGGAACGCGGTCCCGGACCCATCCCTCGATGACCTGGACCAGCGGGAGGTAGGCCTCCACCACGGCTTCGTAGAGCCACCGCTCTTCCAGGCAGTCCTCGTATTCGGGGTGCCGGACGAACGGGAGGTGAGCGTGCAGCACCAGCGCCAGATACCCCCGCTTCACCCTTCAGCCTTTCGTCCTCGCTCGGTCTTCCTGATCCAGTGGTCGGAGGAAGATCCGGCCTCGAGATCTCCGCCGCGCGCCCCTGCAATGACCCCCGGCTCTGTTGGCGCGGCCGTCCCGAGGACCCGCGCCCGACGGACCCCTTCCAAGAAGCGGCGGTAGTCCTCCTCATGCATGAACTCTACCGGACGCACAAGAACCCTCGACCGTCGGAGGCCGATGGAGAACTGTGGATCGTGCGGAGCAGCCTCTGGGGGTGCCGATTGAGGAAGCGATCCGGCGGCTTCGAGAGACCCCCCGCTCTCCCCGAAGCGCCCCCCCGCTTTGTCCCATTCCACCCGCGTCCAGCGCTCCTCCGCGTGCGAGGAGATCCCAGCGGGAGGAGTATGGATCGCGTTGGACCGAACCCGTGGAGCAAACGTTCCATCCTGCAGGACCCGGCCAAGCTCCGCACACAGAGACTTCCCCGGGCTCCACAGGTTGATGTACCAACTCCGCGCGTCGGGGTTCAGCTCGATGTCAAAGTAACTGTGCGCATTCGAGCCATCGAAATCAATGCACGTCACGTCGTACACGCGCAAGATGAACCGCGCCTCTTCACCTGCAGGGTGATCGGGGGGCGCCAGCTCCCAGTAGGCATGCACCCAATACGGGTCGATCGGCAAGAGAACGAGCCGATCCTCCCCATAGGTTTCCGGAAGAGGCGCATCCTCCCACTGCAGCGGGACAGGCGCGCCCGCCAAGGTGCTCTGGGTCGGGGCAATGCCGGCATATGTTGCCAGCACCCTGACCAGCTCTTCTTTCTTGAGACGGGACCGACCCTTGAGACCTGCCCTGCGGGCCAGGGCCAGGAGATCCCGGCGAGGCAATCGCTGGAGGACATCGAGAGACGCGTGCAACCGGAGAATTTTCCCCCGAGCTGCCGTATCGGAGACCGTTCGTTTCCCGGTTGCGGCGGCCCTGCGGACTCTGGATCTGCCTGCCGCAGGGCCGGGCCGTTTTGGTGGCATGCTGGTGTTTTTCTACCGGCCCGGTCTAAACGATTTCCACTCCAGTCGACAGTCCGCGCACTTGAGGGCACCGTATACGTTGTAGTAACTCGAATAGCCTGTGGAGGTATCGGACTTCGCCAAGGTCATCTCGTCGTGGATGTGCGCGTGTTGGTGGCAGAGGCCACGCCCGCACGCGCCACACGTTCCCCGGGCTTCCTGGTCGCAGAACCAGCACTTGATACTGTTTCCCCCCTCACCTCTCTTCCCACTGGCCAATTTCCTCAGCTTTTCTATCGCACCTTCCCGATTTCGTCCAGCAGTTCCTGCGCACCACCGCTCTGTTCACAGAAACTGAGCGGCCCACCCAATCTTCCGGATCACAGGCAGCGCCGACACAGAACCCCTTCTTCGGCTCGCACCGAGACCGAGACCCGCGCTCTGCCGTCGTGACGGACAAACGGGCAGCCTCCGGCTCCTTTTGCGGGTCGAACGTCCCTCAGGAAGCATACACGCCCAGCGTCTGGTCGGCCACCGCATCCCAGGAGAAGGCGCTCTCGGCCGCGACCCGGCCGTTGCGCCCCATCCAGCGGGCCCAGTCGAAGTTGGTGAACAGGGTGCCGATCCCCCAGGCGACGGATTCCGGATGGGGGGAGATCTTCAGGCCGGTGACCGTGTGCCAGACGAACTCATCCGGCCCCCCGTTCTTCGAGGCCACCACCGGCTTGCCGGCACTCCAGGCCTCCAGGATGGTGATGCCGAAGGGCTCGTTGCGGCTGGGGACGCAGACCGCATCGCTGAGCTTGTACAGGTTCTGCAGTTCGACCCCGTTCCGGTACCCCAGGAAGCGGCAGGCATGGGCCACCCCGAGCTGGTGGGCCCGCCGCTCGCAGGAGCCTTTCAGGTCGCCGTCCCCCGCGAAGACGAACTTGGCGCGGGGGTAGGCGCGCAGGAGCATCGGGATGGCCTCCACCAGGAGGTCCGGCCCTTTCTGGGCGGTCAGGCGACCGGCGAAGAGCACCAGCGGGTCCAGGGGGCCGATCGCGTAGCCGCGGCGGAGCACGCCCGGATCCGGAATCCAGCCGTCATAGGCATGGACGTTGACCCCGTTGTAGACCACGCGCACCTTCCCGTCGGGGCAGTTGTACATCCAGCCGATCTCGCCCTGGAGGGCCCGCGAGACGGTGATCACCCGGTCGGCGCAGTCGGTGCCGTGCCGCTCGTGCTCCCGGATGCGGGCGGAGGGCCCGTTCCAGAAGTGGTTCCCGCAGCGCCCGTACTCGGTGGAGTGCACCGTCAGGATCCCCCGCCGGCCCCGCCCCTGCTTCGCCCAGACCATGGCGTTGGCCGCCAGCCAGTCGTGGGCGTGCACGATGTCGAAGGGGGCGCCCATGTAGTCCTCCGTGGCGAAGAGCTGCTGCACGAAGGCCCGGCACATGGCTTGGATCTCGTCGATGAAGTTGGGATGCAGCCTGAAGGGACACCGGTGGTACCAGACCCCGTGCACCCGCTCGAGCGGGGGCTGCCCCCCGCCCATCCGGGTGAAGACGTGCACCTCGTGGCCCTGGCGCTCGAGCGCGGCCGCCAGCTCGGTGACGTGGACGGCCACCCCGCCCACGGCAGCGCGCACGAATCAGACCTGCTCACCGATGGATCACCCCGCGAGCGTGAGGGATGTGACCTGCCGTGACGCGGCGATCCGCCCATTCAGGAAGCGATCGTGATTCTTCTCGATCGCCTCAGGCTCGTAGACGTAATTGACCATCATCCCAAAGGAGTCGCGCAGGCCGCGCTTGGAGGCATCGGCCCCCCAGTTGATGCGCTCCAGCCGCGCGCCGTTGTTGAGATGGAAGCGGGCGACCGGGTCGTGCGTTCCCGCTCCTGGCTCGCCCGGATTGAGCAGGTAGGTCGCGCACAGACCCAGGAGAGCCTCCCGCACCGGCTGCAGCCGCTCGGCTGCCGCGGGGTCGGAGACGACCCGGACGGGATCCGGCCCCAGCGTCTGCATGATCGCCGCGAGGGCGCGGCCCAGGCTGCGCGGCTGCCCTGCCTCCGGCTGACGGAGTTGGGCGGCAAGCCACGGCGCGAATCCCGGAATCGGGGACAGGGTGCAGAACTGCCGCAGCCGAGGAAACTCCGTCGCCAGCAGGTCCACCACCTGCTTGACCAGAAACGTGCCGAGCGACACGCCGCGCAGGCCGGGTTGGCAACTGTTGAGCGAATAGAGGGCCGCGATTCGCGCGCGCTTGGGATCCCCGCGTGCGGCCTGGGCGTCGAGGAGCGGCCCGATGGCCTCGGGCATCGCGTCCACCAGGGCGACTTCGACGAAGATCAGCGGTTCCCCCGGCAGTGCGGGGTGGAAGAACGCGAAGCACCGCCGATCCTGCTCGAGCCGGCGCCGGAGGTCGTCCCAGCCCTGGATCGCGTGGACCGCCTCATAGGCGATGATGCGCTCCAGCAGCTCGGCCGGCGTGCGCCAGTCCACGCGCACGATCTGCAGAAAGCCCGGGTTGAACCACGAGGCGAGCAGGTGGCGGAAGTCTCCGTCCACCGCGGCCACGGCGGGGTCCTCGCGGAGCGCCTGCTGCAGATGCTCGCGCATCCGCAGGATCGCGGCCGTCCCTCCGGGCACCCGGTTGAGGCGCCGTAACAGTTCCTGGCGCGCCGGCTCGGCGACCCGGTGCAGCTCGGCCAGGCGGCCGGCCGTCGGTTCGGTTGCGTACCGCTCCGCCGCCTGGAGCACCTGCCGCGGGTCGGGCGAGAACGTCCCGAGCAGAGCCTGGAAAAACGCAAGCCGCTGCGGCCGATCCAGCTCGGCGTACAGGGCCAACGCCTCACGGGCCAGCGCGGTGCTCACGGCCTGTCCTCGCTCGGTGAGGAGCTTGGCGCAGTGGCGCAGGAGCTGCGCCACCTTGATCCCGCCGCGGGCCGTCACGGTCGTCCGCCCGCCGCCGACGCCGAACATGGATCGCCCCCTGTTGTGGAAAAATGCTGCCCCGCGACCTCAGACCTTACGGCTTGCGGGTCTGGCGGGGATGCCCCTTTACCTGCGGGTTGACCAGGTCGCGGCTCTCCGGCCAGTCGCCAACGAGTGCCCGGGCGATGTTGCGTGCGGTGCGGCGCCGCACGGCGATCTGGCTCGAGTCCGAGACCCCTGCCGTGTGCGGCGTCAAAAGGACATTGTCCATGCCGAGGAGCGGGCTGTCCGCCTCCAACGGCTCCCGCTCGAAGACATCCAGTCCCGCGCCCCCGATCCTCCCCGCCTTCAGGGCGGCGATGAGCGCGGCTTGGTCGATGACGGGCCCCCGCGCCGTGTTGATCACGCAGGCGGTCGGCTTCATCAGGCCGAACTCGCGCTCGCCCAGCAGGTGGAAGGTGGTTTTCATCAGGGGGACGTGCACCGAGACGATGTCGGACCGTCCGAGCATCTCGTCCAGTCCCAGCAGGGTCACGCCGTAGGGGGCGGCCGCGGCTGGCTCGACGAAGGGGTCGTGGGCGATCAGCATGAACCCGAACGGCCTCGCCCGCGCGGCCACCTCCCGAGCGATCTCGCCGAAACCGACGAGGCCGAGGGTCATCTCGTAGACGGCCGGCATGGGCGACGAGAGCCCCCGTTCGTAGGTCCCTCTCCGCATGGCGTGATGCAGCTTCGGGGCTTTCCGCGCCAGCGCCAGCGCGAACATGAGGGTGTGGTCGGCCACCTCGCGCGCGCAAAATCCCGGCGCGCTGAAGACAGCCACGCCGCGGGCCGTGGCGGCCTCGACATCGACGACATCATAGCCGATCCCCGGTCGCCCGACGACCCGCAGCCGAGGCAACCGGTCCAGGATCTCGGCGGTGACCAGGGCCGAGGTCACGAGGATCGCATCGGCGTCAGAGGCCATGCGCTCGATCAGCTCCGCCGTGTGTCGCATCCGGGGCATGTACGAGATGCTGATTCGGCTCAGTTCCTCGACCGGCAGCCCCAAGCTCGCGTTCACAGGATCGAGCGCTTTCGACTCGCCAAGGCGGGCCCATCCGACGAGCACCTCCGCGTCGATCCCCGCAAGCTCCTCCTGTTCGATCGTCGGCACAAACCATGCGGGACGATCGAGCAGCACCACCCTGTACTTTGCCACGTCGCTCCTCCTCCGTCACCGACCTCTGCCGGCTCAATAGTTTTTGCAGGTGCACGACCCGAGACGAGGTGCGCCTATGATAGTGCATCTCCCCTTTCCGGGGAAACAATGGAGTCCCAAACCGCTCTCCCAGGGTGTGCGATGAGGCAAGTGGCGGGGCGTTACCGGGCGGGTGACCCTGTGCTCTAGGCAGTCAGAGCCGATTTCGGTGAAATGGAAGGAAGAACTTCGCGGTCTCTTGAGAAGCAAGATAACGACTCCGGAGGTCGTCCGCGAGGGTCCGCGACCCCTTGCAGGGGGAAGGGCACACGAGGGTCCGTGGGCTGTCCGTCGGAGGGGGGGACCCCAGAAGACCGTGGAAAGGCCACTCTCGTCCGCCCCCGGCTCCTCTTCTTGAGGGGCTGAGGCATCAGGATGACGATGCTGATGCTCGCAAGGGCGCAGACCACGAAAAAGGCACAGGCCTCCCTCAGCAGATTCTTCTGTGAGGCCCTCACCTCAACTTTCCCGACCGGCTGTCTCTGGACCATGATGGGAGCCGTCCCGATCAGCGAGGGGAGGCTAGGCCAAACGCGGTGAACCGGGGCAACGGATGCCCGCACGGAGATCGGCCGACCCGCCCCATCCAGGAGTTGCACGCTCGTCACATTCTGGTGTGGCAAGGCAAGAAACTCGTGAAGGACGCTACGGATCTCGGGAGCTGGAGCGGCCCCGGGCTGCGGAGCCTCACGCAAGACGGCGGCCACCTGATGGGCCAGCTCGTGCGCATACAGGCTGGCCAGATCCCGCAGTGCGTGCAGACCGTACGCATAATAGAGCCCCGGGAGGCCCACGCCGATCAGGATCGCAGCGGCGAGGATCCCTCTGGATACACGTCCGGGAACCCGCCGCACCCCAACTCTTGTTGCCCCCCGCCTTTGCATGCACCTGCCTCCAGCACGCCACGAGTGACCTGCGGAATTCTCTCCCGCTTCATCCGGAGGAAGCAGCGGGGATCGACCCCCGACCGGCCCTCCAGTCCAGAATGTGCTCCCTCTTCTCGGATTTGTCTATCCGGCGACGTTCTCCGCCCGCAGCATCCCGCAGGCGGCCGAGATCTCCCAGCCACGGCTCTCGCGGAGGGTGGCGGTGAGGCCGGCGTCGTGGAGAATCTGCTGAAAGATCTCGATTCGCCCACGCGGAGTCGGCCGGTCGGGGAGATCCGGCGCAGCATTGAGAGGAATGAGGTTGACCTTGCAGCGAATGCCGCGGAGGAGCGCGGCGAGCCTCCGGGCGTCGCCCGAGGAATCGTTCACGCCATCGAGCATGACGTACTCGAAGGTGAGCCGGCGGCGGTTCGGCAAGGGGTAGCTCCGGCAGGCCTCCAGCAGTTCGGAGATGGGCCAGCGGCGGTTGATAGGCATGATCTGGCTGCGCACCTCGTCCGTCGTGGCGCTGAGGGATACGGCCAGATTCACGCCCAGACCCGAGGCGGCCAGTCGCCGGATGCCCGCCACGTGCCCGGCGGTGGACAGAGTGATCCTGCGCGCGGAGAAATCGGCGCCGTGCCGGTGGGACAGGATATGGATCGCCCGCTCCACCTGCGGGAAGTTGAGCAGCGGCTCCCCCATTCCCATCAGGACGATATGCGAGATCCGCTCCCCCGGCGCTAGGGAATCTTGGAGGGTCAGGACCTGCCCGAGGACCTCGGCGGCGGAGAGGCTCCGCCGGATCCCCATGAGGCCCGTCAGGCAGAACCGACAGGCCAGCGGGCATCCGACCTGGGAGGAGATGCAGGCGGTGAGGCGATCCTCGTCGGGGATGAGCACGCTCTCGATCTCCTCCCCGTCCGCCAGACGGAAGAGGTATTTCCGCGTCCCGTCCACGGCCCGCTGCACCCGGACCACCTCCAGGCGGCTCACGCTGACCCGCTCCGCCAGCACGGCCCGGATGGCGCGCGGGAGGTCGGTCATGCCCTCGACGTCTCGGGCGCGGCGCGCATACATCCAGCGAAAGAGCTGGCGCCCGCGATAGCGCGGCTCCCCCAGCTCCTCCACCAGCGCCTCCAGGTCGGCGGGCAGGAGGCCCACCAGGTCCACCGGCTCCCCCCGGATGCTCATGGTCGGCGCTTGCCTTGGCACGCGCGAACTTCCTCGATCGCTTCCACCGCCGCCGCAGGGATCCGGAAATCGATGACCCCGTCCCTGAGGTCGGCGCCCCCATCGACGAAGGGGACGCCCCACAGCACGGGGTCGCTGATCACGCACTCCATTTGCATGTCGGTCACGTCCACTCGTCGATCGATGATCGTCAGGAGGTGCGGCTCGACGTAGGCCTTGGCCTCCTCCAGCTCCCGGCCGCAGCCGGCGACCGTCATCCCGCTGGGTACTTCGGGGATCGGTTTCAGGATGACGCGCTTCTCGGTGAAAATCAAGCCCGGGTCGCCGAAGTAGAAGGCATTATGCAGGCGGAATCCCGTCACGTAGACCCGCTCGACCGGAGGGATGTGTCGGGCCAGCGCCTCACGCTCGGGGTTCTTCCAGCGGCAAGTGGAGCGCACCCGGAAGGCCCACACCGGCAGATAGAGAACGGCGCCCGCGCGACCGGACGAAGCCGCGGCCAGGTGGCAGGGTCGCTCGACGAATCCTTCGCCCACGACCTCCTGCACCACGTCACACCCGCCGCACCAGAAGGCCACATCCTGCTGGGTCCCTGCCAAGGCCGCGCCGCAGCGCGGGCACCGAAGGGAAAGGACGGTCAGGTTCATTCGACCCACACGTCGCCCGGATCGCGAAAGGCGTTCCAGCCGATCCAGGCCAGCAGAAGCGCAACCGCCGCGCCCCCAGCCAACGTCACCACACTCCCCGTGGCAGCCAAGGTCCAGCCCGCGCCCTTCCCCATGGCGGATCCACTCAGCAGGAGCTGCCGTGCGAGTCTCCCGAAGCCGAAGGCGCACACGGCCAGCGCCGCCGCCACGAACCCAGCCGCGCGGCGGCTCCCCGCCGGCAGCCGGGCGCGCAAGACGCTTCCGGTCACCCCATCCACGGCGATTTCGTATGGACGACCCCGGTACTGGTACCTCGCCTGCCAGACCGGGTAATAGATGATCCGCAGCCGCGGCTCGACCAGGCTGGTGCGGTCGTTCTGGACGGGCACGCGCCACTGGACGTCTTCCGCGAAGCGCTCCGTCGTGCGCGTGGGAGCGAAGACGATGCCCCGCCCCTGCAGGGCCACCAGATCATACGCCTCGAAGGCGAGCGGGGTGGCGCTCTGCCGCAGTGCCTGCAACGGAATGGACTCGACCCCCAGCTCCGGCAGATCGCAGGCCGGGCTGATCTTGGCATAGCTCTGCTGGATGAGCCGGGTCTCCTCCTGCGCCGTCGGCGGCTCGAGCCGCCACTCCGGGAAGTCTTTCCCGGCTGCACCGTCCTCCGCCAGTCGGATGGGCCGCTTCTCCTGCTCCCGCATGCGGAAGCTCCCGAGGCGGGTGCCGCTGAACTCGTAGAAGGGGACGTAGCACAGCGTCATCTCCTGGATCCGGCCCCGCAGGCGGAGGGCGGTGGGCAGCGCCGGACGGCTCAGGAGATTCTGCGCCGTTGCCCGGGCCCCCGCCATGTCGACTTGCGCCGCGACCGCGGAGCGCGGGACAGCACCCGGGACCAAGACCAGGCTCTGACCGCCGCAATACTGGCAGGAGACGATGCGCTGGCCTTCCGCCGCGGCAAGCGCGCCGCCACAGGACGGACACCCGAGATGCATCAACGCCACTCGCGATCCTCCAATTCGCCCCTCATCCTCGCCCTCTCCCCGCCTCGCGCAGCATCCAGTACACGACCCAGCCGAGCAGGCCCACGATCAGCACCGCTAGCCAGCCCAGCGGGGCCACGGCCGCTCCCAGGAACATGGCCACGAAGCCCAGGAGGGCCAGCCCCAGATTGAAGCCCTCGCCGCCGTCTCCGACCCGCGCACCTGGCGGCAGGCGATCCCCGTACACCCGGCCAGAGCAGGCCTCCACGGCGAGGTCCACCCGGCGGCCACGCATGACGGCCTGCTGCTCGTAAAAGGGAATGTGTATCAGTTCCCCTGCCCCGGCCTCATCCCCGGCGAGAGCCCGCTGGCGCGCGGCGCCCTCCGCCAGGGTCGCCTCGACCACCCGCGCGCCTGTCACCGCCGCGGGATCGTAGAGCGACTGCTCCGCCTCGGGCGCGGCGACCTCGCGCCAGCGCGCCTCCAGGCTGGACCAGGCGGGGACCAGCCGCGGCCCGCCGCGAGTTGCATAGCGCCAGAAGGGATAGTAGGTGAGCGCTGGGCCGGAGAGCTGCGACGGCATCGGAAGCCCGTGGGCATCGCAGAAGCGTCGCAGGAGCGGCAGGACGGCCGCAGCGCCGTGGCGGGGCCGGTAGACGTGATGGAGCCGGACCCCCGTGAGATCCAGGATCAGGCTGGATCCGCAGAAGGGGCAGGCCACGAAGCCAGTCGTGTCCTGGAGCTGGACCTCACCGGCGCACTGCGGACAGGGGACCTTCACGGCTTCTGCGGACTCGCGGTCTCACCACAGCTCGTGCAGAATTTCGTCCCCGGCGGCAGCACCGTCCCGCAGTGGCCGCAGGTGAGCGTCGCTGTGAGCCGCCTCCCGCAGGCGGGACAGAACTGCGCCTGCGCCGTCACATCCTCGCCGCAGTGCGGGCACCTGTTCGCCACCACCATCTGGTGCCCGCAGGCCTGACAGAAGCGGGCCGCCACGGATACCTCGCTGTGGCAGGCTGGGCAGTTCACCGTCCCGCGCGCCCGGATGCGCTCCGGGTCCGCATCCTCGGGGCGAACGGTCCGATAGATCATCCCGGGCAGCATGAACCCCAGGCCCGCCCCCACCCCGACCCCCAGGCCGCTCGCCGCCGCACCGCCGCCGCTCGCGCCGATCCCGCTGGCTGCGTCGCCCAGGGCCTTGGCCGCCTTGAACTTCAGGAAGTCATCCAGGTTCCCGACGGCAGCCATGCCGGAGCGCTCGTCGATCATGCGCTCGACCTCGGGGGGTGCCGTGATGGCGTTCACGAAGAAGTCGATCAGCTCCAGCCCATAGCGGCGGAAGTCGTCGGCCAGCCGGGTCTTCACTGCGACGCCGATCTCGTCATACTCCTTGGGAAGCTGGAAGATGCTCTCGACGTGCTCACCCAGGAAGTCGTTCAGGCGGGAGACAACCACCTCACGCAGATACGCCTCCACCTGGTCCGAGGTATACGCCCCCTGCGTGCCCACCAGCGTGTTGATGAAGAGGAGCGGCTGGGTCACGCGGGCGGTGAAGATCCCGAAGGCCCGGAGGCGGATGAGCCCCAACTCCTTGTCTTTGAACGCCACCGGCTCCTTCGTGCCCCACTTCAGGTCGGTGAAGACCTTGAGGTTCACGAAATAGACCTCGGCGCGGAAGGGGCTGGTGAAGCCCCAGGGGAGGCTGAGGACCCGCGTAAGGATCGGCAGGTTCAGGGTGGACAGCGTGTGACGCCCCGGCCCGAAGACGTCCAGGCCCTTCCCATCGCGGAAGAACACCGCCGCCTGGCTCTCCCGCACGATGAGCTGCGCGCCCATCTTGATATCCGCCGAGCCTTCCTCAGGGATGCGATGGACGAACTGCCGGCCGTCTGGATCGAGCCACTCGATCACTTCCATGAGCAAAGCCATGTCGTCTCCTCTCCGCTACAGACCGCGCGCCAGCCTGTCCCGCTCGACGAGGATGCGCTCGAAGTCCCGGAGCCCCGCCTCTGCCTGGGCGAGGGGGCTCGACACGTCCCCCGTGTCAGCGGCCGCCGCCAGCGCCTCCACTCGCTCCCGGAGGCGCGGGACTGCCTCCACCAGACCAAGGTCGAACTGGTGGAGGGCCGTGAGCTCCTGCTCGCGAATCTTGTGGAGGTCGAAGACGCCGGCGAATCCGTAGCTCGCGAATCGAATCCGGTCGGCCAGCGTCTGTACGAGGCGGGCGATGCGGTCGAGGGCCGGAAGCTGCTCCAGCTTCCCGGTCGCGACGAGTCGGCGCTGCGCGGTTTCCAGGGGTGGGGGAAGCTCGGCGAGCAGGCCGGCGAGGTAGAGGCGGACCTGTTTGTCCGCCTCCCGAAGGCCTTCCCGATCTTGGTACCTGCCCAGCCCTGGGATCCAGTGAACCAGACGCTCAACGCTTTCCGCCCAGCCGGGGGAAGCGGAGCCAGCGGGTGTAGCCATGGACGTCTCCTCCCTCTCCGGCGTCGCCCGAGCTGTAGACGTTGGCAACCAGGAAATCCGGCGGCTGGGAACCCCGGATTGCCAGATTGCCGGGCCCCCGCTCAGTTCGATTCGCGCAGGAGGCGTCGAGCCTCCTGCGCCTCTGGGCCTGAGGGGGTGAGTTCCGTGACGCGCTTGAAGCTCTCCCGCGCCTCGGCGCGCTTCCCCTGCCGCAGCAGGACTTGGCCCAGCTCGAGATGGAAGGCCGGGATGTTCCCCTCGATCTTGATGGCCTTCTCGATCTGCTCCCGCGCCTCGGCGAGTTTCCCCTGCGCCAGGTAGGTGCGTCCCAGGAAGAAGTACCCGTCCGGCGACTGCGGCACGATGTCAATCACCTTGAGGAACTGCTGCACGCTGAGGTCATACTGCCGCCGGAAGTAATAGACGTTCCCCAGGTTCACGTAGGCCCGCTCGGGATTGAGGTACTGCGGGTTCACCAGGGCCGCCCGGAAGGCCTCGATGGCCAGGTCCCACTTCTGCTGCCGCATGTAGGCCGCCCCCAGGTCGTTATAGGCGTCGGCCATGCGGGGATTCAGCTCCACAGCCCGCCGAAATTCCGCAATGGCGCGATCGGTCTCCAGGGCCGTCAGGTAGGCAAACCCCAGGGCGTGGTGGTTCCGGGCATTCTGCGGATCCCCCTCCACCGCCATTTGCAGCTCCCGGATGGCCTTGCCGACGTTATTCTCCGCCAGGGCGCCGACCCCCACATCGTAGTGACCCTGCGCCGCGTCCAACTCGGCCCGCTGGGTCTCCGGCGTCGCACAGGCCGCCAATGCACCCACCATCCCCCCGAGAATGAGCAGCTTGATTCGTCCCTTCATGCAGTCCTCCACCTTCCCGTCTGGTCGCCCGATGTTCCGCGCACGGCTGCCGCCTGCCCGACAGCACGGCTCCTGTCACGAGCCTGAACTCTCCGTGCTCCGGTCCTTGGCTTGATACAGGCGGACCGCCTGAGTATGTTCGTCGAGGGTCCGCGAAAAGAAGTGGGTGCCGTCGTTCTTGGCGACGAAGTAGAGGTATTTCACCCGGGCCGGATTCAGGGCCGCCAGGATGGAGGACAGCCCCGGATTGGCAATGGGTCCGGGCGGAAGTCCGGCAGTCTGGTAGGTGTTGTAGGGGGTCTTGCGCTGCAGGTCCAGCGGTGTGACCCGCCGCCTGGGGTCGGGCGCCCCGTAGACTGCGGTCGGATCGGACTGCAAGGGCATGTTGAGTCGGAGCCGATTGTAGAAGACCCCGGCGATGATGGGCCGCTCGCGGTCCTGCTTCGCCTCCTTCTCGATCAGCGAGGCCAGAGTGATCACGCCGCGCGTGCCAAGGTTCAGGCGCTCGGCCCGCGCCTCGATATCGGCCGGCACAACCTGCCGGAAGCGCGCCACCATGACCCGGATAATCTCCTCCTCGCTCATGCCGCGGCTGAGGCGGTAGGTGTCCGGAAACAGGTAGCCCTCCAGGGTCGGGCCGGGGACGCCCAGGCGCGTCGCCAGGGCAGGGTCCTCGGTCAGCGCCATGAAGCGCTCCGGGTCCGCGAGCCGCTCGCTGGCCAGGAGTTGTGCGATGTCTAGCGCGGTGAAGCCTTCGGGGATGGTGACTTGATGGGTGATGACGCGTCCGCTCTCTAGGCGGCGCAGTACCTCCAGCAGCGGCATGTGTGAGCTGAGCTCGTACTCCCCGGCTTGCAGCCGCTTGAGCGATCCCTGGACGTAGGCCAGCGCGAGAAAGCCCCATCGGCTCTGGATGACGCCGGCCTCCCGCAAGGTCTTGGCGATCTCCTGCACGCGAGCGTGCGGCTTGATATAGACGATCGTGGCGACGGCCTCGCCCCCGGGAGCGATTTCGGCGGAATTGAACTGCAGGTAGGTGCGGACGCCGACCGCGGTCAGGAGGAGGGTAACGACGAGGGGGCCCAGCGGCCGGAGACGACTCAAGCTAGAGAGGGCCATCCCTCAGCCGTCCCCGCGCATTCGCTCAGCCCGCTGACGATCCAGAAAGCCCTGGAGAATCATCATGGCCGCGACCTGATCCACCACCGCCCGCCGCGCTCGGCGACGCATGCGGGCCCCGATGAGGGCCCGCTCTGCGGCGAGCGTAGTCAGGCGCTCGTCCCAGAGGTGGACCGGCAAATTCAACTGCTCGCGCAAGGTGCCCGCGAAAGTCTGTGCCGCCTCGGCGGATGGGCCCAGGCTCCCGTCCATGTTCTTGGGCAGGCCCACCACGATGGCCCCGACCCCCAAACGACGGGCGTAGCCCGCAATAGCCTCGACATCCCGGGCCTCGTTCGTCCGCGGGAGGCTGGGCAACCCCTGGGCGATGAGGCCCAGGTCGTCGCTCACTGCCAGGCCAAGGACGGCCTTCCCCCAATCGACTGCCAGGATCTTCTGCATACGCCTTCGACTGCTGGGACAGACGCCCTCTTGACTTTCCTCTTGGCCGCCCTGATCCGATCGGCGCGGTATTCTACCATAAAAGCCCGTCGCCTCCTCACGGCTTCTGCCGCGACCAGAGCATGTTGTAACCCTCGACGAAAGCGTTCACCGAGGCCACAATGATGTCCGGAGACGTCCCCGAGGCCACCACCCGGTTGTTCGAGGCGTCCTTCATGGTGATCGTCGTCTCCACCGAGGCATCCGTGCCCGGCGAGTTGATCTCCACCTGGAAGTCCACCAGCTCGAAGAACAGCTTCCCCCGGCTCTCGGCGGCGCTCTTGAGGGCACTCACCACCGCGTCCACCGGCCCCACCCCCGCGGCCGCAGCCTTTACCCGCTCGCCATCCCAGGTGACCCACACCTGGGCCTCCGCTTTCCCCTGCATGGACGTGACGACCTGGAAGTCCTCGACCTCGAGGATCGGTTTCGGCTCGGAGAGGGCCTTGAGGACGTTCTCGACGATGTACTGGAGGTCGGCCTTGGTGATGGCCTTCCCCTTCTTCACGAAGTCAGCCAGGAGGGCCGTGACGCGCTGCGCGTATTCGGCCGTGAGCTTGACCCCCAACTCCTGCCGCACCGTCTCCGCCACCTGACGGGAGGACGGCGGCGCCGCAAAAAGTCCCCGCGCGCCATCCTTCGCCCCCGCGGCGCGGATCTCGTAGAGCTTGAGGCGCAGGAACTTATCCACCTCGGCGATCGACGGTTCGATCGTGGCAGGCGAGGGGAGGACCCGGAGCGCCGCCTTGGGATCCTTCAACCCGTTCCCCGTGGCCAGGCACACGATCACCTCGTCCGACCGGATCCGCCCCGAGGTGAGCAGGGCCGAGAGCGTCGCGATGGGAACAGCCCCGGCGGGCTCCACGAAGATACTCTCCAGGTGGGCCAACTGCTGCTGCGCCTCCAGGATCTCCCCATCGGTGAGTACGACGGCGCAGCCGCCCGACTCCCGCATGGCGGCGAGCGCCTTCAGGCCATCCACTGGGTCCCCGGCGGCCAGCGCCGTGCAGACGGTGAACGGCTTCTCCACCACCGGCACCTGATCGGCACCCTGCAGAAAGGCGGTCACGATGGGCGCGCAGCCGTCCGGCTGGACACCGATCATGCGCGGCAGGCGGTCCACGAGTCCCAGCTCGTAGAACTCCTTGAACCCTTTCCACAGGGCGGCCAGGTTGGTGCCGCAGCCCATCGGGACGATGACCACCGCGGGCGCCTGCCAGTCGAGCTGCTCGATGATCTCGAAGGCCTGGGACTTCTGTCCCTCGACCCGGAAGGCGTAGTCGCCGGCCAGGTAGAAGCCGTGTCGCTCGCTCATCTGCACGGTGAGGCGGGCGGCGTCGCTGTAGGTCCCCCGCACCTGCAGGAGCCGAGCCCCATAGGAGAGGGCCTGAGCCATCTTTCCAATGGGCGTCCCCTCGGGGACCAGAACATAGCAGGGCAATCCCGCCACCGATGCGTAGGCCGCCACCGACGCAGCCATGTTCCCGGTGGAGGCCACGCAGACGGCCTTGGCACCCTGCTCCTTCGCTTTGGTCAATTCGACCAGGCTGCCGCGATCCTTGAACACACCCGTGGGGTTGGCCCCCTCGTTCTTGATATAGAGGTGCCGGAGGCCGATCCGCTCCGCGAGTCTGGTGCAGCGGTAGAGCGGTGTCCCGCCCTCGTTCATGGAGACGACGAGGTCCAGGTCAAGCAAGGGATAGAAGTCGAGATACTTGAGGGCCTTGACGGGCGAGGTGCGCAGGGAGTAGCGATTCAACCGCGAGCGGATGTAATCGTAATCGTAGTGGACGTTGAGCGGGCACCCGCATGATGGGCACCGGGTGCTGCTCTCCGCCTCTTTGACCTGCTTCCCGCATGCGATGCAGCGAAGCTCGTAGAAACCCGTTCCATTCTTCCGGCGCCCGCGAGTCTGGATCATCGTCCCTCACAGAAAGAAGTTCCGCGCAGTGTAGCGGGGGGGTGTACGCCTGTCAAGGAGTTCAAGCGGCCCCGATAGCAGCGACCACGATCCCCCACTGTCCTGCGGCCTCGTTTTTCGAGCCCGATACTGCGTCCATTGCTGGAGGACGGCAAGGAAAACCGTGAAACGGGATGCATTAAGTCTGGCAATGTATACCTATGCGGTCGAACGAGCTGAGGAGACACGTAGAATGTAATACATGAGATTACACTCGTAATACCTTGTAAATGCTAAGTGAATTGCGTATCCTATTTAATGACACTGGAGGTTTCGGAAGAACTACTCGTAGCCGGCGTCCGCCAATTCTCCCTCACGCAGGCCGAAGTGATGGCCAATCTCGTGCATGATGGTCACCCGCACCTGTCGCCGAATCTCGAGCATGGTTCCCGCGATGGATTCGATGGGGCGCTGGTAAATGACAATGCGGTCCGGCAGAACGCTCCCGTACCACGTGCCTCGCTGGGTCTGCGGGATCCCCTGGTACAGGCCCAGGAGCGTTCCACCGGACCCGACGCCCGCCTGCCGCAACTCCTCTTCCGTCGGCTCACTCTCCACCACGACATCCACGTTCTGAAGGTGCTCCAGGAATCTGGGCGGAAGCGATTCCATCGCCTGCGCCACCAGCCTCTCGAAGGCGGCTCGACTCAGCCTCACCATACCCTGCGCCGCTGCCAGCCCCACGGGATGGTCCGTCGCTTGAACATCCCGATGAGCAGCATGCCGATGAAAAATCCCCCGATGTGGGCGAACACCGCCACCCCACCCCCTTCGAAGTTGAAGGTGAGCAGGCCGTTCAGCACCTGCACCACGATCCAGAAGCCCAGGACGATCAGCGCGGGGATCTCCACGATCTGGGTGAAGAAGCCCAGCGGGACCAGGGTCAGGACGCGGGCAAACGGGAACAGCATGAGGTACGCACCCAGGACGCCGGAGATGGCCCCGCTCGCCCCCACCATCGGGATTCGCGAGTCGGGACTGATGTAGATCTGTGTGAAGGCGGCCGCCAGGCCAGACATCAGGTAGAAGAGGGCGAAGCGGAACCGCCCCATGGCCTCTTCCACGTTGTTGCCGAAGATCCAGAGGTAGAGCATATTACCCGCATAGTGGAAGAACCCCGCATGGACGAACATCGACGTGAAGAGGGACAGGTCCGGCGGGAAGCCGCGCCCCACGACCTGGCAGGCGCCCGTCACGCTGCACGGGATCAGACCGTAATAGAGAATGAAGCGATTGCCGCCCCAGGGCCCGAGGAGAAACTCCTTCAGGAAGACGTACGTATTCAGGCCGATGATGCACAGCGTTACGAGCGGCGGCCGACGGGTCGGAAGATTGTCGCGCAGAGGAATCATGGGCGTCCTGTGTCGGGTTTCGCGAGACGCGCCCTCAGGTCTCAGGTGGAGTTGTTGCCGAACCCTCATGCCCAAAGAAGAGATACCGGTCCATGGCTCGGTTGAACTGGGTCCAGCCGGGGTGCTGGGAATCCTCGTGCTCCCGCGCGAAGACGAGGAAAGCGTTCACCTTGCCGTCCAGATCCTCGGCGTAATGGAGCACGATCGCCTCCAGGGTCTTGGGACGCTTGGGCGACCCCCACGCGAGCTCCCCGTGATGACTGAGAATGCAGTGCAAGAGCCGCTCCGCCAAAGACTCGGGGAAGTCCGGGATGGCCCGGATGCGCTCCTCGACCAGCAATGTCCCAAGCGTGATGTGGCCGAGGAGTCGCCCGGCATCGGTGTAATCGAACACCCGATCCCACTTCAGCTCCTGCACCTTGCCGACGTCGTGGAGCATCGCAGCGGTGAGGAGCAGATCGCGGTCCAGGGCAGGATAGTAGTCGGCCAGTCGATCGCAGAGACCAAGGACCGAGGCCGTGTGTTCCAAGAGTCCTCCGAGGGCCGCATGGTGGATGCTCTTCGCCGCCGGCGCTGAAGTGAAACGCGCGAGGAAGGCCGGGTCTTCCAAGAGATCCTGGAGGAGCTGGCGGAGATGCGGCTCACGGATCCTGGCCGTCGCCTCTCGGAGCGTGGCGAGAAGCGCTGTCCCATCCTGCGTGCTGCGGGGGAGGAAATCGTCGGGGTTGGCCTCGTCGGGCGAGGCCTTCCGCAGGCGCGTCAGCGTGAGCTGCCGCTCCCGCTGATAGGTCCCCAGGACTCCCTGAACCTTCACGATGTCTCCGTCCGCGAGATCTCGCGCCGCCACCTCTGCACCCTCCCACATCACCCCGGCCACCTCCCCGGTCCGGTCGCCGAGGACCAGGGTGAGAAAGGGCTCCCCCCGCTTGCGCTGTCGAAGCTCCACTTCCCTGGCCAGAAAGAAGGAAGTCATCGGCTCGCCCTCGACCAGATCCGCGATGAAGTGTTTGTCCATGGGGCTCCTCGCGCTCTTGGTATCAAAATCTACGCGGGCGCGCAAGAGGGGGACGATCCACTCCTCAGCGCCGGGGTTCGATGAGCGGCACGAAGCGCACGGGGGCAACCACGCGGGTCGTGAGCTTCCCGCTTTGTTTCCGCCCCTGCAGCAACTCCTGGCTGCCGGCAAACTCTCCCACCGGAATGACGAGCCGACCACCTTCCTTGAGCTGGGCAACCAGCGGATCCGGAATCCGTGTGGCCCCGGCGGTGACGATGATGGCGTCGAACGGGGCGTACTCGGGCCAGCCCAGGTAGCCATCCCCCGCCTTGACCTCGATATTCCGGTAGCCGAGGCCCTTGAGTCGCGCGGCGGCGCTGGCCGCGAGCCCCGGGCGGATCTCGATCGTATAGACCTGCCGCGTGAGCTCGCCCAGAATGGCCGCCTGATACCCCGAGCCCGTCCCTACCTCCAGCACCCGCTCCGATCCGGAGAGCTCCAGGAGCTGGGTCATGAGCGCGACGATGTAGGGCTGGGAGATGGTCTGGCCTTCTCCGATGGGGAGGGGGCTGTCCGCATACGCCTGGCCGGCCAGACCCACGCTCACGAAGCGATGGCGCGGGACCTTTCCCATGGCAGCCAGGACGCGAGGATCGATGATGTCGCGGGCCTTGAGCTGCCGCTCCACCATCTGCTGTCTGGCCCGGTGGACTGCGGCCTCATCCTGGGCGGGCGTCAGCACCGCGGGCATCAGCAAGACTAGAACCGCAAGGATCGCCATCCACCGCCGGACCATAGCGCCACCCTCCGCCCCACCTCAGCGAAAGGATTCGGGTGAGGCCTCACCGCCCCCGACCGCCGATCGTCCCGCCTTCCCTGAGGATGGTCTTGAGGATTTTCCCCGTCAGCGTCTTGGGCAATTCGGGCACGACCTCGATCGTCCGAGGCGCCTTGTAGTTGGCCAGTCGCTCCCGGCACCACTGCAAGAGGTCATGCGGGGAAACCGCCTGCCCATCCCTCAAGGTGACCAGAGCCTTGGCGGCTTCCCCCCGGATCGGATCGGGAACGCCGATGACCGCCGCCTCGGCGACCGCGGGGTGACGGCTCAGTACCAGCTCCACCTCGCGGGGGTAGACATTCAGCCCGCCCACGAGGATCATGTCTTTCTTGCGGTCCAGGATGTAGAAATAGCCGTCCTCGTCCATCCGGCCCAGGTCGCCGGTGTAGTACCAGCCGTCCCGCAGGACCTCCCGGGTCTCCTCCGGCCGGTTCAAGTAGCCCTTCATGACGTTGGGGCCTCGCGCCGCGATCTCCCCCACCTCACCCGCTGGAAGCGGCTTGCCCGCTTCGTCGACCACCCGCAGCTCGACCTGAGGGATCGGAAGACCCACGGAGCCGACTTTCCGCAGGCCGCCCGGCGGGTTCACGGTCAGGACCGGCCCGCACTCGGTGGGGCCGTAGCCCTCGTAGATGGGGACGCCGTACCTGGCCTCGAAGCCCTCCAGCACCCTCGGCGAAAGTGGCGCGCCGCCCGAGATGCACAAGCGGACGGAGGAAAAATTCTGGGGCGGCCGCGGGAGACTCGCGAGCACCGCATACATGGACGGCACCCCCATGAAGATCGTTACCCGGTGCTGGGCCAGCGCCTGGAACACCGCCTCGGGGGTAAAGCGGGGCTCCAGGACGACGGAGGCGCCGGCGCTCAGCGGCTCCAGGAACAGGGCGGTGGCCCCATACGCGTGGAACAGCGGGAGGACGGCAAGGAAGACGTCGTCCTCCGTCACACAGAGCACTTCCCGGAAGCTATGGATGTTCGCCAGAAGATTTCCGTGGGTGAGAAGCGCCCCCTTCGGCCGCCCGGTGGTGCCGGAGGTGTAGAGACAGACGGCGACGTCCCCTGCGTCCAATTCGGGCTCGATTGCTGGCGTGTCCTCCTGGAGCGAGGAGACGGCCACATCCCCCGCATCCACATCGCCCGCGCGTGCATCCAAGACCAGGGCAGGAATCTTCCGCCCCACGCTCGTCCGGGCGGCTCGCAGGAGAGGATAGCTCGCCTGCAGAGAGACCATGGCCGCCGCCCCGGAATCCTCGAGGATGTACTGGACCTCCTCCGCCTTGAGGAGGGGATTCAGGGGGACGACCGTCCCTCCGGTAAAGAGGATTCCGAAATACCCCAGGCCGAACTCCGGGACGTTGGGTGCCATGAGGATGACCCGGTCGCCCTGCGCGATCCCCACGGAGCGAAGGATGCCCCCGACCTTCCGCGCGCCTGTCTGGAACTCAGCGTACGTGAGATGCCGCTCCCGAAAGACGAGCGCCGGCCGATGGGGCACACGGCCGGCGGTCAGCGCGAGCATATCCAACAGGGTCATCGCTTCCTACCCCCTGCAAGCCGAAGCCGAACAGTCAGGTTGCCATCCGCGGCAGCCGAACCGCCGTACTCTCGTACCCTCGCACGCTCGTCCGCTTTCGTCTTTGGCTCCCCTGCGCCTCCGCCCCTCAGCCCCTCAGCTCCTCTGCGGTTCTCCCCTCAGGCGACCGTGATCTCCTTGCAGAGGTACACATCCTGGACGGCGTGCAAGAGCTGCACCCCATCCCCCATGGGGCGCTGGAAGGCCTTCCGGCCCGAGATCAATCCCATGCCGCCCGCACGCTTGTTGATGACCGCGGTCCGCACCGCCTCGGCGAGGTCGCTCTCCCCGGCCGAGGCCCCGCCCGAGTTGATGAGCCCGATGCGACCCATGTAACAGTTGGCGACCTGGTAGCGGCACAGATCAATGGGGTGATCCGTCGTCAGCTCGGTGTAGACGCGCTCGTCGGTCTTCCCGAACTTCAGGGCGGTGAAGCCGCCATTATTCTCGGGCAGCTTCTGCTTCACGATATCCGCCTCGATCGTCGCGCCCAGGTGGTTGGCCTGTCCCGTGAGGTCCGCCGCCACGTGGTAGTCCTTGCCGGCGGTCTTGAAGGCGGCATTCCGGAGGTAGCACCACAGGACCGTGGCCATGCCCATCTCGTGTGCGCACGTGAAGGCTCCGCTGATCTCCTGGAGCTGCCGATGGGATTCGGGCGAGCCGAAGTAGATAGTGGCGCCCACTGCAGCCGCGCCCAGGTTCCAGGCCTCCTCCACCGTCCCGAAGAGGATCTGGTCGTATGCATTGGGGTAGCTGAGCAACTCGTTGTGGTTGAGTTTGACAATGCAGGGGATCTTGTGGGCGTACCTCCGCGCCACCGCCCCCAGCACCCCGAAAGTGGTGGCCACCGCATTGCAGCCGCCTGCGATCGCCAGTTCCACAATCTTCTCGGGGTCGAAGTAGCTCGGATTCGGCGCGAAGGAGGCGCCGGCGGAATGCTCGATGCCCTGATCCACGGGCAGGATGGACAGGTAGCCCGTACCCCCAAGTCTGCCCGAGCGGAAGATGGCCTGCAGGTTCCGCAGGACCTGGGGTGATCGGTCCGACCCGCCGAAGACTCGGTCCACGAAATCGGGCCCCGGGAGATGCAGCAGCTCTTTCGGGATCCCCTTGCAGTGGTGCTCCAGGAGAATCCTGGAATCCTTTCCCAAGAAGCGTTCAATATCGCTGAGCATGCTTCCCCTCCCTGCACACATTTCGACATTCGAAATTTCCACGCGCGAGTATACCGTTCGTGCAGGAGGGCGCCAAGGGCTTTTGCAGTCGCAGGGGGGCTGCTGCGGTCCACAGGGGAGCTGCAAAAGGGGAAGGAGTGAGGGATGGTAGGTGTCCACCGGCGGCGGCGCTACGCGCTTAGACCTCCGGGAGTCCCTCGATTTTGCTGATGAAGGCCTCCACCAGCTCGGGGTCGAACTGCTTCCCGGCCTGATACCGCAACTCCTGCAGGGCACCCGCCTGGCCGAGACTCGACCGGTAGCTCCGATCCGCGGTCATGGCCTCGTAGGCGTCGGCAATGAGGATGATCCGGGAGGCCTGCGGGATCGCCTCGCCCCGGAGTCCGTCGGGAAAGCCTTGGCCGTCCAGCCGCTCGTGATGGTGGCGGATCACATTCGCCACCGGGGCCAACTCCTTGATCTGGCCGACGATCTCCCCGCCCTTCACCGGGTGCATCTTCAGGACCTCGTACTCTTCCGCGCTCAGGGCGGCCGCCTTGGAAAGCAACTGGTCCGGCACGCCGATCTTCCCCACGTCGTGCATCCAGGCGGCCAGCTCCAGCGCGTGCTTCTCGTCATCCGACAAGCCGATGGCATCCGCCAGGATCAAGGAGAGGCGCGTCACCCGCATGGAGTGTCGCGCCGTGTACGGATCCTTCGCGTCCACGGCTGACGCCAGGGCCTTGATGGCCTCAAAGAGAACCTGGGCCTCCCGTTCCTTCAGCCGGGCCGCCTCCAGGTGTCGCCGCATCAGGTTGCGCTCAATCAGGATCGGCAGTTCGCGGATGTTGACCGGCTTCGTCACGAAATCGCTGGCGCCCCGCTGCAGGGAGGATCGGGCCAGCTCCACATCCGTGTGTCCGGTGAGGAGTACGATGGGCAGGTCAGGATGGATGCGTGTCGTGGCCTCCGCCAGCTCGATCCCGCTGAGCCCGGGCATGGCCTGATCCGTGAGGACGAGGTCGAAGTGCTGCGATCGCAAGAGCTGCAGGGCCTCCTCCCCCGAGGCGGCGGCGACCACGTCGTAGCCCTGAAGGCGAAGCGTATCCTCCAGGGCAAGTCGCATGGCTTCCACATCATCCACAACCAGGAGGCGCGAGGCGCGGGAGGGTGCGGGAGGGGTCATGACGTCGGCTGGGGCTCTGAGACCCGGTCGGGCGAG
This sequence comes from uncultured Methylomirabilota bacterium, assembly GCA_963714585.1. GTDB lineage: Bacteria > Methylomirabilota > Methylomirabilia > Methylomirabilales > 2-02-FULL-66-22 > 2-02-FULL-66-22. The sequence continues at coordinate 84,750 of CAVQPC010000037.1, forward strand.
AGCGTCACGCGGTTACCCCCCTGTTGCTTACCGGCGTACAGTGCCCGGTCAGCGAGATCCACCAGCTCCAACCCGTCCTCGGAATCCACCGGGTAGGCGCCCAGGCCGACGGTGACCGTCAGCTTTCCAGCGGGCTGCCGGTCGCGCCCGTAGACGGGATGCTGCTCGATGCCGGCGCGGATCTTCTCCGCGACGACCGCTCCGCCGGCTTTGTCGATTTCCGGGAGAATGATCACAAATTCCTCTCCGCCGAAGCGGGCCACCACATCGGCCCGGCGGGTGTTGCTGAGCAGCGACCGCGCCACCTCCCGCAGCGCCTCGTCCCCGCGGAGATGGCCGTGGCTGTCGTTGTACTGCTTGAAGTGATCCAGGTCCAGCATGAGGATGGTGAACGTCCGCCGGTAGCGCCGGGCGCGCTGCACCTCGGTCTCGAGGGTCTCAAAGAAATACCGCCGGTTGAAGAGCCCCGTGAGCTCGTCGCGGGCGCTCAGCTCCTTCGTTCGCTGGTAGAGCTGCGCGTTCTCCAGGGCCACCGCCACCTGGTTGGCCACCGCCTGGAAGAGGTCCACGTCGCCGGGGCTAAAGGCGTGGGGATCCGGCTTGTGCGCGGTCAGCACTCCGATCACCCGGCCCCCCTTGATCCGAAGCGGGACACACAGGAACGCACCGAGAAGGGGGAAGCAGGCCCGCTCCGCGAAGCGCGGCTCCTCGGACACGTCCGGCACCAGCATCGGCTGGCCCTTCTCCGCCACCAGGCCCGCGATGCCTTCTCCCAACCCAGGCGTGAAACCCTGGGTGCGATCGTCGGGCAAGCCGAAGGAGGCCTTGATCGTGAGCCGGCTGCTCGCCTCGTCCACGAGCATGAGGGCGTACGCGTCCACCGAGAGCGAGCGACCGATGAGATGGAGGGCCAGGCGAAACAATTCCTCCATGTTGAGCGTGGCGGAGAGCGTCTTGCTCAAGCTCCAGAAGGTGCGAAGCTCTTCGACCTTCTCCCGCAGGCTGCGGTTTTCCGCCTCCAACTCCCGGCTGCGATCCAGCAGGCCCTCGATTTTCTCGAGGGCCCGAATCTCTCGCGCCTGGCTCTGCACGCGGAATTCCAGCTCCTGGAGTCGCCGTTCGAGTGCCGCGTCGCATGTCTCCATGGCGTCACCTGGAGAAATTCGGAGCACGCCCCCGCTGCCATGAGTTACCGGATGCCCACGCCCTCCCCCCGGGGCTTTCGAAATTCGAAATGGTCTGGAGTCAGTTCAGAAACTCCTTGAGATGCCGGGTGCGAGCCATCAGGCGGAGCTTCTGCTTGGCCCGCTCCTCGATCTGGCGCACGCGCTCCCGCGAGAGCTTGAGTCGGCGGCCCACCTCTTCCAAGGTGCGAGGCTCCTCCGGCCCAAGGCCAAAGCGCAGTTCGATCACCTCCCGCTCCCGGGGCTTGAGGTGCTGGAGCATGCGCTGCACCTCGTCCCGGAACGACTGATTGATCAGTTCCTGGTCGGCCGGAGGAATGACACTTTTCTGGGAGAGCTCCAGGCCCAGGTGCTCGTCCACCCGACTGTCGTCGTTTAGGGATGTCTGGGGGCCTACGCCCCGCAGCAGGTCCTCCAACTCGCCGGGTTCAAGGTCCATCGCTTCCCCCAGGTCGGCGTTGCTGGGCTCCTCCTGCCGCTCCTGGGTCATGTCGCTCCGCATCTCCCGTAGCTTGGAGGCGAGTCTGGCCTTCCGGATCGGCAGCCGCACCGCTCCGCCGCCGGCCGCCAGCGCCTGCATGATCGCCTGCCGAATCCACCAGACTGCATAGGTGATGAACTTGACGTTGTGCTCCGGGGTGTACCGGCGGGCCGCCTCCAGAAGCCCGAGGTTCCCCTCGTTGATCAAATCCAGGAGCGACAGGCCGCAGCCCTGGTACCGCATGGCCACCTTCACCACGAAGCGAAGGTTGGCCTCTACCAGCTTGCGGAAGGCGCGCTCGTCCCCCTCCGCCTGGATCAGCCTGCCCAGGCGCAGCTCTTCCTCCTTGCTCAACAGGGATATCCGGACGATCCGCTTCACATAAGCGGCCAGCGTATCGTCGCTGATCTCCTCGTAGAACGAGGCCGACCGCCGAGCCATCATCCCTCCGGGCTCACCCGCCAAAGCCTTCCGTGGACAAATTCGAATTGCGCGCTTCGAAATGGGCTTAGGGTTTCTCCGCCAGCACAACGAATCGCGCGTTCCCCTCGCGCTGCACCAGGAGCAGGAGGCTGCCGCCCGGCCCCAACTGCTGGACGATCTGTGCGAAGTCCTGCACGCTCTTGACCGGCTTCCGGTTGGCCTGGGTGATCAGATCGCCCGGGAGAAGGCCGGCACGGGCCGCCGGGCCTGCTTCCTCCACGCTGGAGACGAGCACCCCGCTCACATCACCGAGCTTGAGCTGATCCCGCAGGTCCTGCGTCGGCTCCTGCAGCGCCAGCCCGAACCGCTCCACGCTGCCCGCACGGGAGGGCTCCGGGCGGGCAACTGCCAACTCGGCGGGCTGCTCGCCCAGAACCACCGTCAACGCCAGGGGCTGCTTCTCGCGCAGAACTTTCACCTGGGACGAGGTCCCCACCGCAGCCTCAGCCACCAGGCGCTGGAGCTGGTGCACGCTGGAGACCTTCGTGGTGTTGAACTCCAGGATCACGTCCCCGGCTTTCAGGCCCGCGTGCTCCGAGGGTCCGCCGGGCATGACGTTGCTCACCAGGACACCATCGCCGACTTTGACCCCGAACTGCCCCGCCAACTCCTCGGTCAGCTCCTGAATGCCAACCCCCAGCCAGCCCCGTACGACCTTGCCCTGACTCATCAGGCGGGTCGAGATTTCCCGCGCCATATTGATGGGGATGGCGAAGCCGATGCCGCGGCCGCTGGCCACAATGGCGGTGTTGATCCCGACGACCTCGCCGTTCAGGTTAACCAGGGGGCCGCCGGAGTTGCCGGGGTTGATGGAGGCATCGGTTTGGATGAAGTCCTCGTAGGTGGCGATGCCCACATCCGAGCGACCCACGGCGCTGATGACCCCGACCGTCACGGTCTGATCAAGGCCGAAGGGGTTGCCGATGGCGATGGCCCACTCGCCGATCCGGATCTTGCCGGAGTCTCCCAGCCTGGCCACGGGCAGGTCACCGGTGGTGTCGATCTTGATTACCGCCAGGTCTGTCTTGGGGTCCTTCCCGACGACCGTGGCCTGGAATTTTCGCTTGTCCGAGAGGCGGACCTCGATCTGATCGGCCTGCTCGATCACATGATTATTGGTAAGAATGTATCCCCGCTTGTCCACGATCACACCGGAGCCCAGGCTGTGCTGCTCTCGCTGAGGGGGCTGCCCGAAGAAACGCTCGAAGAAATCCTCACCGAAGAAGTCGCGGAACGGCCCCTGGAAGGGGGGCGGCACCTGCGGGCGACGGCCGGTCCCCTCGCGCTGGCGCGGTCGCTGCGTGGTGGACACGTTGACCACCGCCGGCTTCACCACCTCGGCGACGTGGACGAAGGCATCCTGCAGGCTCTGCAGTACGCTCTTCGCCTCGTCGGCCCTGGCAGATGGCCCCGTGAGAAACAGGCAGAGGAGAGCCAGAATCATCGAGAGAGGATGTCGCTGCCGCATCTGCCTTCTCCGTTCACGCCCATGTGGGAAACATCTTGCATCGTGGGATCTATCCGCAGAGGCTTCCGTCTAGCATACAGCTCGAGCAGTGTCAAGCCATAGCGGATGCGGTACGACAAGGATCTATCGGGTCGTCCGGAACTCCGACCGGCAACCCCGTAACACCTTCACCCCTGAGCGGTTCCCGCCCGCTTGATCGCCTCCAGATAGTGCATGCGGAGATCGAACAGCAGGTCCTCCAGCAGACGCGATTCCTCGGTCGAGAGGTTGCCGGACGTCTTGTCCTTGAGAACGACCAGGATGTCAATCACTTGCTTGGCCTGTGGGAGGTCAACTTTTTTGAGACCGCCCGCGGGATCGGGGACCATCCCGAGATGTACCAGGGCCGTCGTGCCGAACATGAGCACGAGGCTGCTGAACGTCACCTCTCCGACATCTTTCGGTGTGGGCTGCGATTCTGGCTGAGCCATCCTCGGACCCCCTATTCACCCCGGTCTTCTGCCGTGGGCTTCATGACCAGCCAGCATTCGGCCCTTTCCCTCACCGGCCGGGTCAGGACCATCAGGCCGCTCCAGGACCAGGGAAGCGCCAACCACATCTGGCGCGAGAGCGAGCGCACCGGATAAACTTACCAGCCACCCCTCGGCACTTTCAAGCCAAATCGGACCTCCTGATTGTCACCCCTGCTTCCCGCGAGTCTTCCGCCCCCGCACATTCGTACCGCCGTCGCTGCGTCCGCGTATCGTCTCTGAGTTCCAATCTCCCCTGCGCGCGAGCGAAGCGGTGCTCCCCAGCTCCGCCGCTCAGAGAACCCTCTCCTCCTCGGCCCCTCCACCCCCCTGCGGTTCTACCGCCTCCAGCGTGACCTTGATCCCAAGCGTGACGCCCCACTCCTGGGCCAGGTTCCCCTGATCGACAAACAACTCCAGGTGACCCGTGCTTCCGACGACCGCTCCCCGGCCGCCGGGCTCCACCTCTGCGAAGAAGGACATCACCCGGCCCAGTGGTTTGCCGAGCAGATGCACCTGCACAGTCTTTGCAGTCGTGGCCACAAAAGAGAGCAAGTCGTCCTGCGCAATGCTGGTCACGCAGTTTCCAAAACGGTCGATCCAAACGACCTCGCCCACCAGCGCGCCAGAGGTGTCGCGATAGGCCCGCGGAATCTGCAGGCGAATGGGGTCGGTGATTAGCGACCCGAAACGGTCGAGGGGCACGCCGCGCGCCAGGTGGCCTGCCACGGGCGCAAACACATCCCGCCCGTGAAAGGTCGCGCCGATCGGTTCCAGGAGGTACTCGCGCGCTGTAATGACTCGAACCTCTCTGACGGCACCTTTCGTCATCGGGTAGCTCAGCAGACCGTTGTCCGGCGCCACGAAGAACTGCTCGCCGATGTGGGCAAGGATCGGCCGGCGCGGTCCACCAACCCCAGGATCGACAACGGCAACGTGGATGGTGCCTTCAGGGAAATAGGGAACGGCCGATTCAAGCAGGAAGCTCGCACTCAGGATGTGATAAGGGGGCACTTCGTGACAAAGGTCCACGATGGTCGCCTCGGGAGACAGCCCGAGGATTACCCCTTTCATGATTCCCACGAAAGGATCACGCTGGCCGAAGTCCGTGAGGAGGGTCACAACGGGGCGATTTTTCATTGACATTTTGCGACGGAGAGACTACAAAAGTGGCCTCGTCGCCGAAGTGGCGGAACTGGTAGACGCGCTACGTTCAGGGCGTAGTGGGCGTACGCCCGTGGGGGTTCGAGTCCCCCCTTCGGCACCATGCGGGATTCGAAAGGCCGTGACGCTCCCGTCACGGCCTTTCCTTTTTCAGTCCTCCTGCCGTTCTTCAGCCCTCTGCTTCGCGGAGCCTGTCACCGGCAGGCAGCCCCGGCCTCAGGTGCCGCGTCCCCACGCGGCCGCCAGGAAGGACACGACACCGATCCAGAAGAAGATGGCGCTGCTCACCCGGAAATACCAGCCGTCGAGGACCAACGCCAGGAGACCGGTCGGATTCACTCCCATCGAGCGGGCTCCCGCCAGGACGAAGCTGAGGATCGCCAGGATGGTCAACCCCAGGCGCATGCGATCCCCCTAAGAGCGTACGAGGGTACGAGGGTACGACCGTACGCGTTCAGAACGTGTCCCGCGCGCCATTTCCTTCCGTTCCCTCGTACTCCCGTACGGTCGTGCTCTCGTACGCTCTTGTTCATCGCCTATTTCAGGCGATCCTCGAAGACCTGGATCTTCGCCTGCTTCTCCAGCTCGTCTATGTAAGCCATGACGCCATTGCGCTCGCGCTGTTGCTGCAGGGTCTTCCGGAGCTGGTCCTTCACCTCGTCGAAGGACTGGGTCGTGGTTGCGTGGGGGCCACCTTTGAGAATATGATAACCGTACTGAGTCTTGACGATGCCGCTCAGCTCACCATCCTTCAAGGCGAAGGCGGCGTCCTCGAACTCGCGAACAGTCTGGCCGCGACTCAGCTCGCCGAGGTCTCCGCCCTTTTCAGCACTTCCCGTGTCCTGAGACTTGGCCTTCGCCAGCTCGGCAAAGTCTTTCCCCGCCTCCAGCTCCCTGTGGATGGCCTGGGCCTCACCCTCGGTCTTCACCATGATATGGCTCACGCGCATCGTCTCTTTGGTGAAGAGCGGCTTATTCTCCTCGTACATCTTCCGGAGGTCTTCGTCGGTCACCTGGGGAAGGCTCGCCGCCTTGCGGTGCAGCAGTTCCTCGATCAGGACCCGACGTCTGGCCACCTCCAGCTTGGCCTTGACCGCCGCATCCTGGTCCAGGTGGTCGGCCATCGCCGCCTGCATCAGGGCCTCCTCTCGCACGAGCGCCTGCAGCAATTCCCCGCGCCGCTCCGCCGGGATGGGGCCGCGCTCCTGCTCCAGAGACTCGAGGCGGCTGTGAAACGCGTCGAGCGTGATATCCGTCTGGTTTACGCGGGCCAGTACCTGGTCTGCGGGAGGGTCCTCGGTGGCCGCCGTGGCCGCTTCGGCGCGGGCGCCTGCCGATGCCAGAGTCAGCAGGCCGACCATCATCATGGTCCAGAATCGCATGGTATCCTCACTTTCCGATGTGCAATTGACCCTGCTCGCGCTGGGCAGCCACCGCTTCACATCCCGAGACCAACGGGGATTCGCTCCGCGCCTCGGCGGCATCTTTGCTTCCCGCCTCCTCCTCGGTCACCAGGCGCATCCGAACCTGGTCCAGAATCTCCTGTTCAATACCGGGCCGGAGGGCTTCCAGGTCTACCCCCGCCTCCTCTGGGACCTCCTCAAGGGGCAGCTCCCACGTCTCCCGCCCGGGCCTAAAGGCATCCAGGCGGCACCGCACCTGCCCCTTGCGGTTGACCAGGATGGCCACCCAGAAATCTCCGGGCAGGTTCTCGATCGTGGCGCAGTCTGTCTCGCTCCACAGTAGATCCATGTCACCGTGGCTGTGCCACCAGAGCCGCACGCTCGCAACATCCCTGTTCGTCTTCGCCACGCGCTCGAGCAGTGCGAACAGGCCGTCGGGATCCAGCTCGGTGTCCGAGCCGGAAACTTTCTGCGGCAGGATGAAGAGGTCCGAAACGAGGAGGTCCCCTCCCTGCCAGACCACGTATCCCAGGCCGCCGATCTCCACGGGGCAGCGGTCGGCGTAGAGGAGCAACTTCGCCAGAGCCAAATGTCGGATGCGGATCTGGGCAGGCGGGAAGGGCCGAGTCACTCGGAGACCTCCGGCCAGAACGTCACGGCCTTCCGCCAGTCGGCGGGATTCACGGTCCGCAGGTACTGCAGCAACACCTCGCAGGCCGCCACGAACTCGCGCTGCGCCAAGAGGCGATGGATCCATTCCTGAATGTTCCCCAAGCAGGGACGGCCGTTGTCCACATGGGGATGATCGTAGGTCTCGTGGCGGCTCGTCAGGTTCCGAAGAAACACGCGCCCGTCGAAATGCAGGTCGAGGCGGAATCGCCCTAGCTTGTAGCGCCGGGTGCCATAGGGGATGATGATGAGCTCTGTAAAGACCCGCAAGACCCCGTCCCGCACCTCGACGTCGGTGACCCCGGGGAGCTTCGTGAGCCGGTCGAAGTCTCGCATCAAGGACTCGAGGGACGCCTCTTGCCGCCCCAGTTCGGTGAGCCGCCGCTCGGCCAAGGCCAGGCGGCGCTCCAGGCTGCGTAGCTGCCGGCCCGAGGTGGCCAAGTCCCGCTCCAACTCGGCGAGCTCGCGGGTCAGGGCGTCGGCTGCCTCGACGGCCACCCCCTCGCTGCGCCGATCTGCACGCCAGAGGCTGGAAGCCCGGAAGGCCTCGATCTCGGATGTCTGCTTGAGCCGCCGGAGTCGCGACTCCACCGTGGCGGGGCCAAGGCCGGTGAGAAGCGGCAAGAGATTCCGTCCGGCCTCCAGGCTCATGTCCAGGATGGTGCGGGTGAGGATGCGGGCCATCTCCGGCTCTTGGGCCAGGAGATCGAAGAGGATGTAGACGTCGGTCTGCCGCAGGAGGCCGATGGTTTGCTCATCCTCGTCCTTGAGGGGTCGGCCCCAGTTCCCGCGGGCGCCAGCCCTCCACGCGGCTTGCCGACCGGGCGGCAGCCGGTAGCCGCACACGGTGATCAGCGTGACCTGGTGCACCCGCGAGCCCAGTCCCCACAAGCCAGGGCGAGTTGGGAGCGCGAAGGGATGCAGCCACCAGCCCCGGCGACCTCGCGGGCGAGCCACGAGGCCATTCGGGACCTCCATGCGGACGGGAACCTCCAGGGCCTCCGCATACTCGGTGAGGACGGGAGTGATGGCCTCGATAGTCGCCGCCACGGATCGCGCGGCCTCTGGCTTGACATCGACCTGCATGTTCATTGGGCACACGGCGTGAGAGGAAGCCTACAGCACGAGGCGGAGGAGGTCAATCAGATCAAGGCAGAAGAGCGTACGAGGGTACGACAGTACGAGAGTACGGAAAGATGAGAACGCGGCCGGAGGGCGTACCCTCGTACTCTCGTACTCTCGTACGCCATTAGTTTTTGGGGCGGAGGCGTTGTGCGGCCTCCTCCGGCGCCACGGGATTGATATAGATCCCCGTCCCCCATTCCAGGCCCAGGATAGAGAGGGGCCGGGGCACCACCTCGATATGCCAGTGGAAGTCGTCCCGCGCAAACTCGCCTAGCGGGGAGGAGTGCAGGACGAGGCTGAAGGGGGAGTCATCGAGGGCAAGGCGGATGCAGCGAAGGGCACGCTGAAGAGCTCGGGCCAGGTCTCGAAGTCCGTCAGCGGACGTCTCCCCATAATCGTACCAATGCTTCACGGGAACGATCCAGGTCTCGTAGGGAAAGGGGGGTGCAAATGGCACGAAGACCAGGAAATTCCCCTCCTGCAGAAGGATCCGGCGACCATCTGCAATCTCCTGCTTCACGACATCGCACAGGACACAGCGTTCCTTCCAGCGGGTGTAGTCGCCGAAGCCCTTCAGCTCCTCGTCAATCGCCCGGGGGATAAATGGGCTCGCCACGATGTGGGAGTGCGGGTGTTGGAAGAGGCTCGTGACATGGCCGTGGTTTTTCACCCAGATCACATGGCGGAAGCGGAGGTCATGTCGAAGGTCCAGAATCCGCTGCTGCGCGGCCCGGAGCACTCGCTCGAGTTGCAGCAGCTCCAGTGTCGCCCAGTGCTGATCGTGAGCGGGTGTCTCGACCAGGACCTCGTGAGCCCCGATGGCGTTCATGCTGTCGTACATACCCTCGGCCTGCTTCCCCAGCCCACCTTCGATATGAAGGATCGGAAGGATGTCCGGGACCACCCGGACCCACCACCCGGGCCCATTTGCCGGGCTGCCTGCCTCTCGCTCCGCATAGATCTCCCGGCCGGTCTTGGCCTCTTTCCCTGGGCAGAATGGGCAAGCCTCGGGAGGAAGCCCGACGGGCCGCGGTGGCAAAGTGGCCATTGGGACCTCCGCCCGACCGGGAGAGATCACGACCCAGCGCTGTGTGATCGGATCCCTACGAAGTTGCGACCCGTCCAACACTACTCCCCCCTCATCCGCTTCTCGGCTCGTACGACTTGACTCTCTCGGGAAGCTCGCCCGCCGTATGGCTCACCGAAAGCGTACGAACGTACGCCAGTACGACCGTACGAAACGCGGAACGCTTTCGCAGGCGTACACTCGTACCCTCGTACTCTCGTACGTCTTGAGTTCTTTCGGCGGCGTACGGTCGTACGCTCTCGGTCCTCGTCGGTCACTCGCACTACCCTACCGCCGAGCATTTTTCTTCTCTCGGTTCTCAGACTCTCGGCTCCCGACTTGTCCAACCACAATATTCGTCGTTGTCTTCAGCACCCCTGGGAGGCGGTGCACTTCATGGCCGATGAACTCCCCCAAGGCCACCACGTCTTTGACCTCGACGAAGGCGATCACATCGTAGGATCCCGTCACGGCATGGGCCATCTTCACCTCGGGAAGTTTGGCGATTGCATTGCGGACCTGGGTCGGCTTTCCCAGGGTCGTCTCGATGAACACGTACGCCTGAACGGCCATGACCCTCTCTCCCACTCTCGGCGAGCTATCAGCCGTCAGCCTCGAACTGCCGCCCGCCGTCGATTTACAGGCTTCGCCTTCGCGCCCCTCCGTCTCTGCCCCCTGCAGCCTTTCGCCCCTTCGCTCCCCTGCTCCCCTGCGCCTCTGCCCCCCTGCTCATTCCGAGCTGCGCCGCCAGTACGACGGGCGGCCGGCCTGGCTCGGTCCGGACCGGGGACTCGACTGCTCGATGCCGGCGCACACCAGCACCTCAGCCGCGACCTCCTCCACGGATTTGTCCGTCACATCCACCACTGCCCAGCCCCCCCGCGCGCACAGAGTCTGGGCATACTCCAACTCCGCCCATATCTGTCGTGGGTCGGCGTAGGGAAACTTGGGCGGCGTCTCCATTTGCTGCAGTCGCGAGCGGCGTAGCTCGATTAGCCGCTCCGCCTTGATCCTGAGGCCGACAACCTTTCGGGGATCCACGCGGGCCAGCTCTTCCGGCAGAGGCAGCCTGTACACGACTGGGACGTTGGCCACCTTGAGGCCCCGCCCCGCCAAAAACATCGACAGGGGCGTCTTGGAGGTCCGCGAGACCCCGATCAGCACGATATCCGCCTGGGGGAGACCACGGGGGTCCTGCCCGTCGTCGTGCTTCACGGTGTACTCGACCACCTCAAAGCGATGCCGGTACTCCGCATCCAGGTCACGAAAGAGCCCCGGCTTGGCCAGCGGCTGGAGCTGTAGCAGGTCTTCCAGCCGGAGGAGGAGCGGCCCCAACAAATCGATGGTGGGGATGTTCCTCGCCCGGCCTTCGGTGAGCATCACGCTTCGCAGCTCAAGCGAAACCAGGGTGTGGACGACCAAGCCGCCTATTCGGGCGGCTTCCTCCACCACGCCCCGCACCGCCTCCGGCGTCTGGACGTGCGAGCGGACGACCAGCTCCGTCTCCGCCCCTCGGAACTGGACAAGCGCCGCCCGGACCACCATCTCCGCCGTCCGCCCGGTGGCGTCCGACGCGATCAATAATGTGTGAACATTCGCCGCAGCTCGACGGGAACGCGACCCGCTCGATCTCGCGACGTCAGAATTCCTCTTCCGCATGCTTCACGCCGCACCAGGGCGTACGACTGTACGAGTGTACGACCGTACGCCCTCAGCGCGCGTTCTGCTCCTCCTGTACCGTCGTACTGTCCTACCCCCGTCCGCCCTCTGTTCGAAGCCGTACACTCGAACCCTCGTACGCTCTCGTTCCGTGCCGTACACTCGTACCGGCGTACTGTCGTACCGTCGTACGCCTTTTCCTCGTCCCCCTCTCCCCGCGCCTCCCCCGCAGTTCTTAGGATCCGCTCTCGATGACCGGGTAGGCGATGGCAGTGATGTGAGAATTGATCCGCTTGAGGTTCGTGAGGACGTCCAGGTGGATCTCGCTGGTGTCGATGGACTCGCGATAGCCGTCGTGGAGCCGTTGGATGTGCGCCTGGCGGAAGCGCCGCTCCGTCTGACTGATCTCTAGCTTCCGCTCCAGGACCTGCTGGGCCAGGGCCGCGTCGGTGCTGGCAAAGGCCGCGATCGCCAACTCCAGATTCTGGAGCACCTTTTTGTGCAGGAGCGCGATCTCCTGCATGCCGGGGTCGGAGAAGTGGGCTCCCTTGTTGAGCCGCTTCTTGGCCAGCTCCATGAGGTTCCGATCCACGATGTCCCCGATGTTCTCCATGTTGTTCACGAAAGAGAGGATCTCGATCTCCCGCTTCCGCTGATCGTCCGTCAGGCTTTGCTGTGAGAGCTTGGTCACATACTGCTTGATGTCCCGGTCGAGGACGTCCACCTCGTTGTCCTTCTCCGCAATGATCTCAATGAGTTCGGGATCCTCCCCGGCGAACGTGTCGATGGTTTTGGTGAGCATCTCTGAGACGACGTCGGCCATGCGGAGGGCCTCTCGCGTGGCCTGTCCCAACGCCAGGGCCGGGGTGTCCAGCATGTGCTCGTCCAGGTACTTGGCGCGGAAGATGCCCTCCCCTCCCCGATCATCGGGCACCAGCGCCGCGATGAGGCGGGCCAGAAGGGCAGCGAACGGCAGGAACAGGACGGTCACGCCCACGTTGAACAGCGTGTGCGCGTTCGCGATCTGGCGCGGGAGATCGTGGGCCGTCAGTTCCACGAGCTGCGTGAAGAGGTGGATGAACGGAAGGAAGAGCAGTACCCCCACGACCTTGAAGAAGGTGTGGGCGATGGCCACGCGCCTCGCCTCCGCCCGCCCCCCGATGGAGCTGGCCAGCGCCGTCGCACAGGTCCCGATGTTGGCCCCGAAGATGACCGGAATGGCTGCCGAGAGAGGCATCAAGTCCTGGAGGGAGAGCGTGATGGCCAGACCGATGGTGGCCGCCGAGCTGTGCACCAGGGCCGAGAAGGTGGCCGCCACGATCACGCCCAGGAGCGGCTGATCTCCAAGGGAGACCAGGAGCATCTTGGTGAGCGGACTTTGGCGGAGGGGAACCATGGCGTCCGACATCACCTTCATGGCGAAGAAGATGAAGCCGAATCCCAGGATGGCCTGCCCGACGTACTTGAAGATTTTCCGCTTGGACACAAAGATGAGCAGGAAGCCCACCCCCACCAGGAGGAGGGCATAATCGAAGATCTGGAGGGCGATGAGCTGGACGGTAAGGGTGGTCCCGATGTCCGCCCCCAGGATCACCCCGATGCTCTGCGCCAGCGTCATGAGGCCCGAGCTGGCGAAGCCCACCAGCATGACCGTGGTGGCGCTGGAGGATTGGATCACCGCCGTGATGAACGCCCCCGCCAAGAGGCCCTTCACCGGATTGCTGGTGATGGACCCCAGGATATGGCGCATCCTCCCGCCCGCCGCAAGCTGCAGCCCCTCCGCCACGAGCTGCATCCCGTACAGCAGCAGCGCCATCCCTCCGAAGAGGGTGATCAACATCAGGTTCGTCACTGCCCTGAACTCCGAGAGCGTACGACTGTACGACCGTACGACCGTACGCCAGGCCCCTCGGCCCTTGCCGTTGAAAGCGTCCGAATGTACGACCGTACGTCCGTACGCTGAAGAATGCGTTCTGTGGCCCGTGCTGTCGTATGCTCCTGTTCCCAGCCGTGCATCGTCCGCCCTTGTTCTTTCCCGTACTGCCGTACAGTCGTACTTTCGTACACTCCTGTTCGCTGACCTACTGTCATAGGCTTTCGTTTTTCCGGTTAGCGACCCTTCCCTCGATCGCGGCGTCGGCAGTTGATCTGCTTGTTCAAGTTACCAATCGACCCGTTGACGAGTTTGCCCACAAGGCCGGCACACTCGTATGCCTCTTGGAACTCATCCGGCGAGATGTACTCCTGATCTGCCACGACGTAGAGGTGACTCTGCAACTCCTCGATCGACCCGTGGGCGATTTCGTAGAAATGGCGCTTATCCTCAAAAGTGAATCGACCATGAGCCTCGGCAACATTCCCCATGCCCGAGACCGCCGCCGCTCGCATCTGCCGCTGGAGCTCATAATCCCGGTTGAGCCTCGGCTTATCCGTGAGCGCATAGATAAGTCTGACGAGCTTCCTGGCCTCCTGCCAAGCATGCAAATCCTCAAATCGCTCAATGCTCATCGGCGCCTGGCCACGCCTTCAAAGGCGCACGAGTGTACGACCGTACGGCCCCAGAACGTATCCCGCGTTCCCGTACAGTCGTACCGTCGTACCGAGGTACATCACTTTCCTCGTTTCAGTTCCAAGCCCGTACAGTCGTACGGTCGTACCGTCGTACGTTCTTCGTCAGAGGACCAAAAAGACACAAGGCCAGATCGACGAATCAATCTGGCCCCGCATTATCCCCTATTCATGCCGTCAGCTTCTATCACGCCTCTGACGGATCTGTCAAACGGAAAACCCGGAACATCTCTCCTGCCTTTCCCGTCTCCTCGGACCTCCGTCCATCCTGCGGCCTCCGGCTCCCATTGGATTCACGCAATGCGTACGAACGTGCGAGTGTCCACCCCTACGGCCTCAGAACATGTGCCGCATCCCGTCGTTGCGTGCTCCCGTACTCTCGTACCCTCGTACTGTCGTACGCCTCTTGTTCCCCGTCCTCCGCTCCTCGACTCCTCTGCCCCTCCGCACTTCTTCGCAACGCGATGCCTTTCCTGCACGCCATGATACGTTCCCTGCGTCAGGTGGAAGCCAAGCCCCGGCCGACCTTGATTGATCTGTCTGCCGAGTTGAGAACAGTCCTGCAAGCGCTCGCAGCGGCCGGCGTCCCGCATGCTCTGGTTCGCACGCTTGCCTTGATGGTCTATCAGCCGCCCGGGACCACCGTTGACATCGACCTCGTTCTTCCGGCCGAGACGATTGAGACCCGTAGCACGGCCCTGGCGCCGTTTGGGTTCCGAGATCATTCACGGCTGGTGCGCTTCGAGGCAAGCCAAATGCATGTCTACCGCTTCTGCGTGGTGGAACCGGGAAGGCTGGATGTGTTGATGCGCGACTGCCTTTTGACGACCCACCAGACGGTCGCCGAGCTCTAGCGCAGCCGCGCATGGGTTCGCCTTGCAGAGGAATCGATCAGGGTCCTCATTCAAGCGCTGAGGATTCAGGGCCGGAAGGATGCGACGGGGACCACAATGCCTCAGACAGATCGTGGTCTATGCCAGGTCGCCCAGTTGCGAAAGCTCTGGCGAGCCCTCCGGGAGCCACAGGAACGACTTGAGGGCGACCAGATCGTGAGCCCTCTTCGCGAGGAGGAAGGCCCCTGTCTCAAGGCATCACACGCCGCCTTCGGAACCCCGGCGGTGCGGGCATTGACCCGCCGCTGGTGCTGCGTCGGGGACCACGCCTCCACCCTCGAGCTGGGCCAACGCTTCGATCCCGCACTGCTCGACGACGACCCGCTGATTCGAATCTAGGTTGACGGGGCGAGGGCGGCCTACACCAGGCTTTCGTCCCGCCCCTAGCCCTTCGTCTCGCCTCCCGCTGTTCCTCCGCCATTCCGCATTCCAAATTCCAAAGTCCCTGCTTTTCAAAACTTCCGTTCCCGGCTCTCCCACCTTCCTCGCAAGGTAATCCAGAACGACAGGAAGATCAGCCGCAGATCCAGCCAGAGACTCTGGTGCCTGACGTACAGCAGATCGTAACGGAACTTGTCTTTGCGGGGGATGTCCCGCGGGACGTAGACTTGTGCCAGGCCGGTGAGCCCGGGCCGGACTTGATGCCGCTCCGCGTACCCGGGGATGGCCTCAAGGTGAATGGGCCCCCCGTTGCCGTTGACCTCGATCTCGCTCGGCATCAGCGCCCGCGGCCCGACGAAGCTCATGTCGCCCCGGAAGATGTTCCAAAGCTGGGGGAGCTCATCCAAGGCCGTGGCGCGGAGGAAGCGGCCCACGCGGGTGATCCGCTCGTCGCCGTCACCCGCCTGCCTCGGACCGAATCGCGCGTCGGCATCGGGGATCATGGAGCGGAATTTCACGCTCCAGAATCGACGTCCCCCTCTTCCAACCCGCTCCTGCCCATAGAACACCGGGCCGCCATCCTCCAGCTTCACCGTGAGCGCGACTCCAAGCCACAAGGGCGAGGACAGGATGAGGCCCAGGGCGGAAAGCGAGACGTCCAGAAGCCGCTTCGTCAGCGCGCGAGCGAATGGTGCTGCAGGCCGACTCTCGATTCCGAAGTCTTTCTCCGGCGCCAGAAGAGACGTGCTATTTGATGGCATCGCGTCCACACCGTTCCATTGCCCGACTGCCGTTGCGGGCGCGTGGAATATACCACATACCACTGCCCGGATTAAGCACAAATAATGGCCAGCGCGAACCACGCTTCCTTCTCACCGGTGGACGAGGGTCACCTCCTCGGGGCGGTACCGGAAGGCGGCGGCGGCACGTCCTGCCTTCGCCTCGCAGAGCACCTCCCAGAAGGCGTCGCGCATCCGTTCCAGCGTGAACTCCCGCTCGACCCGTACCCTTCCGTTCTCGCCCAGCTTCCGCTGCAAGGCGACATCCCCGAGCAACCGATTGAGCGCCGCCGCCAAACCCCTGGGGTCCCCGGGGGCCACGGTGAGGCCGGTCTCCTCGTCCCGATTCACCCAGGGCACGCCCGAAGGGATCCGGCAGCTCACCACCGGCTTGCCGCAGGCCATCGCTTCGAGCTGGACGATGCCGAACGCCTCGCTCCGCTCGATGGACGGCAGCACAAACACGTCGCAGGCGTGCAGGAGGGCGACGACCTCACTGTCGGGGAGCTCGCCCACGCACTCGATGCGGGCGTCGCTTGCCAATGCATCGACCCTGTGCCGGATCTCCTCGTCGAGCGGACCACTTCCCACCAGAATGAGCCGAGCCTTCACCTCCCGCATCGCCTCCATGAGGTACACCAGGCCCTTGTAGTAAGCGAAGCGACCGATGAACAAGATGAGGGGCAGGCCCGATTGGGACCGAATGGCTCGCGCGCGGGCCTCCACCTGCGGGGTGGCCCGGAAGCGCCCGAGGTCGATGCCGAATGGCACCACGCAGCACTTGTCAGCAAACTCACCGAGCACCGGCGTATGCCGGACATGACTCGGCGACGCGACGACAATTGCCTGCGCCCGCCGAAGCGCCGTGCGGAGGAAGGGGCGGTAGAGGCTGTAAAACACCCGCTGACGGACGATGTCGCTGTGAAACCAGATGACGAATGCCCCTGGGGGGCGCGCAGCCAAGTAGGCGAGAAGGGCAGCGGGGTTCGGCTCGTGGTGAACGACCACATCCGGCCGAAGCTTCCGAAGCCAGTAGGGAAAGCTTGGAACCACGGGCACCGAGAGCGGGGCCCCGAGGCATCCCGCCCGAATCACCGGCACGCCGTTGACTTCCTCCCGGAGCGTATGTCGGCCTTGATTCCCCACCAGCGCCAACACCTCGGCTCGCCCGGCATGCGCCTCGCACAGGTTCTGGAGGACGGTCTCCATGCCGCCACGGTACGGCGCGTAGTATTTCCCGAGATGAAGGAGTCGCATTCACTAAAACCGAGGGGCCGCACCGGAGGCCACGCGAGGCCCGGCCACCCGCTGCCTCGCTTCTTCTCCGGTCCAGACCTCTCGAAGCACCTCTAAGAGGACAGAGGCCGAGCGCCGCCACGTGAATGTCCGCGCTCGCTCGCGGCCGCTTTCCCCGGCGGTGGCTGCTGCGGCTCGGCTCGCCAGCAGTTCCACCACTTTCTCGGCAAGCCGGGACGAGGCACCCACCTCGAAATAGCTGGCCTCCTCGCCTCCCACCTCACGCAGCACGGGCAAGTCACTACAGACCACAGGAATCCCCGCCGCCATGGCCTCGAGGACTGGCAGCCCAAACCCTTCGTATCTCGAGGGATAGACGAACAGATCCGCGCGGGCGAAGAGCCTGAGCACTTCGTCAATCGGGAGGAACCCGGGGAACGTGACCCGCGCGCGCCGCGCCGGATCGATCCGCTGGAGCAGGCGTTCCACTCGTCGAGGATCCCGGGGCCCCAGGATCGTGAGGCAAGTCCGCAGGCAGAACGCCACGGGGAGGGCGGTGAACGCGTCCAGAAGGGTCTCTATCCCTTTGCGGGGATCCGTCCCCCCGCTCGAGACGATCAGCATCTGGTGGCCGCTCTCGGGATCCGGGGATCGAGCCGGCCGGCCCTCCGGGATCTCCAGGAACCGGGAATCCACCCCCAGCGGCATCACACGTATCGGCGCGCGCAATCGACCGCCGTACAGAGCAAGCACATCGCGCCGAACCTCCTCGGAGATGGCCACGAGCCCCGCCGCCCACTTCAGGGACGGCCGCATCCGCAGGCGGAGCGACAGACGCCTCACAAGCGGGACCGTCTCGGGCATCCTTCGCCAGCAGAGATCCACGACGGTTGCCACCGAGGGAACACGCGGCGACAGGGGAAGGTAGCTCGTGGGACTGTAAGAGAGATCCGCCCCGATCCGCCCATCGAGGCCGGAGAGGCCCGCCAATTCCGCCATTACCCTGCCGGCCTTCGAGCGCGTCCCGGGAACCGGAAGGTACCGGCAACCGGGCCATCGCGGCAACTCCGGGTCGCCCTCCATCCCCTCCCGCAGGTACACCACCACTTCCTCCGGTGGGCAAATCTCGCCGAGCCCTCGCAGGAGGCCGAGCATGAGCGTCCGGGTGCCCGTTCCTCCGGCATCGAGAAGCAGCGCGTTGAAGGAAAATCGCATTCTTCCTTCGCCCCGAAACTCTATCAGACTGCCTTCATCCAACCCTGTTTGGGCCTTATCGCTTGCCGACGGGCCCGGCACCCCGAACCCTCTCCCTCAGACGCCGGGTTAACGGTCAAACACGCACCCGCCTCTTGACAACACGATTCACAAGACGCGAAAGCAGCACTAGCCATTGGGCCCCATCAAAGCGAGCCTGCTTCTCACTGTCCAAACAGGAAGGCACCACTTGGCCTTAGCGGATCGAGCCATGTCGCGCTCTGTTCATAATACACACTTACCTGAGCCCAGTCGCAATTGCCCCTGGGAGACCTGCGTGACCACCTGCCCGCGGGCCATAAACTCTGCGCCCGTCGAGGAAAACGCCAAACAGGTCAGCGCAAAGTACACCCATACGTATGCGACCGCAAATGTTGGAAAGGCGTTGAACATCAGTAAAAGGGACATAAACCCCAGCGCGATAAACCTATGCATCCACCCTTTTGCCTTTCGCAGGCACCGTCGCATTATCATACATGCAAAGGCTAAGAAGGCAACTAGCCCAACAACACCACCCTCAGAAAGCAATTCGACGTACACATTATTAGCAATCATCTTCCTTCCGAACCCAAGTCCGGGCACTAAGCCGTACCGGTCAAAAAACAATCCATAATTGCTCGGTCCCACACCCATCGTCGGATATTCCATAGTCATCTTGAGTCCAGCCTGGATAAAATCCTCCCGTTCCGTCACAGACACTTGATAGAAGGAGCCATCGTCCGGAGCTCCAAACACTTTATAGGCGACGGCCTCTTTGATGACCGGAATTGACCATACCTGCGTGCATCCAACAATTAGAGCTACGATAGCAGTATATCCAAATAGCATTCTCTTCTCTTTCAACCTTAACCCTTGCAACTTCATCACCCACACCACAACAGGTACGACTAACGCACAGACTATTGGAATAGTTGAAAACGTCGCAAATACGGTCGCCCAGAGGAACCAGCCGCTAATTAGAACCCACCGTCGCTTTTCCACACTGTATAAACTCAATGCCAAGAATGCACTGAGCAGCATATACGGTCCGGCGAAGTTCCCCTCTAGGAAGGTCCCGGACCGCGGGATGGTTCTCCCAAATGCCCCGATAATGAGAGATTCCGAAAGGTCTCCACTCATCCCAGGAAGAAGAATCGGCTCATGACCGGTCAGAGAGCTTCCTATCGAGTACCAGGAGTACAACGCGCTCAACCAAGCACCTATTAACCAAGCCTTGATAAATAAGGAGACGCGCTTACGTCCGTAGGCAAGCACCATAATAAACAAAACCGCATCGCCAAAGACTTGAACAACCCGCAAACTGGATGCCAAGTAAGGATTGAACCGCCCAGCGAACCAATCCGGCAGCGTATTCATCTTTCCGGCGATTTTGGGTAGTCCCACCGCGTATGAAACCGCATAGGATATACAAAATGCAGCAAGAAGAGCAATCACCTTTCTATCGCTTCTTCTCATGCGGAATGAAACATTTCCGGAAAGGAGAAAATCGACTATCACCAGGAAGACGATAATGACGAGCGCTAATTCATATGCCTTGATCGGAACTCCTAGGTTCAGAGTCATGGCATAGGTAAAAGGTAGGCTCAGGATACAGATTGTGACAAGGCACACCATAATGTTGCTGGTGCGCAGTTGATCAGGGACCATCCGCTGTGGCAGGGAAGCAGTCCAACCGCGACCCGGCTCGCTCTCCAAGTGTAAATGCTTTCTATCCTCTGCCAAATTCTGGCCTATCAGAGTTCAGCCGGTCAACAGTACTACTCCAATTTCGACCAGACTCATCCTTGAGCACGGATAGGGAGCAATCAGAAATCTACCCCTTCTGCTGCCCCCTACTTTCTCGGCAGGAAAGCTGGACTCGCCTACCGGCTCCCAGCCTCCTCGATCGTCCGCACCGTTTCCGCTGCGGCCGTTTCCCACGAGAACCGGCGTGCATGTCTCATGCTCGCGATTGCAAGCTCATCTCGCTTCTTGATGCCCATCGCCATCCCCTCGCTTATGCTTTGCGGGTCCAGCGGATCAACAGTGATTGCCGCATCTCCTCCGACTTCAGATAAGGAGGAGCAATTCGAGACGACAACAGGACATCCGCATGCCATCGCCTCTAGCACAGGGAGGCCAAAACCCTCGTACAGGGAAGGTAAAACACAGACTTCTGCTCCAGCGTATAGCCACGGCAGGTCCGCCGATTCTACCCATCCTAAGAAATGGATTCGGTCTCTCAGCTCAGATGTTTGTGCACTTTCGCGGGTGCGCCAGGTCTTCCATCCGCTCTTCCCCGCCACAACTAGGCTGTGCTCGCCTCCAAGCTGCCCGCACATTAGCGCGAATGCCTCAATCAGTCTCGCAACGTTCTTTCGCGGTTCGATCGTTCCCACTGTCAGTATATACGGTCTGCGAATATGATACTTACGCTCAACTAACTCCAAAGCCATTCCCCTGTCCCTCGGAATGAACTCCCTGCCAACACCCTCAGGCACAACCCGAATTCGCTCGCTAGGCGTCATCAATACATTCTCAAGCGCTTTGCCGGTCGCCACCGAGGGGGAAATGATGATATCTGCGTGCTTAATCGACCATTTCGCCAGCGTCTTAAAAACGAGTCGGCTATACGCGGCCATGGTCTCCGGATAGAAATGCCATACCAAATCATGAACCGTCAACACTGTTTTCACTCGTCTTGGCAGACCCACAGGGAGTACGCCGCTTGTCCCCCAAAACACCTCTATCTTGTCGCGCCTCACCGAAACGGGTAGAACCGCCGACAGCCAGAGTGAGCCCGGAATCGGAAGCCTTTCGGCCCCCCAATTGTCTCGAACCACCATCTGTTCCGAGATTCTCACGCCTGCCGTTAGCTTCCGATCCGAGTACAGGTACCAGTGGTGCGCCGTTGTCCGCATACATGTTGCGGTCAGAAGCCTCAATAGATAACAGCCGACACCTCCCCACATCCTTGACAGAATCCGAGCATCAACACCAATTCGCATGATCGATTATGCTGGATCCTCGCCAGGCGACGAAGCGTCGAAATGCAACACTCGGCACTCTTTTGTCATCATGCTACACCGCCTCCGGGCCTGCGCCTGACTGCTTCTCTTCTGATAAACTCGCAGAATCCGAGGATGTTCCCGGTGACCTTTGCCCATGCAACCGCGTTCCACCGTAACCTCGTGCAGAGGTCCAATGCAATCTTCATACAGTTCACAGAGATAATTCTAATGAACGACCGGTAATGTCGAGGGAGCACACCCCACGCGTGCTTCGCATGTAACGCCCCGTTGCCAAACGCATAGGAGAACGTTTTTTCGACGGAGAATTGTTTTGCGGAAGGATGGTAGACAATCAGTTCTGGCACATAACGAACTCGCCCCCCTGATTTCAGCAGGCGAAAGAACAAATCGGTCTCCTCTCCCGCTGAATACGTTCCACCCACCCCAAAGCGCTCATCATACAAGCCTATCTGAGCGAATGCCGTACGAGAGACGGCGTGGCAGGAACCCGCAAACCGCTGAAAATCCCTCTGGCCTAGGATCGAGGCAGAAACATTCGTGTCTTGCGGAACGTACGGGTGCCCACTCTCTAGCTCCAACAATTGACCGCATAAGGCTATCGCATCGCCAGCATGTGCTGCTTCGAACAGTACGCTTAACGCGTCCTTTGCCAACACAGCATCATCATCGACAAAGAACAGACGCTGTCCCCGTGCTAGCTCGATCCCTCGATTCCTCGCTAAGGAAAGGTTTCTGCGAAGCATGCGCTCAAACCGGACCCGTCCTTGCAACACCTTTCCCAGGTGGGCCTGCGCTTCGCCCTGAACAACGACAATTATTTCCACGCCTGCCGCCCCACCATAACCTTGAGCGTCTTCGATGGAATTGATACAGCGCACAAGAAGGTCGGCTTCCCCAAGGGATGGCACGATGACCGTGCAAAACACGGCGTCGTTCGGGAGATATATAGGCACTGAGGCTGCTCCGCTCCTATTCCGAATTCCGCAGGCTACCGGGACATTTTCGATAGACGCAGTAGAGGCCGGCCGCGAACCTTCGGGCCACACTCTTCTTCTTCTCCAAGGCGCCGACCACGCGTTGAATATTCCGCACAGACAGGCCCTTGAGGCATTTCGCAAGCCGGTCACTCAGCAGGATGCTGCCTATGTATCCAGAACTCTGAACGCGCAAATCCGCCGGCGTTATGCCCTCCAGTTCCTCAGCCGTAAAGAGAAAGAGATGATCGGCCCCGTCTGGTCCAAACTGCTTCTGAGCTAAGAGATTGCGACCACCCTTCTGTATGGTGCGAAAGCTCGGCAGCCGATTCCGCATGTATTCTGCGTTGGGTGTGGTAACTACGCAGATACCTCCCTCTCGTAGAGAACGCGCGCAGGCCTCAAGAATGGCTTCGGGGTACGCGCAGTGCTCGAGCACTTCACACAGGAGAACGACGTCACAGCATTCCGCCCTGAAGCAGCTTTCTTCGAGATTTCCTACGATCCAGCCAACACGGCCGCGCTCGTATTTCTCCCGTGAGTAAAGGAGAAAATCGAGACGAAGATCCGCTGCCACAACCGCATAGCCCATCTCCGCCAGCCGAAGGCTCATATTGCCCTGGGCGCATCCCCAGTCGATGATCCTCGCCGGCGGCGGGGCCGCCTCGGATATCAATTCGCTGATCCGCTCAAGCCGGTTGACATAGGACATGCGCGACGCCGCATGCGCATCAGGATTATCCAGCTCCCGTAGATCGTACTGCCTAATATGCGCGTATCTTCGGCACGCTTCAGCAGGGAGGCATTGTGCACTCCTCATGTGCCTTCACCTAACCTGAACTATTCGTGAACGGGCGAGCAAGCCCGACGGTGTTGGTTGTCGTACGCATTCTATGACTCCGGTAGGGGTACCGGTCGCTCGCGGGACCGATTGGCTGGCCATGCGCCCCGTGCCGCCGGCGTGCGGAGGCCGGACGAGGGCGCGCGAGTGACACGTATCCCGCGAGGGGGGTGGGGCCGAGGGCGTGAAAGGCCTGGCGGGCAGGGGCTAGCCGGTTCGCGCCCCGAGCGCGAGTGCCACCGCCTGCCAGAGGGCGAGCCAGGGGAAGGCGCTCGGGAGGTGGAGCACGATGCGCCGCGCCAAGACCGAGACGCGGGTGCCCAGTTTGATGAGGCGCTCCCGGAGAGTGCTCACCTGCGCGACCGCGGGAGTCGCGAGGTGCTGCCGGAGCGTCTGGAGCAAGACGTAGGCCGCGGCCGTGAGGAGGACCCGGCGCTTCCGCTTCCAGGACTGGGCCGCGTAGCGGGTCTCGCCGAAGAGGGTCGCGGTCTCGCCGGTGACCTGGCTCCGCATCCGGGCCTTGCCCGGGAGCCAGCGGACGCGCTTCTCCAGCCTCGCATTGCTCGCCATGGCCACCAGGTACTTGACGCCCTCCGCCTCCAGGAAGGCAAAGACCGCCGGGCTGGCGAAGCCCCCGTCCAGCCGGATCCGCAGCGTCGCGCGGGGGAAGGCGGCGTGGAGCTTGTGGAAGAGCCGACGCAGGACCCCGATCACCCCCAAGGTGGCGTGGGCGTTGCCCGGCCGGAGGATGGCCGTGACCAGATACTGGGTCCGCTCCTGGTTGAACGTGAGGGTGCCCACCAGGGGCAGGTAGCACCAGGTGTCGTAGTGCCCGTTAAGCAGGTGAGTTCCTGCTGGCCGTGGGTGGGGTCGTCCGTGGGGTCGAAGTCGAGCGTGATGCGGCGGACGTTCTGCGCCCCCAGCCGGGCCGCGTGCTGCGCAATGACCACGTCGGCCAGCACATGGGTGAGCCAGAAGAGCTCCCGCGGCCCGATCGCCTTCTCGAAGCAGGAGAGGGTGGGCTGCGAGGCGAGCGCGGGCCCCGTCACCGGGTCGCGCCCCACGAGGAGCTTGTGGATCGGGTCGACCCGGAGCTGGGCGGCGTCGTTCGCATCGGCGCAGCCGCAGGCCAGACCGAAGCACCGCTGGCGGAGGGGCGTGGGCAGATCGTGCTCGATCTTCCCCGCTTGGCGCGTCTCGGCGAGGCACGCCGCCAGGCGGGCCGTCAGGCCGAGCTGGTCGTCGATCGCCTTGAGGAGAATGGCCCCGCCATCGGAGCTCTGATGCGGGGTGTCGAAGGTGGCAACGAGGGGCTTGGCGAAAAGCGCGGGGAACAGCACCGTCTGCACAGCCTGTTCGGCCATCCGCGTCCCTCCTCTGTGAGGGGAAGTGCCTGTGCTCACAGAGGTTAACCATGCTCGCGACCGTTCTGTTCCGCATCTTCATGAATTATCCGGATTAAGCGGCTCTTCCCTGCCCGCTGGTCAACAAGCCCGTCTCTTACCGCTCGGCGCCGGCGCACTAGAACTCCTGAGCCTTGACATCTGATAGGTCATATAACCTCCGCCATCCTTCGGACGACCGAGAGCTCCTCACTCGTGGAGACTGGTCCACGCATCGCTGTAGAAGCTCGGGCGTTCTCGTACACACGAAATAGTTTTCAAAATTGGCGGAAATGAACCCATTCCCGTAAACGCCATCCATGGGAAAAATCACGTCGTGCCCGTACCACGCCGCTTTGAGCACGGCGGAGTTAAAGATGGGGCCGCTGACAACCACATCCGAGATGCCGAGCAACTCATCCAGTGAATTTCCATCCACGAAGCGTACCCTGGGGAGGGCGCCCGAAACGTGCGGGACATTCTCACGTTGCATGACCACAACGAGGTTTGGAATAACTCGCGCCCACTCCAAATAGAGCCGATAAAAATCGCGCCTCGGATGAGTTTTTAGGAGAATTTCTACCCCTGGGTCCTCGCCGCATTTGATAAGAAACTCGTACAGCACCTCATGGGCTTTTCGAAGGTTGATCCCGCAGCGCAACCATCCCCCGCCAGCGGTTAGAATGAGTACCTTCTTCGTGCCTGGCCGCAAGCCGAATTTCTTTGCAATGCCCTCACGTTGGTGGTCGGCCTCCTCTTTGAA
Source organism: uncultured Methylomirabilota bacterium (assembly GCA_963714585.1). Classification (GTDB taxonomy): domain Bacteria; phylum Methylomirabilota; class Methylomirabilia; order Methylomirabilales; family 2-02-FULL-66-22; genus 2-02-FULL-66-22. Next base: position 110,043 of record CAVQPC010000037.1, read on the forward strand.
ACAATTCGTCTGCCACGGTGTGGCATCGTGAACGAGAACCGGATCATACTGCATGTGGTAGATTTGGGCCGATGGAACGCCGGTCTCTCTCAGCGAATCAAGTTCGATCCTGTTTCGGATAAAGAATCGGATTTTTGGGTGAATCCAGGCATCCCGCACAACGGTCGACCGGAAGGCGCGATCGGACGACCCGTGGAACCAGACATTAATGAACTCGATGTACTGTTCCGCTCGGCTCTTCAGCAAATGGGAAATAAGATAGTAGAATCCCGCGCACTGCCCCGCTTCGAATGCGCAAAGTTGTACGCCACATTTGAGGTACTGAACCACTGTGGCCAATTGCTCGAACATGAGGGTGTAGACGTACTTGCCATAGAGTCCGGCGACCATCCGATCCCCCACAGCCGGCCTCTGCAAGAACTCGCTTGGTGACGCAGCGAGATGGGCCAAGAAACGTCTCTTGAATTCGGCAATCGCGCGCCGGTTGCTCAGGACCCACAATGCTTTGCTCACAGGGAAAGTGATCGGCAGGATGAAGACTTTGTGCCGTCTGACGTCCCCCAGCCACGCGAGCATATTGTCGTACCGGGATACATACACGGTGACCCCGGTGTCGCTGACGGACGCGGCCAGCCGCTTGCAGTAGATCAAGTTGATTTCCGTGCCGAACAGGAGATACACGGATGCCGCCTTCCCGCGCAGGCAAATCTTCAGGATGATCAGAGCGATCCAGTGTATGAGGCGCAGGACAGTGATCGACACGACGCGGGCTACCTCTTTCAAGAAACGCGGCAGGTGCGTTCTTAAGGCTCGTTGGGGAGAAACGAGTGGGATGACTTCCACTCTGGCACCCGTCTCAGCCGCCAAAAAGTGTCGGATGATCGCATGGACCCCCAAGGGCAATTCCGTGTCAACATCGTAGTCAGGACCCGTGTCTGGGTGGTACTCGAAGACCAGGTACCTGCGGAAGGGGTAGAGCGCGTGCGCTCTTTTCACGATTTCCCTAATGGCCGAGGCAAATGCAAAATGGTCGCGCAGGAGATCCTCGTACGCCACAATATACGCATCCATGTTGCAGTCGTCGGCGCGGGGAGTAAGGATCTCTCTGTCGAGTGGCAGATCGGCTTCAATCAGGTCCAGAGCGTACACGCACGCAACGGTGGGTCGCTGGGAGCGAAGATGCCACAGCGCCTCTATGGAGAGGCAGATGAACAAGCAGTCCTCAACACCGCGCGCAAGGACCACCTCCGCCTCGGCCGGATCCGCAATAAAGCATGCAGTACGGATATATCCGCCCTCAAATCGCGCCGGTTGACGGACAGGTGTGCGCCCTCATGTCGCGAACGGAGTGCGATCCCGTTCCCCATGGAGCAGGTACGCGATGAAGACATAGCACATGAGCGTAAACACCGCACGGCCGATAAGCATGGCCTGCGGAAACGCCACGAGCGAGACCTCGCCGCGAATCAGCCACATCAAGCTGCCCCAATATGACGCCATTCCCAGAAGGATTGCCACAACGTATAGGCCCTGGCGGCGAACGACGTTAAAGACCGAATTGACCGGCGCGAAGCTGCTTACAAGGGGGAGAAGCAGACCCCACTGCATGGCGCGCACCGCGTTTGCGTAAGCCGGGACCACCAAGCGCACGACCGGCCCTACTAGCCACCACGCAGCGGCGAGCAGCGGAATCAGACCGGCCGCCGTTATCAGGATCGGCTTCCGAACGGTGCGAACCAATTCATTCACGCTGTCGCTTCTTCCATATTGTTCAGCCATACGAGGATAGACCACCTGCGAGACGGCCGACGGAATGAACTCGATGGTGGCGCTGGCCATGAGAACCATGGAATACAGTCCCATCCCTTCGACTCCGGTGAATCGGAGGACCAACGTTGAATTGATCACACCCCACCACGAATAGAGTATCCCAACTCCAAAAATAGGCGCCCCGATGATCAGCAGATGCCTCAGGTGACGGGCGTTCCATCTCGGACCAACGCGCACGGGACGCCAGTAGAAGAGTAAGGCCGTGCCGATAGCACCGATCAGCAACGCGCGCAAGCATAGCCCATAGAAATTCAACCACGCCACCAGCACGAGCAGCACAATTCCAACGATGCTTTCCATGACGCCCACCAAGGCCAGTCTGGCGAAATCCTGAGAGGTGCGGTAGGTCAGTTGCAGGTACTGGGAATTATAGAAGAGGAACATTGCAAGGATAGCGTTGGTGAACCAGCCGGCCCCCATCCACAGTTCGCCGTGCGCCAATTGCCAAACTGCGACGCCAAGCAGGGCCAGGCAAGCCGCGCCACCGACGGCGAGCGCCCACGCTTGCGCGGCGGCCGCCAGTTCCTTGACCCGCTGATGGTCGCCTTTGCCCACATAGTAAGGCAATTCGCGGTTGAGGCCATTGAGAATGCCCAATTGCAGAAGCGGCGCGTATCCCAAAGCCAGCCCAATGCCATTGAAAAGCCCCAAAGTGGCCGGTGCCACAAGTCGCCCCTGAAGAACTCCACCGGCCAAACGCAACATCATGGAAACACAATTGCCGCCGACAAGAGATCCGACCAGATATGGCAAGGATGGCCGTGCGCCCCTCTTCGGCTCCGCCTCCTCTGCGAGAGGTGCGGTAGATGGTCCGGACACCGTGCCGACCAATAGTGTTTCAGTTTCCATGTGAGCGATACTCAACTTCATACAGCACGCCTAACACCTGCAGGCTACGCTTGGGACGATCGTCTCACGGTATTAACTACAACCCGCTGATGGTCTTCGACTGTGAGGCCTGCGAGCTGGGCAGGCTCAACGCCCCACGCTGGAGTCGCTCGGATACCCGCAGTGGTAGGCCTGAACCCCTTGATGATCTGGACTCCTATGCATGGGCTGCCAGAGCGGCTTTGTGATGATTTTCTGCTTGGCAAGCTTCTTGAGCAGCGAACGGCTGTCCTCTGCATACATCTTTGGATCAACGAGAATGGTGAAAAGCCACCAAGTGCTCGCCGCCCACGGGGCCTGCGTCATCGGCTGCACTCCCGGGACGGACGCGAGTTCGTGCCGATAGACTTCCGCGATCTTTCTTTTGCACGAATCAGTTGGTGCAGTCTCTCCATCTGGGCGACCCCCATAGCCGCTTGGATGTTGGTCAGGCGGTAGTTGTAACCGATCTCGCCACGGACGAACTCGGCCTGGTCGTCCTTCTCCTGCGTCGTGAGGTGCCTCGCGCGGGCGGCCCACTCGTTCCTGTTGGTCACCAACATGCCGCCACCGCCGGCGGTAATCAACTTGATCCCATTGAAACAAAAAAAACCAAATTTCACCCACACGTTTGGGAGAAGAGCCCGAAAATGATGCCCAACTCAGTGGTGTGCCACGACGGATATCGCAGGCGGCACGGCGATTGAGTACCTGATCGAGATGGCGCGTGTGTAGCCCGTAGCTGACCGGATGGAGTGCACGGTTTCGGCGGTGAACAACTCACCCGCCTTCATATCGCGCACCACGAAGAGCGACCGCCTAAGCACTCGGGCCTTGGGCTCTTGCTCGCCCACGCGGTAGCGCACATCGCCGAGCGCTTTCTTCGGTATGCGCACAGCGTCCACCATCGTGTTAAACTCGCCGGGCTTTAGCCAGAAGGCGCGGTCCAGTCCCAGCGTTGTCCGTGCCCCCTCCCCGGCCCAGCTTGTAACTGATCGCATCTCTTTCGACTCGCGTCCCTTCACACCTCTATGCGCCGAACGAGTTCGAATGCTTCAGCGGCCGGGAGCCCAGCCACGCTCCCCCATCGGTGCGCCGACGCACGCAGTGCCTCAGGCGAGCGGGGATGGGGAAACGCACGGACCTCTCCCTCGTATAGCGCCATGGCCCGGACCTTCGTCTCGAGCGTCGCCCCGATGTTCACGAAGACGTTGGGCCGGAAGCTGGGCGCGAATTGGGCGAATGCCCACTCGGTCGATGAGAGCGTCTCGTAGGCGTAGATCTCACGGACCGGACAGCCCGGCAATGGCCGGGTGGCTGTGAGCGTCGCTCGGTAGGTGATCGCATGGTCGACATTGAGGTCGCCGCCGTGTTGCGTGTAGACGACATCGGGTCTGACGCGAGCGAGGAGATCTTCCAGAATCTTCACGATTTCGAGGAGGGGCACCGTATCAAAACGGTTGTCAGGGAGACCGAAAGTGCCCACCTGCTGCGCGCCCAAGAGCGCCGCCGCCTCTCGGGAGCGATCGCCGAGTTGCACGACCTGCGCGGGGTCTGCATCCTGACGGCTCGTGTAGCGGGAGGTTATCCCCTCTCCCAAAATGGCGATGGAGACGGCGTCGCCTTCTCTGGTACGCCGCGCGATTGTCCCGCCGCAGCCAAGGACCTCATCATCTGGGTGTGCCGCAACAACCAAGATAACGCTCACCGCAAGATCTCCTGTCCTTTCATCATAATCTCTCTGCTCTGTGGACCGCAGTTGAACAGTAGATCAACGGCAGACATGTACGGCTTGAAGCCGGGATAGGCCTGGGGGTACGTTGGGTGCGTGTAGTCATGATAAACCACCTCGATGCCCGCTTCCCGGAACCGATCCTCCCGCAAGTAGTCGCGACCCAGAGGTCCGGAGAGATACACCGTCGCTCCAACTTCCTGGCAAATGTTCAGGACTAGCTCGTCTTTCGCCCCGCCTACCTGCATTGCCGAGCTGTAGAGCACCGGACAGCGAATCTCGAAGGCCCTTAATAGGTAGCCGGTAATCTCTTTCAGCAAATCATTCAAGTGACCCCACGGCTTCCCGTAGACCGTCTCGAAAAATGCAGCGTGCTCCGCAAAACGAGCCGTGCGCGCGTAGTTAAATCGCAGCGTGTCCCAATGTTTGCGTGCCCACCGGTCTTCGCTACCAGCGCACGCTAACCGATGAATGGACAGGTCGCCGAACTTCCCCTTGGTCCTCACCGGAACTGTCAGCCAGCACCAACCGTCCTTCGTCCGTATCTTGTTCCGGTTGGTGAAGCTGTTCTTTTCGAATTGCACGTGATCGAGCACGATGTGGAGATCCGATACGGCAATTCGGTGGAAGTATCCCAGCCAGGGCAGGTAGGCGGGTTGATTGATTGAGGCAATCACCCGTTGCTTCTCTTGTACAGGTAAACTGTAAAGTCGCCGGGATGATAGTCGTGTCGCATCACGACCCACGGTGTCAGCGTGCGACAGAATTTCGTCGTCTCCAGCGGATCGGCATGAAACTCATCTCCCTCCTGCTGCGAGGCCCAGCTACTCAATGAGTTGATGGCCACACCGTGGCGACAAAGCGAGAAAATCTTTCTCGTCATCGCGCCGAGGAATCCGAACGGATCCTCGTGTCTGTGCGTGAACAAGCCGCTGGCCAAGACGTAGTCGTGCTGTTCCGCCTGGGAGTCATCCATCTCGAGTAGATTCCGCACCTCGAAGCGAGCACCCACGAATCGCTGACGGGCGATCTCGACCATTCCTGGAGTAATGTCGATCCCGGTGTAAGAGACCTTGATACCCGCTTCGTCCAACCATCCATAAAGGTCTCCCAGCCCGCATCCAACGTCGAGCACGCTCATACCATCGAGCCGCCCAACCTGAGCAAGTACAGCGAACCGTACTTGCTGCGATTCCTTACTCCCCCAATTCAGCGCACGGACATCCGTTCCGTATTTCGCAACGAGCTCGGAATACAATTGCATATTGCGTTCGTCATCCCGTTGCCACGCGCGCCCCACCGTCACCGCCCGCTCCCACGATCCTGCCAGAACGAGAATGGGCGGTGTTCAGCCGGGCAGTAGGCACCGGGCTTAGCCTCAACGTAGCCGGCCTTACGGAACGCGGACTGTCCGCCCGCGTTGTCCGACCGCACGCACGCTATCACCTGCTCCACATCCCAGAGGCGAAGGATTTCCTCAGTACCATTCCGAATCGCTTCCACTCCATATCCCCGCCCCGTGAACTCTTGGCAGAGGTAGATTGAAATCACGCAGACGCGATCGTCAACACGGTCGAATCGCACTTGCCCTATCGGAACACGGTCCTTCTGCACGATCATGACGATGCGGTGACCGCTCTGCAGTGATTCCTCGAACCATTTGACGTGTTCAATCCAATCCACGGTGCGATGGGAAGAGCTCCGCGCCACCAGAAACGGATCGTTCCTCCAGCGATAGATCAGATCGACATCGCCCGGCGCAGCGCGACGGAGCTCGATGGAATCGGGCCGACCTTCCATTTACTTCTCCTCCTGTGCTATTATTCTCCGCTCTGCGTGGACGTCGGGCTGCTGCCGAGATGTCTCGACGACCTACAGATGCTCCATCCGAAGTATGGTCCACCCCTGGTCGAAGAGGTCTTCCAGTTCTTCCCTTCCGTAAAAGCAGATCTGCCCGACCCCTACCAGCGTGCCCCCAGAGATATCGAGGGTCAGGCCGTCCGGACCGGGACGACCTGAGGAGTGGCTGGTGTGCCGCTTGCTGTACGGGTTGCAGAGGAACTTCCCTCCCGGAAGGAGCACCCGCCCCACCTCGGCAACGGTCCGCTTGCCAACTGATAGGCCGCAGCAGGTGAGCGAAACTCGGTCGATCACCAGATCGAAGAATTTGCCTTCAAAGGGAAGCGACGAAAAATCACCGACGCGGAGGTCACCTTCGAGGCCATCTTCTGCGAACCGTCGTTGTGCATAGGCGATCGCACTGGGGCTCCCATCGAGGCCGAAGGCCTGAAAGCCCTCACGTGCCGCAAACCAGAGGTTGTTCCCCGCTCCGCAGCCGATCTCCAGGATTCTGACATCCCCGCGCCGCTTGTGGCGGGGGTAGTGGCGATGGACAAAACTCACGACAAGGTCAAACGGATACCGGTTCAGATGTCGCCCTTGTCCGAGGATAGACTCTTCCCAGGTAGGGTCGAAGCTTGGCGGTGTATTCATGGAGGGTCAGGCAAAGTCGACAGGCTCAAAGGGCTTCCCGGTGGGCACGCCTCTCCCCAGGCGCCGGCCGATGATCCATTCAAGCGCACGGGGGGGCAACCCTGTGCCGGGCCGAGCAATCGAGACATCCTCTTCGGATACCTCCCAGCCAGCAGGTAGGTCTCTTGCCGCCACACAGGACACACGGAAGTCTCGTCGCCCCAACTCCTCGGACGGCGTCGGCCCGATTGCCGGGTCCCCGAGGCTTTTCTCTAATGCCCGCACCGCCTCGACCAGATCGCGTAGCTCAGCGGAATCCGCAGAGAAACGGTGGTCCGCCCCGGGCAAGCCTTTGTCTAGCGTAAAGTGCTTCTCGATAAAGCATGCACCGAGGGCGACCGCACCCACCGCGGCAACGATGCCGCTGCTATGGTCGCTGAATCCCACTGGACAGCCGAAAACCGTGGCGAGCAGCGGAATCTTTCGCAGGTGGACGTCAGCCGCAGGGGTCGGGTAGGACGAAGTGCAGTGGAGCAGAATGAGATCCTTGCCGCCGACCTCTCGGAACGCCCTCAGCAGCATCATCAATCTCGGCGAGCGTTGCCATCCCGGTTGAGAGTATGGCGGGCAGCCCCGTGCGCCCCATGGCGCGGATCAGGGGAAGATGCACCAAGCAGTCCGACCCGTTCTTAAGCACCGGGGCCCCTGCGCGCACCAAATCGGCAATCCCCGCCTCACTCGACGGCGTGCTGAAGAAGACGATCCCTCTGCGATCGCAATGCTCGCGAAGCGCGCAGAGGGCCCCGGGGGACAACTCGTACCGTTTGAACATTTCATACTGAGACTCGACGACTGTGGCCCCTTGTGAGATGTACTCGTAGGTGAGCGAGCGATCGGAGATGAAGTCCTCTGTTCGATAGTTCTGGAATTTAACGGCGTCCACGCCCGCATCCGCTGCCGCGTCGATCAGCCGATGGGCCAGCGCTAGGTCGCCGTTATGGTTAATTCCGATCTCGGCAGCTACGAAACAAGGTTCGCCGGACCCGACTAGTCGTGTGCCGATCAGCACGGTGCTCATCCGACATCCCCGAGCATGGCCGCCGCCACTCTCGCGGCGCCGAAACCGTCGACCAACTGCCGACCGTGGGCGCTCATCGTCTCTCGTCGCGCCCGATCTTGCATCAACTCCCTAAGCGTCTCGGCAATCCGGTCGTCGGATACCTTCTCGTGCCACCCGAGGTTAACCGCAACCCCCGCCGCGGCCAACCCCTCGCCGATCCCCCGTTGATTATCCGCCAGCACTAGGATGATATTCGGAAGTCCCATGAATGCTAACTCCCAGCAGGTGCTGCCGCCGGCCGACACGGCCAAGTCTGCCCGGGCCATCAGCTCAGGCATGTTGTTGACATAAGTCAGTAGTTGAAAGGTGCGAGCTGAAGTCTTAATGGCCTGACTCAGGCTGTCGAGATGAAGATTCGCCGGACCCACCAGGGTCTTCACTTCAATGTCGCGCACATCCAGTTGCTTCAATGCTCGGACGACTTTGAGTGTGACGTTATTCGGGTCGCTCCCACCCAGTGTGACCAGCACACGCCTGGCTACCTCAACTGTTCCGCGCCGCCAGTCCCGCCAGACAAGGAACTCCGGTCGGACCAGAGCGTACCGCGTTCCCAAAAGCAATTCCGCATCCGAGTTGCAGTGATACGAAAGTCGTTCGGCGTGGATGTTCTGATTCAACAGGAAGTCGGCATTGTAGCGCTCCAGATGGGCCACGTCATCGATTACCAGGAGCCGATGCCCCGTTTGTCGCACACGATCCTGATAGCCTGGGTCAAAGTGGTATCCGTCGAGGACAACATAGGCCTTAGGGTGACTCTCAAGCACCCGCAGGATCGCCTCCTGGTCACCGGAATCCGGATAGGGCTGAGCCACCGGGACGACGTCATCAGCGGCATCGTGCAAGCGGCGCAATAGGCACTCGTTCCTGCATGTGGTGACGAACGTCACGTCGCCGCCGCGCTCCTTCCACGAGTGCGCCAGCGCCGTGCATCGCATCACGTGCCCGGTACCAATCTGGGCCGATGCGTCGGCACGAAGAACGAGGCGCTTCCCCTTCACGCCAGCCCGCCAGCCTGCGAGCCTACATTGCGATTGATCTCAGCCCACTCGGGATGTCGGGTGAGAACCGACAGCACTTCCCGCCAACTGAAATGGTCGTGGCCGAAGTGATCGAAGATGCGGCGGATAAAGGCCAGGTCTTCGGGCGTGTCCACCGTCCAGCGCATTCTGGACAAGTCCACGCCATGCAGGACATGATCCACGAGGAACAACTCCGGCCGTTCGTATGCCAGCGTGGTTACGTGTTCTCGGAGATACGGGGTCGTACTCAGCCGCTCCATCCGGGTCAGAACGTCGAACGGCATTGCCTCGACGGCCAAGCCCAGTGGAAAGGTCTGTCTCATCATGTTCGTCACAAAATCCACATTCCTCCAACCTGTCAACAGCCTCGCCACATGGCAGTCGATGATCTCTGGATCGATGAGCGGACAGTCCGAGGTCACCCGGACCACCACGTCCGCATTGTTCGCCAGCGCGGTCTGCCAGTACCGACCCAGGACATCGTCTTCGTTGCCTCGGAACCACGACCACCCCCGTGCGCAGCAGCAATCCACGATGGCATCATCCCTGGACGCCGTTGTCGTCGCCACAATGACGTCATGCAGGGCCCTCGCCCGCCGCACTCGGTTGATTACACAGCCGAGGACTGGCTCCTCGCCGAGCAAAGGCTGAAGCACCTTACCTGGCAAGCGAGTGCTTCCCATGCGGGATTGAATGATCGCAACGACTTTCACACCCGATACGCCTCGATAACTCGACTCACGGCTGCAACGACATCCTCCAGATCCCCAGTCGTCATGCCCGGCCATATTGGCAGACTCATGATCCGTTCGTACGCTCTCTCAGCCACCGGCCACCGCCCCCTGGGATAGCCTAATCGCCGATAGTACGGGTGCCATGGCACGGGGATGTAATGCACATTGACCCCGATATTCTCAGCACGCAACGCCCGAAATACCTCCCCCCGACCCACCCGCAGGTGGTCTAGGTTCAGCCGGACTACGTAGAGGTGCCATGATGGCTCCCGATCGGGCAGGACGGTTGGCGCCTCGACGGCAGGTATGGCGGAAAACGTTGCGGTGTACCGGGCAGCAATTTCGCGTCGCCGGGCGACCCAGGAGGCCAGCTTTCGGAGTTGCGCCTTGCCCAAGGCACACTGGAAGTCAGTCAGACGGTAATTGTACCCCAGATCTACCATCTCATAGAACCAGGACCCCGCCGCCTCCCGCTGCTGCGGATCCGACGTGATCCCGTGGTTTCGAAATAAGCGCAATCGTACTGCCAGGTCCGGATCATCGGTGGTAATTACCCCGCCCTCTCCGGTCGTGATGTGTTTCACCGGATGGAGACTGAAAACGCTCAACGGGGCAAGAGTCCCGACCGTTCGCCCGCGATACGAGGCGCCCAGCGCGTGGCACGCATCTTCGATGACCATGAGATGGTGGCGCTCGGCTAGCGAGCGGATCTCGTCCAAGTCCGATGGCTGCCCGGCGTAATCCACCGTGACGATCGCGCGCGTGCGCGGCGTAATCGCCGCCTCGGCGCGAGCCGCGTCCAGATTGAGCGTATCAGGCCGCACATCTACAAAGACGACCGTCCCGCCCTGATACCGCACGCAATTCGCACTGGCGGCGAAGGTCATCGCCGGGACGATCACCTCGTCGCCCGGCCCGACCCCGGCGGCGAAGGCTGCCGCATGCAGCGCCGCCGTTCCGCTGCTCACAGCCACCGCATATCGAGCGCCCACTTCAGCGGCGAAAGCCGACTCAAAGGCGCTGATCGCCGGACCAGTGGTTAACCAGTCCGAGCGGAGAACCTCCACCACGGCTCGGATGTCGTCTTCGTCAATGAACTGATGGCCGTACGGGAGCATCCGCTCCCGGACCGGCTGCCCCCCGTGGATGGCCAGTAGCACCGCCTCTGCCATCACAGGCCCTCGACCAGCCTGCGTAGCTCCTCGCTACTGAGCCACCGATCATTCGTGTCGCTGGCGAAGCGGAACCCATCCGGAACCGGCTTTGCCTCCGACCAATTCTGGTCCTTCCACCAGGGGTGCATGGGTTGGACGATGTGCATGTCTCCCAGCTCAACTGTGTTCCGCCCCTCGTCTTCCGAGACGAGCACCTCGTGTAGCTTCTCGCCCGGGCGGATTCCGATGAAGTCCACTTCGCACCTAGGCGCCACCGCCTTCGCTAATTCCATGATGTTCATGCTCGGGATCTTGGGCACGAATACTTCGCCACCGTGCATTTGGTCGATACACTTCAGGACAAAATCCACACCCTGCTCCAGAGTGATCCAGAAGCGCGTCATTCGAGCGTCCGTGATAGTGAGCTTCCCTCGCTTCCGCTGCTCCAAAAAGATAGGCACCACGCTCCCGCGGCTTCCCACGACATTCCCGTAGCGGCAACAGCTGAAGCAGGGGGGGCCGCCACCGGAATACGCGTTGCCCTGCACAAACATCTTCTCGGCGCACAGCTTGGTGGCCCCGTAGAGATTGATCGGGTTCACCGCCTTGTCCGTGCTGAGGGCCAGCACCTTCCCAACTTTCTGGTCGATGGCGGCATCGATCACGTTCTTCGCTCCGATGACATTGGTCTGGACCGCCTCAAAGGGATTGTACTCGCAAGCCGGCACCTGCTTGAGTGCTGCCGCGTGAACCACGGTGTCCACTCCGCGAAACGCGCGCTTCAGTCGCTCCGGATCGCGCACGTCACCGATAAAGTATCGGACCGGCGAATCTCCTGCGTCAGGGTACATCTGACGCATCTCATGCTGCTTGAGTTCGTCGCGACTAAAGATAATCAACTTTCGCGGCGCGTACCGCGCAAGCACCATCTCTGTAAACTTCCTGCCGAATGATCCAGTACCACCGGTGATCAAGATCACCTTACCGTTTAGCATGGCTCTCCCCGCGAACTATTGCAGACGTTTTTGATGCATCAGGCGAACGATAGTCCCCTCGGAGCGCCCTCGTGGAGGTCCGAAGGCCTTTGCCCGCCTGGATGATTTCCTCCTGGCCGCGGAGACGCCCGATGCCCTCCAAGGTCCGCTCCGTGGACGCCCGGCGCACCATCCCCACCACCCGGTAGCCCTGGGTGAGGAGGAAGTCGGCGAGGTAGGAGCCGTCCTGGCCGGTGACGCCGGTGATCAATGCCGTGGGCATTGGGTCGCCGTGGCTAAAGCGCTAGAGCAGAGCCTCTTGAGACAAGGGGACAAGGTGCGAGAGCGTACGAATGTACGACGGTACGGTAACCCAGGAACCATAATGGAGCAGGGTGGCCGCTTGGCTCGGGAACTGGGAGGACAGGGGAAGAATGCAGATCATCCCGAACTTCGAATGTGCAGGCATGAAGAGGGCGCGCCCTGTCGCTCAGGCGCTGGGCCACCCCCAGAGCGGCGCCGAGTATCTCGGCTCCGACCTGCTCAAGATATACTCCCACATCGATGGCATAAAATGGCTGGGGTTCGACAAAGGAGCCTCGGCTCGTCTGCCGACTGTTGCGAGGCCGAACAGGCTTCCGCCCTCTCACTTACAGAGCCGGGCAGGCGGAGGGCGAGACGGCTCTGCAGGTGACAGGGTCAGGGCGGATGAACTTGGAGTGAAAAGCTCAACGAAACAGGTGAAGCACGAGTGCCATATACCACAGAGCGAAATGCTGAATCAAGCGATTTTACGAGGTTTGGCGGACAATCCATCCAGCCCAGGGAAGGCCTACGGATGTACGATTTACGAGCGTTGGCGGGCCTTCTGGGAAGGAGAGCAGGGGGCTGGACGGCAAGGGGGACACCTGGCGTTGGGGACGAGAGGTGTTCGGAGCGTACGATCGTACGACTGAACGGGAGCTATCTCTGAGCCAGGGGGCACGGGGGGGCAAAGGGACAGGGAGTCAACAGGCTGCTTGGGCTGGGGGCGCTTATGAGCATAGGTGAAGAGGCGCCGCGGGGTGATTGGGAGAATGAGGCGAGCGACAGATCGGGTCACACGATGCCTCGCACGGCCAGGAGAGCTGCCAGATCGGAGACTTCCGCCTCGATACTTTTCCCCAGATCCGTGCGGTAAACGAGCTCGGCGGAGATGCGGTAGAGGTGGGCGGAGGTGGACCAGATGCGCTGGAGATCCTCTTCGAGAGAGATGCCGGGATTGACCCGCGGCCGATCGACTCGGCGGACACGCTCCGCCAGGACCGCAAGATCCGCCTCGAGGAAAACCGTGATTCCCGTTCCCCGCAGCACACCGGTGTTCCAGGCGTAACGAACGGTGCCCCCGCCCAGGGCCACCACTACTCCCTTCATGGCCGCGAAGTTACGACAGAGCCCATACTCTCGCTCCCTGAACGCCAGCCATCCCTCCTCCCGCACCAACTCGTGGAAGCTCCTCCCCAATTCGCGATCCATCTCCCGATCAAGATCGAAGAACGGTCGCCCGAGCCGCGCCGCCAGTCGCTCGCCGACAGCGGTCTTGCCGGAGCCGATGAGGCCGCTCAGATAGACGTTCAAAGTGCTCGGTTCAGTGCTCATCGGAAATGGGCGACATGGGGACAAGGGGACGGGGAGACAGGGGGACAGGTGGAGGGGGGAAGAGAAGAAAAGGCGACATGGACTTCAATTCTTCCGAGGAGAGATGATCCAGACCTCGGGGTGGGTGATCATGTTGACGATCTTCCCGAGAATGAGGTCGTACTCTTTCCGGAGAGACTCAGCCTCTGTCGGGACCAAGTAGCCGCACGCCGTTGCAAAGCTCAACCATGTTTGGGTTTCGGCGGCTTCGGCTTCTGCATCATTCAGCTTGCTCACAAAGGCCGCTTCGTACCGCCGCTTCCTCCATGCCTCCGCGATGTTCGAGCAGACCGAGCGAGAGGATTTTCGGATCTGGTCGGTCAGCGAGTACGTCTCTTCGCGAGGGAATGTTTTGGAAAGCTCGAAGACCCGCATCGCCGCCTTGAAAGCAAGCTGGTACACCTCTAGCTCCTCATGGCTTCCGATCCTCTTTGGGGAATTCATGATCCCACCCTCTTCCCCCCCTCGCACCTCTGACCAAATCTCCCTGTCCCCCTGTCTCCGGATCTCCCTGTCTCAGAAATCGGAACCGGTCAGGATCTGTTTCCACCGCTCGCGCGCATAAGGTGCCAAGTCCCCGGCTCGTCGCAGAACATGGAGTTCCTCCTCAGCCTGCGCATCCTTGTCGGCACAGTACAGCAGTTCCCCTCGAATCACGTCTAGCGCCAGGAAGGGATCAGCCTCGGGCAGGACAACAAGATCCACCCGTCTCGCTCCCAGGAAGTCCTCCAACTCCGCGCTCAGTTGGACCCGGTCTCGCGCATTCAGGCGGGAGCCCGGCGCAGGCTGCACTCCGATGTCCACGTCGGATTCAGGGGCAGCGGACGCAGCATTCTCTCCGGCCAGTTTCCGGGCGATTTCAGGCGCCCGGCTGCCAAAGATATACAGGGCGGCAACACTGTAACGAACGGCGATCGCCTTCAATTGATCAACGAGAGGTGGCATGTGGTTCCCGGTTCACCGTTAAGGACTTTCCCTTTCGCTGAAAATCTTCAAAGAGATCCCGCGCTGCTCCGAAAAGCAGTCCGCACCCGGTGCCGGAGCTGAGGAGAGGTCAGGCAGAGAACTGCCCTCGCGTCCCTCCGAAATCCACATACCACACCGCATTACCGCAGAGCAAGCGGATTCGCCACGCCTCAGACCAAGAACCTTCAATGGCGACTGAGGCGGACGGGAGCAGGGACGCAGAGGGGGAGGGCACCAAGGCCTCACTCCTTTATCGACGGGATTCATCGCGGACCGCCTGAATCAGTGGAGGAAAACTGTAGGTGGCAACGGAGCAACCGGGAGCTAGGATGAATTTGCTCCTCCCCGCCTGAGACAGGGCGGACCTCACCTGCTCCCGGAGAGCTCGCGCCGAGACATAGGCGAAGTGAACGTGGTCCAGGCCGGCCATCAAGGTGAGGGGCGTTCGCTTGCGCATCTCGGCGATGGTCGGGCCGCCGTTGAGGTCGGCCCAGGAGATGACCTGGGCGGGGTAATCGAGGAGCTGGTCGAGGTAGAGCTTCTCGCCGTGGGCGTGGAGAATGTGGAACTCCCCCCTACCCCGAATCGCGCGCAAAAGCTTGAGGTCGAAGGGCTGCATGAAGCGCGCGTATTGCTCGGGCGTGACGAACTCCGCCGAGGCCGGCACCGAAAGGAAGATCCCGGCGGTCCCACGCTCCAAGCTGGCCAGCGCGTACCGGATAAGGTTCTCGTTCACAACCTCCAGCGCCGCCTCCAGCTCCCTGGGATGGTTGGCCATCAGGTCCCCCATGGCCTCCTTGACCAAGTTCCGCCGCATCGTGTTCCATGCGTTGAACATGGTATCCACAAAGAGGGCCTTCTCTTTCAGCGCCTGCGCGATCAGCTCGAGCGCCTTGAGCTGCTGCCCCATGGGTGTGCGGGCGACGTCGAAGGGCGCCAGCCGCTGGAGGTCGGCCGGGGTGGCCATCACGTCCATCCCGTCCGGCATGGGATAGTCGTAGTCGTTCATGACCTTGAGCAGATCCAGGTCGTAGTGCTCGAAGAACTCCAGGTGCACCTGCGCCGTCCGTTCCGGGGCCGCGTGCTGGTTGCCGAAGTGGTACCAGACGGTGAAGGGGGGGCGGTCGACTCTCTCGCCATTTATGGCGGCGCGAATTCTCTCAATTTTGGTCATTTCCATTCCTCCCGTTTAGACAGAGGAGCAGAGGCGCCACCTCCCGAAAGGGCGCCGAGGCGCAGAGGCGATAACGGAAAGAGGCGCAGCGCGCGGAGGCGACGGTACAGCAACCCACTGGCAGAACATGGGCGTAGAATGACTTCAATGCGGCGAAATCCTTCTGGGCCGGGGGAGGAGCCAGGGTTCCGGGTCGAAAATCATCTTCACAAGCATTCGAATGATATGATCGTAGAACTCGTGAAGCTCGACCTGCTCCTCCTTAAGGTCTTCGTGGCTCTCAATCTTTCGCGGCAGACCCATCTCTCGCTCCTCAAGTCTCAATTCCCGGTTTCTTCGCCCCAGCGCCCCGGCGCCTCTGCGCCCCTGCTAGAGTTCCAGATACGAACGGCGCATGACCGGGTGGTTCAGCAAGCCCTCGGCGGTGTCCTGGAGCACGATGCGTCCGCCCTGCAAAACATAGCCGCGGTTGGCGATCGTCAGCGCCATGTTGGCGTTCTGCTCTACCAGCAGGATGGCGATTCCTTGCCGGTGGAGCTCCTGGATGATCTCGAAGGTCTTCTCGACGTAGAGGGGCGACAGGCCCATGGACGGCTCGTCCATGATGAGCAGGCGGGGTCGCGCCAAAAGGGCGCGTGCAATGGCCAGCATCTGTTGCTCGCCCCCCGAAAGCGTTCCGCCCAACTGCTGCCGGCGCTCGCGCAGGACCGGGAAGCGCTCGTAAAGCTGCTCGATGTCCTCCCGGATGGCGGCCCCGTCGGGGCGCGTGTAGGCACCCATGAGGAGGTTCTCGTACACGCTGAGCTCCGGGAATATTCGCCGGCCTTCCAGGACCGGCGCAATGCCTGCCCGGACGACCTGGGAGGGCGTCGCCCGGTGGATGGGCTGTCCCCGGAAGTGCACCTCCCCCTGGAAGGGGTGGACCAGTCCCAGGATCGTCTTCATCGTCGTGGATTTCCCCGCCGCATTGGGTCCAAGCAGGCAGACCAGCTCACCGTCCCCGACCGTCAGGGAGACATCCCACAGGACTCGGACCTGGCCGTAGCGGGTGGAGACGCTCCGAAGTTCAAGCACTGCCCTGCCGCCTCCCCATGTAGGCCCGGATGACATCCGGATTCGCCCGAATCTCCGCCGGGCTCCCTTCCGCGATCTTCTCCCCGTGGTCCAGGACGACGATCCGCTCAGAAACCCCCATGATCACTTTCATGTCGTGTTCGATGAGGAGCACCGCGACGCCCATCTCGCGAACCGTCCGAACCAATCGGACGATGTCGGCGCTCTCGTGTGGATTCATCCCGGCCGTCGGCTCATCCAGGAGCAGCAGGTGCGGTTCCGCGACGAGCGCCCGGGCGATCTCGAGCCGCCGCTTGTTCGCGTAGGAAAGCGTGTCGGCGAAATCCTCCAGATGAGGCAAGAGGTCGTCCCCGAAAAGCGCGAGGGCTTTCAGGCCGCGCTCCCGCGCCTCCTCCTCTTCTCGGTTCACCCACCCAGGCCGGGCGATGGCTCCCCAAATCCCCGTTCGCTGATGGAGATGCCGGCCCACGAGAAGGTGCTCTAGCACCGTCATGCGCTTGAATACCCGACTTGTTTGAAAGGTCCGGGCCATGCCGAGCGCGGTGATCTGGTGCGGCGACCGGTCCTCGATGGATTCCTCCCGGAACAGCACGTTGCCTTCCGAGGGAGACAGGAACCCGCTCACGCAGTTGAACAGCGTTGTCTTTCCAGCACCGTTGGGGCCGATGAGCCCGACGATCTCCCGCTCATCCAGGGCAAAGCTCACACGCTTCAACGCCGCAAGCCCGCCGAAGGTGACGCTGACGGATCGGACCTCAAGGAGGCTCATTTCGCGGGCTCCCCCTCCGCTGCCTTCTGCATCTCCCGAGATGGCGCCTCGGATGTGCGAATAACCCCGGGGACCCCGGCAATCCCCTGGGGGCGGAAGAGAATGACGCCGATGAGGATGAGGCCATAGATCACGTCGCGAAAGTCTGCCAGAAAGCGGGAGGCCTCAGGCAAGACGACCAGGAATACGGCGCCGATCACCGGACCGATGAGCGTTCCCATCCCTCCAACAATGAGCATGGTCAGAATGATGAACGTCTCATCGAGGCGGAAGGAGTCCGCACTGACGAACTGGGCGTGATGGGCGAAGAAGCCGCCGGCCACCCCCGCCAGGACAGTGGCAATCACGAAGGAGAGGACCTTGGCCGGAAACACCGCGATCCCCACAGACTGGGCGGCCACCTCGTCCTCGCGGATGGCCACAAAGGTCCGTCCCACGCGCGAGTTCACGATGCGGGAAAGCAGGAACAGGACGAGGATGTCCAGGGTCAGGATGAGGTAATAGTAACCTCGATTTCCGGAGAATGAGAAGCCCCAGATGGACGGCGGCGGCACCCCGGGGATCCCCATGGGTCCTCGCGTCAGGCTGATCCAGTTGAGGATCACGAGATACACGATCTCCTGAAAACCGATGGTGATGAGCGCCAGGAATATTCCAGTGAGACGAAGGGTCGGGAGGGCGATGGCCACGCCAAAAATCCCCGCGACGATCCCGGACAGGGGCAGCGTCAGCCAGAAAGGCATTCCGTAGCGCGTCGCCAGGATGGCGGCCGTGTAGGCACCGATCCCGTAGAAGGCGGCATGGCCGAAGGAGAAGAGGCCGGCGTAGCCGTTGGTGATGTTCAGGCTCGAGGTGAGGATGATGTAGATCCCGGCGAGAACGGCAATGTTTAGGAGATACTCGCTATGCACCACGAGCGGGAACACCAAGAGTGCCGCCAGTATTGGCAACCAGATCCAACGATTCTCCCGGCGAGGGGAGAAGTTATACAGTGGCATCAAGAACTCTCAAGGACGTGCGAGAGTACGAGGGTACGGGCGTACGCCGGACCCGCGAAAAGCGTACGCCTGTACGACGGTACGACGGTACGCCTCAAAGCGGAGCCCCGTTCCCGTACAGTCGTATTGGCGTACGCTCGTACGCTCTTCGTTCAGCACTAGACCGTTCTCGCCTTGCGTCCGAGGAGGCCCTGGGGTCGGACGATCAGGACGATCACCATGACCAAGAAGCCCACCACGTCGCGCCAACCAGAGGAGATGAACTGTACGGTAAGGTTCTCGACCACGCCGATGATCAGGCCCCCGAGGATTGCCCCGGGGATGCTGGTGAGCCCGCCGAAAACGCAGGCCGCAAACCCCTTCAGCCCTGCGGTTCCCCCCATGGTCGCATAGACGGCGTTGTAGTAAATCCCAACGAGTACGCCGGCCGCACCGCCCAGGCAGGAGGCCAGCGCGAAGGCGATGTTGAACACGCGATTCGCATTGACGCCCATGGCATAGGCGGCCTCGTGATCCTGGGCAGTGGCCCGCATGGCCCGCCCGATCTTGGTCCCATGGATCAGGAACCTCAAAGCGATGATCAGCAGGCCGGACAGGCCGAGAATCACGAGCTGCAGAACCGAGATCTGCGCGCCGGCGATCTGAACGGTCTCGTCAAAGAGGGAGGGCACCGGGCGATTCTCTGCCCCCAGGATGATCGTCGTCAGTTCTCGCAGGATGATAGAGAACCCGATGGTGATGAGAAGCGGCGGCATGTGCCCTGCCGTCCGCAGCGGCCGGAACGCCACCTTCTCCATCAGGGAGCCAAGGATCCAGCCAGCAGCCATTCCCATGAGGATTGCCACCGGCCAGGGGAGATGCCACACGGAGAGCGCGAAATACCCCGCGAACGCCCCGACCATATACACCTCGCCATGGGCGAAGGTCACGAGGTTCATGGTGCCGAAGATGATGACGAAGCCAATGGCGATCAGGGCGTAGAGGCTACCCTGGGTGAGGCCATTGATGAGTTGCACAAAGAGCATCGAGGTCCTCACCAATCAAGAGCGTACGAGAGTACGGGGGGACGAGCGTACGGCCCGATCCCCGAAGAGCGTACGACAGTACGACGGTACGACAGTACGGGGCGGAGACTCAAAACCGAAAAGCGTACGAGAGTACGGGGGGACGAGCGTACGCCGCAACCCACGAAGAACGTACGCCGGTACGACAGGCCGACCGTACACTCACAGAACGCGTTCTCTGTCCTCGCCGTACCGTCGTACTGTCGTACCCTCGCACGCCTTTGTTCCTTCCCGTACAGTCGTACTGTCGTACGCTCGTACGCCTTTGTTCTTACCTGTCGTAGAGGGCCCACTGGTCGTTCTTGACAACCAGGTAGCGGTAGTCCTTGACCACGTCCCGATTCTGCGTGAAGGTGATCTTCCCGGTGAGGCCCGGGAAGTCCTTGGTCTTGGCCAGTGCGTCGCGGATGGCCTTGCGATCGGTCCCGGCCTTCTTGATGGCGTCGGCCAGGATATTCAGCGAGTCGAAGGCGACGGCCGCGAACATATTCGGCGTCACGTTGTACTTCGCCTCGAACGTCTTGACGAACTTCTGCACTGCCGGCTGCGGGTCCTTGTCGAAGAAGATGGTGCTGGTGTGGAGACCCTCGACAGCGCTCCCGCCGATCTCCAGAAGCTTGGGCGAGAAGAGGGAGCCGGGGCCGAGCACTGCGACGTCGTTCCACCCCAGCTTCTCGCGCTGCTTGCTGATCAGCGCTCCCTCGTTGTACATGGCGGGGATGAACAGGGCATCAGGCTTCGCTGCGCGCAGCTTGGTGAGCACCCCGGTGAAATCCTTGTCGCGCTCGAAGAAGGACTCGACGCCGGTGATCTCGGCACCCATATCCTTCGCCGCCTTCTCGAAATAGCTCTTGGTCGCGATGCCCCAGTCATTGTTGATGTACAGGATGGCGATCCGCTTCTTGCCGAGCTTCTGCACGGCGTACTTGGCCATGAACGGCCCCTCGCCCGCCTGGGTGCCGACGATGCCGAAGCTCCAGACGCTCTTCGGGGCGAAGTCCGGATGGGAGGACGTCGGAGAGAGCTGAACCATGCCGGCCCGGTCGTAAATGGGCTGGGCCGCCATGCAGGCGGTGCTGGTGAAGTCGCCGATCTCCGCCACGATCCGACTGTCCGAGGTGAACTTCTGAGCCAGGGCGGCAGCCTCTTTGGGGTCGCCCTTGCTGTCGCCCGCCTCGATCTCGATGGGCCGCCCGTTGATTCCTCCGGCGGCATTGATCCACTCCACAGCGATCCCAATGGCTCGCTGGAAGTTCTGCCCGTATTCAGCATAGTTGCCCGTCAGGGGAGCACTCAGCGCAATGCGGATAGGCTCCGCAGCCCACCCCATCTGCGCGCTGACAAAGAACCAGGAAACCGCAATCAGGAGCAACCGCGATAGCCGAGTCTTCATACGTCCCTCCTCCCGACCTGGGTCAGGATGATGCGATAAACGCCCCGGCCTCCTGGGGCCGGCGCCGCCAAAGCGGTCCAAAGGATTTGGACCACACAAGAAGTCCGCCGAGTGTTCCCGAAAGAATCGAGGGTATCCAAGATGTGCTGTTTCTCTGCGCGGCAGATTGGGGCACCCTGGCCAACGCCCATGCGTCCTGTCTTCCCAACCAAGGCTAGGCAGATTTGGGTTGTTGCAGGCGGCGGATCCGCTCGAGGTACTCCAGGAAGAACGCCAGGAAGATTCCGATGAACAGGCTGAGGGCTCCCGCTATCGCCATGTTGAGCGTGGTGATCGGCTTCGACTTCCGCTCTGACGGTACCGCCCTGTCGAGGACCTGCACCGTCGGGGTATCCCGCGCCTCGGCGATCTTGGCCTGCTCGAATTGCGCCGTAAGCAGGCCGAAGACGGTCTCCTGGACTTTGACCTCACGTGTCAGACGGATGAGCTCCATGCCCAGTTCCGGCACCTTGGTGAAGGGGACGTGGAACTCCCGCCTGTCCTGGTTCCCCATCGGGTTCGCGGCGGACAACTCCAGGCCTTTGCCGTATTCCATCTGCCCCAGTTGACGCTTCATCTCCGCGATCTGTCGCCTGAGCTGAACGACCTGGGGATTGTTCTCGGTGGCGAAGGCGCGCATGGCCTCAAGTTGCACCTCCGAAGCCGCAATCTGGCCCCGCGCCTGGGCGGCGGCTTCGATGGCAGCCTTGGATTGGTCCGTGAGCACAATCGCCTTATTATTTTCCTGGAACCGGCGAAGGTTCTCCTCTGCTTGCCGCAGGGTTTTTTCCGTTTTGTCGAGCCGATCAGCGATGAATGCGCGCTGCCGGCCGGCGTCGGTCGTCCCGAGCTTGGCGAAGAGACGATCGAGGTCCGTAACATAGGCATTGGCGAGATCCGCGGCAAGCTTCGGGTCCTTGTCGTCCACCGCAACGGTTATCACGCCCTCTTTGGATACGGTGATGTCCGTCGCCTTCTGGAGAGTCTTGACTGCATCTTCGATAAACTTTGCCTCGTAGTAGTCTTTCAAATTGAAGCGCGAGACGAGATCTTCGGCCATGGTACGACTCTTGAGAATCGCAACGAACGTGTCCCGGTTCGACCCCCCGCTCGGCAACAAGCCGCCAACCCCCCCCAAGGCCTGGCCGACACCAGAGGCTGCCAAGGCGGCTGCCAGGCCGGATGCGCCTCCGCCGGACTCCTTGGGCGCGAGGATCGCCGCCTTCGACTCGTAGATCTTGGTCGCGATGAAGTAGCTGTAGAAGCCCGCCGTGAACACGGAGACAAACACAAGTCCCAGGATCATCCACTTGCGCTTCTGGATGACCCGCCAGTAGTCGAGCAGGTTGATCTCGTCATCCTGCCAATCCTGCCGGGAACTTGGGTCCATGCCCTAGCCCTTTCGGAACGTCATGCCGCAAGCATTTCGAAATTCGGATTTGCCCGGATCAGGGTTGAATAGCGCGTTAGCATAACAAATTGCCTGCTCCGATGGCAACGGAAAACACCGAATTGTCTGCCGTCACGGGTTCTTCGGCACCCCACCCCCTTGCAGGCCTTTCCCTTCCCGTGCGTTCGTACTGCGGCTCCCAAGGTCTTGCCCACCGCACAGGGCAGCCGACGGGCGCATTTTCGTTGACAACGGACGGGGGTCCGAGTGAAACTCGGTGCGCCATTCTCTCGACGGACGCTGGTGTCGGTACCCAAAAGGAGGAGAGCATGCGAAAGGCAGTCTGGTTGGGGACGGCGATCCTGGTGGCGGCCATGGTCATGGCCGGGACGAGTCAGCAGGCATTCGCGCAGCAGAAGAAGATCGTGTACTGGACACACTGGGAGCAGAATCCGGATTTCAACAAGTGGTACGAGACGAAGGGGAAGGAGTTTGCCAAGAAAAGCGGCTACGAGGTCGAGGTGGTGACGATCCCCTACCAGGGCTACGAGGCCAAGTACTTGGCGGCATTCATGGGCAAGTCGGGGCGCGCCGGATATCTTCAACGGGATGACCCACCAGTGGTGCGGGCAGTACGACTTCTGCGACAAGATGCCTGACGATCTGGCCAAGCTCTGGGACGAGAATCTCCCCAAGTACATGGTGCCAATCGGGAAGTGGAAGGGGTACGCTACGGAATCCCCATCGAGCACGGCAACTTCCAGCAGATGTACATCAACGTGGACATGTTCAAGAAGGCCGGCCTGAATCCCGACAAGCCGCCCAAGACCTTTGACGAGTGGCTGGCCGCCATGAAGAAGCTGACCATTCTGGACGCCAAGGGCGAGCCCGACGCAGGTCGGCTTCGCCGTTCGGCACAAGGGCGCCCCGGTGGGGATCACGGACAAGTTCCTGCCCTTCGCCCACGCCTGGGGCGCGCGGATGCTGAGCCCGAACCTGGACAAGGCCACCGGGCTATGCCAACAGCCCGGAGATGGTGGCTGCCCTGACCTTCTTCGGCAACCTGGTCAACAAGGACAAGGTGGCCAGCCTCGCCCTCGGCAATCCCGAGGACGCCTTCGCGCCAGAAGCGCGCGGCCGTGATTTTCCGCGAGTCCTGGTTCTACGGCTGGGTCAAGAAGAACGCGCCTGATGTGAACTTCAAGGTCTATGCCCTCCCCTGCGAGAAGACCTGCCCTGGCGCCGGGGCCCTCTTCCCCTGGACGAACCTGGTGTACAAGAACAGCCCGAACAGGCAGGTGGTCTGGGACTTCATGCGGTTCATCAGCAACGCCAAGGACGACTTGGAACAACACCAACTCCAGGGCATCCTGCCGGTCTGGACAGCCAACCTGGAGTCCAGCTATGTGAAGAATCGGCCGGATTACGTGTCCACCCGGGACATGCTGGCCCAGCCCGTGCCGCCCACCTACTTCCACCCGAAGTCCAATGAGTTGGCCACGGCCTTCGGCGAGGCAGTGGTGGGCGTTCTCTACGGGAAGGGGCAGCCCAAGCCCCTGCTGGACGAGGCGGCCGCCAAGATGGATCGGATCCTCAAGGATTGAAGAACTACAGGGGTGCAAGGGAGCCCGCTGCGCTCGGGCGCAAGTGGGACGGAGCGCGGCAGGCGCGCAGGGGAGCCAGGGGACCTGGGTGAAAGAGCCGGAGTTTGAACCCGGTGACCCGCAACTGATGCAATCACGCAGCCGGGCGGTCCAAGCGCTCGGCTGTGTGATTCTGATGCTGATGCTGCGACAGAGGAACGAATTGCCGTGAAGCGGTGGGGCCGCCTGATCTTCCCGAGAAGCTACATCGATCGCCAGCGGCGGGCGGGGTTCTTTTTTATCCTGCCCGCCGTAGTATTCTTCACGCTCGTCTATCTGGTCCCCCTGATCCAATCCGTTACCCTCTCCTTCCACCGCATTGTGCCCGGTGGCGCCAGCCGGTTCGTCGGCCTCAGCCTGTACCAGAAGGTGCTGACGGACCCCGACCTTCTGGGGGAGCGTCCGGAACACGGTCAGCCTGCTCGTGATGTCCGTGCCGACCACCGTGATCCTCGCGCTTGCGGTGGCGCTCGGGCTGCACCGTATCGCTGAGCCTGCGCTGGCGGAGCGCCTGGGCTGCCATGTACTTCCTGCCTTTCGTCGACCTCGCTCGTGGCTGCCGCCCTCATCTGGCAGTGGATCTACGACCCGGTGTACGGCGTTCCTGAATTACGTCCTCGCCTTCGTCGGCATCCCGCCCCAGAAATGGCTGCAGAGCTTGAACCTCGGTGCGCCCGTCCATCTCCGTGGTCAACGTGTGGGTGCGGATGGGCTTCGACACCATGATTTTTCTCGCCGCCCTGCAATCCATCCCCGAGGAGTATTACGAGGCGGCGGACATCGACGGCGCCAGCGCGGTCCAGCGCCTGCGCCACATCACGCTCCCGCTGCTCAACCCGCAGATCCTCATGGTGTGCATCCTCGAACTGATTTTTAACTTCAAGATCTTCGACCAGGTGTACGCGACAACGCAAGGGGGTCCGGCGGGATCGAGCCAGACCGTGATCATGCTTCTCTACGACACGGCCTTCAAGTTCTTCCGTCTGGGCGACGCCTCGGTTATGGCCGTGTTTGTGTTCGCGACCCTGCTGGTGGTGACCCTCCTGCAGTGGCGACTCTTCCGGAAGCCCGTCGAGTACTGACCATGAAGCCCGCTGCTGCCTCTCGCAACCTATCGTCACGCGCTGTTCATCTTCGCTGGGTGACGGCGCTGGTTGTCGCCTGTGGGGCCCTGACGATTTTTTTCCCGTTCTTCTGGATGGCCATCACCTCGCTCAAGACCGCGCCCGAGATCCAGCGGGTGCCGCTCCAGATCCTGCCGGACCATTGGGCGCAACTTGCAGCAACTACCGCGAGGTGTTCCAGCGCGATTCCCTTCGCGCGCTACCTCCTCAACAGCGCCATCGTGGCCTCCATCGCCGCCGTGAGCAGCCTGGTGGTCTCCTCGCTGGCGGGCTACGGCTTCGCCAAGTTCCACTTTCCCGGGCGGGATGCCTTCTTCTTCGCCATCGTCGCCATCCTGATGGTGCCCTTCCAGTCGGTCGTGGTCCCCCTCTACATGTGGGTGAACCGGCTGGGGCTTCTGGATACCTACCTCGGCATCGTGGCCCCGGACCTGGTCAGCGTGTTCGGCGTCTTCCTCATGCGCCAGGCGATCGAGGTCATCCCCAACGACTACATCGACGCGGCGCGAATCGACGGGTGCAGCGAACTGAGGATCTTCTTCAAGGTGATCCTGCCATCGGTGAAGCCGGCGGTGGCCACCCTGCTGATCATCAAGTTCATGTGGAACTGGAACGAGTTCTTCTGGCCCCTGGTCGTGATCAACTCCCCCAGCATGAAGGTGGTCACCATGGGCCTGATGAGCTTTACCAACATGTACTTCATCGAGTACAACCTGCTCACCGCCGCCGCCGTGATCAGCATCCTGCCCATCCTGATCATCTTCCTCACTCTGCAGAAGTGGGTCGTCCAGGCGGTGGTGATGAGCGGGCTCAAGGGGTGAAAGACTGCAGCAGGGCAGAGGGGCATGGGCGCATCCGGGGACACGCGGAGACAGAGAGGGGGAGCGCGAGACGAAGAGCGTACGAGGGTACGCAGGGTACGAGCGTACGGGAGTGCGGGGGACGCAGAACGCGTTTGTAGAGCCTACAGTCGTACCGACGTACTGGCGTACGCCCTTGGTTTGCAACAGATGGAGAGGCGATGGCGCGAGAGACGATGGCAGATGTGTTGAACCAGCCCGGGATGGCGCGGGCTCGGGCCCTCATCAAGGCCATGGGGTATGACGGTGAGGACCTCCGACGGCCCCGCATCGGCGTCGCGAACACGTGGAGCGAGACCAGTCCCGGCCACATTCACCTGAAGAGTGTCGCCGATGCCGTGAAGGCGGGGATCTGGCAGGCGGGGGGCACGCCTTACGAGTTCGGAGGCTTCGCCCAGTGCCCGGTCGACGTCGGTCGCGCCGGCATGCGCTGGGACACGCCTACCCGCGACGTCATCGCGGCCGAGGTGGAGACCTGTGCTCAGATCCACTCTTTCGATGGGCTGGTCCTGATCAGTAGCTGCGACAAGAATGTGCCCGGGCATCTGTTGGCGGCGGCAAGGCTTGATCTTCCCGCGATCATCGTCACCGGCGGGCCGATGCTGGCGGGCCGCTACCAGGGAAGGGACATCGTCACGACCGACCTGGATGCGGAGACCTGGGCCTGCGGCCTGGGTCGGCCGCGCCATGCCCCTGAAGCTTTGGCGGAGCTGGAGGACGCGGTTTGCCCCACAGCCGGGGCCTGTGCCCTCCTCGGCACCGCCAACACGATGCAGTGCCTGGCTGAGGCAGTGGGTCTCGCCCTCCCCGGCTCGGCGACTCCGCCGGCGGTCACGGCCAAGCGGCTCTGGTATGCCAAGCAGTCCGGCCGGCGGATCGTCGGCCTGGTCCAGGAAGACCTTCGGCCGAGCCAGATCCTCACCCGCCAGGCCTTGGAGAACATGATCCGGGTCCTCCACGCCATCGGCGGCTCAACCAATGCCGTCCTGCACATCCTGGCCCTGGCCCAGGAGCTGGACCTCGGCAATGTGATCAGCCTGGAGACGGTGGCGAACCTCTCGAAGGAGATCGACTGCATCGTCGCCGTCCGGCCCAGCGGTCCGTACACTATGGAGGAGTTTGACGAGGCAGGCGGAGTCCCCGCCGTCATGAACACCCTCGGCGATCGCCTGCACCTCGACTGCCAGACGGTGACGGGAAAGACGGTCCGAGAGAACGTCCAGGCTACCCACGTGCGGCGCCCAGAGGTCATTCGCAGGCCCGAGGAGCCGGTGTTCCGCGGCGGCCTGGTGATCCTGCGGGGAAGCCTCGCGACATCCGCCGTCGTCCGCCCCACGGTCGTGCCGAAGGAGATGATGAAGCACGTGGGGCCGGCCCGCACCTTCGACTCCATGGAGGATTGCCTGCGCGGCCTCGAGCAGGGCAAGATCCAGGCCGGCGAGGTGATCGTCCTGCGGTACGAGGGGCCGCGGGGCGGCCCGGGACTGACCGAGGTTTTCAAGGTGCTCGGCTACATGGGAGCTCTGGGACTGGACAAGTCCTGCGCCCTGGTGACAGACGGAAAGATCTCAGGGTTCGCCAAGGGGCCCTTCATCTGCCAGGTGTCTCCCGAGGCGGCAATGGGCGGACCCATCGCGCTGGTGCAGGACGGCGATCGGATCCAGGTGGACATCCCCGGCCAGCGTCTCGACCTTCTGGTCCCGGCAGAGGAACTGGAAGCACGTCGCCGGACATGGACATGCCCGCCACCGCGCGTGGCGAAAGGCTTCCTCAGCCTGTATGCACGTATGGCGGAGCCATCGGAACGGGGTGCGGGGTTGCCGGTGCGACTGAGCAGAGGGGCGTAGAACAAGAAGGCGTACGAGGGGACGACAGTACGAAGGTACGAGGGATCAAAACGCCGGGAAGCAGGGGCGCAGGGAAGCCCGGAACGAAAGGCGGACGAGCGTACGAGGATACGGTAGACCCAGAATGCTCTCCGAGCCGTACGGTCGTACGCGCGTACCGTCGTACGCTCCAGGTCCTGCTAGCCTGTCAATAGCGGATCCGCCCAGATCCCTTCGTTTGGTGTGAACGATTCGAGGGTGCGGCGGAGGGCTTGGAGGAAGCGGCCGGCAACTGCACCGTCCACCGCCCGGTGGTCGTACGAGAGACACAGGTAGCCCATCCAGCGGATGGCGATGGCGTCCTCTCCTTCCCGGGTGACTACCACCGGCCGCTTTTCGATGGTGCCCACCCCGAGGATGCCCACCTCCGGTTGATTCAGGATGGGCGTCCCGATCAGGCTTCCATCCGCGCCGAAGTTGTTCGCGGTGAACGTGCTGCCCGTCAACTCCTCAGGAAGCAGCCGACCCTCCTGCGCCCTCCGGATGAGGCCCGCGACGGCGACGGCGACAGCCGACAGCGACAGTGATCCGGGGTTTCGCAGGACCGGCACAACAAGACCGTCATCCAGGGCGATGGCGATCCCCAGGTGGACCGCCTTGCGGACCTGGATTCCTTCCTCGCTCCACCGGGCGTTCAGCGTGGGGAAGTCCTTCAACACGTGGGCCGTGGCTTTCACGATGAAGGGGAGGAAGGTGAGCTTCGCCCCTTTCGCCCGTTCAAAGTCTCCCTTCCTGGCGTCGCGGAAGCGGGCGATGGCAGTGAAATCCGCCTCGGCCACGGATGTGACGTGAGGAGCCATCTGCTTGCTTCGGACCATGCGCTCGGCAATGGTCCGACGCAGCTTGGTGAGAGGAATCAATTCCTCTGACTGTGCCGCCTCCGGCCCGCCCGCACGCGTTTCGGCGATCCGAGCGGCCGGACGCAGCAGCCCCGCCTGCGCAAATTGCTCCACGTCTCGGCGCGTGACCCGGCCGCCCTCCCCCGTCCCCGGAACCTCCTCCAGGTTGACGCCGAGCTCTTCGGCCAGATTTCGGACGGCAGGACTGTAGAATCGTTCCTCGCGGACCGGAGGGGCAGAGGAACTCTGGAGCGGGGGCGCTGGGGGGCCGGGGCGCCGGGGCGCACTCTCCTGAGCAGAGGGGCCGAGGGGCAGAGGGGCCGAGGGGCCTGGAACGGACACCGGAGCCTCTGCTCCAAGATCGATGCCGGTGCCGGAGGCGAAGGCCTCGGCGATGATGGCCAGGGGTGCACCGACCGCAGCCACCTCGCCGGCCTTCACCAGGATCTTCGCCAGGGTCCCAGCGACGGGCGCCGGGATCTCGGCGTCCACCTTCTCGGTCGAGATGGCCAGGACAGCCTCGTCCTTCTCGACGCGGTCCCCTTCCTTCTTGAGCCACTCGATGACGCTGCCCTCGGCGACACTCTCGCCGAGCTGAGGCATGATGATGGGAACAGGCATACTCAGAAAACCGTTCGGCGGTTCGGGCGTTCGGCGGTTCGAGCGTTCCGCCGAACGGTCGAACTGCCGAACGCCCGAACGCTCCTCCGTCAGTCAGTAGGCAGCCAGCCGCTCGACTGCCGCGGCGATGCGGTCCGCGTTGGGCAGGAACGCTTCCTCCAGCGGAGCGCTGAAGGGCACGGGCGTGTCGGGTGCGGTCACGCGGAGGATCGGGCCGTCCAGTCTGTCGAAGGCCGACTCCGCGATGATGGCGCCGATCTCACCCCCGACGCCGCCTGTTCGCGTGGCCTCATGCGCGACGACTACCTTGCCGGTCTTCCGGGCGGTGGCCAGGATGGCCTCGCGGTCGAGAGGCAGCAGCGACCGGAGATCCAGGATCTCCACGGAGATTCCCTTGGCGCTCATCCGGTTGGCCACCTCGAAAGCGGGATGGACCATCGACCCGTAGGTGATGATGCTGACATCAGTCCCCTCCCGCTTCACCTCGGCCGTGCCGATCGGGACGGTGTAGTCCTCCGCCGGGACTTTCCCCTTGATGCGGCGGTACAGGTACTTGTGTTCGAAATAGAGGACGGGATCGGGGTCGCGAATGGCTGCCTTGAGAAGACCCTTCGCGTCGTACGGCGTCGAGGGCGCCACGACCTTCAGGCCTGGGACGTGGACGAACCACGCCTCGGGATTCTGGGAGTGGAAGGGTCCCCCGTGGATCCCGCCCCCCGATGGGCACCGGATGACCAGAGGAACGTTCGTGCCGGTCCGGTAATGGAACTTGGCGGCCATGTTGACCACCTGATCGAACCCGCAGGCGATGAAGTCGGCGAACTGCATCTCCACCACCGGCCGCAGACCCATCAGGGCGGCCCCCGTGGCCGCACCCACGATCGCCGACTCGGCGATGGGAGTGTCGATGACGCGATCCTCGCCGAACTTCTCCAGGAAACCCAGGGTGATCCTGAAGGCGCCGCCGTACCTGCCGATGTCCTCCCCCATGAGGAAAACCCGGTCGTCCCGCTCCATCTCTTCCCAGAGCGCTTGTCGGATGGCTTCGACGTACGTGACCTCGCTCATGGCAAGTTTCGCTTCTCCCCTTGTTCCATCCGCGGCTTCGGCGTCGAGGACCGCGGAGGTCCCCCCGGGCTGTCGCACGCTGCTCATGTCGAGTAGACCCCCTGCTCCACATCCCTTCCGTCAGGGAAAGGACTGGCCTCGGCCCAGGCCACAGCGGCTTCCAGCTCCTCCGCGATCCGCCGCGTGATCTGAGTCTCCCGTTCAGGAGTCAGGACGCCCCCCTCGCGCAGACGAGCCTCGAACCGCTGGACCGGGTCCTTGGCTCGCCACTCCTCCAGAAGCTCGCGGGGGACATAGGACGCATCATCGTGCTCCGAGTGGCCCCGCATCCGCATGGTCTTGCATTCGATCAGGCTAGGCCCCTTGCCGCGCCGAGCGCGTGCTACCGCTTCCCGCGCCGCCTGAAAGACGGCCAGAACGTCGTTGCCGTCCACGATGAGGCCGGGGATGCCGTAGCCTGCGGCCCGCGCGGCGATGTCCGGCACCGCCGCCTGCCGCGCGAGAGGCGTCGAGTAGGCGTACTGATTGTTGTTGCACAGGAAGACGACGGGGAGGTGGAGCACCGCGGCCAGGTTGATGCCCTCGTGAAAGTCCCCCCGGCTGGAGGCCCCGTCGCCGAACCAGGTCATGGCGACCCGCCCTGTCGCCAGACGCTTCAGGGCCAGCGCCACGCCGGCGGCCACCGGGATCCCGTCGGCCATGGGGCTGATGAAGGCCACATCGCCCCGCCGGACGTCGCCGAAATGGACGTTTCCGTCCCGGCCGCGGCTCGGCCCGCCCCGCCGCCCCATGTACTGCGCCAGGACTTCGCGAGGCAGGATCCCACGCAACAGGTGCCCCCCCAGGTCCCGATGCGAGGGAACGATGACATCCCCCTCTTCCAGGGCATAGGCGGCGCCCACGGAGACCGCCTCCTGCCCGGTGGACAGGTAGACGCCCCCCGTGATCTTCCCCTGCCGGTACAGGATGCCGATGCGCTCTTCGAGGGAACGGGTGAGGCGGAGATGGTAATAAATATCAAGCAATTGGTCGCGAGGAAGGTCCGACGCGTCCACGAGCGCCCCCTCCCCAGGCTCACGCTACACCGCGCCGCGTTCCCTACCAGCGCCGGTGGCGCAGGTGGGAAGGCCGTCCGAGATCAGCCGCCGATGGCGGACATCGATCGGGCCGGCTTGATGAAGTCTGGCTGGTTGATCTTGTGGCCTGGCTCCTTCTTCCAGACCGCCGCGATGATGAAGTCCGCGATCTCCTCGTCGGTGGCCCCGGATCGCAGCAGCCCTTTCAGGTTGTGCTCGTGCAGCGAGAACAGGCACGTCCGCAGTTGCCCGTCGGCGGTGATGCGGATGCGGTTGCACGAGTCGCAGAAGGGTTCGGTCACCGACGCGATCACCCCGATGGAGCCCTGCCCGTCGGCCAAGCGGTAGACAGTGGCGGGCTCGCCCCCATTCCCGTCGGACGGTGCCAGGGGAAAGACCGCGTGGATGCGGGCCAGGATTTCCGCGCCCGGCACCACGCTCTTCATGCTCCACTCCCCCTGGGCATCCAGTGGCATGTACTCGATGAAGCGGACCTGGTACCCGTGCTCGCGCCCCAGGCGCACGAAGTCGATCAGCTCGTCGTCGTTGTATTCGCGCATGACGACGCAGTTGATCTTGATGGGACGGAGACCAAGTTCTCGCGCGAGGCGCATCCCGTCGAGGATCTTGTAGACGAGCTGCCCATCCCGACGCGCCATGCGCTCGAAGCGCGCCGGCTGGAGCGAGTCCAGGCTCACGTTGATCCGCTTGAGGCCCGCCTCGGCCAATCGCACCGCCTTCTCCTTGAGGAAGAAGCCGTTGGTGGTCATGGAGAGGTCGAGCCCGGAATCGAGACGGGTGAGGCCCGCGATCAGGACGTCGATGTCCTGGCGCATCAGGGGCTCGCCGCCCGTGAGGCGAATCGTGCGGATCCCCAGGTCGATAAAGACGCGCGCCAGCCTGATGATCTCCTCGTAGGTCAGGATCTCTCGTTTGGGGAGCCAGGGGAGGCCCTCGGCCGGCATGCAGTAGACGCAGCGGAAGTTACACCGGTCGGTCAGGGAGATCCGCAGATCGTCGATCACTCGACCGAAGCTATCTCGCAACCGGGACACGGTTCATCTCCTCCCAAACCGGCAGCTTGCCAATCTGGCAATCCGGCAACCAGGGAAGGCTATGCCCGACTGCCGAGCTGCCCCAATTCGCCGATTGCTGCCTCACGCTGGCGTGGTCGGCTGAGGCGCCCTCGGCGCTTCCTCCCAGCCCGGCGCGGGGTAGAACTTGTCCGCGTGCAGCGCCGCCTTGTCGAATACCAGGCCACGGCGGTTGAAGGCCCCCAACTCGAAGTTCCCGGTCCACATGGTGATGGATCCGAAGGGGCAGACTTCCACGCAGAGGTTGCAGTACATGCACAGGTTATGGTCGATGACGAACTCGGCCGGATGTCGCTCTTTCCCGCGGCCAACCCCGATGACCGTGATGCAGCGCGTGGGGCAGATCCTGGCGCAGGATTCGCAGGCGTTGCACTTGAGCTTCCCGGTGGCCAGGTCCACGGTCAGGACGTGGCGGTTCAACGCTCGGAGCGGGAGTACCCGCCGCTCGGTGGGATATTGGACGGTCACGGCGTGAGTCCCGAGGTACCGGAGGGTGACCACGAGAGACGCCAGGATGCTCACGAAGCCCTGCCAGATCGACGCAATATACTGAACCATGAACGTCCTCGAAGAGATATGGGTGATGGACTAGGCCGCCTGTCCCGCAGAGGTGAGCTCGGGCACGGTCACGGGCGGCAGCTTCTGTTTCGCGATGGTCTCCTGGGCAATCTTCTCCTGCAGCTTCAGCACACCGAAGAGGAGCGCTTCGGGTCTGGGCGGGCAGCCGGGAACGTAGACGTCCACGGGCACGATCCGGTCCACGCCTTTCACGACGTGATAGGCATCCCAGTAGAAGGGGCCGCCGGAGATGGCGCAGGCGCCCATGGCAATGACCCACTTGGGATCGGCCATCTGCTCGTAGAGAATCTTGATCCGGGGGGCCATCTTCTCGGTGACGGTCCCGGCAACGATCATCACGTCCGCCTGCCGGGGCGAGGGGCGGAAGACGCCTGCCCCGAAGCGGTCCATGTCAAAGCGGGAAGCACCGGTGGCCATCATCTCGATCGCGCAGCAAGCCAAGCCAAAGGTGAGCGGCCAGGGCGAGTTCCGACGAGCCCAGTTGAAGATCCAATCCAGAGAGGTCGTGACCACGCCCGGTTCCATCCGCCCTTCCAACAACCCCATCCCGAAGCTCCTTTCATGTCCCGGTGCTACTATCTCAACGAGTCCGAAATTGCGGTGATGAGTATTTCAGAAAGATTCCGCCCTTCACTCCCTGAGGTTGAGAATTCGTCGAGCGTCTTCCTGAATAGGTCAGACCATTTCCCGCTTTTCTCCACTCTCTTGGGGCAGGCTAACAGATGGTCATTGGGCTGTCAAGCCGAAATCAGTCCAATAAATTCAAATGGTTGCCTATTCAAGACTTTTCCATTGTTGTTTTAGTTTTTTGGACATTAACCGATCAATGAGACGCCCTGTGGACTGGCGCTGTCCGACCAGACAGGGAACCCGCCTCGTCGTTTCGCCTCCGAAAGGCGGTCATCGCCTCATCCAGCAGCTCCCCCGGACAGTCCCGATACTTGGGGGAAAAGTGAAAGACGGCAAGGTTGCGCGCCGCCGCCTCGGCCGCGAGGTACCCGGCCTGCCCGGCAGTCAGATGGTAGCGGCAGGCGGCCCGCTCGCGGTCCCGCTCCGGATACCCCGCCTCGCAGTACAAGAGATCGGCATTCGCGGCAAGCCGGATGACCTTCTTCGCATTCTCCGGCGAGAAGCTCACGTCCGTGACATACACCAGCTTCTGGCCGGGGCTCTCCCGTATGATCTCCTGTCGCAGTTCTCCCAGCGGCCGGCTCCGCTCGTGCCGATCGCCCGCCTCCGTCCAGACAACCCGGATCGGTTGCTCGTCAGGCGCGCCAGCCCGGATGGCACGCTTGACATCCATGAGCCACGGCCCCACCGGCAGACCCAGGGCGTCCAGCCTGGCCCGATCCACGTTCAGGTGAACCTTTTCCTCCAGCGCGAAACCCAGACACGGAATCCGATGATCCAGCAGCGCGGCCCGAACGAGGAACTGTGGCTCCTCCAGGATCACCCCATTGAAAGGCCGTGCGATCGGCTCGTCCCGCCGCTGAAACCCCTCGGGGCAGGCGAACCGCGCGAGTTGCATGTGATCCGGATGTACCTCGGCCACCTCGAGGCTCAGGCTGTAGTCTTCCACCAGGTTCCACGTATACCCCTGCAGCTTCCCAGCCACGTGGTCAATGAAGCCTGCTGGGCCGAACAGGCGCACGCCTTTCTGCCGCCCCAGCACGACGCGCAACAGGTGATCGAAGCCGACGAAGTGATCGACGTGGGCATGCGATACGAAGACATCGGTGATCTTGAGGAGGAGGCCGGCCGAGAGGCCACTTACGTCACCCAGGTCAAAGAGGAGGGCGCGGCGCTCCCAGGCCAGTGCCACGTAGAGGGCGGGATCGCCAAAGAGGTTGTTCACCAGAAAGGGGCGAAAGCTGTTCCCCATCCTTCGCAGCCTATCAGTTCCAATTGGTGGTGGATATGCTCGAACCTGGATTGATGCTTCGCCCAAAAGAAAGGCGGCGCATCTGGCGCCGCCGATCTCTTGCAAGAGTCCCGGTCGTCCAGCCGGCTACTGCTCGATCGGGTACCCCTGGCCCACCCAGTCAAGGATTCCGCCCTCGAGGTTGTAGATCTTCTTCAAGCCGATCGCAGCCGCGACCTCGCAGGCCACCGCGCTCCGGATTCCCTGGGCGCAGTAGAAGACCACGCTGTCCTTCGTCAGGTGCTGCCGCGGCGACAGGAGCAACGTGTTCAGGGGCACCAGTCTGGAGCCGGGAATGCGGCCGGCATTCCATTCGCTGGGCTCGCGGACATCGATCCAGATAGCCGTCTTGTTGTCGTACAGATCCTTCCCTCGATTCACATCCACCCGCTCGAATGGCTCCGTGATTTGCCCTTGTGCCATCGTCCCCCACTCCCCTGCAATGAGTAAACCGGACCGGCGCGGCTCATTCAGCCGCGCTCGACCGGAGGGCCTTTCGTCCATTGCGGATACTAACCGAACACCACGAAGGGGTCAAGGCGAGGCCTACTTGAACATCGAGAACTCGATCTCCTTGGCGGTCATGAACTCCAGGAGCACCGGGATACCTTCCTGCGTCTTCCGGATGCCCCGCCGGATAGCAGGAACAATCTCGCCCGGCTCCGTGACTCGCTCGCCGTAGCCACCGAAGGCCTTCGCCATATCGGCGTAGTTGCCGGAGATGTCGGTGCTGCGGTATTTCTCTGTGGCGATCCTCATCACCGGCAACTCCATGGCCATGGAGTGGTTGTTGAAAAGAACGGACAGGATGGGAATGCGCTCTCGCACAGCCGTCTCGAAGTCCATGCCGGTCATCCCGATGGCGGCATCGCCCCAGACGTTGATGCAGAGCTTGTCCGGGGCCGCGAGCTTCGCCCCCATGCTGAGGCCCAGCCCATAGCCGAGTTGGGTAGTCTTGCCCCACCCGAGATAGGTCAGGGGTGCGACGGTCTCCCAGAACGGCGAGAGCTGGTCGCGCGGGCTCCCGGCATCGTGGGTAATGATCGCGTTCGCGCGGTCCACGGTATGGAGGAGATCCCAGATGACCCGGTAGGGCGACAGGGGGACCGCCTCCGACGTCAGCTTGGGCATCCACTGGGCGAGCCACTCGGCCTTGATCGTCTTGATCTCGCGCGCGACCTCCTCGCTCCGCCCGCGCAGACCATCTCCGTGCCGCGCCTTGACCTCGCCAACCAGCGCGTCCAGGACGAGACACGCATCGCCGATAAGCGCGCACTCGGCCGGCACGGCCTTGTTGAGGTCGGCCGGATCCAGCGTAGCGTGAACGACGACCTTGTTCCGCGGCATGGGGGTGGCGAAGTTGCTCGTCGCGAAGCTGCAGCCCACCCCGAAGATGACGTCGGCGTTCTGGAGAAAGTGATAAACCGTTTTCGGCATCGCCCGCCCGCCCGAACCCAGCGAGAGCGAGTGATCCTCGGGGAAGGCGCTCTTGCCTTGAAGGCTCGTGGCCACGGGGGCCTCCAACAGCTCGGCGAGTTCCCGGAGGGGCTGCCAGGCCTTGCCATAATGCACGCCCTGGCCCGCGTAGATCACGGGGCGCTCGGCTTCCACCAGGATGCGAGCCGCTTCCGCCACCGCCTGGGGGTCCGGACCGCTCCGCGTCCCGAACGTCGGCCGATACGTCAGGGGCTCCGGCACCTCCTCGGGGAAGACGTCGGTCGGAATCTCCACCAGCACGGGCCGCGGACGACCGTTCCGGGCCTGGGTGAAGGCCCGCCGCAGCACGTCCGGGATCGCGTCGGCGCAGGTCACCTGCTCCGCCCACTTGGTGATATGCTGATAGTTCAGAAAAGAGTTGAAGTACGGCGGCATGTTGGTGAGGCGGCGGGGATAGCCGGCGGCCAGGACGACCATCGGAACGGACTCCCCGAAGGCTTGCGCGACGCCGCCGAAGGCGTTTTCCGCCCCGGGCCCGTGCTGCAAGGCGAAGACGCCCACGCGTCGCCCGGAGGACACCCGGCCGAGGGCATCGGCCATGTGCAGGCCCACGCGTTCCTGCCGCACGATAATGGTCCGGATGTCGGCTTGGGCAGCCGCCTCGATGACGGGGTTCACCGGGTATCCGATGAGGTACTCCACTCCTTCCCGCTTCAAGATCTCGGCCACCGCGGCTGCAACTCTCATCTCGACTCCTCCGTGTAGGCGAGGCGCTCCCCCCGGGCGGCCAACTCATCGAAGAAGCGATCGATGGCGGCCCGCTGCTCGCTGGCCGTCTGGAGTTGATGCATGCCGTTCCGGAATGCCGCCGATCCGGCCAGCCCTTTCGTGTACCACCCGATGTGCTTGCGTGCGATCCGCACGCCCGTGAATTCGCCGTAGAACTGGTAGAGGTCCTCCAGGTGCTGGCGGAGCACATGCTGGATCTCCCGGACCCCCGGAGGCGGCAAGCGGCGGCCTGTCGCGAGAAAGTGTCCGATCTCCCGAAACAGCCAGGGCCGCCCTTGCGCAGCGCGCCCAACCATGATGGCGTCCGCCCGGGTGTAGTCGAGCACGGCCTGCGCCCTTTCCGGCGTCGTGATGTCTCCGTTGGCGATCACCGGGATGTTCACCTGGCTCTTGACCGCGGCAATGCTGTCGTATTCGGCCGGGCCGTGGAAGAGGCAGGCGCGGGTTCGCCCGTGGACAGCCAGGGCCTGGATGCCGGCCGCCTCGGCCATCTGCGCGACGGCCACGGCGTTCTTGTGCTCGCGATCCCAACCGGTGCGGATCTTCAGGGTGACCGGGACGTCCACCGCGGCGACCACGGCCTCCAGGATACGCGCCACGAGCGGCTCATCCTTGAGCAGCGCCGATCCGGCGAAGACGTTGCATACCTTCTTGGCCGGACAGCCCATATTGATGTCGATGATTTGCGCCCCTTCGGCCACGTTGTAGCGTGCCGCTTCGGCCATGAGATGGGGGTCGGCCCCAGCGATCTGGACGGAGATGGGAGTCGGCTCCCCCTCGTGATTGGCTCGCCGCTTGGTCTTCTCCGAGCCCCACAGCAAGGAGTTGCTGCTGACCATTTCGGAGACCGCCATCCCCGCCCCCATGTTCCGGCAGAGTTGGCGGAATGGACGGTCGGTCACTCCGGCCATGGGCGCGACGATCAGGTTGCTTCCCAGCGCATACGGCCCGATCTGCATGGTTCCCCTTCCCCGAAGAAGCGACTCATCCGATCCGCTGCTGGACCTTGGCCCAGGATGGGGTGATGAAAAAGCTTTCCTCCATGTTTGCAATCATTCGGCGGAACTTGATCATGGGCACGGCGAAGCTCAGGATTTCCGCGGGCACGTGGGGCCGGGCCGAGACGTCGAACATCCCCACCACGGCCCGGGGGCGATGGGAGATGCGCTCCAGATACGGGTATTGCACGATCGAGCCGCACCCCGCGGCGAAGGGCGCGAACACCCCGTTCACGTCCACTTCGTCGAAATTGGCCAGCGTGAAGAGGCCGGAAAGCACGTCCGGCCGGGCGAAGAAGATCGCCACCTCCGGCTCGTCGGTTTCCTCCAAGGCATCCCACCGCTTAAACACGATGAACCGCGCCGGGGCCTTGAAGGGAGGCAGTCGCTTCACCGCTTCTCGCACCAACTCCGGGGACTTCTTGTACCGCTCGCCCTCCAGCTTTCCCGGGATGCCCGTGGACAGGAAGTACTCGAAGTCGGGCCGGATTTCTTCCGAAAACCCAAGGTATCGTTTTCCCCCCGCGCATCCTATAGACTCGGCGTCGAACCGAAGCGTCTTGCCCCGTCGCACCTGGGCCAGGGCAGCGATGAGGCAGTGGTGGCCGGCGGGCGGTGTGGCGGGTTCCCCGACCTCGTCGCTGTTGGTGTAGGAGAAGACCAGAGGCAACTCTGTACTCCCCACGAATTTCCGCCATCGAGCCACAAACCCATCCCGCACAGTCGCATCCATCCCGCTCCTCCGATCCTTGCTCAGGAGGTCCCACCTGGGACTTCCTTCTGCCCCCCTTGCACATACCAGAGCCGGGCGAGGGCGCATCTCTTGGCGCATGGAATCAGCGTCACCCGGTCCGGGTCGCTGCGGGTCGGAATCCACCCTACCAGTCTTCTGGCCCGGCTGTCCACCATACAGACACAATGATCCTGGATGCCGAACAGGGCAACCCGGCTCGCTGGCGGGATCGATGACGGCCAGGCAGGGATGAAGCGGGCGGAACGAACAGCGCGCTCGACCGGGGGTCGATCCAGGACACGATCGAAAGCTCCCGATCGAGCGCCGCGCTCGCTCTATCAGACCGTCGGGAGACCGCCTGCGATGGCCGGCACGATGGACACCTCGTCCCCGGCCTTGAGGGCCGTGGCTGGCCCCTGGAGGAAGCGGATGTCCTCCTCGTTCACATAGATATTGATGAAGCGCCGCAGATTGCCATCCGCCTCGCAAAGCCGCTCCTTGAGGCCGGTGTAATCCTTGTCCAAATGCTCGATGAGGTCCTGGACATTCGCGGCTTCTGCCGTGAGTTCCCCCTGTCCCTTCGTAAGGGCACGCAGCGGGGTGGGAATCCGTACGAGCACGCTCATGAGTGTCATCCCCCTTCCGATTGGCAGCTCTCACACCTTCTGGAGAGGCCGGTCCGCGCCCACGCTGGGCAGCACCTGGGATAGCGCATCGTCGAAGGCCTTGAGGGTGGGCTTGATGGGGATCGGCGCCCCCAGGGCACCGGCGACGGCCTCCTGCGTTTTCAGGCCATTGCCCGTCACCGAGATCACCGTGACATCTTCCCGGCCGATCACCCCCTGCTCCACCAGTTTCTTCGTCGCCGCGAGGGTCACGCCGCCCGCGGTCTCCGCAAAAATCCCCTCGGTGCCGGCCAGCAGCTTCATGGCCGCCACGATCTCCTCGTCGGTGGCGTGCTCCCCCCTGCCACCGCTTCCCGTGACCACCTTGAACGCGTAGTAGCCATCCGCCGGGTTCCCGATGGCCAGGGACTTGGCGATGGTGCGGGGCTGCTTCACCGGGCGGATCACATCGGTCCCCGCCTTCACCGCGGTCACGATGGGCCCGCACCCGGCCGCCTGGGCCACGTGCATGTGCGTGCGGACCTCGGGAATGAGGCCGAGCTTCGCGAGCTCCTGCAGGCCCTTCCAGATCTTGGTGATCAGCGAGCCGCCCGCCGCCGGGACGATGATGTGATCGGGCGCCCGCCAGCCGAGCTGCTCGGCGATCTCGTAGCCGAAGGTCTTGGAGCCCTCGGCGTAGAACGGCCGGAGGTTGATGTTGACAAAGGCCCAGCCGTACTTGTCGGCCACCTCGCTGCACAGCCGGTTCACCT
The DNA here is from genome assembly GCA_963714585.1 of uncultured Methylomirabilota bacterium. Lineage (GTDB taxonomy): Bacteria > Methylomirabilota > Methylomirabilia > Methylomirabilales > 2-02-FULL-66-22 > 2-02-FULL-66-22. The sequence goes on from CAVQPC010000037.1 coordinate 150,535, forward strand.
CGTCGTACGTCCCCTCCACGGAGACCACATTGGGCGCGTAAATCATGGTGCCCAGGACCTTCCCCTGCTCCAGGTCGTTCGGGATGAAGACGAAGCTGGTCAGCCCCCCTTCCGCGGCATGGGCCGCCACGGAGTTGGCCAGGTTTCCCGTGGACGCGCAGGCCACCACCGGGAACCCGAACTCCAGAGCCTTATTGACCGCGATCGCCACCACCCGGTCCTTGAAGGAGAGGCTCGGGTGATTGACCGTGTCGTTCTTCACGTAGAGCCGATTCAGCCCCAGTGCCTTCCCCAGATTCCGGGCCCGGACCAGGGGCGTGAAGCCGCAGTAGCGCCCCACCGTCGGCTCGCCATCCACGGGGAGGAGCGGACGGTACCGCCAGATGCTCGGCGGCCCGGCCTCGATGGCCTTGTGGCTCAGCGCCTGGCTGATGGCCGCATAGTCGTAATCCACCTCCAACGGGCCGAAACAGAACTCGCAGACGTGGAGCGGCTTCGCCGGGTAGGGGCGCCCGCACTCTCGACACTTCAGGCCCTTCACGTATCCCATGGCCCTCTTGCCTCCTGACCTCTCAACCGTCACTGCGCGTTTGAGAGTTCCCCCTCGTGTCCTCACCCCGTAAATTTTCTGCCACGCGTGATGTCGAGCAGACCTGCCCGTCTTCACGGCTTGTCCGGCTGCGATCCGACGGGCTTGACCTTGACGCCGAGGCTGGTCAGATACTCCATCCCTCGTTTCAGGTCGCTTTCCGACCCGGTGAAATCCAGCGTGGCCTCTCCCGCGCTTTCCGTCACGCGGGCCTTCCGGATGTTGGGGACCAGCCGGTGATTCCTCGCCACGGTGTAGATCATCGGCTCCCGTACCAGATCCGACGGGAAAATCAACGTCACCCGCAACGTTGCCATGCGTCCTCCAGGAAAACGAAAAGCCCCCTCTCACTCACGAGAAGGGGCTCACGAAAATTCTCGCCAGCCGCCTTCTCATCTCTCCCCCTCCTTCGGTGATGTCGCCGAAGCCCGGGGGCAGGAGTTGGCACCGTCTCCCGTGGTCCCGATTCCTTCCGGGAGCCGTGGGCGGTTGCCGTGGCTTCGCAGGGCCAGTCCCTCAGCCACTCTGGATGAGTCAGCGTCGCGCGGATTTAAACAGAGGAGATGGGGGGTGTCAAGAAAAAATCCATCCGGGCACCTGGACGGGGCGCCACCCAGCACCTGCGCAACCCGGCGCGCGCCTCAGCCCACCACCACGTCCTGCTCGATGGGCGCTACGATGACCCCCCGCTGCTCCAGCCACCGGAGGGCCTCCGTGAGCTTCTCCTCGTCTCCCTCCAGCTCCAGCATGATCCAGCCGAAGCCATCCGTCAGATCGGCCTGGCGGATGTTGAAGACCAAGGCAAACTGCTGGCTCATCGTCCAGATCGCCGGCTCGTCCGCCATCTGTCCCTGAAAGGTCAGATGCACCCGTCGCTTGGCCATGATCACCTCGCTCAGCGACCCTTGGCGCCGGCGAGCATCGCCTCCAGGCGATGCCGCAGCGTCGGGTCCGGGACCCTCTCCGCCGCCGCCGTCAAGCGCTGGCAGAGCCCCTCCGTCGCCACGAAGGTGCGCTCGGCCCCCTCCGGCACCTGGGTCCGAACAGACTGCACCACCCGGTGTCCCAGCACATCCAACTCCGACGACTCGAGCCGGATGGCAAGCTCCAATGCCGGTGCCAGGGAATCGGCGACCTCCGCTTCGCCCTCACATCGCTCCACCAGCTCCACCAACGACCAAAGCCGGGTGCCGATCCCGCCGCTCTCCGATTCGGCCGGGACGAGGTCCCGAACCATCTTGAGGAGGCCCGCGTGGCCGTACTCGTCCCGCGCCATATCCCACCAGCAGCGGGCCATCTCCTGATCGTCCCGGAATCTCCGGTAGAAGTTCAGGTAGATGTGGGCCACGCGCTCTTCCAGCGCAATGAGGAGATTCAAGGCGTCCTGCGTTTTCACACGCGTCCTCCCGGGCCGGCATCCGACAATGGCACCGATCCCTCCACACGCCACCATACCGCAAGAGCGCCACGCCTGCAAAGCCGATTCATTCAATGACCCGACGGATGGAAGTCAGCGGGCGGGGAGGCGCATGGGAATATCGGCGAAATCGCCCGTCGCTGCATTCCAGATGTAGCAGCGGGCCTCGCGGGCCCGTCGCTCCCGGACCGAGACAATCAGGTAGCAGGCCCCCGGCCAGAGGGGTTCGCGGTCAGGGGTCAGGGCCCGGGCCCGATCCATGGGCGAGAAGTAGGCATCGTGATCTGGGTGCGAATGGTAGAAAACCATCATCTGCCATCCCCGTGCCTCCGCCTCGCGATCCACACGCACTAGTTCGAGACCGTCCATGAAATAAGCAGTCCGCGCATCCCGCTCCTGGCCCATGGTGTCGCGCTGCGGTTCCTCGTTGGCGATATTCTTCACCTGCCGGACGGTATACGTTGCCGGCTCCTCGCGCTGGCCGATGACGATCCCGCAGATCTCCTCCGGGTAGCCTGCCTCGGCCTGTTGCACGATCTCCGCCAGCACTCCGTCCGGCAACTCCGGCGCCTCCGGGGCCCGGTCGCCGCTTCGCGGCTCTCGGCTCGTGGCTCGTGGCTCGTGGCTCACCGTCACCACCAAATGTGACTCTGGATGTTCTCCCCCAGGTCCGGGAACTCCTTGGACCAGACGCCCAGGCTGAGGTACTTCCATCCGCCGTCACAGAGAATGCAGACGATGTTTCCCCGCTCCATGCGGTGCGCCACCCGGATGGCACAGTGGATCACCGCGCCCGACGAGATGCCCGCGAAAATCCCCTCTTTTGTCGTGAGGTCCTTGGTGGTCGCGAATGCGCACCGGCTGTTGACGATGATCTTCCCATCCAGCAGGCTGGTGTCCAGGATCGGCGGGATAAAGCCTTCGTCCAGGCTGCGCAGCCCCTGCACCAAGTCGCCGGGATGAGGCTCCACCGCTACCACCCGGATCTTTGGGTTGTGCTCCTTCAGACGCCGGGAGCAGCCCATGAGGGTTCCGCCCGTCCCCAGGCCGGCAACCAGGACATCCACCTCCGGGCAGTCGCGCAGGATCTCCACGGCCGTCGTCTCGTAATGCGCCAGCGGGTTGGCGGGATTCCCATACTGGTAGGGCATGAAAAGCTTCGGGTCCTCCTCGGCCAGCTTCTGGGCCAGACGGATGGACCCGTTGGTGCCCAGGTTCCCATCGGAATAAATGATCTCGGCACCGAACAGTTCCAGGAGTTGGCGCCGCTCCACGGTCACGTTGTCCGGGACCACCACCTTCACCTTGTAGCCCTTGAGGCGGCCTACCATCGCCAAGCCGATCCCCGTGTTGCCGCTGGTAGGCTCCAGGATGATTCGGTCCCGGGTGAGCTGCCCGCTCCGCTCCGCGACCTCGATCATGTACTTGGCGATGCGGTCCTTCAGGCTCCCGCTGGGGTTGTTCCCTTCCAGCTTGGCGAAGATCCGCACCGCGGGCTTCGGGCTGATGTGATGCAGCTCCACCAAGGGCGTATTCCCGATAGCCTCCAGGATACCCGCCGCTCTCATCGCGAGAATCCTCCGCTCGTGGATCGCATGTGACACTCGCCTCGCGGACCCCGCCGACCCCTGCATTGCAGGCGACGGCACGTTCATGCAGCCCCCACAGGAGTGCTCAGCTCAGCCGAGCCGTCGGCGGGACCCCGCAGAATTCATGATAGTCAATGAGATCGGTGATGGTCGGGTGGTCGCCGCACACCGGACAGGCAGAATCGCGGCGGATCTTCACCATCCGGAACTCCATCCCCAGTGCGTCGAAGAACAGGAGGCGACCCACCAGTGGCTCCCCCAGGCCCAAGAGCAATTTCAAGGTCTCGATCCCCTGGATGGAGGCAACCACGCCGCACAGGACACCAAAGACCCCCGCCTCCGAACAGCTTGGCACAACCCCGGGGGGAGGCGGCGCCGGATACAGGCATCGGTAGCACCCGCCCCCCGGCGCGAACACGCTGACCTGCCCTTCGAACTTGAAGATGCTGCCGTCCACCATGGGTTTGCGGAGGAAGACGCAGGCGTCGTTGGTGAGATAGCGGGTCGGGAAGTTATCGCAGCCATTCACAATGACATCGTAGTCGGCCAGTATCTGCTTCGCGTTCTCCGAGCTGAGCGCCTGGTTGTACGGGATGACCTTCACATCAGGGTTCAGGTCGCGGATCGAGTCCACGGCGGACTCAACTTTTGGCCGGCCCACGTCACGCACGTGGTGGAGAATCTGCCGCTGGAGGTTGCTCAGATCCACCACGTCAAAATCCACGATCCCCAGCGTGCCCACCCCCGCTGCGGCCAGGTAAAGGGCCGCCGGCGACCCGAGCCCGCCGGCCCCGATCAGGAGGACCTTGCTGTTCAGGAGCTTCCGCTGGCCCTTCCCCCCGACTTCCGGCAGGATGATGTGGCGGCTGTAGCGGCGGATCTGCTCCTCCGTGAAGGTGAGGCCGCCCTCCCCGCGCCCGCCCGTCATGGCGGGGATCACGGCCACCCGGTCGCCGTCGTGGAGCGGTGTCTGGATCCCTTGCAGGTCATCCATCAGCTCATCGTTCACGTAGATATTGAGATGGCGGGGCGGTCTCCTGTCGGACCCCAAGAGTCGCTGCCGCAGGCCGGGGAACTGCCTTTCCAGTTCCTGCACCAAGCTGAGGACGTCGCCACCCTGCGCCTCCACGTGCGCGACGTTCCCCGTATACTGCCGATAGGGTGTCGGGATGTAGACCGTCACTGCCATTCCAGGCCTCCTCGCCTCAGATCACTTCTCAGGTGCCATGGACCTCCGGCCCACCCGCGCACCCTGGCAGCACCCCTGACCCCCCGTAGGGGGGGAGCAGGTGAGGGGAATTCTCCGAGCCGCCTGCCAGGTCAAATCGCCACGCTGAGATAGCGTTCTCCGGTATCACAGAGGATGGTGACCACCGTCTTGCCGGTGCCGAGCCGTTCGGCCACCTGCAGGGCCGCCCAGACGTTCGCCCCGGCGGAGATCCCCACGAGCAGTCCCTCCTCGCGCGTGAGGCGCCGCATTATGGCCATGGCATCTTCATCGCGCACGCCGATGACCTCGTCGTACACCTCGCGGTTCAAGACGCCCGGAACGAAGCTCGCGCCGATGCCTTGGATCGCATGCGGCCGGAACTTGCCGCCCTGGAGGACCGGCGAGCGGGCCGGCTCCACGGCCACGATGAGGACGCCCGGGCGCTCCCGCTTGAGCACCTCGCCCACGCCTGTGATCGTTCCGCCCGTCCCCACGCCTGCCACGAAGGCGTCCAGATGGCCGTCAGTCGCCTTGAGGATCTCTTGAGCCGTCGTCCGCCGATGAACCTCCGGGTTCGCCGGGTTTAGGAACTGCTGGGGCATGCAGAACTCCGGATGCTCCCGGAGAAGCTGTTCAGCGGCGAACACCGCGCCCGTCATTCCCTCCACTGCGGGGGTCAGGATGAGCTCGGCGCCGTAGCGCTGCAAAAGGGTTCGACGCTCCAGGCTCATGTCTTCCGGCATGGTGAGAATGAGGCGGTACCCCTTGATGGCCGCCACCATGGCCAGGCCCACGCCCGTATTCCCCGATGTCGGCTCCACAATGGTGTCGCCCGGCTTCAGCCGCCCCTGCCGCTCCGCCTCCTCCACCATGGCGAGGGCGATGCGGTCCTTGACGCTGCCGGCCGGGTTCAGGGACTCGAGCTTCCCGAGGACGGTCGCCCATCCCGGCTTCGCCAGCTTGCGGAGATGCACCAGGGGCGTGTCTCCGATCAGCTCCAGCGCACTTTTCACCACTCGGGCCATTCTGCTCGGCTCTCGCAAGAAGGGAGATTCAGATCTGGTAGTTGATGCGCTCCACGGTTCGCGACCGGATCCGTTCGCAGATATTCTCGAGGGTCGTGTGATCCACGATGGCGGAAACCGCGTCACGAACCTCCGTCCAGACGTCGCGGAGAACGCAGGAGGGTTCTTGCCCGCAATGCTCGCGAGGCGGCTCGGAGACGCAGAAGATCGGGGCGATCGGCCCATCGACTGCCTGCAGGATCTGACCGAGCGTGATCTCTCGAGGGGGTTTGGCCAGGTAATATCCTCCGTTTACTCCGCGCTTGCTCGCCAGGAACCCAGCCCGCTTGAGGGTCAGAAGAAGCTGCTCCAGGTAGCGGACCGGCAAAGACTGTCGACGCGCGATAGCCTCAATAGGTACGGGCCCTTCGCCATAATGCATGGCGAGATGCTGCAGAGCTCGCGTCGCGTAATCGCCTTTGGTGGAAATCTTCATGAGCAGCCGTTGAAGCAAACACCTATTACCCGACCGATACACTGTACTATTAGCACAATATGCCGAGTTGAGTCAAGGTTAGTCCCATTTGTCTTCGTTTTCTCAGGATCGCCCGCCCGAGGAAAGGATACACTTCTCCCCCACTCTTCGGAGAGTTTGCAAACTGGCCCGCTCGAACCTATATTGGAGGCAGCCGAGGATTCACATGGCCGCCTCCGGATCCCGGATTTCTCGGGGCAGCCAGACGAAGCGCGCTCCGCCTCAAGGGAGGCCCCCGTGACGACCGATCCACGACACCTGACCGCACAGCAGCGGGCGGAGCTTCTGTCCGTCGCCCGACGCGCGATCCGCGAGCAGGTCCGAGGCACGGGCGGCCACCGTGTTGCCGCCACGGATCCCGTCCTGCGGGCGCCCGGCGCCGCGTTCGTCACCCTCACCCATCAAGGCAAGCTCCGCGGGTGCATTGGCTACATTGAGGCCATCAAGCCGCTGGTCGAGGCCGTGGCCCACTGCGCCGCCTCCGCGGCGACGGGCGACCCGCGGTTCTACCCCGTGAGGTCGGAAGAGCTCTCAGATCTGCACCTGGAGATCTCCGTGCTCTCCCCGCTCCGCCGGATAGAGGATCCCCGCGAGGTCCAGGTGGGGACGCATGGCCTTTTCATCAGCGGGGAGGGTCGCCACGGTCTCTTGCTGCCGCAGGTGGCCACGGAGTACAGGTGGGACCGTGAGACGTTCTTGCGGCAGACCTGCCTCAAGGCCGGCTTGCCCGGCGATGCCTGGAAGCGGGGCGCCAAGATCTCCGTCTTCACCGTGGAGCATTTTAGCGACGGCCTCCCGGTGGAACCCGCGGCCTCCTGATCTAGCGGCCTTGGGCCCTCGCCTCCAAATTCCCTTGCCGCTCCCAGCGGATTCTGCTAGCATCCGCTCGCTTTTCCTACGAGAAGGGGAAGATTCTCGTGAGCTTTTCTGTGCGGCGCGCGCTGCTCAGCGTCTCAGACAAGACCGGGCTCGTGGCGTTTGCCCGAGGCTTGGTCCCGTTCGGGTTCGAACTCCTCTCCACGGGAGGCACCGCCCGGATCCTCCGCGAGGCGGGTCTGGCCGTGACCGACGTGGCTGAGGTCACCGGATTCCCGGAGTTGTTGGACGGTCGCGTGAAGACACTCCACCCGCGGATTCACGGAGGCTTGTTGGGCCTGCGCGGCAATCCGGTGCACGGGGCACAGATGGCCGCACACGGCATCCTCCCCATCGACCTCGCGGCCGTCAATTTCTATCCGTTCGAGGCGACGACGGCGAAGCCCGTCGTCCCGTTTGGGGAGGCCATCGAGAACATCGATATCGGCGGGCCCGCCATGATCCGGTCCGCCGCCAAGAACTTCGAGGCGGTGACCGTGATCGTGGACCCGGCCGACTACGGCCCCGTCCTCGCCGAGTTGACGGGCCACGGGGGCAGCCTCTCCCGCGAGACGCGATTCGCCCTGGCCCGCAAGGCCTTCGCCCATACGGCGCGCTACGACGCGCGTATTGCCGGATTCTTGGAGGGCGTGGACCTTCCCGCGGACCCCGCCGCCCCCGCCGTGCGGCGCGCCGTCTCCGACTTTCCCCCGCTCCTCCACCTTCGCGGAGTGAAGGTGCAGGATCTGCGCTACGGGGAGAATCCCCATCAGCGGGCGGCGTTCTACCGCGACCCGGATGCGGCCGGCGGGATGGCCGAGGCTCGGCAGCTCCACGGGAAGGAATTGTCGTTTAATAACCTCGTGGATCTCAACGCAGCATGGGATCTGGTGGGCGAGTTCGACGAACCGGTCGTGGCCATCATCAAGCACACCAATCCCTGCGGTGTGGCAACGGCCAGCAAACTGCTGGATGCGTACCGTCGCGCACGGGCGACCGACCCCGTGTCTGCATACGGGGGAATCATCGGCGCGAACCGACCGCTGGACGCGGCAACGGCGCAGGAGATCGCCACGACGTTCGTTGAGGCCATCATCGCCCCGGGCTTCACGGAGGAGGCGCTCTGGATTTTGCGGGAGCGAAAGAACCTCCGCCTGCTGGAGCTGCCATCAGCCATTAGCCACCAGCGACCGGCTACCGGCGAGGTCGACGTGCGCCGGGTGAGCGGCGGGCTGTTGGTCCAGGAGCGGGATCGCGTGGATCTGGATCCGGCCAGCCTGAAGGTTGTCACGCGTCGCGCTCCCACGGCGGGGGAGATGCGAGGGCTCCGCTTTGCCTGGCGGGTGGCAAAGCACGTGAAATCCAACGCCATCGTCCTCACCACCGAGGACGCCACCGTGGGGATCGGGGCGGGCCAGATGAGTCGGGTGGATTCCGCCAAGCTGGCGGCCATGAAGGCCAACTCCCCGACCGCGGGGACCGTCCTCGCCTCCGACGCCTTTTTCCCGTTTCGGGACGGGGTCGATGCGGCGGCCGCCGCCGGGGTCACGGCCATCATTCAGCCCGGAGGATCGGTCCGCGATGCCGAAGTCATCGGCGCCGCGGACGAGCACGGTATGGCCATGCTGTTCACGGACATCCGGCACTTCCGCCACTGATCACGCCCGACCGCCGGCAAAGGAAACGGAGCAACGATGCGGATACTGGTGGTGGGAGGCGGGGGACGGGAGCACGCCCTCGTCTGGAAGCTCAAGCAGAGTCCGCAGGTCGCGCACCTCCTCGCCGCGCCGGGCAACGGCGGCATCGCTGAGCTGGCGGAGTGCGTGGACATCAGCGCCTCGGAGGTGCGCCGCCTGGCGGACTTCGCCGAGAAGCGGGCCATCGACCTCACCGTGGTGGGTCCCGAGCTGCCCCTCACCCTGGGGATCGTGGACGAGTTCACGAACCGCGGCCTCCGCATCTTCGGGGCTAGCCAGGAGGCCGCCATGCTGGAGGGCAGCAAGGTTTTCGCCAAGCGATTGATGAGGAAGTACAACATCCCCACGGGATTCTTCCAGAACTTTTACCAGCCCGAGGACGCCAAGCGGTACATCCAGGACGTGGGCGCCCCTATCGTCGTGAAGGCCGACGGCCTGGCGGCGGGAAAGGGAGCCCTCGTCTGCCAGACGGTGAACGAGGCCGTGGACGCCGTGAAGAAGCTCATGGAGGACCGGGTCTTCGGCGACGCGGGTGAGAAGGTAGTCGTGGAGGAATTCCTGGACGGCGAGGAGGCCTCCTTCCTCGCGTTCACCGATGGCGAGACCGTCCTGCCCATGGCCTCCTGCCAGGACCACAAGGCGGCCTTCGACGACGACAAGGGGCCGAACACGGGGGGGATGGGAGCCTACTCGCCGGCGCCGGTGGTGACTGAGGCCGTCCATCAGAAGATCATGGACCAGATCATGGTCCCTACCGTGAAGGCCATGGCGGCCGAGGGGCGTCCGTACCGCGGGGTGCTGTATGCGGGCCTCATGATCAAGGACGGCAACCCCCGCGTCCTGGAGTTCAACGTCCGCTTCGGTGACCCCGAGTGCCAGCCCCTCCTGGTCCGCATGCAGAGCGACCTGCTTCCCGTGCTGGAAGCCGTGGTGGAGCAGCGGCTGCAGGAGGTGGAGATCCGGTGGCGACCCGAAGCCGCGGTGTGCGTGGTCATGGCCGCCGGGGGATACCCCAGTGCCTACGAGCCGGGGCACGAGATCCACGGCCTGCGGGAGGCGGCCGCCCTCAAGGATGTGGTCGTGTTCCACGCCGGGACATCTGTGAAGGGTGGGAAGATCGTGACGAGCGGCGGGCGTGTTCTCGGCGTCACCGGACTGGGGAAGGACATCGAGGAGGCCATGGTCCGGACGTACCAAGCCGTGGAGCGAATCCGCTGGGAGAACGTCCACTACCGGACGGACATCGGGAAGAAGGCCATCAACCGATTGTAGTGCTTGATTGCGCAAGTGAGTGCCATCTTGCAGGACCTCTGCCGTCATTCCGGTGAAAACCGGAATCCAGGTTTTGCAGGGGCTTCTGGACCCCGGCTTGCGCCGGGGTGACGACATCTGGGAATGGCAATTCCTTATGCGGCCAGGCACTAGATTGCAGATTGACGATTGCAGAGTGCCGCCGGCCTCCGCGGCCCCTCACTCATCAATCGACAATCCTCACGCAGAACTTGCGGGGAGCGGTCATGCCCAAACGACCCGTTGCGGCTTCCCCCCTGGTCGGCATCCTGATGGGGAGTGACTCCGACCTGCCCACCATGCAGGAGGCGGCCAAGGTGCTGCAGGAGTTCGGCGTCCCCCACGAGGTCCATGTCTGTTCGGCCCACCGCACGCCCGAGCGCCTGACCCGCTATGCCCGCGAGGCGGAGCGGCGCGGGCTGCGCGTCCTCATCGCCGGCGCGGGCGGGGCGGCCCACCTGGCCGGCGTCCTGGCGGCCCATGTCACCTTGCCGGTGATCGGGGTCCCCATGGAGGCTGGACCGCTCGGCGGCTTGGACGCCCTTCTGTCCACGGTGCAGATGCCCGGCGGGATCCCCGTCGCCACGGTGGCCATCGGCCGGGGCGGGGCGAGGAACGCAGCGCTGCTCGCCGTGCAGATCCTGGCCCTCATGGACCCCAGGCTCAAGCAACGACTCCGGGAGCAGCGCACCCGCATGGCGGCCGAGGTCGCGGCCAAGGACCGGCGCGTCCGGGGAGCAGCGGGATGAGCCGGTTCGCCGCCGCCGGCTGCCCGGCATCCCTCCTCTGCGCTCACTGCCCCGAGGGATCGATGGCGTGAGGTCCTACCGCGCGCTCACCCTGCTCTGGCTGGTCCTCTTCACGGCGTTCCATCTGTGGCTCATCAGGAGCGGCCGCTGGCCGCTCGCCCCCGACGAGGCGCAGTACTGGGACTGGTCGCGCCATCTGGACTGGAGCTACTACAGCAAGGGGCCCATGGTGGCCTACCTCATCGCGGCCAGTACGCGGCTCGGCGGCAACACCGAGTTCTGGGTGCGGCTGCCCGCAGTCCTCATGGCCACGGGCCTGGCGGGGATCGCCTACCTCCTGGCGCAGCGCATCTTCCAGAGCTCGCGCGCCGGCTTCTTGAGCGTGGTCCTCCTGAGCCTGATGCCGCTGTACGAGGCGGGCGCGTTCCTCATGACCATCGATCCGCCCTTCGTCTTCTGCTGGGGCCTGGCGGCGCTGCTCCTCCAGCGGGCGGTCAAGCAGCGGAGCGATATGGCCTGGTACGGCGTCGGCGTCGTCTTCGGCCTCGGCCTGCTCAGCAAGTACACCATGCTCATGCTGGCGCCGTGCGTCCTCCTCTGGCTGGCCCTCTCGCCCGGCCTGCGTCACTGGCTGCGGCGCCGGGAGCCGTACGAGGCGGCCGCCCTGGGCCTGCTCCTTTTCAGCCCGGTCATCGTCTGGAACGCCCGGCACGGCTGGCTGTCCGGCCGGCACGTCTTGATCCAGGCCAGCGAGGGCGGTCAGCGAGGTCTCCTTGCCTCCCTCATCCGTCCGCCGGAGTTCCTCGCCACCCAGCTCGGCGTGGTCTCCCCCTTCCTGTTCATCCTCATGGTGCTGGCGGTGGCCTGGGCTTGGCGGGCGGGGACCCGGAAGGGGCGCGAGGACGTCCTGCTCTTGGCGTGCCTCTCGGCGCCGATCTTCCTTTTCTTCCAGATCTGGACCCTGGTGACCAAGGTCCAGGCCAACTGGGCGGCCAACGCCTACTTCACGGGAGCCATCGCCATCGCCGGCTGGCGCGAGAGCTGGGTGGACTGGGGCGAGCGGCGGGCTCGGACAACCCGCTTGAAGGCTCTGCTTGCGGCCGCTATACTTCTTCCTGCCCTGCTCCTTCCCGTGGCCTTCTTCCCCGATGTGCTGGGGCTCTTCGGCGCGCGGGTGCCGGCGGCGATCGACCTGGTCAGCAAGCGCCTGCGGGGCTGGTCAGAGCTGGGGCAGGCAGTCGGCGAGGCGATGCGGGCGGCCCCGCGACCCCCCTTCCTGGTGAGCGATCGCTATCAGATCGCCAGCGAGCTGGCGTTCTATGTCGCGGGCCACCCCCAGGTGTTCAACGCCAACTTGGGCCGACGCATGAACCAGTACGACATCTGGGGCGGCTGGGAGAAGCTCATCGGACGGGACGGCCTCTTCGTGACGTACGGGGCAGGCGAGCCGGCGGCGGAGCTCACGAGCGCCTTCGCCGAGGTGCGCCGTGTGCAGGTTGTCCCCATCCGATACCGGGGGGAGCACCTGCGGGACTTTTCCATCTACTGGGGGCGCGATTTCCGGGGATTTCCGCCCCGCCCCTTCGCGGGGTACTGACTGGGGAAACCGTGGGACAAGAGAGTCGGCCAACCGTCTCGATCGTCATTCCGGTCTTCAACGAGGAGGAGAACGTCCCGATCCTCGCCGAGGAGATCCGGCAGGCCTTGGAGCCCCAGGGCATTGCCTACGAGGTGGTGGCCGTGGACGACGGCTCGACCGATGGGACGTGGGCCCGCCTGGAGGCGATCCACGCCCAGGACCCCCGCTGGGTCCTGGTCGGCCTGCGCCGGAACTTCGGGCAGACGGCCGCGCTCTCCGCCGGATTCGACCACGTGCGGGGAGAGGTCATCGTCACCCTGGACGGCGATCTCCAGAACGATCCGGCGGACATCCCCCATCTCCTCGCCCTGGCCAAGGAATACGATGTCGTGAGCGGCTGGCGCAAGATCCGCCAGGATCCCTTCCTCACCCGCCGCCTCCCCTCTCACCTGGCCAATTGGCTCATCTCCAAGGTGACGGGCATCCACCTGCATGACTACGGCTGCACGCTCAAGGCGTACCGGCGCGAGGTGGTGGAGAACCTCCGCCTCTACGGCGAGATGCACCGCTTCATCCCGGCCATCGCAAGCTGGATGGGGGTCAGCCTGGCCGAGGTGCAGACGCGCCACCGGCCGCGCCGCTTCGGCCGCTCCAAGTACGGCCTCACCCGGACGCTCCGCGTCTTCCTGGACCTCATCACGGTGAAGTTCCTCCTCAGCTTCGCCACGAAGCCCATCCAGGTGTTCGGGCTCCTGGGCCTGTTCAGCGCGGGCCTCGGCGTCCTCATCGAGGCCTATCTCACGGCCCTGAAGCTGTTCACCGGCGCCCAGATCGGGGGCCGGCCCCTCCTGTTCTTGGGGATCCTCCTCATCCTGGTGGGGGTCCAGCTCGTCATGATGGGGCTCCTCGGGGAGATGCTGGTCCGTATCTATCACGAGTCGCAGCGGAAGCCGACCTACATGGTCAAGCGCGTCGTGGGCATCCAGGCCGAGAAGCGCTGATGCCCACCGCCGCCCCACCGCGCCGGCGCTTCACCGGTGGCCTTCCTGGGAAAGGTGGGGGTGAGCGCGCTCCTCCTGTCCCTGCTCTTCTGGCGGGTGGACCGTGGGGCCTTTCTCCGCAGCGTGCAGACCCTCTCCCCGGCGGTGTTCCTGGCCTGCGTGGCGATGTACGCGCTCGGCTACCTGATCAGCACCTTGCGCTGGCAGCGGCTGCTCCTCGCCGAAGGGCTTCACATCCCGTTCTGGCGCCTCGCGCTGGTGTACTTCGAGGCGTCGTTCTTCAGCCTCTTCCTCCCCACCCTCATCGGCGGCGACATCGTGCGGGGCTACACCATCTACCGCATGACCCAGGGCCAGGATGCCTCCATCGCCTCCATTGTGGTGGACCGGCTCGCCGGGTTCGCCGCGCTGGTCGCCATCGCCCTCGCGTCCCTGGCGGCGGCCTATCGGAACATCCGGGACCCGCAGGTCGCCGTGATGATCCTGGCGGTGGCCGCCGCCTTCGCGGGGGGGCTGGGCATTCTCCTGAACGCGCGGATCATGGCGTGGGCCCTGCGGGTCCTCTCTCTCCTCGGTCTCCACCGATTTCACGCCCGACTCGAAGGACTCGTCGGGGCGATCCATCGCTACCGGCGGCACCGCCCGGCCCTGGGACAGGCCCTGCTCCTGTCCGTGCTCCTGCAGGCCTTGATCATCGTGACCTATTACCTCGTGAGCGCGGGCCTGCACCTGCACGTCTCGATCGCCTACTTCTTCCTCTTCGTCCCCCTCATCACGGTGGCGGCCATGCTCCCCGTCTCCGTCGCGGGCCTCGGCGTTCGCGAGGGCGGCGTCGTCTATTTCTTCGCCAAGGTGGGCGTGGACCCTGCGGTCGCCCTCAGCATGTCCCTGGTCTGGTTCTCGCTCACCCTGCTCGTGTCGTCGCTGGGGGGGCTGGCCTTTCTCCTGGACTCACACGCGGCGAAACGCCTGACCGCCTGAGGGCACCGGTGACGCTCCTGGCACGCTTCCATGCCGCGGACGACGGGATCTTCCACCTCATCAATCGGACCCTGGAAAATCCCGTCTTCGATCGGCTGATGCCGATCCTGAGCGACAAGTGGGTCGCCTTCGCCTTGGCGGCCGTGCTCCTTGTGATCGTGATCGTACGGGGCGACCGGCGGGCGTGGCTCGTCGTCGGCCTGGCCATCGCCAGCGTGGCGCTGAGCGATGTCACCGCCAACCTCATCAAGCACCTGGTGGAGCGCACGCGGCCCTGCCACGTGGTGCCCGATGTGCACCTGCTCGCCGGCTGCACCCGCTCCTTCTCCCTGCCCTCGAACCACGCCACCAACATGTTTGCACTGGCCGCGGTGGTGTGGCTCACGCTGCCCCGCTGGCGCTGGGTCCTGGCCGGTCTGGCGGCCGCCGTCGCGTACTCGAGGATCTACCTCGGAGTCCATTATCCTTCGGACGTCCTGGTCGGAGTCCTCTGGGGGGCCAGCGTGGGGTGGAGCGTGACTCACGTGGCGATGCATCTCTGGCCCGGACTCCTCCGCAGGCGAGATGGGGAGCACGGGACCGGGCCGGAGAGGGCGTAACGGCGATCCGGACATGCTGCGCAGCCTTGGTGACCTCAACGACCTGCCCCACGCCGAGCGAAATCGCGTCTACCTCGCGCTCGTGCCTGCCGAGATCTGCCGCCACTTCGACCTCGACCCTGTTACCTTCACCGACGCCCAAGGGAGACCCGTGGCTCGGGTGGATGCGCCTCGGGGGGCCCGTTGGGCACGCATTCGGATCACCCATCGTGGCGACGCGGTGGACGCGACCTTTTTCCTGTGGTTGGCGGAGAGCCGGTTCGGCCATCTTCAAGTGGCCTTCATCATCTGCTGCGACCCGGAGGGCCCGCGCTTCGGCGTGGACCTGGACGACGCCGGGGAGACGACGGACCTAGGGCTCCGCTCGCGCAACCTCCGCGAGGAGGAGTCGGCCCTGCGGGCGGGATTGGCGCCAGGACAGATCCGCCCGGGCCTCCGCGTGCTCGGGGCTGCGCTGGAGCGGATCGAAGCGCTCGCCGTGCGGCTCGACAAGGCCGCCCTCGTCCTCGAGGCGTCCTTCTACCACAACGCCATCGTGTACGAGCGCCATGGGTTCGGGTACCTGGGGGGTCAGGCACGGATGGAGAGAATCCACACGGACTTCCTCCCCGAGGGGGCCTTGTGGATGCGCCTCGACGGTTCGACACGTTTCCGCGCCCCCGGGGCCGGCGGGACAATCCGCGGACGGAGCTGGGCTATCCACGACGGGTTACTTGTCAGTCCCTGGTGGCCCCCCGTGATGTATCGTCCCGTGGGGGGACGCCTCACGGTTTGCACGGCGCCTGGGGTGCCCTACTGAACCTTTCCATGGATCGCTAACCGCAGAGCACGCAGAGGCCGCAGAGAATACAGGAATCCCCTAACCGCCAAGGTGCCAAGGTCTTCAGCTCGCAGCAGGCAGCGGGCAGGATCAAATCATGAATGTGGAACACCGAATGTCGAATGATGAAGGAGTGGACACGGCCCCCTTCGGACTTCGATATTCATGATTCGACATTCATCATTTATTGCTCTGCGGTCTCTGCGATCTCTGCGGTGAGGCATTCGAGCCTGGCGAACCTGGAGAGCCGATCATGTACAAGAAAATCCTGGTGCCCCTGGACGGCTCGGGACTCGCGGAGCGAGTGCTCCCACATGCTGCCATTCTCGCCAAGGCGACTGGCTCCGAGGTGACCTTCGCCACGGTGCTCACATCGGATGTATACCTCGGCGCCGGGAGCGACAAGTTGGAGGGCATTCCAGAAGCTGTGACGGAGCGAAAGGATGCCCTCAAAGGGGAGGCCCGGCTGTACCTCGAGAAGATCGCGCACGAATTCGAGGGTCAGGGTGTCGTGGCACATTGCGCCGTGAGGGAGGGGGATGTTGCCAGCGAGATCATCGCGTGTGTCGAGGAAGGCGGGTTCGACCTGGTCGCCATGGCAACGCACGGCCGGAGCGGGATCGACCGCCTCATCATGGGGAGCGTTGCAGAGAAGGTTCTGCGCGGGACGCAGAAGCCGGTCCTTCTGATCCGCGCCCCGGCGGTGGTCCCCCGACAGGCGGACTGGGCGCCGGCCGCCCCGCCACCCTGAGCCACCGTCGGGTCGTGGTGCCAGCCGTCGGACCCCCATGCGCCCGAAGGCGGAGGGCCAGCGCGGCTCTTCGGTCGAAAGCAAACCTCGTCGATAAACTCCCCACCAAAATGTGAAGTGGTTCATCAGGAGAGTAAGCTGCCCCTGAGAAGTCAGGCGAGGGACAGTCTGTAACAGCTCGATATTGCGGACTCGGGGGATCGAGGATTGTCCCCAAATTGGCGGAGAATGTGGCAGACAAGGCCTCCAGCGCAGAGCGCCCAGGCCTCATACATTTGGATGGATGCCTGGGCGCTCTGCGCTGTCGGGCCGAACGTCCCGGTCGTCAGGATTTCGGCGGATACTTCTCGTAATACTTTGCCGCTTCGCTGGCGGGGTCCTTCTTCAGTTCCTCCCACTTCTCCCGGGTAGGTGCCTTCGGGATGTTGGGATTCTCCTTGAAGATCTCCGCGTTCTTGGCGATGTAGCTCTTCCACTGCTCCGGGACGTCGCTCTCCTCGAAGATCGCGGCCACCGGACACTCCGGAACGCAGGCCCCGCAGTCAATACACTCTTCCGGGTGGATGTAGAGCATGTCTTCGCCTTCGTAAAAACACTCCACCGGACAGACGTCAACGCAGGCATGATCCTTGGTTCCTATGCACGGCTCCGCCACGATATACGTCATCGTCTCCTCCTTGTTCCTCCTTCGGGAAAACCCTTTCCCGCTCGCTGTGCCGGACAATCCCGGGTGATCATCCCCCGGATACCTGCCTGTGAGGCGAATTCTATGCGGTCATGGCAACCGCGTCAACAGCGTATGATCAGCCCCGCATAGGCAACCACCTCGTCGACACTCTTGGTCACCTCCCCCGAGTCCATGTACATCACCAGCTCCGCGCTCGACGCGCCCAGCGCTTTGGCCGCCACCAGCATGGCCGCCGTCGGGTGGAACCCGCACATGCTGATTCCCTCCCGCTGGACCACTCGGTGAAGTCCTTCGGGATCCAGGGCCAGGATGGCATCGATTGCCTTCCGGTCTTTGGTGCTGGCCTCGTCGCGGGAGATGTAGTGACTCATGTCCGTGCTGGCCACCAGGAGGACGCGCTTCCCCGTCTGCCGAACGGCCGCAGCAACCGCTTGTCCGACGTTCTGGCAGGCGGCGTACTCATGGCTGAAGAGGCAGATGGGCACGAAGCTGAAGGGCCGCTCGAAGTACTGGAGGAACGGGAGCTGGACCTCGATGGAATGCTCACGGAGGTGACCGAGGTGATCTTCCTCCAGGACGGAGGCATTGGCCAGGATGGCCTTCCCCAACTCGGCATCGATCGGCACCGAGCCCAGCGGGGTCTCCCACCGGCCATAGGTCATGATGGCCGCCCCTGCCCCCAGGCCGGTGTGGTTCGGGCCGAGGATCACGACGGTGTCCGGCAACTCCACGCGCGCGTACACCGCTCCCGCCACCCGGCCCGAATACAGGTAGCCCGCGTGCGGCGCCACCACCCCGATGGCTGGCCCTGGCTTGACCTCCCTGGGGAGGAGGTCTTCGACCTGGAGCCTCAGCCGCTCCTTGGTCCCCGCGTAGAACGAACCTGCCACTGCCGGTCGCCGGATCATGGCGTCCTCCTTCCCGGCTGTCCCCCTGATCCCCTCACCCGGCCTACGGCCACCCTCTCCCATTGGGAGAGGGCTGGGGTGATGCGAACCTGTCATCCGGGCGTGCGAGTTTCAGGTAGAGTATAGCACGCCCCTCCCGGCTGCCAAGGCGTGAATGCCGTCGAAAGCTCTGTGATTGCATTGGCGGCTGAAACATTATGACGGCCCGTTCGGCAGTGTGTTCTCCGCCAACATCACGCCGGACCGCGAGACGGGCATCGGCGCCTGGACGGATGAGCAGATCATCACGGCGATCCGTCTGGGCCGCCGCCCCAACGGGGACCGCCTGATCCCGGTCCATCCGTACCCCGTCTTCAACGGGATGGCCGAGGAGGACCTTCGCGCGCTGGTCGCGTTTCTTCGCACCCTGCCGCCGACCCACCGATCGACGCCGCCCAAACACATCATCGTGCCCTTCTTCGAAACGGTGTTTCTCCCGGCCTGGCTGGCGGCCTTTTCGCCCAGAGAAACGCCGCCCTCTACGGCCCCGACTTCGGGACTGGCTCGCGGAGAATACCTTGTTCGAGCCCTCGGCCACTGCGGCGAATGCCACACGCCCCGCACCGTGACGTATGCCGTGGACAACTCGCGGTTCCTGGCCGGAAATCCGAAATTGCCTGACGGCACGGCCGTGCCAAACATCACGCCGGACAAAGAGACCGGCCTGACCTGGTCCGAAGAGGAGATCGCCGACTTCCTTGCCTCGGGGGTCAAACCCAACGGTGATGTCGTCGGTGGTCCAATGGGGGAGGCCATCCAGGGAACGGTCGTCGGTTATAAGGACCTGACCGAGGCCGACCGGCTCGCCATCGCCCGGTACCTCAAGAGCATTCCTGCAATCAAGCACAAGATCGAGAGAAAGTGAGTCCAGGGTCTCTGCCACATCGGGAGCCGGAGCGGCCCCGGACCCAACCGTGCAAAGGAGGGAATATGAAACCGCACACGACCTTCCATCTCGGAGTCCTCTTCTGGAGCCTCACCCTCGTCCTGCTCGCCGGCTGCGCCGCCACACAGCCGGCAATGCGAATCGGATCGGGAGACATCATCGCCGATCGCCAGCGCTTGATGAAGCTGAACGGGGCGAATGTGCAGGACATCATGGCCAAGGCCAAGGCGGGCAATATCGAGGCCATCGCCGTGAACGCGGAAACGATCGCGCTGAACGCCCAGCACATCCCCACCCTCTTTCCTGAAGGCTCGCTGAGTGAGAAGTCGTACGCGAAGCCGGAGATCTGGCAGAAGTGGGCGGAGTTCACCACGGACGCGAAGAACCTACAAAGCTGGGCCGAGAAGCTCCGCGACGCGGCCAAGGCCAAAGACACCGCCTCCACCCAGGCCATCCTCAAGGATTTCGGAAGGCAGGGCTGCGGCGCGTGCCACACACCGTTCCGAAAGCCACTCCCGTCGTAACGGGTCTACCCCTGGATCCTCGCAGACGGCATCAACCATTCGCCAGCGGCCCTGAGCCGAGCTGGAGCACCTTGACCCGGCCCCGCTGCTCTGTTAGCCTGAAGTTCCTCGGACCTGAGAACGAGATTGCACTGTGGATTCATCGACATAGGTCAAGAGCAGCCTGCACGGTTCTGTCTACACCGTGATCGTCTCCAGGAGATCGTAGGCCCGTTGCTGTTTCGCGTTGGGGGTGGTGACGATCTCGAATGTGGGTTCGTCCGCATCCCCGCCGTGGCGGCGGCACACGTTCCGGACGATGCTACTCAGCTCCATGAGCAGGGTGCGGAAGCTGTGCACTACGGTGCCGTCGTCCAGGAGCTTCGCGTGGACTTTGCGCAGGGCGGTGGCGGACCGCTCGGCCGGGGCCACGGGGTCCCGGGTGGTCTTCGCGGCTTGGTCCTCATCGGCGAACAAGAGCGGGCGCCAGGCCTCGAGCATGTGCCACTCGACGTAGTAGGCCAGCAGGCAGAGGAAGATGTGCGCCCGCACCCGCGGCTCGAGGCGGTGGTGGATCGGCCGCACCTTGAGGTCCACGGTCTTGAACGACCGGAAGGCCCGTTCCACCTGGCTGAGGCGCTTGTAGCTCCGCACCGTCTCATCGGCGTCCAGGCGCGCCGCCGGCACGCTCGTGCGGAGCACGTAGAGCCCGTCGAGTGCCGCCTCGGCCGCGACCGACGCGGCGTCCACCTGGAAGGCGAAGGCATCGGCGCGGATGTCCAGCCGGACGTGCTTCGCCACCTTGTACTTGTTCACGACCTTGCCCACGCGCACCCCGATGGCGTCCTGCCCCTTGAGCCGGCCGCGGGCGACCATGCCGCGGACGCGCTCCAGCTCCTGGGCGGTCGCCGCCAGCAGCGCCTGCCGCTTGTGCGCCCGCAGGTGCGCCAGCTCCGGGTTGCGGCACGCCACCAGCCGCTCGCCGGGGAAGTCCGGGGACGTGAGCTCGAAGAGGTTCCGCTCGTCGAAGAGCCCGAGCTGCAGGTGCCCGCCCGCGACGAGGTCCCGGATCGCGCCGGTCTTGAGGGCGGTGATCCAGTCGACGCCCGGGAGCGGCTGGAGCGCGGTGATCTGCGTCTGCGAGATCATCCCGCGGTCGCCCACCAGCACGAGCTGCCCGATCCCGAAGTCCGTCCGCACCCGCTCGACCTCGGGGAGCAGGGTCTTCGGATCGCCCGTGTTCCCCGGGAAGACGGAGACCGCGACCGGGCAGCCCCGGGCGTCGCTGAGCAGGCCGTAGTTGACCTGGCGCTTCCCCTGCTTCCCATCCCGATCATGGCCGAAGGCGGCCAGGGGGCAGGTGGTCCCTTCGAAGTAGCTCGACGTGAGATCGTAGAGCACCAGGCCGCCTGCCCGGAGGTGCCGGGCCGCCAGCCTCCGCTCGATCCGGGCTTGCCGCGCGAGCAGCCAGTCCATCGCCGCGTAGCAGGCGTCCTCATCCGCGTCGGCCACCCCGAGGGCGGCGGGGAGGGTGGTGGTGTGCCACCAGCGCGTGGTGGCCAGCTTGCTCTCGGGCGCGAGGATCCGGGCCACGACCATGGCCACCACGAGGGCCCGCGCGCGCGAGGGACGGGCCGCGAGGAGCGCCTCGAAGCCCAGCCGCTGCATCGCGGTGCGGACGGCCTGCACGTGGCCGTGATGCGGGGAGGCCACCACGTCGAAGAGCTGCTCCACGGGCGCCAGGCGTTCGTCCCGCAACACGCGGCGCAGCAGCTCGACCTTCGCCGTCGGCCACGCGCTGAGATTGGCCAGGGTGCGGTTCTTGACCTGCCTGCCCTCCCGGTATCCCTCTCGCAGCAGGATGGCCGGTCGGGAACCGCGATTCGGCACGGTGGCGATGTACATGCCAACACACTACGCCTATTCATACCGCTTTGTCAAGTATAAAAAGTGATTTACATGTCAACATAATGCAGGTCAAACTACCGGCAACCCTATGGTTTTCTTCGCCTTTTAGCGCAACAGGGCCAGGAACTTCAGGCTAGGG
>CAVQPC010000038.1:0-172351 GCA_963714585.1 uncultured Methylomirabilota bacterium
ATTTTGTTTCTGCTTATTTCCACCGTAATTGCCGAAACAATTGATTTCTTTGTTATGACTGGAAGGTATCAGCCGATGATATCAACAAAATCTTTTGTGGCTGCCGCAATAGGAGCTCTCATAGGAGCCTTTTTGCTTACTCCGTTTTTTTGGGGACCGGGCACATGGGGAGGATTTTTTTTGGGAGGTCTTGCCGGAGTATTGGCAATAGAATTTATTCACCAATCAAAATTAAAGGCTCCTTTCCGAACGCCTGTTCGCGCTATTTTTGCTATGATCGGAGGAAAGATGGTTAAAGGACTCATTGCCCTTTTCATGATCGCCTTTTCTCTGTCCAACATTTATTCGTAGAGGTTTCCAGTTATATGGCTAAAGATGATAAATCAAAAACAAAAGAACAAACAAAAGAAAAGACAAAATCGAAAATTAAAGAATACGTTGAATCTATTATTATTGCGATATTGATTGCCGTTTTTATTCGGACATTTATAATCTGTGCATATAAAATACCTTCGCGGTCCATGGTGCAAACACTTCTGGTGGGCGATCACATTTTAGTCAACAAATTTATTTATGGTGTAAAAATCCCTCTTTTGAGAAGAACTATTATTCCCGTCAGAGAACCCAAAAGAGGAGAAATTGTAGTTTTTATTTTTCCCAATGACCGATCTAAAGATTTTATCAAACGGGTTATCGGCGTGGGCGGTGACAAAATTGAAATTGTAAATAAAAAAATATTCATCAACGGTAAAGAATATAAGGATTCTTTCGGCATTTATAGTGATAATATAATTTATCCGGCGACAATGCAGCCCCGCGACAATTTTGGTCCAATTACCGTTCCCAATGATTCTATTTTCGTCATGGGTGATAACCGCGATGAAAGCCTGGACAGCCGCTTCTGGGGATTTGTAAATCTGAAAGATGTTGAAGGAAAAGCTTTTATAATCTACTGGTCGTGGAACCGTGACGAACATAACCTTCGCTGGCAGAGACTGGGGAATTTATTGCATTAATTAGAAAAATGCCGATATTACCATCGCCAAGGAAAGACAGTTCAGAACAACGACAGTTATCCAGGAAATAATGTTCATCAACCGGCCACACCTTCCAGAAGTTTGCACGGCGCTAGGGGCCGGGCCCCGGGTCCTCGCAAAGGGCCCGGGGCCCGACGTTTCCGGGGGCATACGACAAAACTCCTCGGCTGAGTCGCCCCGGCTCGCAACCGGAGGGCCGGCGTCAGCGGCGCGAGGGGCGGGCGGTGGACCGCGTGAGGGCGGCGATGGCCAGGACGATGTCGGTCGTGGACTTGCAGTCCACAAGGGTCTTGGAGAGCCGCCGGCCGGCGTCCACGACTTTCCTGACCTCGCGAGGGATCGCCGGCTCCGGCCCGCTGCGCCGGGCCCGGAACAGTTGGGCAAAGGCGTAGGCGATCTCCTGCAGCGTGCTCACCCTCTGGAAGTTCCCGAGGCCGGCCAGCAACGCATTGTCCTGCCCGTGAATCAGGCTGCGGCTGTCGGACTTGTACAGGACGACGACCTTTCCCGCCGTCCAGGCCATGGCGGCCTCTGCCACGGCCCCCTCGTCGGGGACCCGCCCGTTCATGTTCAGCACCAGCCCGTGGCAGACCGAGATGATCTCGTAAACATCCAGGCAGAAGATGGCCTCCTGGATCATGCGGGTCGCCTCGCGGGGATCGTATCCCTCCCGCAGGAACTCGCGATACGCGTCTGGAAAGACAAAGCTGTCCTTGTGCGGCAGGAAGGTGGAGAAGCCGGCGGCCTCCAAGGTATGAGCGATCGCCGCCATCTCCTCCTGCTCGGAGCGGTTGAACAGCGGGCCCGCGCAGTAGACGCGGTGCCGAGATCCGGCCGCCCTGCCTCGTCCTCCGTTCCCTCTTCCCACGCGCTCCCCTCCCAATCGCTCCGCCGGCATCAGTTCTGGCGGCCCTCCGCTCGCCCGGTGGGGGCGTTCCGGTCGGAGAGGTGGCCAAGAACCGCGACGAGCTGATCCTGCACGATCCGGAACCGCGCGGCCACCTCCACCGCGTCCATGACCTGCTGACGGACCTCCGCCTCGGGGATGGCCGCGCCCGCGATCCGGTCCAGGATGATGCCGGGGTCTTTCACGCCCCCAAAAATCTTGGCCAGGTCGCCCTGCCCCTTCTGAACTTCCGCCAGGATCCGCAGGTAGAACACCTTGAGGCGCTCGACACGCTCCAGGAGTGCCTTTGGGTCCTTGTCCAGGTAGCGATCCGGGAGCGGCCGGGCCCGCACGAGCCTGTACGGCTGGGCGGGTGGCAGCTCCGCCAGGATGGCGATGCGCATCGTCCCGCGCAGCAGGATGTTGAACCGCCCGTCCGGGCGCTCCTCATGCTGGATGATCTCGCCGGCACCCGCGATGGGAAAGACGGGCGGGCGCCCGTAATAGTCCCGCTCCCAGCCCGGCTTGAGGAGGGCCATGGCGATCCGCCGATCGCTGGCCAGGGCGTCCCGCACCAACTGCCGGTATCGGGGCTCGAAGACATGCAGCGGCAGGAGCGTGTGGGGAAACAACACGGCGTCGGGCAGCGGAAAGATGGGAACCTGAATGATGGCACTCACAGGATGCTCCGGACGAATCCCCCGTCCACCTGGACCGTCACCCCGGTGACATAGCGGGCGCGGTCCGAGGCCAGAAAGACGATCATGTTCGCCACGTCCTCGGGGGCACCCAGGTGCTTCAAGGGGATCTGCGCCTCGCGCAGGCTGCGGACCTCCTCGAAGCTCTTCCCCAGCCGCTGCGCCTGTTCGCCGAGGTGGTGGCGGAGGCGGTCCGTGAGGATGGCCCCGGGCAGGACGTTGTTCACCCGAATCCCGTCCCGGGCCAGTTCCAGCGAGAGGGACTTGGCCAGCCCGATGACCCCGCTCCGCAGGCTGTTGGAGAGGATCATGTGATCAAGCGGGCTCTTCACTGAGGTGGACTGCAGGGTGACGATGACGCCGCCGCCGACCCGTTGCATGTGAGGGCGGACTTCGCGCACGAGTCTGACCACGCTCATAAGCGTGAGCTGGAACGCTTCCTCCCATCGGGCGTCATCCTGCTCGGCGAAGTCCCCCAGCGGCGGCCCACCGGCGCTGGCCACCAGGATGTTCACGACCCCCCAGCGCTCCACCGTGCGCTGGACCACGCGCTGGATGTCCTCCCCCTTGGTGAGGTCGGCCGGAACGGCCAGGATGTCGGCCTGGCACTGCGTTCGGATTTCCCCCGCCGCCTTCTCCAGATCGGCCTCGCTCCGAGCCAGCATGGTCACGCGGGAACCTTCCGCTGCCAGGCCGGCCGCCACGGCCTTCCCAATGCCCTTGCTCGACGCTGCCACGATCGCCACTTTATCTCGCAGGCCCAGGTCCATAGGAGCCTCATCCCCACAGGACGGTATCCTGAATCCAGCACCATCGAAGACCGCCGGCATTATACCCGCGTGTCTGGTGCCGTTCCAGAGGGAATCGCCGCGATGCACTCCCCGTGCCGTCCTGTGCCGGTATCCCACGCCGCACACACCCCTCACGGTGGTTTGACACCCGCGGACCTTTCTCCTATACTCCGCAAGCGGGCAGGGGGGTGGATTCGGACCGAGTCCCGCGGGGGATTGGCCGCAATCCTGTCAGTTCCGACATCCGTGGGATCACCCGTTCCCTGATTTGAAAGACCTTCCGGGGCGGGCGCGCCGGCTTCCTCACTCTGATCTGGCAGAGTCAAATGCCCCTCTGTGCTGCCCGCTTCTTTTGGATGTCCAATGGCCCAGGCTGGGCAATATTCTCGCTCACTCTGCCCTCGTCCAAGCGAGCCCGCCGGATTCCCCGCGCCCCACCGCTGGAACGTCGCCTCCCTGACCAGTTTGACGCTTGGCCGGACCTCACCTGTACGCAGTGCACCGGACATTCAGCTTTCTCTGCAAATGAAGCAGCCTGAAGGAAGGAAGTGAGTCACCATGGCGACACTCAACATCAAATCCGCCGAGCAGTGCAAGTGGGACGGGGTGGCCCTGGGCGAGGTGATGATCCGTCTCGATCCGGGAGATGTGCCGTTCGAGCGCGCACGCACCTGCCGCCTCTGGCACGGCGGCGGCGAGACCAACGTGGCCGAGGGCATGGCCTACTGCTTCCGGCTGCGGACGACCGTGCTCACGGCCCTCGTGGACGACGGCTTCGGCCGCAACATCGAGTGCCAGTTCAAAGAGGCCGGGGTGGACGTGAGCCACATCCTCTGGTTCACGCCGGGCGGCAAGGGCGGGAAGTACGTCACCGACAAGAAGGGAAGCCTCATGAACGGCATCAACGCCACCTTCCGCGGCAAGGGCGTGGTGCCGTCCAAGACCGAGTACTACCGGGCCCACACGCCGATTCGGGAGGTGGGCGCGGAGGATTTCGACTTCGACCGGCTGTTCGGCCAGGAGGGGGTGCGCTGGGCCCACACCGGCGGGATCTACAGCCTGCTCTCGCCCAAGAGCGCGGAGACTGCCGTCGAGTACTTGAAGAAGGCCGGGAAGTTCGGCACCCTCCGCTCCACCGACCTGAACTACCGGGCCAACGTGGAGCCCAACAAGGAGCGGGCGCGGAGCATCAATCGGCAGATCGTCCCCCACGTGGAGTTCCTGGTCGGCAACCAGAGCGATTTCGACGACGCCCTGGGCTACACGGTGGACGTCCCCAGCAACGCCAGCCTGGAGCAGTTCCTGGACTGCTACGTCACGCTCCTCCGCAAGGTGGCCAAGGACTATCCGAACCTGAAGCTCATCGGCACGCAGCTTCGCGGCGCCCACTCGGCGGACCGGATCGACTGGGGGGCCGTCCTCTACGACGTGGCCGAGGACAAGCTCTACCAGGCGGCCACGCGCAAGAACGCGGAGATTGCCGACCGCACCGGCGGCGGGGACTCCTTCGCCTCGGGCGTCATCTCTGCTCTCCTGAAGGGGAAGCCCCTCGACGAGGCGGTGGAGTGGGGCGCCGCCCACGGCATCCTGGTCCAGGAGACGCCGGGCGACACCACCATGGTGACCCAGGCCATGGTGGAGGCCGAGGCGAAGCGCGGCAAGAAGGGCGGCGGGGTCGTGGCCCTGCGCTAACAACCGATCAGAGGAGGCAATCATGGCAGAATACACGCGGGATCCGGCGCGGGTCGAGAAGACCCTGCGCGCCAAGGGCGTGGTCGTGGTCATGGGCCGGGACCACGCCAAGACCCCCCAGGACGTCATCAACACCGTCCGGGGCATCTACGAGGCCGGTCTGATCGCCGAGATCACCTTCCGCATCCCTGAGCCGATCCTGAAGGAGGCCATGGTGGAGCTGCGGAAGATGCGGGCCGAGACGTTCCGGACCAAGCCCGCCGATCCCATGCTCCTGGGGGTGGGGAGCGTGATCAACCCCAAAGAGCTCGAGGCTGCCCTGGAGATGGGCTTTGACATGATCGTGGGCCCGGACTCCGGCATGGGCGGCTGTCGGGAGCCCATAACATTCGTCAAGATGGTCCGGGCCGGGAAGGCCTTCGGCGTGCCGGGCGCCTTCTCGCCGGCCGAGTTCGCCTACTTCCTGGAGCGCGAGGACGGCCTGGAACCCGACGGGATCAAGATCTTCAACGCCAGCGTCTACGGGCCGAGCGGGGTGGGGGCGCTGCTCGCGCCCTACCAGCGCGACCGGCATAACGGCAAGATGATCATGCCCACGGGTGGGGTCAACGTGAAGACGGGCGCCGGCTTCCAGGAGCAGATTTCCAAGCGCGGCTTCTTCCCCGTCCTGGGGATGTCCGCCCCCCTGGAGCTGGTGACGGAGCGGAAGAAGCCCGGGGACCTCGACACGATCCGCGAATCGCTCGCCAAATTCAAGGCGGAGTTCAAGCCCTACACGCCGGCGTAGCTGTCGCCGAAGGGGCTGCCGTCACTGAGTGGTTCGAGGGCGGGGGAGGAAGGACTGGTCTCTCCCCGCCCTCGATGCGCGTTCCGGGGGACAACCTCAGGCCGCTGAAACCGAACCAGCTCGCACGGAAGGATAGCATGACCTCGAACGCGCCGAGCCCGGAAGTAGGGGAGGTCGGGATGGAGCGCAGGCGCTGTGGGCAGGCCGAACTGGAGCTGTCCGCCCTCGGCTTGGGCTGCTGGTCGTTCGGCGGCGGGGCGTACTGGGGTACCTGCAGCCAGGCAGACGCGGACGGCGTGGTCCGTCGCGCGCTCGAGCTGGGCATCAGCTATTTCGACACGGCCGAGGCCTACAATGCCGGGCGGAGCGAAGAGGCGCTCGGCCGCGCCCTGAAGGGACTGCCGCGCGAGCGGCTGCTCGTCGGCACGAAGGTCTCGCCGTCGAACTGCTACGGAAACCTCCTGCCGGATCACTGCGAGGCCTCCCTCCGCCGCCTGGGGCTCGACTATATTGACCTCTACATGATCCACTGGCCGATCCACCCTCACTCCATTCGCCACTTCACCAATGACGAGCGGACCATCGAGCAACCTCCGAGCGTCGAAGAGGCCTTCGCGGCGCTAATACGCCTCCGGGAGGCGGGGAAGATCCGGCACATCGGCGTGAGCAATTTCGGAGGGACGCGCCTGGAAGAGGCCCTGGTGCTCTGCCCGGACCTCGTCGTGAACGAGCTGCCCTACAGCCTCCTCACCCGGGCGATCGAGGTGGAGGCCCTGCCCCGCTGCCGGGCGCGCGGGATGGGCGTGATCGCCTACATGGTCCTGCTGCAGGGGGTGCTGGCGGACGCCTATCCCATGCTGGAGGACGTGCCCACCTATCAGCGGCGCACCCGGCACTTCGACGCGCGCCGCTCCCCCCTCGCCCGCCACGGCGAGGCGGGCGTCGAGGCGGAGACCGAGGTGGCCCTCGCCGCCACCCGGCAGATCGCCAAAGAGTGCGGGCTGTCCATGGCGGAGCTGGCCACCAAGTGGGCCCTGGCCCGCCCGGAGATCACCTGCTGCCTCGTCGGGACCCGGAGCGTCCGGAAGCTCGAGGAAACCGTCCGCGCCGCGGCAGGCGCCCTGCCTCCCGAGGTGATACGCCGCCTGAACGCCGCCACCCGGCCGCTCCTCGACAAGCTGGGCCCGAGCTTCGACTACTACGAAAGCCCCGCCAACGACCGCACGCGATAATTCCGGAATCGACAGGGCGACGTAACTTGCCACGTCCCCCATAATTCGTTCCACGATGACCATCAGGGGTCGCGCTGCCCCGCCGGGGCGACGGAGCTGCCGAAGGCCGTCTCGGGGTTCATTCTTTCTCACTCCGGGCTCTTGCTTTCCGCGGCCTCTTCTGGTACCGTGCGCGCGGTGTCGATTGTCCGAGGGTCCTGTGGCACGCGCAATCGGACTCTTCAGCCGAGCATTCCCTTACCTGGTGGCCCTCGCCGCTGTCTTGGGTGTCGCCTTCCCAGGGCCCGCCACGGCGATCTACGCGGCCGTGCCACTCCTCGTGATGCTCATGATGGCCAGCGTGGGGAGCACCCTGGCCAAAGCAGAGGTCCTGCGGGAGTGGCGGCGCTGGCCCCGCCTTCTCCTCATCCTCTCGATGCAGGGCATCGGGCTTCCTGTTGCCGGGATCCTTCTCGGGAGCTTCCTGGCCAATCCTGCTGACCGCCTCGGCCTTGTCCTGGCCGCCGCCGCACCCGTCGAGGCCAGCGCCTCGGTCTTGATCCTCCTCGCCGGGGGGAGCGAGGGCCTGGGCATTGCCCTGCTCGTGGGCTCTTCCCTCCTCGCCGCCCTCACCGCACCCCTCATACTCGGCGCCGGTGGCCTCGCCTCCTACCACGTGGCGCCGGCAGGCATCGGCCTGTGGCTTGCCGGGGTGATCGTTGCGCCGCTCCTCGCCGGCCGGGGGATCGCCTCTCGGCTTCCCGCCGGAAAGAATCCCCGTCAGGCGGCGAGCGCGCTCGCCGCCGCCGCCCTTCTCCTCCTGGTGTATGCCGTCGGGAGCCTCCGCCCCACGGTGGGTGGTCCCGCGCAGTGGCTCGGCCTGGTCCTCGCCTGCGCTGGCCTGAACGCGGCGGGGTACGCCATTGGCTGGTATGGGATGCGTGTCTTGCGCGCCAACCCTGGGGAGTGCGTGGCCGGCCTGTTCACGTCCGGCATGCGAGAATTCGGCGTGGCCATCGGCATGGCCGTCCAATTCTTCGGGCCCGAGTCCGCCGTGGCTCCGGCCCTCTACGGCCTGACCAGCCTGCTCAGCTCCGGCATCATCCTCCGGAGCATTTGGTCGCGCTCCCGGCATGCGGCGGTCGATCCCACCGGAAACGACCGACCCAATCCGCTCCGCCCTCTGCCCGTCAACCGTTGAATCCGAGAGGGTTCATTCCCCGCGGCTTGCCGCGAGTTCGTCATACCGGCGGAAGCCGGTATCCAGAAAGCCCGACTGGATTCCGTGTCAAGCACGGAATGACGGACTAGAACAGAAACCGATTCCCCGCGGCTTGCCGCGGGGTAGTTCATTCCTTTCACCCCGTCAAGATGCCGAGGATGCCGTCCAGGAAGCGTTCCTATGGAACAACTTGACCTGCATCTGGATGCTCCGATTTCCAGTGACCTCTTGGCGCGGCTGGACCTCACCGCATCCCCGCAAGGCATCACCCGGGTTTCCCTGCGCCGCCGGAACGCGGCCGCAGGCCGACCCGTCGGCCGGGCGGGGACGCTCCTCGAGCAGGCGCGACAGGAGCTGGCGGAGTACTTCGCGGGAGAACGGACCTTCTTCACCGTTCCGGTGGATCTGTCGGAGGTCTCGCCCTTCGAGCGGGCGGCCCTGGATGTGGCGGCCCGCATCCCCTATGGCGAGGTGCGGAGCTACAAGTGGATCGCGGAGCAGCTTGGCGTGCCGGACGGGGCCCGCGCCGTGGGAAGCGCCATGGCGGGGAACCCGGTCCCCATCATCGTGCCGTGCCATCGGGTGGTCAAGACGGATGGCGGCCTGGGGGGCTATTCCTTCGGCCTCCTCCGGAAAGAGGCCCTGCTGAACCTGGAGCGGAAGACCACGCCGTACATCGGCTGCGTCAGCACCCGGATCTTTTGCCGGCGAGGCTGCCGCGCCGAGCGGCGCATCGCCGAGGGGGGCCGGATCACGTTCTTCTCCCCCGCCGATGCCCGCTCCAGCGGCTATCGTCCCTGCGGCCTCTGCCGGCCGGTCTGAGGCCGCCAGATCGACCAGCCCGACGCGCAAGCACAGCAGCCGGGGTCCAGTGAAGGCGGAGGCGGTCAGGAAGGTCTCACGCCCCCGCGTAGAGCGTCATGGTGTTGACGGGCCGGCCCAGGAGCTTCAGGTAGAAGAAGAGCTGGTACTTGTGGTTGGCCCAATGCTCCGCCATGCCCAGGCAGACCCGCCACAGCGGCATGGGCGGCCCCCACGGCACCGCCACCATTTGCGTGTGAAAGGCTGCCTCGCTCACACCCGAGAGGGAGGCCTTGGCCTCCTCCCACCCGCGCGAGGCTTCCCGCTGGGCGGCCTCGGGCGTCTTCGTGTTCTGCAGATCCTCCTGGATGAACTTCTGGAAGGCCTCGGCCGGCGGGAACGCGTTGTTCACCGCCGCCACGAAGATCCCGGGGCACATGGCCAGGTGATGCAGGAGCTGGCCGAGGGTCATATAGTTCCCCGGCGCCGGCTTCCAGTCCAGCTTGCCCGCAGGCGCGAGCGAGATGAGCTTGATGGTGGGCGGGTAGAGGGACTCGGCGTACTGGATGAACTCTTGAGGGGTCATGGGGCTTCCCTTTCCGGTTTCAAGAGAGAGGAGCCAGGCGGCTCATGTGACTTCTGGCGCGACGCCGCGATAGGACCAGTCGAGCACTTCCACCGTGTGGACCACCCGCATCTGCATGCCCCGCTCGCGGAGGCCCTTCTCGATTTGCAGCAGGCACCCGGGATTCCCGCTCACCACGACCTGCGCCCTGGTCTCGGCCAGCCGATCCAGTTTTCGCGCCAGCACCTCCCGGGCCGCCTCGGGGTGCAGCAGGTTGTAGACGCCCGCGCTCCCGCAGCAGAAATCCGCCTCGGTCAGCTCGACGAGATCGATATTCGGGATGGCCCTGAGCAGGGCCCGGGGGCCGGAGCGGATGCGCTGCCCGTGGACCAGATGACAGGCATCATGATAGGTCACGCGCAGCGGCAGCGGGTGAAGCGTGCCTGTCAGCCCCGCGTCCGCCAGGATCTCCGAGACGTCGCGGACCCGCTGGCTGAAGGCCGCCGCGCGAGTGGCGTACCGGGGATCGTCTTTGAGTAGCTCCCCGTAGTCCTTCATGACGGAGCCGCAACCGGCCGCATTGATCGCCACGTAATCGGCGCCCGCCGCCTCGAACACGTCAATGGCCTTCCGGGCGAGGGCCTTTCCCGCCTCCCGCTCGCCCTCGTGAACCAGGAGCGAGCCACAGCATCCCTGTCCCCTCGGGATCGCCACCTCGAACCCGTTGGCGGCCAGGACGCGCACCGTGGCACGGTTCACGCCGGCGAAGAAGACGCGCTGGACGCAGCCCTGGAGGAGCGCCACCCGCCCGCGTTTTTCTCCGACGGCGAGGGTGACCTCCGGGAGATCCGGGATCGCCGCGGATCCAGCAAGCTCGGGCAGGAGGCTCTCCATGCCGCCCCACCGCCCGAGGAGTTTCAGGAGGCCGCTCTTCCGGAGTGCGCGCTGGATCCCCAACCGCTGGTACGCCCGCAGCGGAGGCACGAGAAGCCTCAGCAGCCCCGGGTTTGTGAAGACGCCCAGGATGAATCTTCGCAGGAGGCGATCAGGGAGGGACCGGGTGTAGTGCCGCGCGACCTGTCCCCGGGTCGCCTCCATCAGGTGGCCGAAATCGACCCCCGACGGACAGGCCGTCTCGCACGCCCGGCAGACGAGACACAGGCTCATGTGCTCGACGAAGCTGTCGCTGATCCCGACCCGCCCCTCGGCCGCCGACCGCATGAGGTAGATGCGCCCTCGCGGGGAGTCCATCTCGTTGCCCAATGCGAGATAGGTGGGGCAGGTGGGCAGGCAGAACCCGCAGTGCACGCAGTCGAGGAGCTTCTCCATCTCCGGAGGATCGTGGCGATCGAAGGCGCCCTGCGGGGCCGCCTGCTTGGTCGTCGTCCCGGCCTCTTCGGTCTTTACGCTGGCCGCCATGGCATTCTCGTCGAAAACCCTTCCACCACCAAGGCACCAAGACACCAAGGAATGCCGTAACAACCCAACCCTTCTGCGTCTGCCGGCTGCATCCAAAAGAATGTCACGTTTTTCTTGGTGCCTTGGTGTCTTGGTGGTGCGATGCTGCGCTCAGAGTCCGCCGACGAAGCGGCCGGGGTTCAACGTCCTCTTCGGATCGAACGTCTCCCTGAGCCCCTGCATCAGGCCGAAGACCTCGCCGGCCGATCCCCAGACATCCACGCGCGCCTTGACCTCGGGCGGGGCCTGGAGGACCACGAGGCTCCCCCGCGCCGCGACGGCGGCGTCGCGGAGAGGATTCACCACCTTCGCCAGCCGCTCCATCGCATCTGCTGCTGAGGTGCGAAGGTAGAAGCGGACGATGCCCGTCCCTGCCTCCGAGATCACCGCCGCCTCCAGCCCCTGCTCGGCCGCCAGCCGCTGCCCCAACTCGATCGCCTCCCCCACATTCGCGAGGAGGACGCTGGCCTTGAGGACCATGCCGGGGTCTCCCTCGAGTCCGAAGTCGCGCACGGCAGACCAGAACGTCGCATGGAGGTCCCCATCCAGCATCTGCCCGGCCTCGCCCCCCGACGCCCGTCCCATCTCGCGGGCCTGCAGGAGCTGCGCCTCCACCGCCTCGGGGACCGAAGCCACGGCGACGGCCAGGAGCGCCGGGCTCGACCCGATGGCGATTCCCGCGCGCCGCCCCACCTCGCGCGCCGCAGTGGCGTTCAGGATCTCCAGGGCCGTGGGAACAACAGGAGAATCCAGGATCTGGGCGACCGCCTTGCGGGCCTGGCCGACCGTCGGGAATGAAGCGACCCAGGTCCGCTCCGCCGCGGGGAAGGGATAGAGGCGAAACGTGGCCTCCACGATCACGCCCAGCGTGCCGAGGGCGCCCACGTGCAGCTTGTTCATGTCGTAGCCGGTGACGTTCTTCACGACCTTGGCGCCGCCCTTCACCACCGTCCCGTCCGCGTGCGCCACACGCACGCCGATGAGCAGGTCGCGCGCGGTGCCGTAGCGCAGACGCTGCGGGCCACTGGCGTTGGCAGCCAGGACGCCTCCCACAGTCGCCCGATCCGCCGCCGGCGGATCCAGGGCCAGGAACTGGCCGTGCTGGCGAAGAAAGGCCTGGTAGTCGGCCAGGGCGATACCGGCCTCCACGCTGGAGGTCATGTCGCCCGGCTCGTGGTCGATCACCCGATTCAGGCGGCGGAGGCCGAGGACCACGTCCACCTTCGCGGGCACGCGTCCGAGGCCCATGCTGGAGCCTCCGCCCCACGGGACCACGGCGGCCCCCGCTTGGCTGCAGCTCTTCAGGACGGTCGAGACCTCCTCCACGCTTCCCGGAAAAACCGCCACGCTCGGAACGATCCCGTCCACGGCGTAGGCACGCACCTGCCCGTCCGCCTGCACGTGCTCTGCACCCACGATCGCTTGCAGCAACTTGACCAGGTCAGCCATGGAACACCAGGCTATCAGAACCGCTGCGCCAGCCCTTCCCGCTCGATGCGGTGCGGCTTGTAGGAGAGGTCGCGCGGCTTGCCTGCGGCCCCCACCTCCACGCACGACTTGGAAGTTGGGAAGATCTTCCCCGGGTTGAGGAGCCCGTCCGGGTTCCAGACTCGCTTGAGCCTCGCCATCGCCTCCAGGTCCTCGGGCGAATACATGAGGGGCATGAAGTCGCGCTTCTCGAACCCCACGCCGTGCTCGCCGGTGATGCTTCCGCCGATGGCGATGCAGCGCTGCATGATCTCCGCGCCCATCTCCTCGGCCCGCTGCATCTCCCCCTCCACGCGATCGTCGTAGAGGATGAGGGGATGGAGGTTTCCGTCTCCCGCATGGAAGACGTTCGCCACGCGCAGGCCGAACTTCCGGCTGAGTTCCTCGATCTCGCCCAGGATCTTCAGAAGCTGCGTCCGCGGGATGACCCCATCCTGGACGTAATACGCGGGGCTGATCTGCCCCATGGCCGCGAAGGCGGCCTTGCGTCCCTTCCACAGCAGCGCCCGCTCGGCCTCGTCCCGGGCGATGCGGACCTCCCGCATGCGATTCGCATTGCCAACGGCCACGACCGGATCCACCAGGGCCTCCACCTCGGCCCGCGGCCCGTCCAGCTCCACCAGGAGCACCGCCCCGGCATCCGTGGGGTAGCCTGCGTGGGTGCCCTTCTCCACCGCCTGGATGCTCAGGTGGTCCATCATCTCGATGGCCGCCGGGATGATCCCCCGCCCGATGATGCCGGACACCGTGGCGCTGGCGTCGGCAAGGGTCTCGAAGATCAGCAGCATGGTCTTCACGGCCTCGGGGCGCTTCAGGAGCCGCACCACGATCTTGGTGACAATCCCGAAGGTCCCCTCCGAGCCCACGAAAACTCCAGTCAGGTCATAGCCCGGCGGGTCCGGCGCCCACGTGCCGAGGTGCACGATCTCTCCCGAGGCGAGCACCACCTCCAGCGCCAGGACATGATTCGTGGTGACGCCGTACTTGAGGCAGTGGGGGCCGCCGGAGTTCTCGGCCACATTCCCGCCCACGCTGCAGGCGGTCTGGCTCGCCGGGTCCGGCGCATAGTAGTAGCCGTGGGGACTCACGTGGTTGGTCAGCCAGATGTTCACCAGGCCGGGCTCGATGACGGCGCGCAGGTTTCCGTAGTCCACCTCCAGAACGCGATTCATCCGATTGAGCCCGATCATGACGCCGCCCTCGAGGGCCAGCGCCCCGCCGGAGAGGCCCGTGCCGGCGCCGCGCGGAACGAAGGGGATACGCTCCCGGGCGCAGAGGCGGACGATGGCGGCCACCTCCTCGGCGCGCGCGGGAAGCACCACCACGTCGGGCGTGGCCTTGAAGATGGTCAGGCCGTCCGTCTCATAGACCTTCAACTCGGTTGGATCCGAGACGACGTATTGCGGTCCAACGATCTTTGCCAGCTCCCCGATCAGTTGCTCACGCTGCATGAGCAGACCTCCATCAGCGCGTGCCGAGACCTCACTCGCCCACCCCCTCTTCCTCCCGCACCCAGGGGGTACCCGGGAGAAGGGGAACCTGACGGGGGGTTGCCAGATGCGAGCGAGACCACCCCCCGCCGAGTGGCGGACAGCGAACACGAAGATTCTTGGTCTGAGGTCAAACCCACCGGCCGGGGGCCCCCTCCCGTCGGCCAGAGAACTACGATGAATGCGGGCCTGGCATCCGCCAGGAGCTATCCGTTTCGGATGAGAGCGATGAGGATGAGGGGACGGTAATTCGGCAATCCCCCCCTGTCAAGGCGATTCCCTGACGGGGGTTCGAGGGAACGACTTCCCCCCTTGCCCTGTGGTGAATTGGTTCTCTCCGTGATGGGCTTCCGTCTATTTCGGCTCCAAGATCTGCAGGCTCCGGCTCGCCAGAAGATCCTTCACCCGCGCCTGGTACTCCGCCATGTGCGGGGTGGCGATGTGGGCCTGGAGCGCCGACAAGCTCTCCCATTTCTCCAGGATGGTGACCGTGTTCTCGCGATGGGGCATCTGGGCCGTGATGTCCGTCTTCAGATCCACAGCCGGGCCGTACTCGATGCAGCCCTTTTCGGTTCGGACCTTGAGCATGTTGCGGTGGAACTCCGCCAAGAACTCCTCGCGTTTCCCCGGCTTTACCTCAATGGTGACAATCACGTAGATCATGTTCCGCTCTCCTTTGGAAGTGGTGCTGTTGTCAGCCGTCCGATCGGCGCCGCCCGTAGAAGGCGCAGAGGGATTGCATGGGACACTCCGCGCAACGCGGAGCCCTGGCCGTGCAGAGGGTGGCCCCGAAGTCCATGAGCGCCTGGTTGAACGCCCAGGCCTCGCCCTGGGGGATGGCGGCCTCGGCCAAGGCCCAGAGCCGCCGCTCGACCTCGGCCCGGCGCGGGCTTTTCCGTCGAACGAAAATGCGGGTCAGGACCCGGCGGACGTTGGTGTCCAGGACCGGCGCCGGCTCCCCGTAGGCGAAGCTCAGCACGGCCCCGGCGGTGTAGCGTCCCACCCCCGGCAGCGCCCTCACGTCTTCGAAGCGTCGCGGGAATCGCCCTCCGTGCTCCCGCTGGATCGTCCGCGCCGCCCGCTGCAGATTGCGCGCCCTCGCATAGTACCCCAGCCCCTCCCACGACTCGCGGACGCGCGCCGGCCGGGCGGTCGCCAGCTCCTGCACCGTCGGGTATTCCCGCACGAATCGCCGGTAGTACTCCCGGACCCGCTCCACCTGCGTCTGCTGCAGCATGATCTCCGAGACCAGGATCTTGTAGGGGTCGCGCGTTCGGCGCCACGGAAGATCGCGGCCGTTTGACTGAAACCACTGAAGGAGCCGACTCTGGAATGCGCGGATCTTCTCTCCGTCCAGGCGGGGACGATACGGTCGGGATTTCCTCACGCCTCTCCGATCTCTCCCCGCGCCATCCGGTCCACCAGCTCCCGGTCGGCCTCCAGGAAATCGTAGCCGGGAAGGTCCAAAGGCCGGGCCCACTCGATCCGCTCGAACTCGTGATTCACCGGCGTGCCGGCATAGCACAGGATCCGGAAGAAGAGAAGCTGCACGACGAAGCCATTGGGGTAGTGGTGTTCCGTCCGGTAGACCTCCGGCCCCACCTCGGCCTCGATGCCCAGCTCCTCAGAGAGCTCCCGCCGCAGGCAGGCCTCCGGCGCCTCGCCGTCCTCCACCTTGCCGCCGGGGAACTCCCATTTGAGGCCGAAGCGGCTCCCCGCGCGTCGCTGGCACACCAGGACGCGGTCTCCATCGACAAGAATGCCAGCAGTCACGAGTATCATGCCCCAACCTGCGCGGGGCAGACGGTAACCAAGGTCGACCGGCGGGTCAAGCGATTTCTGTCCCCCATCCGAAGACCGTTCCGGCCTTGCCTTGACACGGCCTGCCGCATGTGAAACCGTTGGCCCGCACTGGCGTCTCACGAGGGGAGCGACGCCACCGTCGTTTGCAGGCGTTCGTTACGGCGAGTAGTGCGGTGACGAGGGGAGACAGGATGGAGCAGGAAAGACGGAACCGTGGACCGGAAGCCGCGAGGCTGGAGACCGTGCTCAGCATGAGCTCTGCCAGCATCAAGTACGGCTTCGGCGCGACCCGGGAAGTCGGGTATGACATGAGGGAGCTGGGGGCACGGCGGGTCCTGGTGGTGACCGACCGGCGCGTGGCGACCCTGGAGCCGGTGGCCGTGGCCCTGGAGTCACTCCGGCGGGAGGGCCTCGACGCCGTCCTGTACAGCCAGGCGCGCGTCGAGCCGACGGACAGCTCGTTCAAGGAGGCGATCCGCGTCGCCCAGGACGGGCGCTTCGATGGATACGTGGGGGTCGGAGGCGGTTCAAGCATCGACACAGTCAAGGCCGCCAATCTCTACGCCACCTACCCCGCCGACTTCCTGACCTACGTCAATGCCCCCATCGGCAAAGGGACGCCGGTGCCGGGTCCCCTGAAGCCGATGATCGGGATCCCCACCACCGCGGGGACAGGGAGCGAGACCACCGGGGTGGCAATCTTCGACCTGACCGAGATGCACGCCAAGACCGGGATTGCCCACCGCCACCTCCGGCCCGCCCTGGGCATCGTGGACCCGGAGAACACCCGCTCCCTGCCCCGGTTGGTGGCGGCCTGCACCGGCTTCGACGTCCTGGTTCACGCCCTGGAGTCCTACACCACCCTTCCCTTCTCCCGGCGGGAGGCTCCCGCGCATCCCTCCCTGCGGCCCGCCTACCAGGGCTCCAACCCCGTCAGCGATGTCTGGGCCACCCGGGCCATCCAGATGGTGACGCGGAGCATGCTTCGGGTGCTCGATGATCCCGGAGACGACGCGGCACGGAGTGAGATGCTCATCGCGGCCACCTTCGCGGGGATCGGGTTCAACAATGCGGGTCTGCACCTCCCCCACGGGATGTCCTACCCGGTGTCCGGCATGGTGAAGCGCTACGTGCCCGAAGGCTATCCGTCCGACCACCCCATCATTCCCCACGGGATGTCCGTGGTCCTGAACGCCCCGGCAGCCTTCCGGTTCACCGGACCGGCCAACCCTGGGAGGCACCAGGAGGCGGCTCGGCTCATGGGGGCCACGCTGGAGGGGGCGGACGCCGGACAGGCCGGCGAGATTCTGGCGGACGCGGTGATCGACCTGATGAAGAAGACCGGGATGCCCAATGGCCTGGCCGCCGTGGGGTACACGGAAGCGGACGTGGACCGGCTGGTGGACGGCACCCTGCCCCAGCACCGGGTCACGAAGCTGTGTCCCCGGCCCTTCACGCGCGAGGACATCCGCCGGATCTTCCTCGACTCCCTGATCCTGTGGTGAGCCTCGGCGGGAGGGCCCCGCTGCGCTCACGTCTCGTGGCGCGCAGGCGATAAATCCGGCAGGCTTTCCGCAGCGGCCGGATCCCGTACATTGACCAGACCCGCCGGTCTTCCGATCCTCGCAACGACCTTCAACCGCCGGAAGGGAAGTCCGCTCAGTCACCGAGTTCCCTGTCACGAAGACGGTCCGAGGCGGTCTCAAGCACCCCTCGGGCCTCGCTCGGCCATACTCCCTCGTTCGGCCGCTCCATGGCGTCGCCGATCACGCCGCCGCTTAGATCGCGGGGTCCGACCACTCTTATTCACTGCTCATCCGGCTCATTTTCGCGATCTGGCTGGTACTCTCGGATTCGTCCGCGCTGCACAATCCATAGCTTGCCAGTGATCTCGTTGAACTTCAGGCCAGAGATGAGGGCCCGGCAGGCCTCCCAGAGATCGCTGGGACTCGGCTTGGCGGGGAGCCGAAGGACGGCAATGCCCGCGTATTCCCACGGTTTGAAGATCAAGGGATTGCCAAAATCCAGGTCGAGGGTGACCAGACAGAGCCCTTCGTCCCGACACATCCTCAGGAGTTGCCGATCAGTCGCCCCACAGAGGCCTTGCTCGGGAACTGTCTGGGCATCGTGGCCTGCTTCTCGGAAGAGTTGAGCTCCCCGGTTGCCGAGGTTCTCGTCGAGCTTGATCCTCACAAATGGCTCTCCGCGGGCAGGTCCACGTACCGTTCGCGGGACATCTCGGCGCCGTAGGCGATGCACGCGAGAACATCCGCCTCTTCGAGCCCAGGGTAGTTCTCGAGGATCTCCCTGACGGTGGCGCCCGCCGCCAACTCGTCGAGGATCAAAGATACCCAGATTCGGTGGCCACGCACGCAGGGCTTGCCGAAGCAGACGTTGGGATCGATTGCGATGCGCGCGAGAAGTTTATCCTTGTCCATAGACCCTTCCTCCAGACAAAAGACGCGTAGAGGATAGCATGGAACTCGCTGCCAATGGAAGTTCACGGTGCCGCTGGAGGGTTGTCTTCCCGCTGCCGTTCGGGTCGACGAGGACAAAGAACTACCCTTCCTCAACCCTGAAGCTGCCGGCGTTCAAGGCGATGACGTCCCCGAGCTGCCTCGTCGCATTCCGCAATTCGAGCTTGGCCATTTCCACACCGTCCGCTTCCTAGCCGCCGAGTCGCCCCATTCCGTAAGTCAACCCGGTCAACAGCGGATCAGGAAGTCTGGACGCGTGCGGCACGCCAAAGAGGCGAAACCGGCGCGGCACGGCAGATGCCCTCTGCCGCAAGGTGGCGAGAGTGGCAACGCTGCATGAATCGGTAACCGTACTTGCGGGTCGAGGCGCTACGGCGCCGTCTTGCAGCTTACGGAAATCCCCTCACCACTCCCCCGCTCGATGCGGGTCCTGTAATTGGGCTTGGCCCTCACGTAGTCCAGGAAGTCTCTCACCTCCCTGGCGTAGATCCGCAAGGTGTTGTGCGCGGTGAAGCAGCCGCCGACGGCGATCTTGGCGTCGAGATCCTTGAAGTAGTTGAGGTACCACTCCTTGTCGGCGTCGTTGAAGACGAAGTCGAAGGGGCCGGGAAGCTGCTTGACGAGGTCGTGGGCGTCGGCCCGTCGCGCGTCGATGTAGGCTGCAACGCCGGCCTGCTTGAAGTTCTCCAGCGCGATCGCGTGGCGACCCGGATCGATCTCGATGGTGAGGACCTTCCCGCCCGTCTTGGCGGCGGCCCAGGCGAGCCAGATGGTGGAATGACCGGTGGAGGTGCCGATCTCCAGGATGTTCCGGAACCGCCCGGCCCGGACGAGATCGTGCAGGATCTTTCCGTCCTCGAAGGGCACGTTCAACGCGTTCCAGCGATTCCGATGGCTTTCCAGGAATTCCGCCACCCTGGCATCCAGGGCCGGCGGTGGCGCCTGCGCGTGCGCGCTATAGCCGAGCACCGCCTGCAACAGCCCTGCAAGAATCAGAACGCCGTCCCACCATCGACCCTTCATGCCACGCCTCCGGCACACCTGCTCCCGGCTTTCCAGCCCCCTACCTCTACCCCATGATCCGGAAGCGCAACCGCCAGTTCACCGTGACCCGGGCCTGCCAGAAGTCCCGCACCTCGTCGTACTTCGTTGCCCGGAAAGAAGGATGCCGGAGATTGCTGCTGAGGAGGACCGCGCGTCGATCCGCGGCGCGCCGGATCGGTGCAGGGGCATCGGCATAGCTTGCGAGGAAGCGTGTGGTGCAGTGGGCGTGTGGATGCTCATCCATGGACAGTCCTCGCCGCAGATCGTAGTACTGCGCCTGGTAGAGCGACCCGATGCATTCCGTCGTACCCGTGGCGCGGCGCCCAATGGCAGTGCGGCGCTCGGGTCCACTGGCCCCCCGGCGAACGGGGACAGTTTCCTACGCCCCCCTGAGACGAGTCTTCCATACGCCGGGTCTGCTTTCCGGATCACGCCGCCGGTCGGAGACGCACCTCGAGGACCAAGCCGAGGGCGGCGGCATACCGCGAGAGCACGCTCAGGGACGGCTGCCGCCACGTCGGTTCGAAGGGCTTCTCCAGGCGGGCGATCACCGGCTGACTCACCCCCATGCGCGCGGCGATCACCCGCTGCGAGAGGCGGCGCTTCTTCCGCTGCTCGACCAGCTCCAGCACGGTCCGGATGGCCAGGCGCCGCTCATCGTAGGCGACGCGCTCCCTGGCCGTCATGCCCTTCCGGAGCGTGGCGAGGTGGGCCAGTACGTCGTCGCTCACTGCCTGGCGTCTTCCTGGCATCGTAGGACCTCCCGCATCCGGCGCTGCGCGAGCTCCAGATGCCGCGCGGGCACCTTTTGTGCCTGTTTCCGATAGGCATGGAGAAGCACCATCTCTCCTGGCGCAGGAGGACATAGAAGATCCGGTGGGGGCCGACCCGGACCTCCCAGAGCTTGCCAGCGATCTGCCGGAAGGTAACCCCTCGGGCCTCGAGGCCGCGCTCGCCGATCTCCGTCAGGGCTGCGGCGATGACGGCTTGGTCGGCCCGCGACAGCCCCTCGATATAGGCGGCCACGGGCCGGTCCCCGCGGGCCGTGGTGTAGTAGCAAAGACGCATAGGGTGATCATAGCCGAAAGGCTATTCGCTGACAAGAAACAATCTGAGGAGGGAATCTGACGAGCACTTGGCGAGCAGGCGACAGAATGCAGGGATCATAGTACCGCGCCCGGTTGACCGACCCTATGCCTCCCGTCGTGCCCATAGCACGAGGCCAATGGCTTCGCAGGGCCAGGGCAGGCGCGACCATATCGGGCTTCTCCAGGGTTCGCCCGGTTGACGACCTTCCTGAATGCGCTTTGGAACCTACGGCTCCTCCTTTTCCGGCTGGCCGAATAAGTTTCATAAGTGCGCTACGTCCCGTTCTCTTATGTATAAATGGTGTTCGGTACCTTTCCTCAGATGTAGTGCTTGAACGGTAAGGGACTCATCTGCGATACAGGTCCAGCAGTGAGAATCTCGCCGACTGCGTTGGCGAAGCGAAGGGTGACAGGCATGCCGTCACCCAGCAAGCATGTGTTGTAGTTAAGTTTCGTTAAGGCGAGTATGTCCTCCAAGACCGTCCTCATGGCTGCATCGCCACGTAGGATCTCAATGCGCAACGGTCTCGGGACTTCTCTCCCCACGTAGGTCTTCAGACGGGGTGCAAATCCTTTAGTCCAGAGGTACGCTGACCGATCATGCCGAACATAAGCTATCCCTCGCAGTACAGGACGTGTGCCGCCTCGGAACAGCTTGAGATCCTTCTCGTTTCGAATTGTGACACCGACGAGGTTGGTGCTGCCAGAGTCAACAGCGTCGGCAAATCCGCTCCACTCATCCTCCGAAAAGTCTACTCTACCATGGATGAAAAGCTCCTTGGGTGCATTCCCGGCCTTTCTCTGGAATGCGATCATCGCCATCTCGGCCAAGTCGTGTGCCGCCTTTCTGCTCAGGTGGTACTCATCCTTATCGGGGACATACCATGGCCCAACTGCGCCACGAAACACAACTCCGTCCCCTGAATCCAAGAACATCTGAGCGGCGCAGCAAGCGGTCCTCGAGTCTTGGCCAGTGTCATCCCTCTTGAAGACGAGACCAAGATAGCAGACCCCGTCTCTAACGCCGTTGACCTTCCATGGGCGACCGCCCGCTTTGTAGAAGGCCGCGGTGCAAAGGTTCCATGCGATTGCTGCCTGGAACGCCGACACATCGCGTTTAGGCCGGGCGAGGCCAGCTATCCCTTCAGGCGGCGCGATCGTGCTTTCGCGTACGACTTGCGTCAAAGCCCGAGAGGGGAGGAGTCGTGCCTTGAGTTGGTTGTGAAAGTTGACCTCGTATTGGTAGGCCACAGCGAGTATGTTGTCTTCTCTGAAAAGGGAAGGCCACTGCCGGAGCGCCCGAGCTTCTGTCGGGCGAAGGCGTCTCTCTGCCGTGATGCGGAGGGCAGCCGGAACTGTTGATCTTGGCCGACAGCGGTCGTACACCACATCCGGTATGACGACGAACCAAAGATCGACAGCCAACTCCTCGGTGCGAAGGGTGTCCAGCATCCGATCGGTATATATGCCTACAGTCCGGTGAACTCTTTGATGCCGATCGTCAAGATTGACGGATGCGAGGAGATCCGGCTCGGGCACTTCCAAACTGATAACCGGCTCTGGTGACCAAGGGATGCGGAATATGGTCTCAAAGCCGGGGAACGGCGGACGGGCGACAGGATCACCTTTGTCCTCGAGTCGGTGCTGTATTTGGTGGGACCAATGGCGAAAGTAGGCAATACCGCTGGCTGTCCCCATGACGCCAAGGCGCAGGCCAAACGGTTTCCCCTTGTCGAGGGGGCCGAAGAGGGTGAGGCCGTCACGTGGGTCTTCTACTGCCTGATCATGGCGGAATGTGAGTGTCGGCTCCGGGATGAAGAGCAGGTCGCCGCGGGATGAGATGCCAGACCTATTCTCTCTCGGGCGGCGCGTCTTCGAGGTCTTCCTCTCCATCGTCGCTCCCGAAATCCTCGAAGTCTTCGAGCTCTTCGCCGATGATCTCCTCACTGTCGTCATCCTCTACCGAGAGCGAAACCTCTTCTTCCTTAAATGACACTGGTGCGTTCACGCTAATGGGTACAGTCCGTACATTAACCGTGGCGCTGCTGCCTACTTGGAGGGAAATTGAGTCTGCTCCATTCGCGAGGAACGTT
Organism: uncultured Methylomirabilota bacterium; assembly: GCA_963714585.1. GTDB lineage: Bacteria > Methylomirabilota > Methylomirabilia > Methylomirabilales > 2-02-FULL-66-22 > 2-02-FULL-66-22. The sequence continues at coordinate 22,632 of CAVQPC010000038.1, forward strand.
ACGGTCCCCGAAATCAGGTCACGCCATCGGTCGTTCCACCATTGCCTGCACTGGGATCGGCGCGCAGTGTGCATACTGCGTTTGTTGTCCCAGATAGTGCTCCCATCGTCAGAGAAGAGGACATGGGCCTTCATGCAGAAACACACAAGGGGCCAAGAAGTGGGTTTTGCCTCGAGTGAGAAATGCCAGTAGCGCAAGCCGGTGACATCCCCGCTACGGTTCTTTAGACCTTTTGTTCCCATAATTCTTCGCCAATGAGGCTTGCCATCATGACCGATGCAATGCACGCGATCATTTTGTATCGTAGCCTTCCGAAAATAGAAAGCCACCGCACTATTGGCGAAGAGGTAGGTCGGTAAGGCCCTGCGAGAGAGCATCCCAGCCCAGCACTCACGAAGAATGCGCGTGACAGCTTTCCGCTCCTCTTTGAATGACCAGAGCCTGGGGGCAGGGTTCGGGGTGTTGATCGGGCGCTCATCAGTTGACGAGATGAATACGTTGTCCCCAAGCTTGTCGGCGAAATCGGCAGCGGGCGCAAAAGATACCAGGAAATCCTTGTAGTGAGTTGAAGGATATGGGAAGCTGTCAGGTAGAGTAATGCGGCCACTCCTGCTCTCGAGCGTGTGGAAGTAGATAGGGGCAGGATCAATCGGGTACCAGTTTGAGATCAGCGTCTCGGGCTCGGGCGAAATTCCTGCGCTGGCGCTGTAGTGTTCGCGCCACCAAGACGCGACGGCACCGGGCGAAAAATCTGCTCTTCTTGGAGTCCTGTCTTTCTCTAGTTTGGCAAGAAGTTGAGCGAGCCCCTCGGCCCAGCTTCTGTTAAATGGGATAGCGTTGATATTGGTCAAACGAACATAGAAGTCGCGGGAGGGTAAATCGTCGATCCAAATCGGAATGACAAAATCGAGGAGGTTTTCCGACCGTTGAACCTTTAGAGCGACCTCAAGCTCATCCTTGGGGGCTTGCTTTGCGTTCGACGAACGTGAAAGCACAAAGAGGAACTTGATCGTTCGGTCGCGTATCGCTTGCTGTATATCGTTCCAGAAGACTTCGCCGCCGAGTAACTTGGCGAGGTCGCACCAGACGGGGTATCCTTCTCTGGCAAGCTGCAAAGCAAGCCAGAGGGTGAATTCATTATCCTCTGGATTCGCGTGGCTGATGAACACCATGTCGCGCATGACGACATCACCAATCGTGAAGTGCCGGTTGAGCGGATGGGCGATCAGCCTGTGAGATCACCCTCTAATGAAAGCACTGGACAGCATTTAGGACCTAACCTCGTGATTTTGCGAGAGCATGGTTTCAAGTCTTCGGCGGCCCCGCCGGGGAGCGTAGGGTACCATGAAAGCTGGGCTGCCAATGGCACGCGGGGTAGTCCAGCGGGCATCGGCCTGGGGCTCTGCGCTCGGGGCGAGCAGGGTGCAGTACTCCCGCTGGCGCACTTTCGCATACGGGCTCAGGGCCAAACAGCTCGGATGGAACGTGATCACGCGATTCGGCGTCCCGAGGGCGTCGGCCGCGCGACTCGACCAGTCCCCTTCCGCCTCCTCAAGTTCCTTACGTCGAATCACCCCGATTTGCCCTTGCCCCCATTCAGATCCTCGGCAATGGCTTCGAACTGTTCCAGGGCGGCGCGGAGGTCTTCGGCGATCTCGGCGGCGATGACGTCGGGGTCGGGGAGGTTGGCGGAGTCTTCCAGGCTCTCGTCCTTGAGCCAGAAGATGTCCAGGCTCACCTTGTCGCGCTGGAGAAGCTCCTCGTAGCTGAAGGCGCGCCAGCGGCCGTCGGGGGTCTCGGGGGTCCAGGTTGGCGTGCGCTCGTGGCGGTTCTCGGGGTGGTAGCACTTCACGAAATCGTCCAGGTCGCTCCGCTTCAGTGGATTGGTCTTGAGCGTGAAGTGCTGGTTGGTCCGCAGGTCGTAGATCCAGAGCGTCTTGGTCCAGGGCGTCTCGCTGGCCGGCTTCCGGTCGAAGAACAGGACGTTGGCCTTGACCCCCTGGGCGTAGAAGATGCCCGTGGGCAGGCGCAGGAGGGTGTGGACATCGCACTCGTGCAGGAGCTTGCGCCGCACGGTCTCGCCCGCCCCGCCCTCGAAGAGGACGTTGTCGGGCACGACGATCGCCGCCCGCCCGTTCATCTCCAGGATCGTCTTGACGTGCTGGACGAAGTTGAGCTGCTTGTTGCTGGTGGAGGCCCAGAAGTCGTCGCGGACGACGGTGAGCGCCTGCCTCTCCTGCTCACCCTCGGCGTTCACGATCGTGATGCTGGACTTCTTGCCGAAGGGGGGATTCGTCAGGACCATGTCGAAGCGGTCGCCGGGATCCGAGGCCAGGCTGTCCTCGCCGCTCCGGATCGGGCAGGGCTCCTGGTCCTCGCTGCCGATCCCGTGGAGCAGGAAGTTCATCACACAGAGGCGCGCGACGTTCGGGACCAACTCCACGCCGTGGAGCGCGTCGAACCTGAGATGCTTCTTCTGGTCCTTGGTAAGGTTCGGATTGTTGGCGACGATGTAGTCGTGCGAAGCGAGGTGGAAACCGCCGGTCCCGCTCGCAGGGTCGCAGATGGTCTGGCCCGGCTGGGGTCGCATCACATCCACAATGGCCTTGATGAGCGGCCGGGGCGTGAAGTACTGGCCGGCGCCGCCCTTCGTGTCCTGGGCGTTCTTTTCCAGGAGGCCCTCGTAGGCATCGCCCTTCACATCGGCGTCCAGGATCATCCACTGCTCGCGGTCGATCAGGTCCGCGATCAGCCGCCGGAGGAGCGCGGGGTCCTGGATCTTGTTCTGGGCCTTCAGGAACACTGTGCCCAGCATCCCCTTCTTCTTCCCCAGGTCCTCCAGGATCTTCCGATAGTGCTTCTCCAGCGCATCCCCTTCCAGCGCCATCAGGCTCGGCCAGTCGTATCCCGCCGGCACCGGCGACGGCCGGCTCCACGGCGGCTGCGTCTGCTCGTGGGCCATCTTCAGGAACAGCAGGAACGTGAGCTGCTCCACGTAGTCGCCGTAGGACAGCCCGGCGTCGCGCAGAACGTTGCAGTAATTCCAGAGCCGGTCAACGATCGTGGCGGAGTGGTTGGTCACGCGGTTTCCCTTACAGGCCGCACCGAATAGGGTTGAACGTGCTGTAACGGATGATCATAGGTTCGCCGCAGCTCACAGCGGTCCTGCACGACCCCTGCTCAGAGCAACACCCATGTCCGCCAGGAATCTCACCCACGGCTCCCCGTCAATGGGCGAATCTCCTCGCTGGCCAATGAGGCCGCGTACTGTAGGGCCTGCTTGATGTCCTCAGCCTCGAGTGCGGGATACTCCCTGACAATTTCCGCCGTAGTCATCCCATTGGCGACGAGGTTGACCACGAGTGAAACCGTGATTCGCATCCCTCGAATGCAGGCCCGCCCTCCCATAATCTGAGGATCGAATGTGATGCGGTCAAGCATGCCTCAACCCTCCTCCGCTCCTGGCTAGAAACCTCACGGAGAAGACCTGATCTTCTCGAAGGGGCTCGATCGCGGATTCTGGTACAACGGTCACCACGATCGTTTCCCCGATCGCGTTGAACACCTCCAGAGAGTACCCCTCTTCACCCTCCGGATCGGGGCTTGGATGGCGGTCAACCACCGTGGCGATATCGCCCTTCCGCAATCCATCCTCCGGGATGTCTCGCGCCAGCGCCACTTGCTTGTACAACTCGAAGGTCATGGCTGTCCCCTCCTCAGCGGGACCAGCGTAATGAGCTTTACCTGACCGGTCGCCCGCTCTCGCATCCAGATCGTTCGTACCGGCAGTCCGACACCATTCGGTCCACGCAGGATTGCCCGGATTTCATACATGTCCCCGTAGCCCCTTGGTGGCAGGGGTTGCGTCCAGAGGAAGGACCTGCTCCCGCAGGTCGTGCCGGAGTTGCTCCGGATCGGCCATAGTATACCCCGCTTCGCCCAGAAAGCGCGACTTGTCTCCCCGGGGTTGCAGGCTCAAGAGGTAGTCGCCTAGCTTCTGAACGGAGATGATCGCATCGGCCGGGAGTCTCATCGAGATTTCCCAGGGCGCTTCCTCGGACCCGGCTGCGGACCAGTCACCTGTTTCTCCGACTTGGCCATTCGTATCCGTTCAAGCAGGCCGCTGGCGGGCTCGTCGTTCGGATCCTGCGGCACCAGCTTGCCCTCGAAGGCTCGCTTGAGGATAGCCTGCCGTAGCCGTTCGGCCCGCTTGAGGCCCGCGTCTAAACCCGATCCAAGTTCCGCAGATATCGAGAGGCAGCGCTGGGTTTCGACGACAATACGGTGTTGTTCCTCGATCGGAGGGAGCGGCACCGAGACCCGGGAGAACCTTTCAGCGCTGAGATGGTTTATCCCCACCCCTCCAGCCGCCCTTGCGAACACTCCGCGTGTGTAATAGCTCAGGAAGCAAACCAACAGGTAGTCCGATATGTCGAGCACCGGGCGCAGGCGAATCACCGTGTTCTGGAAACAGCAATTTGATAATTGATCCCGCCAGACAGCCGGTTTTCCAACTTGATCAGCGCTACCCGATGCCTCTGAAAGCACCAAGTCCCCATTTCTTAGGCGATAACGCTGTTGTTCATCTGGCGAGAACTCCATGTCGTATAGATCAGAAAGATCCAGCCCGTTTTCTGTGACGTTCGCAGCACGTAGGTACTGAACTGGATGGTCCTTGGACCGATTCTTTGGCGATCTCTGTCGGCCTAACTGCACTATTCCAAGTTGCTCCACTGACGCCCATATCCACCCTTCCGGCAGCTCAGCCAGGTCAGAGGCGTCGGGCCCCTGCGGCTCGACGTATTTCTTCTTACGCCCGTTGGTGGCTTGCTTACCCCAAGCGGTGCGCCGCTCCATGAGGATCCGGGCGAGGAGTTGCGCGCCGGTCTCGTAGTCGCGGCCCTCACGGCGGGCAAGCTCTGCCTCGGTGGGAACGAGCCGCCCTTCGCAGGCTGCCTTGAGCACCGAGGCGCGATACCGCTTCAGGTTCGCCTGGATGCGCTTGAGCGCCGCCACCGCCGCGTCCAGCCGCGTGAACTGCTTCTCGATCTCGGCAACGATACGATGCTGTTCAGGAAGTGGCGCAAGAGGTAGAGGGTGAAGCCGAAGATCGGTTCCACTGATCGCCGCGAAGGTAGATCCGGTCGCCTTCGAGACCAGGCCCGGCTCGGAGCTACGTAGCGCGTAGAGGACGTACCTAGATGGGACCCCTCCCAAGGGGCGGATGGCCGCGAGGCCACGGCCGATGCACGCTCGCACGGGACAAAGATTGGTGGGACCTACTGGCGCCCGTATCGAGATGAGCACATCATTAGGCTCCGCAATCTTCGTCGGCACGGAGCACCATTTGACAACAGTTGGAGAGATTGGACCAAACTCGGCCTTCCCCTGGAAGAACGGAAGCCCCTCTCCTCGGTCATTGTAGGTCTCTCCGGGCGGAGACTGTCCTTGAATGACCTCACATATCTCCGCCAGGGTTACAGCTTGCCACCTCGCGGGCAATTCGCCGTTTTCTATCCCACTCATTCGGCCAACGCGCTGGTCAATTCATCCAATAGGCTACTCAGGGTGATCACCGAAAACCTGATGCGCCCTTCCGAGACCACCCCGTTGGGCAAATGGGGCGTAATCGAAGTCGTCCATCTCGATGCCGAGGTTGGCGGCGATGTGGTCGCGGATGAGGTCGAGCCATTGGCGCTGCTCGTCGGTGAAGCGCTGGCCACGGTGCTCCTGCTGGGCGAGCCAGGTGGCGAAGCGGCCCTGCACGGTCTCGGCGAACGGGATCAGCTCGGGCTCGTGGTGGAGGGCGAAGCGCACGAGCGAGACGATGTCGGTGAGGAGCCGCCGGGCGCCGGCCCCGCGGACTTTCGACTTGTCGAGGGTCTCGTAGGCGCGCCAGAGGGCCTCGGGCGTCCAGGCACGTGGGGGCGCCTGGATTGCTTCGGCCAGGGCCCTGATGTCCTCGAACCGAAGCCGCGCCTTGTACGGACGGCTGTAGAGGACCTGGAGGGCGGTGATCTCGTCCTTGTGCTCCTTGATGAACTGCTCGAACGACGTCACAAGCCCCCTGGCCTTCTCCTTGGCCTCGGCGGAGAATGCCGCCTCCAGGACCACATCCTTGCTGACGGTATCGATCGTCTGCTCGAAGCTCTTGTGCAGATCGATGAGCCGCTGCCGCAGGGCGGGATTCGTGGCGATGGGGGCGGCGGCTTCTCGGATCAGTTGCTGGGCGGCCTGGGAGACCTGCCCTCCTGTCGGGGCAGCTTCTGTGGGAAGCCCGGCAGCGGTGCGAGCGGCCTCGATCTGCCGGTCGGGGTCCAGCGCCGCGACCAGGCCGGCGGTGATGGCCTGAAGAGGTGTGCCCTTTGCGACCTGTGCCAGCGCTTCTCGCTCGTGCTTGCCGAGGCGACGATCCAGGCGGGCGAGACGTCCGGCGAGGGAGGAGATCACGTCCGGGTCGGTGTTGCCGAAGGCCACGGCCTGGAGCAGCTTCTCGAACGAGACCGTGGGCTCCCGCTCCAGGGGCTGGGTATCGGCGAGGTCCTGCTCGCACACCCCGACGCAGTCCACGATGACAAAGTGGTCCTTCTGCTTCGCATCCGGCGTGACCGCCTGGAAGTCGCTGGCGTGCATCACCCGGACGCCCCGGCCCTTCATCTGCTCGAAGTAGGTGCGGCTCCGCACCGCCCGCAGGAACATCACGATCTCCAGCGGCTTGATGTCCGTGCCGGTAGCGATCATGTCCACGGTGACGGCGATGCGGGGATAGTAGCTGTTGCGGAAGGCCGAAAGGAGGTTCTCGGCCTTGATGCCGGTGGACTTGTAGGTGGCCTGCTCCACCTCGGCGCCATCCGGTCCGACCGCTTTGGTCACGACCCGGGCGGTGCCGGTGCGGTAGGTGATCTTCTGGGCGAAGTCGTTCCCCTTCCCAAACTCCTCGCGGACGATCTGCACGATGTCGTCGGCGTGGCTGTCGTCCTTGGCATAGATCAGGGTCTTGGGCACGTCGGTGCGACCGGGGAAGATCTCCGTGAAGAGCTTCTGCTTGAAGGCCTGGATCACCGTGCGGATCTGATCCCTGGCCACCACATCCCGGTCGAGTCGGCTGCTATCGTAGGTAAGGTCCTCGTCGAGCCGCTCCCACCGAACCGCGCGGGTTTCCCGATCGCGCTTGTCCACGAACAGCCCGGCCTCCACGGTTGAGCCGGACTCGGTGATCTGGGTGCGGATCCGGTACACGTCGAAGCCCACGTTGACCCCGTCGGCCACCGCCTGCTCGTGGTTGTACTCCATCACCAGGTTCTGATTGAAGAAGCCGAGAGTCTGCTTGGAGGGCGTGGCCGTGAGCCCGATGATGAACCCGTCGAAGTACTCCAGGACCTGTCGCCAGAGGTGGTAGATGGAGCGGTGGCACTCGTCGGTGATGATGATGTCGAACGTCTCGATGGGGACGGCCGGGTTGTAGGCGACCGGGACGGGCTCCTTCGCGAGCCCCAGCAGACCTGCGCCGGTGTCGAACTGGGAGCCCTCCTCCAGCGCGGGGTCGAGGTCGGGCTCGCCCTTCAGCATCGAGTAGAGGCGCTGGATGGTGGTGATGCAGACCTTGGCGACGGGGTCCAGCACGTTCGACTGCAGGCGCTGGACGTTATACAGCTCCGTGAACGTTCGTCCGTCGTCGGGCGGGCGGTATTGCCGGAACTCATTCTCCGCCTGCTTCGCCAGATTGTCCCGATCCACCAGGAACAGCACCCGGCGGGCTCCCGCGAACTTGATCAGGCGGTAGATCGCCGTGACGGCGGTAAAGGTCTTGCCGCTGCCTGTGGCCATCTGGATGAGGGCACGTGGCCGATCCTCGGCGAGGGATTGCTCCAGATTCCGGATGGCCTTGACCTGCGGCGGCCAGAGGCCCTCCGTGATGAGGGGCGGCATGGTCCGGACCTTGGCGCGAATCGTCGAGGCCCTCTTGTAGATGGGCACCTCGCTGAGATGGCAACGGCAAGGGGGCAAGCGTGGCGAGGTCGGCGATCCATCCGGCCAGGCACTCGGGGCGGTGAAAGGAGAACACCTGGCGGCTGCGGGGCTCCGGGTCCAGCCCGTTGGTGAAGCGGGTCTCGATCCCGGTGCTCTCGTAGCAGAAAGGCAGGGGTCTGACGTGGGCAGGAAAGCCGGCCGGGAGGCCCTCGCTGTACTTGTTGGACTGGACCTCAACTCCGGTGAGCGTCGTGCCCTGCTTCTTGGCCTCGACGACGCCGCCCGCCTTGCCGTCCACGTAGAGCAGGTAATCGGCGAACCCGTGTCCGGCCTTCAGCGGAAACGACCGAATGGCGACGCCTCGTGCGGCGGAGACGTTGGCCTGGGCCAAATCCTGGATGACCCAGCCGGCGTCTCGAAGCATCCGGTCAATCTGTTCGCGGGCCAGTTCCTCTGGCGTCAGCGCCATCAGCTTTTCCTGATGAGCCACTCACACGTCGAATTAAGAAAACGCCGATCCTCGTTCGAGAACCGGCGTTCGGCTGTGCGAAGGCTCCCTCCGTAGAGAACGGGGACCGATGATCGGGGTCCGGAGAGCCGGGCGCATGTGGGCGCGTCCGATCTTCAGGCCTCGCCGCTTTCCGAGGGCAACTGCAAATTGTGCGTGACGTATATCAAACCCTCACGTTTCTGGCAAGGAACGATGCTGAGATGTCGCGTGTGCTGGACGGGCACAGGGCAAGGGGCAGAGGGCAGAGCGCGGCGAGCGGCAGATTGGAGGCGACACCAGGAGGAAATACGCCTCAAGGATTCATCCTGGCATCCCCCAACGCTCCGAGGATCGTTTCGACCGTGATGCGAAGGGATGGCAGGTCATTCTCAACGACATTCCACACGCGCTCCGGGCTCACCCCAAGGTAGTCGTGGACCAATATGTTCCGAAATCCTGTGATGGCCGCCCACGGAATCTCTCCATGGCGCTCCTTGAGCGATGGCGATAGACGTTGCGTCGATTCCGCAAGTTCCTGCAGTTCACGCAACGTCGCCTTCTGAGTCTTCCGATCGCGCATGAACCCGTCACGTCCGCCCGCCACGTATTGCTCGATGGCCGTCAGGCATTCGAGGATATGGCGCAGGTAGACGCGATCATCCCTCATAGCGCGACCGCCTCGTGAAGAATCGCCTCCCGCAGCCCCTCCCGAATGCTCGCGGGCTCGACCACGTCAACCCCGCACCCGAGAAGATGCTCGAGCTCCGCCACCAATCCTCCCGGGAACCACGGGGGCGTTGGTCCGTCCACCTCGATCAGGAAGTCGACATCGCTCTTGGATGCGGACTCGCCCCTGGCGGTGGAACCAAACAGGTGAATGCGACCCACTCCGTGGCGGCGCGCGATTTCGAGGATCTGCTTCCGCTTTGCACGCAGCTCGTCAATTCCCACGTCGCAACCTCCCTGCCTCACCGCGATCGCCCGCCCCCACCTCCTCTGTGCAGCAAAGGAGAACAGGATTCGTGCGAATCGAAGCGCCGACCGCTTTGCATAATTCCTTCTGCATCTCGAACATTTTCCGATTTCCGAGGGTAACCGCAAATTCTGGATGACGTATATCAAACCCTCACGGTTCATGCAAGGTGGTGCTGGGGAGAAGAGCGTACGGGCGTACGACGGTACGAGGGTACGAGAGTACGGGCGGGAGTACGAGGGTGCGAGGCTGACAAGGAGAGGGGGACACAGAGCGGCAGGCTGGCGATGATGCGGGTTGATTTGGGCAGCGGCGATTATCCCGCCCGGCGCCTCCTCCTGACCTGATAGACCGGTCTGGCCTCCCTCACATATATGAACTACCCCGCGGCTTGCCGCGGGGTATCGGCTTCTGTTCTAGTCCGTCATTCCGTGCTTGACACGGAATCCAGTCGGGCTTTCTGGATACCGGCTGGAGTTCACCCCGGTGAAAACCGGGGCCGGTATGACGCACTCGCGGCAAGCCGCGGGGAATGAACCCTCTTGGATTCAAGACGCTTGACAGCATTGCGACGCTTTGTTCGGTGAAGACATACGGCGGGTATCTTCGATGCCTGCCCCCACCCCGCTCCAAGGTCGCAATTTGCGACCTTAACCCGCACATCCACGCCATCCGCTACAAGCGGACGAGTTCCGGGGGGTTTCCGCTTGACACCGCCTGCGAGACGGCCGGATACTCGATTACCTCGAAATCCACGGGAGGGATGGGGTGGGCCGAGGCGCAGATTCCCCCCTTCGCCGAAACGGAAACCCAGGTCGGCCGCGGAGCTGCCGGCCACCAGGAGGTGCCATGAAGACCCGATTGCTGTCGCGGCAGGATATCGAAGGCTTCTTCACCATGCGCATGTGCATGGAGGCTGTCGAGAAGGCCTTTGCCGACCTCGCCACGGGGAAGGCCACCCTGCCCCAGCGGACCCCGATCGCCGTCCCCGACCGCCACGGCGTGGCCCTGTTCATGCCCGCACACATCCAGAGCCTGGGAGCACTCGGGGCCAAGGTGGTGACGGTGTACAAGGACAACGTCGCCAACCATCACCTGCCGACGGTGCTCGGGACCATCATTCTGCTGGATGAGGCGACGGGTTTCCCGGTCGCCTTGATGGACGGCGGATATCTGACGGCCATGCGGACCGGAGCCGTCAGCGGCGTGGCGACGAAGTACATGGCCAGGCCCGAGGCCAACGTGGCGGCGACCTTCGGCACCGGGGTGCAGGCGTTCACCCAGGTGCTCGGGGTCCACGAGGCCCGGCCGCTACAGAAGCTGCTCGCCTACTCGATCGACCCTGCCGAGTCACGCAAGCGCTTCGCCGACCAGGTGACGGCACAGACGGGCGTTCCGGTGGAGCTGGTCGACGACCCGGCCGCGGCCGCGGCCCACGCGGACATCGTCATCCTGGCCACGACGGCTGCTACGCCCATCGTGGACGGCCGGTGGTTTAGGCCCGGGACCCACATCAACGGCGTCGGCTCCCATGCCCCCCAGGTGCGGGAGCTGGATAGCCTGACGGTCCGGAAGAGTCGCATCGTGTGCGACCTGACCGCTGCCTGCAAGGCGGAGGCGGGCGATTTGATCATTCCCGCCGCGGCCGGCGAATGGGCGTGGGACAGGGTCGCGGGGGAGCTGGGCGAGGTGGTCACCGGCAAGGTTGCCGGCCGAACGTCCCGGGATGAGGTCACTCTGTTCAAGTCCGTGGGCCTGGCCATCCAGGATATGGCCGCGGCGCGCGTCGTCTTCGACGAGGCGGTGAAGAGAGGGATCGGCACAGAATTTCAATTTTGACCTGATGCCTCTGTCGATAGCTCACGCGAGGATTCCCCCGCGAGAGGGGATTTCCGCGTTCCCGATCTTTCCGACTTTCAGCCCTTCGCCTTCCGTCTCCCCCGCCCCAACTCCCCTGCCCCTTAAATCTTCCCCTTCTACGAGAAGCCCTTGCACCTTTGCCCTTCTCCCTGTAAAGAAAAGGGACCCCTTGCGGTGTTTGAAAGGTTCGACATCAGGAAAGGAGCCTTCATGGGGAAGCGTAAATTGGCAAAGGCCCCCTCGAATAAGGAACAGCGCCAGGTAAAGTCTAATTGGACCACCTGGGCGTGGCTGGGCGGACTGGGGGTGGTTGTGGCCGCCGTGGTCGCATTCTTGGTATTCCAGACCGGGGGTGGCGGGACTGCCGTAGAGCCCTTGGTTCACGCCGGCAGCAGGGCCCCGGACTTCACCCTACCGCTTCTCAACGGGCAGACCCTTACCCTGGCCAGCCTGAAGGGAAAGCCCATCCTGATGAACTTCTGGGCCTCGACCTGACCGCACTGTGAGCGGGAGGCTCCCGTTCTGGCGCGGTTGTACGATCGGTATCAGGGGAAGGGCCTGGCTTTCGTGGGAGTCAACGTCACCTGGGACAAAGAGTCGGATGCCAAGAGATTCGTCGAAAAGTATCACCTGCCGTACCCGGTAGGCCGCGATGGGAGCGGAACCATCGACGGAGCGTATGGCGTGGACGCCACGCCGGTCACGCTCTTCATCGCCAAGGACGGAAAGGTCCTATCCCGGCGAGAAGGAGAGACGACCGAGGAGCAGTTCGTGCAGCAGATCGACAAGCTGCTGGCCAGTTCCTGATCGGCGGCCCCCACCTGAAGAACCAGACCGCCTGACAATCATGCGCGCCGCGTCACGTCCAATACTTGACGCGGCGCGATCTTTTGCCCCGCCGCCGATTCCCCTCAACTCATCCTGTGAAATGGGACGGCAACGAGGAGGTGGTCATCCGCGAAGCCGGCCAGCCTCCGTGCCCCGAAATCGAGGAGCGACAGGCCGACCTCGCCCGTGACCGCTGGATACGTGATGCCGGCCCTGCAGGCGGGACCCGACAGCTCGGCCTTCAACGAACCGCCTTCCCAGTAGCTCGCCAAGCCCACGAGCCGATGGAGTGAACCGGGTTTCCCAATGAAAGCCACGAGGTCAGGGAGAACCGACGCTCGCGAGAGGGGCGAGAAGAGTATGTGGCTCGCCACTCCAACCGGCGGCGAAACCGTTTGTTGGCCACGATGAATCGCAAGGCGGGAGCAGTAGACCTTCTCCTTCGTCCGACCCGCGGTGCTTAGTGAACAGGAGTCATTCCAGCTATTCCCCGAAGCTGATGCCCTGGGCCAGCGGTAGCTCCCCCGACCAGTTGATCACGTTCGTCTGGCGCCGCATATACAGCTTCCAGGCGTCGGAGCCGGACTCGCGGCCGCCGCCGGTTTCCTTTTCGCCGCCAAACGCCAGGCCGATCTCCGCACCGCTCGTCCCCACATTGACGTTCGCCAGGCCGCAGTCCGAGCCAGTCGCCGACAGGAACCGTTCGGCCGAGAGCAGGCTGGTCGTGAAGATGGCGCTCGAAAGCCCCTGCGGGACGCCGTTGTGAATGGCGATGGCTTCATCCAGCGTTTCGTATTCCATCAGATAGAGGATCGGCGCGAAGGTCTCCTCACAGACGATGGGTGTCTGCCGCTTCATCTTCACGATGGTCGGCTCGACGAAGCACGGGCCCTTCTCCGGCAGGCGGCGACCGCCCGCCAGGATCTCGCCGCCTTGCCGCTGGATGGCTTCCAGGGCTGCCAGCATGTCCGCGACGGCCTGTTCGTTCACGAGCGGCCCCATCAAGATTCCATCCTCCAACGGGTTGCCGATCGTCACCTGCCCATAGGCTTTCACCAGCCGCCCGGCGAGCTCCTTCGCAATGCTCGTGTGCATGATGACGCGGCGGGTTGTGGTGCAGCGCTGCCCGGCCGTGCCGACCGCGCCGAACAGGATGGCCCGCGTGGCCAGCCTGAGGTCCGCGTCTTCTGTGACGACGATCCCGTTGTTGCCCCCCAGCTCCAGGATCGTGCGCCCCAGCCTTCTCGCCACCGCCTCGGAGACCTGCCGCCCCACGCTCACCGACCCGGTGAAGGAGACAAGCGGGAGGCGGGTGTCGTCGAGCATCCGCTGGCCGATCTCACGCCCATCGCCGATGCAGACGCTGAAGACGCCATTCAGCCCGTGGTCGCCGCACACGCGGTTGCAGATATGCTGGACCGCCAGCGCCGTCAGCGGGACGGCGGATGCGGGCTTCCACAGCGTCGTGTCGCCACAGACGGCGGCGATGGCGGCGTTCCACGACCAGACGGCGGTCGGGAAGTTGAAGGCGGTAATGATGCCGACCGCGCCGAGCGGGTGCCACTGCTCGTACATCCGATGCCCGGGGCGCTCGGAGTGCGTGGTCACGCCGTACAGTTGGCGCGAGAGACCGGTGGCGAATTCGCAGATGTCGATCATCTCCTGCACTTCGCCCATGCCCTCGGCCTTGATCTTTCCCATCTCCAGCGTGACCAATTCACCCAGCGGCTCCTTGGCCCCGCGCAGGGCCGCGCCGAGATCGCGAACCACCAGCCCGCGCTTGGGCGCCGGCACGCTCCGCCAGGTTTCAAAGGCCCTGACGGCTTTGCGCACGACAGCTTCGTACGCCGCCCCCGTGGCCTGAATCACGCTGGCGATCGGCTCGGCCGTCGCCGGGTTGTACGAGACCAATTCCCTGCCGTCCGCGTCTGCGATCCAGCCATCCGGCCCCGTGCAGGCGCCGGGATTGATGTCCTTCAGGTGGAGTTTTTCGAGGAGGGCTTTCATGCGGTGTCCTCCCTGCCCGGATGCAAGGATGCATGGCGGCGCGCCTCCAGACGGTGCGCCGGCATGCCAGGGCTCAGCCCTTGACCGACCCGGCCACGAGTCCTTCCACCATCCAGCGGTGGATGAACATGTACAGGGCCACCACGGGGATCGTGGTGATGACCGAGGCGGCCATCAGCTCTCCCCAGTGGAACACGTCGCCGTAGATGAGGAGGTTCAGACCCACCGGGACCGTGATCGACTGCTCGTCCTGGATGAAGATGAGCGCGTAGAGGAACTCGTTCCAGGAGAGCGTGAAGGCGAAGATCGCCGAGGCCACGATGCCCGGCGTCGCCAGGGGCAGGAGCACCTTGGTGAAGGCCTTCATCCGGTTGGCCCCGTCGATGAGCGCCGCCTCCTCCAGCTCGATGGGCAGGGCCTTGAAGAAGCCGATCAGGAGCCAGGTGCAGAAGGGGACCGTGAACGTCGGGTAGGAGAGGAAGAGGGACATCAGATGGTTGGTGGCCCCCAGCTCGGCAAGCACCCGGTAGAGCGGGATGAAGAGGAGGGCGGGCGGGACCAGGTAGAGGATCAGGATGAGGCTGGCGACTGACTCGCGGCCCGGGAACCGCAGGCGGGCCACGACGTAGCCGCTCAGGCTGGCGATGACGGTCGTGACGGCCGTCACCACCAGCGCCGTGATCAGGCTGTTGCGGAGCCAGAGCGGAAAGCGGGTCTCGGTCCAGAGACCGGTGTAGTTCTCCCAGGTGAACGGCTTAGGGATATAGATGCTGGTGGCGAACTGGATCTGGGCGTAGGTCTTGAAGGACATGTTGGCGATCCACCAGAACGGGATCAGGACGATCAACAAGAAGGCGAGTACCCCGACGATGGCGAGCACCTTGACCGATCGCATCCGAGCCAGAACCTCCACCGGCCTACGCCTGGTCGAGCTGGACCCCGGTCCCGGGTCCATCCGCTTCCACCTCAGGCCTTCTCGCGCAGCAGATAGCGGCTGATGAGGACGATCCCGACGATCAGGGCCGGCACCATGAAGATCGAGATCGTGACCCCACGCCCCCAGCGGAGCTGGTTGAACGCCACCTCGTAGGAGTAGGTGGCAAACACCTGTGTCGACGTGCCGGGTCCCCCCCGGGTCATCACGTAGACGATGTTGAAGTCGTTGATCGTCCAGATGAAGCTCAGCAGGACCGTGATGATCAGGATGTGCTTGAGCCCGGGCAGGGTGATGTGCCAGAAGCGGCGCCAGGGGCTGGCGCCGTCGACCGACGCCGCCTCGTACAGCACCAGGGGGATGCTCTGCATGCCCGCCAGGTAGCAGACGCCGAAGAAGGGGAAGCCGCGCCACCAGTTGGCGACAATGACGGCCAGCATGGCGCCCTGGGGGGTGGCAAAGAAGGCGATCGGATGCCTCAGGAGGCCGAGGTCGATGAGCACGCTGTTGAAGAAGCCGCGGCCGGGGAACGAGTCGAACATCCAGCGCCACGTCAGGGCGATGATCACGGTGGAGGTGATCCAGGGGAGCAGGAACAGGCCGCGAAAGAGATTTCGCCACCGCCAGATGCCGTTCAGGACCAGCGCCATGGCCAGACCGGTCAGGACCTTCAGCGCGACCGAGCCGACGGTGAAGACCAGACTATTGCGGATCACCTCGTGGAAGGTGTCGTCGTGGATCAGGTAGAGGTAATTCCGCAGGCCGACGAAGCGCTCGGGATAGCCGACGAGCTTGTCGGTGAAGGACAGCCAGACGGCCCGATAGAAGGGATAGACGATGAGGCCCACCACCAGCACGAAGAGCGGCAGCAGGCAGAGCAGGGCCGTCCCCGTGTCCCGGCGCCAGACGCGCCGCCGCGCCCCTGTGCGCGGCCGCGCGTCCGCCCCGCCGAAACTCCCTGCCTGCACCTTGGCTTGCGTTCTGTCTCGGTCTCGGATCAGCTTGCACCCAGGGTGTTATAGGTGTCCTTGATCTTCTTGTCTTGCCAATCGACGGCCTGGTCGACCGACCACTTATCGATGATCACCTTGGCGGGCGCGTCGGTGAGCACGTTGCTCGCCTGCACCTCGGCCGCCGCGGCCGTCACGGGGCCGGGCCAGCCTGTGGCGGCGAACCATTCGGCCGCCCGGCCGAATGTCCGGTAGTTCTCGTTCTTGTTGAAGTACTCCTTGGAGGCCTCCCGGGCCTTGCTCAGCACCGGCCCGAACTGGCCGTGGGATTCCTTCATCACGCTGAGCGTCTCCTCCGGCGACAAGAGGTGCGCCATGAGGCTCATCGCCGCCTCGGGGTCCTTGCTGCTCTTGAAGATCCCGAAGCTCATGGCGACCGACCACATCCGCCGGCCGCTGGGTCCCGCGGGGTGCGGCAGCGCCAGGTGATTGGCGATCGCCTCCTCCCGTTCCTTGCGCTCCTTGGCGTCCTTCGCCTTGGCCAGCGCGTCCTCCAGCGCGAAGGTGATGCTGGGCCCGTTGGAGGTCTGGGCGATCTTCTTGGCGATGAAGCTCTCGTTGTTCTGGGAGCCGGTCCAGGACAGGGTATCGGGGGGCTGAATCCCCTCCTTGTAGATGTCGGTCGCCCACTTCATGACCTGCTGCATGGTGGGCGTCTTGATCGACTGGTACTTGCCGGCCTTGTTCGCCCAGCCGACGCCGTACGAGTACATCAGGCTCTGCATGACCCCGTAGCCGTCCGTGGTGCGGTTCCAGCTCTGCCCCATGCCGTAGAAGTTGTCGTTCGGGCGGTTGAGGTCGTGCGCCGCTTTCTTCACGTCCTCGTAGGTGCTGGGCAGCTTGACCTTGTTCTTCTCGAAGACGTCCCGCCACACGTACCAGAACGCCCCCATGATGTACCAGGGGATCGCGTACACCTTGTCGCCGACCCGGGTGACCGGCTCCACGTTGGCGGGAGGCTTCCCCACCTGGCCCTCGATCTGCCTGGAGAAGGTCGTGAGGTCGAGCAGTTGCCCCATGCCGGCGAAGCGGGCCGGAGCCCCCGTCTCGAACTGGCCGATGTCCGGCGTGTTCTTGTTCTCGATGGCCGCCACATACTTGGTCTGCATGTCCTCGAAGGTGAAATACTCGACGGACACAGTGGCACCGTTCTTCTGCGCCCACCGCTGCGCGCTGTCCTCGATGGCCTTGTTCGTCGGTGCCACATAGGTCTTGAGAATCCAGATCCGCAGGTTGGCCCCCTTGCGCACGGCTGGCGCCGCTTGCGTGCCCAGGGCCAGCGTTGCAGAGGTCCCGACTACGCCTGCCAGAAAGTTCCGCCGGCTGATGCGTCGATTGAGCATGGCTCCCTCCGCTGAGATGACAAGAATTATGGTATAGAGCCGCCACCCTCAGGAGCGGGGTGCAGGCCCGGGCCCCGAATCGCGATGCGGCCACGACTGACGATGCAGATGCAGGCAAAATGACCGGGGATGCCGTGGTCCTGGAAACAAGACGGCCCTCCGGGCATCAGCCGCCCCAAAGGGCCGTGAGACTCGCACATCGGGATTCTTCCATCGGCATGGCTGCCCCCTCCGGATCAGTCGCCGGGAGACCCCATTCAGTCGGACAGGACGCTACCTCCGATCCGAGTCCAAAGTCAAGGCGAAAGGGAGCAAGGATAGCGACAGCGGTCAGCGCTCGTCACCGAGCCGGGAGGGATGCGCCGTGGCGCCACGCGCGCGGCGAGCCTCAAGCCGGTGGCGGCGCGACGATATCCTCGTACTTGTGGCGCTGGGTGATGATCCCCGCGTACTGGAAGATGTCGAGGGTGGCTTCGAAGGCCGGCCGGGTGATCTCCACGTGCGGCGTCCAGTTGCCGAGCGTCTGGTAGGTGGCGATCGTCGCCGTCAAGACGTCGCGGTTGATGTCGGGGAAGTACGGGGCCTCCACTTCGGCGATCTCGGCCGCCGGCGCGCTGATCACCCACCCGCGCGCCTTGCGGTAGGCGCGCATGAAGCGCTTGGCCGCACCGCTCTTGAGCCACTCGCGGGTTGTGGCAAGGCTCGAGAAGGCACACGGGCCGACCGCATCGCCGACCGACGCGACGATGTGGCCGACCCCGTCCTGCATGAGCTGCTGGGGAGCAGGCCCCTGCTGATGGATGTACTCGCCCTGGCCCTCGCGGAAGGCCTTGTCCATCTGGTCGGACGGGACGTTGAGCGCCTGAATCGCCTTGAGGTCCAGCCCTCTCTTGAAGCAGGCGTACTTGAACATGGCGAGCGGCTGGCCGCCATGATCGACCAGCACCTGTTTCCCTCTGAGCTTGGCCCAGGTGAAGCCGGGATCGGGCCTGCGCGCCGTCAGGAAGAAGCCGTCCTTCTCGTTGATCTGGGCGAAGTGGACGGCCGGCGGCTGCTTGCCCTGCTCGAGCGGCGCGAAGCCTTGCGACGGCGCCGATTGGACCACGTGCGCTGTGCCGTCGATGAGCGCAGCGATGGCCGATTTGCCTGGCGGCGAGATGGCGAGCTTCGGCTCGAACCCCTCTTCCTTCAGGAAACCACCGGCGACCGTCGCGATCAACGGGCTGTAAAAGGCCGAGAAGCGCGTGAACTGGATGTTGATGACATCGGCCACGACCCGTCCCCCCTGAGCTGAGGTGATAGAGATTTGCATTTGGGGAGCTCTGAAGATTCCTCCCCGCGCGGACCGGACTGAAGGCCATATTCTCCGAGCGGCGAGGCGCTGTCAAGCGGACAGTCGACCGCGGAAGCCGCGCTGCTTGACACAGCCACCCACCCTTGGTAGGGTCCCTGCACTCAAAGGGTTGGTCCATCCCTGGCCGTGGTGCGCCTGCCCCGGCCTTTTCTCGTGACGTCCCGAGCGTGGGTGGCTCTGTCATTCGGATCCCCCGATTGTCATCGGGGCCGACAGCACGGACGCTCTCCCGGCCTCACGGTTTCGGCCGGGGACATGGTGGGGCGGCCCTGATCTTCATGGGCCTTGGGAAAGGAGTGCGCGATGCGTAGGATCGTCTTGTTGACCGGTGTGGCGCTGCTTCCCCTGATCGCTCCCGGCCTCCTCGGGCCGCCGACGGCTGCTGCCGCAGCCCCGCCAAAGGTGATTGTCGGCCTCAACTCGGACGTGCGCAGCTTCGACCCGGTCAACACCCTGGACAACACCACGGACCGGGTCATCACGCATATCTACGAGCATCTGTTCACCCGCGACCCCGACATGAAGATCGTGCCGCAACTCGCCGAGTCGGCGCGGACCTCGGACGACCTGAACTGGGAGATCAAGCTCCGGAAGAACGTGCAGTTCAGCGACGGCGAGCCGTTCAACGCCGAGACGGTGAAGGCCAACATCGAGTACGTCGTCAACAAGGAGAATAATTCGGCCCGGCGGGTCCGTATCGACCTGGTGAAATCGGCGACGGTGGTCGACGAGCACACCGTCAGGATCAGCACCGAGAAGCCGTTCCCCACCCTGCTGGAGGGGCTCACGGAGATCTACATGGCCCCCACCAGGGCGATCAAGGAAGGGCCCAAGAGCCTCACCGAGAAGCCGATCGGGACCGGTCCCTACAAGCTGCAGGAGTGGAAGCGGGAGCAGAGCATCACGCTGGTCCGCAACGACAGCTACTGGGGGCCGAAGCCGCAGATCGCCACGGTCGAATTCCGCATCATTCCGGATGTGGCGGCGCGGGTCTCCGCCCTGCTTGCCGGCGAGGTGAACCTGATCCCGGATGTCCCGCCGCAGTCGCTGGATCAGGTCAACCGGTCCGGCAGCGCCGAGATCCGCTCGGTGGTCGGACGGCGCGTGATCTTCGTGGCCTTCAACACCTTGCAGCCCGGCCCGCTTCAGGACGCGCGGGTCCGCCAGGCCATCAACCACGCGGTGGATGTGGACCAGATCATCCGAACCGTCATGGAAGGAAATGCCAGGCGCATGGCGGGCCCCCTGGAAGTCATCAACCGGCATCTGGACCCGAAGCTCAAGCCGTACGCTGTGGATGTGGCGAAGGCGAAGGCGTTGCTCAAGCAGGCCGGGTACACGGGGACCCCCATCACCCTCCACACGCCCAGCGGGCGATACCTGAAGGACAAGGAGGCGGCGCAGGCGATCGCCGAGCAGTTGACCCAGGCCGGCATCAATGTGAAGCTCCAGGTGGATGAGTGGGGCACCCTGCTGGACCTGGTGAAGTCGGGGAAGGTGGATGGCATGTACCTCTTCGGCCGCAGCGACACCACGCTGGACGGCAGCATGCTGCGGGACTGGTTCCACACCGGGTCCACCTGGGTGACCTATTCGGACAAGAAGGTCGACGCCGGGATTGAAAGGGCGCTGCCCCTCGTCAACCCGGAGAAGCGCCGACAGGCCTTCGACGAGCTGCAGGCGGAGATCCAGCAGCAGGCGCCCTGGCTCTTCCTCTGGTCGCAGCTCGACCTCTACGGTGTGAACAAGCAGCTCCGCTGGGAGCCCAGAGGGGACGAGCAGTTCGCCCTCGGCGCAGCGGCCTGGAAGTAGAAGTCATCGGTCATTTCATTGCGTCACTGGTCACGTGATCCGGATAGATCAGAATGGCTCTCGTGAAGGATCCGGGGTAAGGCCACCGGCATGGCACGGTATCTGGCGCGACGCGTGGCGCTGACGCTCCTGACCGTCTTCCTGGCGCTCACCTTCATGTTCGGCGTGCTGCACATGGCGGGCGACCCGGTGCTGCTCCTGGTGCCGGTGGACTCCTCGCCCGAGTTCATCGAGCGCATGCGCGTGCAGTGGGGGTTCGCCGATCCCCTCTGGGTGCAGTACGCGCGGTTCATCGGGCGCGCGGCGCTCGGGGATTTCGGCACCTCGCTGAAGTACAACGTGCCCGCGCTCGCCCTGGTCCTGGAGCGCCTGCCGGCGACGGGCCTGCTCACCCTCGCCTCCATGCTCTTCGCCGTGGCCCTGGGGGTGCCGCTCGGGTTCCTGGCGGCCATCCGGAGCGGGCGGCTCTCCGACCGGCTCTCCACCGTCGGCTCGGTCCTGGGACAGTCGATCCCGAGCTTCTGGCTCGGGCTCCTGCTGATCCTCGTGTTCTCCGTGACGCTCGGCGTCCTGCCGACCGGCGGCATGGGCACGCTCCGGCAGCTCATCCTTCCCAGTCTGACCCTGGGCCTGTACTCGCTGGGCCGGGTGGTCAAGCTCACGCGCTCGAGCGTCCTGGAGGTGCTGCGGGCCGATTTCGTCCGCACCGCGCGGGCCAAGGGGCTGCGGGAATGGGTGGTGCTGTACCGGCACGTGCTCAAGAACGCGGCCATCCCCATCCTGACCATCATCGGCCTGCAGATGGGCGGGCTGATCGGTGGTGCGATCGTGGTCGAGACGATCTTTGCCTGGCCGGGCCTGGGCCGGCTGATCGTGCAGTCGATCCAGTTCCGCGACTTTCCCACCGCGTTGGCGGCGGTGTTCTTCACGGCAGTCTCCGTCTCGCTGATCAACCTGATCGTGGATCTGCTGTACGGGCTGCTGAACCCCAGGATCGTGTATGAGTGACCCGCGGGAAGCCTGGATCGGCGAGGGTGCCTCGATGGATCGGGGCGGCCGGAGGGAGGGAGGCCGGCCCTCGCCCGTCCGCCGCTGGAGAATTCGTCTGGATGGCGGCGGCGCCTGGGGCATCGGCGCTGCTTTCTTCCTGGTGCTCGAGACATTGCTGGCCGTGGGGGCGCCGCTACTCACCGGCTACAACCCGTTGACGGGGGACCTGGAGCAGCGACTCCTGGCGCCGGGCGCCGCCGGGCACCTGCTGGGAACCGACCAGTTGGGCCGGGATCTTTTGGCGCGCATGCTGTACGGGGCGCGGATCTCGCTCGTGGTCGGGGTGGTCGCGGTGGCGGTGGCGGGCACGCTGGGGGTGGTAGCCGGGCTGATCATGGCCTACCGGGGAGGATGGCTGGACAACGTCGGCTCGCGACTGGTGGACGTGCAGCTCAGCTTCCCCTTCATGGCGCTGGCGCTGAGCATCGCGGCGGTGCTGGGCGCGAGCCTGACGGGCATCATCGCCACCCTCGCCATCTCGTCCTGGGTGCTCTACGCCAGACTGGTTCGCGGCGAGACCCTGGTGATGAAACAGCAGGAGTTTGTCGAGGCGGCGCGCACGCTGGGGGCGCCCTGGTGGCGCATCCTCGTCCGCCACGTCCTCCCCAATGTCCTCGGACCCGCCATCGCCCTGGGATCCCTGGAAGCCGGCCGACTGATCGTCGCCGAGGCCTCTCTGAGTTTTCTGGGCTACGGCATCCAGCCGCCCATTCCGGCCTGGGGGAACATGCTGGCCGAGGGGAAGGACTACATGGCCAGGGCCTGGTGGCTGACGGTCCTGCCCGGCCTGGCCATCTCCTTTACCTGTCTCTCCACGACCCTGCTGGGGGACTGGCTGACCGACGTCCTGGATCCCCGCCGGCGGCGTTGACCCCGTCGGGTCGGGATCGACCAGCCCCGACGGACGCATTGGCGAATCGATCTATCGGGAGGTGCTTCCCATGGCGACACCGAAGCTGAAGCGCGTGGCCGCTGCCCTCAAGGGTTCGGGCATCGATGCCCTGGTGCTGCTCCCCGGGCCGAATCTGTACTACACCCTCGGCATCAACCAGATGCTCCGGAAGCGGCCGATCATCTACGTGGTGTTCCCCGACGAGAGTCTGGCGGCGGCGCTGCCGCTCCTGGAGGTGCCGGACTTTCGAACCCGCTGGCCCGAGGCGGAGGTCATCTCCTGGACCGACGCCGAGGGGCCCGAGGCGGCGGCGAGGCGCCTGGGGGCCGTCGTTCGGGAGCGATCCCGCGCCCCCCGGGTGGCCGCGGAGCACTTCACCCTGCGGCTGTACGAGCGGGGGCTGCTGCTCCCCGGGCTCCCCCGGACCGATTTCGAGCCCGCCGAGAGGATCCTGGACGCGCTCCGCATGGTCAAGGACCCCGAGGACGTGGAGGCCATGCGCCAGGCCTGCCGGATCGCCGAAGAATCGCTCGAGCGAGTGCTCGGGCGGTTCCGCACCGGCATGACCGAGCGGGAGATCGCCAACGAACTGAAGATCGAGATGCTGCGCCTGGGCACCGAGGAGTTGCCGAAAGAGCCCGTGATCTCCTCCGGCCCGCGAACCGCCTTCCCGCATACCAAGACGTCGGATCGCACGGTGATCAGAGGCGAGGCGTTGATGATCGACACGGGGGCCCGTTACCACGGCTACTGCAGCGACATCACCCGCACCTTCTTCGTGGGCCCGCCCCCCGCGGAGTTCTTGGAGATCTACGAGTTGGAGCTCACGGTCAGCCGGCGCGTGCTGGAGGCGATCCGGGCAGGCGTCACCCTGTCGCACCTGGACGAGACGGCCCACCGGATCGTGGACGAGGCGGGCTACGGCCAATACTTCCCGCACCGCGTGGGCCACGGCCTCGGGATCGAGGGCCACGAGGCGCCCTCGGTGGTCACGGGTAATGCCACGGTCACGGTTCCACGCCTCACCTTCACCGTGGAGCCGGGGATCTACATCCCGGACCTGGGCGGGGTGCGCGTGGAGGAGAACGTGGCCGTGACGGCGGACGGGGTGGACGTGCTGACGGCCTATTCCAGGGAGTTTCGCTCGCTCTGACCCGACACCGTCACCGCTCACGCTGGTGCCGGCGCATTCGTCGTACCTCGCGGGCTGACTCGCGGTAGGGGCACGCTGCGCCGTGCCCTTACAGCAGTCCCGCTTCGGCCAGGTCTCTCAGCGCCGCATCGAAGATGTGGGCGGCGTGCTCCACATCCTCAAGGCTGTGGGTCGAGGAGAGCATGCCGCCTGCGCCGTGGATGTCGGCCCCGTGAGCCAGCATGTACCGCCGCAGCCCCTCCGCCCGGGGCCCCTTCCGCGCTTCCTTCAGGGCCGTAGGATCGTGGGTGCAAAGGCTGCGATCGCATTCCGCCATGCGGGGGCAGTCCCCCAGGTAGATGTGGAACATGGAGAGGTCGCCGTAGACGCAGCCGGGGATGGCCCGGCGCTCGAGCACCTGGTTCAGCTTCTCCCGCAGCGTCTTCCCCAGTTCCGCCGCCTCAGCTTGGGCCTTCCCCGTGGCCACGATCTTGAGCGCCGCCACCCCGGCGGAGGCGGACACCGGGTTGCCATTGAAGGTCCCCGGGTGGGCGATCCGGCGATAGCGGTTCCACCGGGCATCGCCTGTCTTGAACGCGAGGTATTCCATGATGTCGGCCCGCCCCACGACGGCTCCGCCCGGCAACCCTCCGGCCAGTATCTTGGCCAGCACCGCCAGATCCGGCATCACCCCGAAGTATTGCTGGGCACCACCTGGGGCGTAGCGGAAGCCGCTGATCACTTCGTCGAAGATCAGCACGACGCCCAATTCTGCTGTGAGCGCTCGAAGCCACTGGAGGAGTCCCGGCCGGAGCGGCACCGTGCCCCAGGACGCGCCCGTGGGCTCCAGGATGAGGCCCGCGAGGCCGGGATCCGAACGCAGGGTCCGCTCGATCGCCGTCTCGTCCCGGGGGTCCAGGGGCACGATCGTCTCGATCACCGATCGGGGAATCCCCGCGGAGGATGGCACATCGAAGGGCGGCGCCTGCCCGATCTGCGCGTAATCGTGCCAGCCGTGGAAGTGGCCGATGAACTTGGCGACCTTCTCTTTGCCCGTGAAGGCCCGCGCCAGCCGCATCGCCAACAGGGTGGCCTCGGTGCCGGAGTTCGTGAACCTCACGCGCTCGGCACATGGCACCAGCGCTTGGACCAGTTTCCCCCACTCCAGCTCCAGCTCGGTGCAGGCCCCGGGATGCGTCCCTCTGGACATTTGAGCGACCACCGCTTCCACTACCGCCGGGTGGCAGTGACCCAGCAGCAGGGCGCCATGGCCCAGGACAAAATCAA
Source organism: uncultured Methylomirabilota bacterium (assembly GCA_963714585.1). Taxonomy (GTDB): domain Bacteria; phylum Methylomirabilota; class Methylomirabilia; order Methylomirabilales; family 2-02-FULL-66-22; genus 2-02-FULL-66-22. The sequence continues at coordinate 47,575 of CAVQPC010000038.1, forward strand.
TATACTCGTTTCCGTCCACGTCCCACTTGCGGGAGCCCTGAGCCCGGCTGATGTAGAGGGGAAACGGCATCATGTGGCGGCTGTCGTGGGTTATGCCGCTAGGGAAAACCTTCACCGCCTCCGCATACAGCCTGGCAGAGCCAGCCCGGATGTCGCTGTAGTGATCGCTGTTGGCAGGGGTCGACATGAGACCGCCTCCTTCTTCGCCAGAGGTGCTCCCGAGACCTCGGTTCTATCAGCCGCAAGACCAGGGCAGGCTGTCGGCCGCTGGTGGGTGCCTCCGCCGATCCCTCGGCTACTCCAGCAGAAACGCTGAAGCTATACCCTTGTAGCATGTGTATCAGCACACGCGGGGGCGTTGTGCCTCTACACCTCTTCCTCGTGTTCCTCCTGTTGGTCGATGTATGTCTTGGCGGCCTGAATCGCCTGCTCCTCCGAGTCGTACTCTCTTGGGATCCGAGTTACCGCGTCCGTCAGGGAGTTCTCGGTACTCATCTTCCGCTTCCCGAAATTCACGATGGAAGCGAGCCACACCCCGCTGGCCAATTGCAGCGTGTGGATCCGGTGCCGCTTGTAGACTGGACTCTCTTTCAATTCGGTTGAGCCTCCTTGCTCTTTCATTTCAGCAACTCCCCCATCTTCCTCCATGGGGCCCTTGGCGAGGCGCTTCAGGCCTCAATCATTTCCAAAACTCGCAACCTTTCATGCCGCGATTTCAGCACGTACGGCCTGCCGCCGGGCCCGACTCTCAACACGTCAACCCTTCGGTTGCGAGTCCGGGGCCTCGGCGCCGGCTTACTCCGGCGGCTGACTGCTGTCGAGAAATGAGGGCAGGGGCTTCTACCCAACTCGATCTGCTCCGCATGGATCACCGCTCCATGCGGACTTCAATGGGCGTGAGCGTGGTTACATAGCAGGGGTCTTTCGGGCTCCCACAGGGAGGCATGAGCGTTCGTACATAGCACGGATTCGTTGGCCCCCCACACTCCGGTCCCTGGGCTACCACCCCCCGCGGTTCAAACCAAGACCCGATCACCAGCATGACCAGCGCCGCGGCGATCACCGTCAGGACAATCTGCGTGTATCGATCGACCATCGCACCCTCCGTTTCTCCTCCGGACATCGCACTCCCCTCAAGCACTCAGGCCACCGTCGGAGGCTCTGCGACGGGATCGGCTGAAGCGGCCCGCTCCCGCCTCCACAGCAGGCCCAGACCCAGAATGAAGGCCAGTGCCACCCCGCCTCCCATGGCGTACGCCGCCGCGACCCCGAACCCGTCCGCGATCGTGCCGACGAAGAGTGATCCCAGGGGGGTGACGCCGACCCAGACGAAGGCGAAGAGGCTCATGATCCGGCCGCGCATCCGGTCCGGGACCACGAGCTGGAGCGTGGTGTTGCAGCTCGCCAGGAACACCATCTGCGCAAGTCCCACCAGGGTCAGGACGAGCATGGCGACCCAGAAGTTCCGCACCCCCGCGAGCAGCAGCGTGAGGCCCGCAGCGGTGGCAGCGGTGCCGAGGAGCAGGGCGAGCGGCGGGCGGCCTTTGCCCCGCGTCGCCACGGCCAGCGCCCCGACGATCGCCCCCGTGCCCACCGCCGCCATGAGGAGGCCGAAGCCGTGGGCCCCCTCGTGGAGCACGTCCCGCGCCAGGAGGGGCACCAGGACGTTGTGGTTCGATGACGAAGAGCCCGACGGTCAGAGAGGAGGCTCAGGGTCAGGGCCACGAGCGGCGTGCGGGCCGCGTAGCGGAGGCCGGCCACGATGTCCTCGCGGACGGTGGTGCCCTGCGCGGGGCCGGGCAGGCCGTCGGCCCGCATGGCCGCCAGGGCGAGGATCACGGCCACGAAGCTCAGGCCGTTGAGGCCGAAGGCGGAGGCCACGCCGTACCGATCCACCAGGAGGCCGGCGACGGCGGGACCCACCATGCGGGCGCCGCTGACCATGGTGGAATTGAGGGCGATGGCATTCGGGAGGTCCTCCTTGCTCGCCATCTCCACGACGAACGACTGCCGCGTGGGCATGTCGAGGGTGTTGGCCAGGCCATAGCAGATCGCCAGGAGCGCCACGTGCCAGTACCGCGCGTAGCCCGACCACACGAGGACGGCCAGGACAAAGGCCTGGCCCATGAGGGCCGTCTGCGTGCCGATGAGGACGCGGCGCTTGGGGAGCCGGTCCGCGATGGCACCGGCGACGAAGGCAAGGCAGAGCATGGGCGCAGACTGGAGCGCGTTGACGAGCCCCAACTGGAAGGGCGAGTTGGTGAGCTCGAGGACCAGCCATGCCTGCGCCACGCGCTGCATCCAGGTTCCGATGAGCGAGATGAGTTGGCCCGAGAAGAAGAGCCGATAGTCCCGATGATTGAGAGCGCGGAGGGCGGCGGGGAATTGCATAGGTCAGTCTGCCAGGACGCGCGCGGGCACCTCCCGTAGCGGCCGAGAGTCGGGACATTCACGCCGCCGCGTTCGCGCGGCCGGTGGCGCGGTGTCGGGCAGCTCGGGAGGGAGGCTACCGCTCACCGATCTGGGATGTCAACAGCAATCCCACCCAGGGGTACGGTTCTGGCGGACTTCCTGACGACGCTCGCCCCACACAAACGAGAGCCCCCTGACCCGGAGGCCAGGGGGCTGGAAGCCGCCCTCAGCGCGGGGGCGGCGGAGGTGACGGTAGCGGCATGCCGTTGGACGGGGGCGGCGGAGGTGCGGGAGGCGTGCTGTACGGCCCTGGCGGGGGTGGCGGTGGGGGCGCGCCATATCGCGGCTGCGGGGTCCCGGTCACCGGAATCTGGTTGCCCTTGGTGTACATGCACTGCTGATAGGCCGTGTCGTACCGCGATTGCACGGTCCCCCCAGCGGCCTGCGCGGCTCCCACTCCGGCGGCGGCTCCTCCAATCGCTCCTCCGGCGGCCCCGATCGCCGCGCCCGTGCCAACATGGCCCGCAGAGGATCCGATGATCGCACCCAACCCTGCACCGAGGATGGTCCAGAGGGCGGCGCTACTCCAGGCAGCTTCCGTGGAGGCATTCCCGGGTGTGGTGCCCACCTGCGCACTGGCCCACTGCCGGCAGATGGCGTCGTCCGCCTGGAACTGCTCGAAAGGCTTCCCCTGGCCCGGGAGCACCATCACGCTCGGACCGGTTGGGATCGTGGCACAGCCAGCCAGGCCCACGACCGCAACGAGAGGAAGCAGGTGCCACCTGGTCCACATGCGTGTCCTCCTCCTACGGGGTCGGCCCGATCGGCGGTGCCGTCGAGGGCGGGACGACGGTCAACCAGCCGGAGGCGCATTCCTTGACATACGGGTAGTAGGTTTGGGAATTCGGGCAGTAGTACCAGTAGGCGGGCGGTGGCGGGGGCGCCTGTGGCTGGATGTACACGGGCGGATCCTGCGGGACCACCACCGGTGGAGCGGCATAGTATGGGGAGGCGTAGTCCGGGTAGCCGTAGTATGGGTACGCGGGTCCCCACCACGGGGCGCCCCCCCAGAAGCCGGGGCCGATGAAGACTCCGACCCCGCCCCCCCCGTGCCCATGGAACCCACCGTGGAACCCACCGTGCCCCCATCCACCGCCTCCTCTTGCGAACGTCGGCGATGCCGGGACGAACAGAAAGACTGTCATCAGCAGAACCGCAGTAACAAGCCCCTTTCGCATCTTCCTTCTCCCTTCGTCGGCCTCGGCGCTGCCACGGCTGGCCAGGTCTCGGAAGGCTCGGGGCTCCCGCTCTGGACTGGACTTTCCGAGCGCCGACGCCCTGTCGCCCTCTCCGCTGGGGGCCCTGCACGCCGTCACGGGACGCTGCGCGCCCAGGGACGACGGCGCCCGTGGTGCCCCCCACTGGCATTGCCCAGCGGTTCCCACATAGGATAGTATATAGCACGATTGGTCGTGTGGGTAGATCGCCGGTCAAGTCCCCGGACTGTCCGCACTGAAGGGCAGGTCCGCCGTGCGAGGGGTCGCGACGCGCGGGCACCCGGGACGTGCTTTGCGATGGCAATCATGCACAGCTTGGGGTATACAGTCAGGATGATTGCATCCCGTCCTTCCACGCAGTTCTCACGAATGGAGGCAAGAATGACCCCGAAGGTAACCGCCACCCTGCGCCAGGCCCTCCGCCATCTTGAGACGGAGCGCCAGGGCATCGACCGGCAGATCCGTGCGATCCGCTCCGTGCTCGGGGAACCGGGCGACGCGAGAACGCGAACCCCCGCTGCACGTTCGAGTCGCCCCACCCCCAAGCCCCGCCGAATGAGTGCCGCAGCCCGTCAGGCCGTGAGTCGGCGGATGAAGGCGTACTGGGCGAAGCGGAGGGCGGCCAAACCCAAGGGCAACGCGAAAGCGTAGGGCGACCAGGATAGGAGGTCGGCCAGGTCGGCCGGCTGCGCGCGGCTCGTGGCGGAGGCGCTCAGGGTGAAGCGGCCACACATGCGAAGCCCTGCCTGGGCATTGAGGGGATTCGGAGGTCACGCACCGACACACCTCACTGCGCCCACCCGAACCGCAACGCCGCGATCTCCCGCGTGAACCACTCCTCCACGGTATCGCAGAGGGTGTAGTAGGCCCTCCGATCTCCCGCGGAACCCTCGAAGCGATGCCGAGCGGCCTTCAGGATGGCCACGGCGAGCTGGCTGGCGACTTCCAGTTGCTCGTCGGCGGTCAGGCCCTCCAGGGCTTCGCCAGCCCAGAGGAACCGGGCTTGCAGCGCAGGAGAAAACTGGCCGAGGTGTCGAAGCAGTATGGGGCGTCTCCTTCGAGGATGAGGCTGATGGCCAGAGAGAGGGCCGTCAGGAAGACCCTTGGCATGGTCCCTGTGCCTGCGCCGTCCTCTCCCGCAGCCGCTTGATCTCCTCCGGGACCTCGGTGCGTTTGATGAGGCCCCGGCGCTCCACGATGTTCAGCAGCGCCTCACACCCGGAGGCTTGCGCGAGCACGACGTCATCCGCGGACACCGCGCGCCCGCTCGCCATCGGCTGGGCCATCGCCTGACTCCTCGCCACTGCACGAGGGGTTGCTGTCGCTTCTCCCTGCACCTCGTCCTGGGAGGCTCGGGCAGGCCACCCGGGAGAGTCGGTGGCGGGAAAGGTCCTACGGTCCCCCCGCTCCGCCCGACGAGGCCCCCTTGTCGAAGAGCGGGCGGAGCAAGGAGGTAAACTCCAAGGGGAAGACGATCTTCGTGGCCGGGCTGGCGCCCAGGGCCTTCAGGGCATCGAGGTACTGGAGGCTCATCGTCTTCGTGTCCACCGTGCTGGCCACCTCGAACACTCTCTGGAGCGCCAGGGCGAACCCCTCGGCCCGGAGGATCGCCGCCTGCCTGTCCCCCTCGGCCTTCAGGATGGCAGCCTGTTTGTCCCCCTCGGCCACCTTGATCGCGGCCTCGCGGCGCCCATCGGCCTCGGTCACCATGGCGCGGCGGCTCCGCTCGGCCCCCATCTGCTTGTTCATGGCGTCCTGGACCTCTTTCGGCGGGACGATCTCGCGGATCTCCACCGTCGTGACCTTCACCCCCCAGCGCTCCGTCACCTCGTCCAGCTTGGTGCGGAGGACCTCGTTGATCTGATCCCGCTTGGCCAGGACATCGTCCAGCGGGATGTCGCCGACCACCGCCCGCAACGTGGTGGTCGCGATCCCCTGGGAGGCGCCGGCGAAGTCCTGCACCTTGATGACGCTCAGGGCCGGCTCGACCACCCGCCAGTAGACCAGGAAGTCGATGGAGATGGGGGCATTGTCCCGGGTGATGCAGGTCTGGTGGGGGATCTGCAGGAAGAGCTCCCGCAGGTCCACCCGCACGGGCCGATCCATGATGGGAATGAGGAGGACCAGGCCCGGCCCCTTCGGCCCGATGCAGCGCCCCAGACGGAAAACCACCAGGCGCTGGAACTCCGGCACGATGCGGATGGCGTTCGTCAGGAAGAGGACCAGCAGGAGCAGGAGGACGAGGAGCAGGACCAGCGATGTTTGCATTGTGGCATCCCCTTCGTTACGGACCCGCGCCTCTTCCCGGGCGTCCCCGGGGGTCGCCTTCGCGTCGGCTGACCGCGTGAGCACCCCGTGCTGGCGAGCCGGTCGTCCCTGCAGCCCCTCAATGGGGGAGAGCCGAAATCCAGTAGACCAGTGTGCCCACCGCACCCATGACCAGGAGGTGCAGGACCACCGACCACGCCAGCATGGTCACCGACTCCCGCTGGAAGTCCCTGCTGCCTTGGTGGACGAGTCGGCCGAGCACCCTCCGCCAGTTCTTCACGAGGAACCGGAGGTAGCCCGTCAGGGCCAGCGCCCCTGCCACGGCCACTGCTTGGGGCACGATGAGGAGCAGCCCGTCCTTCCCGGCCTCCCACCCCAAGATCGCCCCGCTCAGGATCGTCACCGCCAAGAGCATGGCGTTTCCTGTTCACCCCCCGGCCAATCCAGGGCGGTGGCCGACAGGGGGGCACCGGTCAGCTCCTCTCGGGTGATGGCCTTCACCGCAATCGCCGTGCCCCGGAGGGTCACCGTCTGGCCGTCGAACTTGGCGGGGTTGGCGGTCAAGTCCTTGACGGAAACCTCGGCTGCGGAGGCGAGGAGACTCGCGACGAGAAGAGAGAACCCAACCCACGACCACCACCGCGGCCGAGGCATGCTCTTCATGACCAGTCCCGTCGTTGCCTGGTCGGGGAGCCCACGCTGTCAATGACCCCACCGGTTCTGGTATTCCCTCCGCGGCCCCCTCGGCCCCGTCGCGGCGAAGCCTCCTCGGGTGGCACCCCACGAAACGCACGGCCCTTCACCGCACGCGACTCTGGCGACAGCGCGCCATCTCCCACGATCAACGCGCGGCCCAGGTGATGCCGACCTGTTGGACGTACGGGCGCCCCCAACGCGGGGCAGTGTCGGCCCCGCTGATTCGCGGACGGGGCGTGCCGCAATCTTGCTCCACCGCGCTGGCGTCTCGGCCTGTCCTACGCCTTGGGATAGCCGACCGACTGGGCGAGCGTGATCCGCTGGTCGGGGCGCAACCCCATCTTCTGGGCGAGAGCCGGGCGATCGATCGAGGCCCGCACGACGGTCGCCAGGCCCTCCGAGGCACAGGCCAGGTAGACATTCTGGGCCATGAAGCCGGTATGGGCGGCGGCGTACCCCTCTCGATCGGCCGGGGCGGCCTTCATTTTCGCCAGATCGGACACGTAGATCAGGTTCACGGGGGCCTCTTGCACGTACGCCTGCCGCCCGGCGAGGGCGCGGAGGTCCTCCCCGCGGAGTGGTTGTAGGTGGTGGCCCTTCGCGTCGTAACGGAAGAGGCCATCGGCCCGCACGACGTAAAGGTCCATGTCCTGGGAATTGCCGGCGGTGGGCGCGGTCCGGCCTCCCGAGTCGGGGCGGTTCACGCCCGCCGCGGCCCAGAGCAGGTTGGCCAGCACCTGGGCGGGCAGCGGCTGCGGGCTGAAGGTCCGGGCCGACCGGCGGGCCTGCAGCACCTGCATCAAGGGGCGGCCGCCCTCCAGTTGCGGGGGCGGGAGGGGGACCGGCGGGAGGTCCGGAGCGGCGATGGCCCGGCCCGGCCCGACGGCGGCCACCGCCGCCGTGGCAGCACTCAGGCGGAGGAAGGTGCGGCGATTCATCCCGGCGACGGTTCCCTGTTGCATGCTGTCCCTCCTTCGGGCGCGGGGAGTTGCAGCACCTCCGCGCGCCAGCGCACCATGGGGTCCGAGCGTCCTCCGCCTCGGGCCGCCCGTGGCCTCCAAAGGCATGGGGGCTCGCCGTCCCGCGAACACTGAGAGAGAGCCGGGGATATGGGTGGTGCATTTCACAAGGGCCAGCCTGGCCCGTTGTACGCGGTGGGTGATGTGGTGGGCGAGCAGTCCGGCGATACTGGGATAGTGCCGGGAGGCCCAGCGAAAAGCCTAGCGCTCAGCGCTCCGGCTTGTCAACAGCAAACCCCTTCGCAGGTGGAGGGTCCGCGCAATTCGGCTGGCACCCACACTATGTCCCGTCCGGGTGGGGGGGCGCCCGCTGCCACGAGCATCGCGGCCCAGGCGTCACCGACGGGCTGGAGGAATAGGCGGACCGACAGTGGCTCGCTGGCGGGAAGGAAGCTCGGCACCGGATGGGGTTCCTGTTCGAGTCCCGCCCGGTGCGCCGGTCTTTCCATAACGGGAAGGGCAGGAGTGGCTGTCATCTTTGGGGTCTATTGGCAGGCTTCGCTTCCCTTGGGGGCTGGATTTCCCCTCCCAGCCGAAAGCGCTCCCAGTCGCGCGGTCCCATGACCCGGGGGGCGAAGCAAGCAGGAAAGCCCGGTGCTGGAAATCAGCACGCCGGGTTTGACCGGGCGGGGACTGGAGCCGGGCCCACGGCGAACCTACACGGGCACGAAGCTGGAAACGGCGGACACAGCCAAGGGGAGCCTTCGGGGTACCGCGCCAGTCCTCGACCCTACCAGGGGTCGCTCCCGACCGCACAGTTACCGTCTGTCGTATCGGGTCTTGTGATCGCGACGGCTCCATCCGGGAAGACGCGTAATACTCTCCCCCGGAAGACCGTGCGGGACGTGATCGGCGTCGCTCTGTAGCGGTCCCTGACTACCGGACGCACCAATGGCCGATGGCGCGACAAGGCATTGGGGTGGGCAGCGGGGTTTGTCATGGCGGCTACCCCGTGAAAAGCCCTCCCTCATGCCTGGGCGAGCGGCTCTTTCGGTGGGGGCGTACTGGGAATCAAATAGACCAGGAAATTCGCGGCAAAGATCGTGGCGGCCAGAAAGTAGAAGGCGTACAGGATCCCAAAGTGGTCAGCAATGAACCCACAAATCGCTGGCGAGAAGCCCGAGAAGAGGGATTGGATCCCAAAGAGAGCGCTCACGGTGGTTCCGCCGACGTTCTCCGGAGCGACGTCCATCATCCAGGCCAAGATGACGGGTTGCAGGGAGAACAGGAAGAACCCAAGGACCGCCAGCGCCCCCACAAACAAGAGCCTGGCCTGCACGAGGACCAGTGCAGCCAGGAGGAGGCTGGTGGCGACCAATCCTGCGGTCAAGACCGGGCGCCTGCCTTTCCGGTCCGATAGGGTGCCCGAGACGGGCGAGGCGAAAACCCCAGCGCCCTGGACGACGGTCATGTACGCTCCGACGAGGATCGGGGAATACTGGAGTTCATGGGCCAGGTAGATGGGCAAGAACGTGAACAGGCCGATTGAAGTCATCGCCCGCATTCCGCCGAGCGAACACAGCAGGAGAATGCGCTTGTTCTTGGCCATGGCTCGGACAGCCGTCCAGTATTCTATCAGGGAAAGTTCCTTCCCTCGCGCTTCAACTCGTCCGGTTTCGAATTTGGCGAGGAGCCTCCACAGCACGAACCCCATGAGAATTCCAAGGAGGAAGTTGAGCAGCAGCACGCGCCGCCACACGAGAAAGGTGAGGGCCACGCCGATGGCCATCGGGGCGAGAGTACTTCCCAGGTTGCCTCCCATGGCATGCAGGGCGATCACGAGCCCCTTGCGCTCGCGATAGCGTCTCGTCAGAAAGGAAAGAGCCGCCGGGTGCCACAGGTTGCTGCCAATGCCCACGAAGGTGATAAAGATCATCGCCATGACATAGCTCGTGCTGAACCCGAGGAGACAATAGGGGAGCCCTGTGAGGGCGATCGCCAGGCCTAACAGCACTCCGGTCTTCCCGACCAGGTCCACAATCAGTCCCCCGGGGAGGTTGACGAAGAAGTTGGTGAAGTAGTTCCATCCCATGAGGACTCCGACCTGGCTGTAGGTGAGTCGCAGGTCCACGGCGAGATAGGGCAGGACAATAAACAGGCTGTTCGAATACCAGTCGGTGATCCCGTGCCCGAGACTGACGGCCACCAGGGTCAGATCCACTGGCGTGCTCCTGGTCAAGGCGAGCCAGTTGGCTTTCTTCTTCAACGACGCGCCCCCCCGACGCCTCAGACGATGAGCTTTGGCGTGGTGATCTCGTCCAGCGGCCAGATGGGGCGCTGGACCTTCTTGTACGGGATCTGCCGGTAGTTGCGGCAGAGTGGACCATTGGACTCGATATAGAGCACCTGCCTTGCGATGGGGCCGAACGCCGCCATGAAGTGGTTGGTCGATTTCACCACCACCAGCTTCTTCGTGTGCGGATCGATGCCGAGGTTGCTGAACAGTTCCAACCCCAGCGCCTGGGTGCGTTTGGCGATCAACACGACATCCACCCCACTGATGCGCACCGCGGCGCAGTCGCCGAGCGGGACCTGCGTAGGTCCGAAGCGCTGCCAGCAGTCGCGCTGGAGCCCGATCACGGTCACCTCGGCATCGATCGGGAGGCCCGAGGCGGGACCGATCTTGCCGCCGAGGCGCAGGGGAAACCTCGCGCCCAGACCTGCATCGAAGCACAGCCGCACGGCGATCGGGTCCCAGATCGGTCCGAGCGCGGCGCTCTGCACGTCCCGCTCGATCAGCCGGCGCAGGATCGTGGTGTTGTCGCTGGGCGCCCCGCCGCCGGCGTTGTCGGCCGGGTCCGCCAGCACCACCGGCTGCCCCTCGACCGCGAGCCCGGCCGTGATCCCCTCGTCCACCCCGTGATACGGCGGCGCGGTCTTCCCGCGCATCGAGATGAACTCCTGGCCGATTGCGGTGGCCAAGGCATCGGCCTGCGCCTTGTCCCCATCGGTCACGACCAGGATGCGTCCGCCCTGCTCCGGCACGTCGCCATAGGGGAAACAGTGCCCGATGGAGATCGAGAGGATGCCGTCCCGGCCTTCCATCGCCTGCAGGCGGTCCACGAAGGCGCGCATCAGCGGTAGAGTGGTCGGGTAGCTCCCGATCTGCCGGCAGTCATACAGTGCCATCACCGGCTTCACTTGGCCGCGGATCGTCTTCAGCACGAGGCTGAGCAGCTCATCGGCGCGCTCAACCACATCGGTGTGCGGAAACTCCTTGTAGAGGATCACGACGTCGGCCCCAGTCACGCGCTTCACGGTCAGGTGGCAGTGCAGATCCAGTTCCACGCCGATTACGCAGGTCGGCCCGACGATCGCGCGCACCCCTGCGATCACGTCGCCTTCGACGTCGTCGTAGCCGTGCGCGACCATCGCCCCGTGGAGCCCGAGCAGCACGCCGTCCAGCGGCACGGCGGCGCGGAGCTGGCCCAGGATTTCGTCTCGCATGCCCTCGTAGTCGGCCCGGTTGGTCGTGCCGGCCGGGCTGGCGGCGAAGCAACTGCCCTCGATCAGGGTGAAGCCGTCCGCCTGCGCCCGCCGGCGCGCCACCCACAGCGGGGCGGTGCACATCAGCGGCGCGCCCTCGGGGTGCTCGCCCGGGCGGAGGAAGACACTCTCCTTGTAGGCCTCCAGGCTGGTCGGCAGTGGCGAGAATGTATTGCTCTCGGTGGCGATCGTCGCGGCAAACAGACGCATCGAGGTTTCCTCCTGTCGCGGGTCTCTCCCGTTTCGGTCCGCACCACGTTACGATCGGATCCCGCTGGCGGGCTGTCGTTCTCGAATACCCATCCCATACGATTCGGCGCGACGTCCCATCGATTTCACGCAGCCCCCCGCGCACAGTGGTGATGCAATCCGCCGACTTCCGGGACTGCGAGTACCGGGCCCTGGTCGGGCGGCAGCACTGGACGGGTGTCGGGGCAATCCATCGGGAGCGAGCGATGCGTGCGCCAGCGGAAGACCAGAACCTCCCGCCAGCGCGACCAGCTCCGGGACAGCCACGCCCAGACAAGGCGATCGCTCGGGCGCACGGGCGGTCACCGGCTCGATCGCCGATAAACGGCCACTGGATGCTGCAGGGCGCGGATCTCCACTTACAGGGACACGCGCGAGCGGACCAGGCTGACCGCGAAGGCGAGCAAGGCACGAATGATGGGCGTCATGATAGAGAACCCTCTAGATTGGGCGAAGCGAGTATCCGAGGCGGGCAGCTTGATGCAGATCGTCGAAAAAATCAACTGGATTGGTGACTACGAGTTGTCGGGAACCACAGGCGGCGGTCGGAATCCTCAGTTCTGCGATGGGCGCTGAGTGTCGCTGCGTTCAGGCCGGCAGGGCATGATGTCGAAGATCTCATGTCGTCAGTCCACCCCGCGCCCCTGGTGGCACTCGCCGTTTTCCAGTTGCGCGGGGGTTGCGTCTCCGTGCGTCGGTGTGCTGCGGTCATCCGACGCTTCGCCGACGATTTGCTCCGTGAGTATGCATCCGCCAAGCGCGAGGGCCGCGGTACAGTCGTTTTCATCGTCCCGGTTGGGCCGGTCGGCCAGTACGACCTGTGGGCCGAACGATGTAATCGCGAACGGATCAGCCTGAGGGATCTCGTCCTCATCAACGAAGAGATCTAGCCGCCAGCATGAATCCATTTGGGTACCAGCCGCGTATGCAAAATCATCCTGTCTCCCGCAGCTAGTCCGGCCCTCTGAATCCTCTCACCCAGGATGATGATGGCGTTCCGCCCAGCGTAACTGCCACCTTACGAGACTCCCTCCCCCGCGTCCCTCTGGCTCGCAGCACGCGCAGGACATGGCACTCCTCTTGCGAAAGATCGGAGCAGCGGCCGGAGCACCCAATGCTGGCCCACGATCCCTCGCGTTCGTCTCGATCGCAGTCACCGCTCCCGGTGAGCTGTCTGAAACCACCACCTCAGGACGAAGGTGAGGACTCCAGAGGCTCATGTCCTTCGAATCCGAGGAACCAAGCCGAAGAAATGGGGTTAACACAGGTGGACAGGGCCACTCCGACGACGGCCCGGCCAGGCTGAATGTCCGGCATGCAAGAAATGGAGTAAAGGCGATGAGTGCTGCAATGACGAACCACGATACGCCTCGGCGGGAGAAATCCGCCGTCCGCTTCGCGGCGGTAGGGGGTCTTGCCTTCATTCTGATCGCCGCATGTGTCTCGGCAGTCACGATGCTGATCTGGGGGATGTGAGTAAATGAGCGGGAACGGCGTTGCAGGCCTTACCGGTTTCGGGCTAGCGTATGGCGGCGATCAGTGGCGGCGGAACCAGCGGAAGAACAGGTAGAGAACGACGGTAACCGCCAGGGCCGCCAAGATCGGCGGGCGCAGGAGCAGCGGGAGGAAACGAATGCTCAAGACCGCCAGGATGACGAGGGGTATGAGACGCGGCAGGTGTGTCAACAGGTCTTGGGCGGTCGCCGGCCCAGGGGCGGAGACAGGGCGGCCCCCGAACGATCGGTCCCGGTCATAGGCGCGGCGGCGAGCAGGATCGCTGAGGACCTCAAAGGCCTCATTCAGTTCCCGCATCCGCTGGCCAGCATCCGCCTTTTCGCTGACATCCGGGTGATACTTGCGGCTCAGACGGCGATAGGCTGCCTCGATCACCTCGGGCTCTGCCCGCGGGTCCACCTGCAAGATTGCGTAATAGTCCTTGTCTTCGCCCCGCCGAAACATGCTACCACCTTCCGGTCGTCCTAGGCGCCCTGCGTGAGCTCCTCGTAGGCTGCCGTGAGGACGCGGTCGGTGAGCGGGCCGTGTTTCGGAAAGCCTTTCAGCTCACCCGCCGTGTTGGCGATCTCGTCGCGCGACCTCCCCGCCGTGATCTCGGCGCGCACGCGATCGAGGAGGGCGGACAGGAAATCGCGTTGGAGGAGGAGGTCGTCCTTCCGGCCGGTGACCGCGACTCCCGGCTTGGCGTGGCCGAAGATGTACATCGTATCTGCCGGGAGGTCCTGCACGATCTTTTCGAGCGCGGACATCCAGCGGGCGATCCGGCAACCACCCGGACGGTCGAGCGCGGGCAGGCGGCGGTTGAACACCAGGTCCCCGAGGTGCACGACGTTTGCCCGCTCAAAGATGATGATGCTGTCGCCACCGGTATGTGCAGGCCCGGAGTACGCCGCCGTCACGGTCTCGCCGCCGATCCGGACGACCCACCGATCGCTGAACGTAGTATCCGCGTAGACTTGATCGGCCTCGGTCCCCGGCCGTGCGGCCGCCTTCTGCAGTTCAGGGACACGCACATGGGCCACGATCGTCCGCGCCGCGGGACGGAACACGCCGTTGCCACCGGTGTGGTCGGCGTGGTGGTGTGTGTTGAACAGGCACTCGATGGGCCGGTTTCCGGAGCGGGCGTTGAGGCCCTCGAGGCACGCCTTGGCCGTCGGCGGCATCTGGGCGTCGACCACCACGACGCCGTCGGGTGAGACCAGCCAGCCGATGGTGCCGCCCTGGCCGATGAAGATGCCGACGTTGCCGCGCAACGACCTGAACTCCCATGGTCGCAAGGGCGGCTGCCCCTGTCCAGGCGTCTGGCTCTGCCCGACGGATACCTCAGGATGTCCCAAGGTACCGGCGGCGAGAAGGGAAGTTCCCATGAGGAATTCGCGACGGGTCCAGCGCATGCTCTCTCCTCTACCTCAAATCAGCAGGCCCCTCGGTGATCGCTGAGGCTGGGCAGCGGTCTGGGGGGAACAGTACCACCGGGCTAAGCGGTGTCAAGGATGATCTGTAATGCACGGATCCGTAGTGGAGCCCGGGATCTACATCCCGAACCTGGACGGCGTCTGTGCGACGCGAACGTGGCCGTGGCGGAGGACAGCCGAGGGCGGAGGCGGGAGGGCCATGCAGCCTGCTATTCGCCGACCCGCTCCTTTCGGTAGTCGTCGAAGTAGATGGTCATGGGTTGACTCATCCGGTCGCGGTACAGGCCGAGCCGGAAGTAGACGTCCGGCGGGTCGTCCGGATAGCCCAGCGGCCCGTGGTAATCGGCGACACGAACGCCGTTCAGCCACAGCATGATCGACGCATCGGACCAGGCAAATCGGATGCGGTAGCGCAGATCCAGCCATTGCCCCAGGATGGACTGGGGGTGCTGCAAGATCCTCGTCCGCCCCTTCGGGGTCTCGATCGTGACGAAGAAGACACCCTTGCGGAAGCGCTGGGCGATGATCGGGCTGCGATTCTTGGAACAAATCTCACAGCTCTGCTTCCACTGCCCGATGACCAGCCGTGTGTCAACGATGGGGAAATCCGGCGGCACGTACATGCTCAAGCGATACTCGTAACTTTCGCCGAAGCGGGCCCACAACCCATCCGCCTCCTGGATCTCCGCCCGCTCGGTGGCCTCCCCGTTGCCCCCCACGCCGGCCATGTCACCCTGGTGCAGATCGAAGCGCAAGGCGAACGTGCCAGAGTGGGCGATGTCCCGCTGGACCGTGGCGTCGCCTGGCTTGACCCGGTGGGTCCTCCACAGAGTCCCGATGCTGCCGGTCTCGAAGCCATCGGCCACGCTCTGGGCCGACGCGGTTGCAGCCCAGGCCAAGAGAATGAGAACCACCAGAAGGCGCAATTGTGTGAGGCGGCGCATAACGGCGGACACGATAGGGGTTGCCATTTCCGCATTTCCGCAGGCGTTGGCAAGCAGGTCGGACTTTTCTCGTTGGGGTGCCAAAAACACAGGCATCACCCGGCCCTAGCGATCGGTCGAGCGCGGGCCGCCCGCGTCCAGCTTCTGCTGAAGGCGGAGCTGGTTCTCCCGCTCCCTGCGCTTGGCATCGAGATATTCCGCCTTCCCCATGTCATGGAGCTGTGCGGGGTATTGCTCCATCAAGTCGTACACCGCGTTGATGCATGCCTCAAACCGGTGGGCCACCGGGACGGAACGCGTGTCCAGGAACGCATCGAAGGCAAGGTAGTAGCGCATGGCGCTGCGTTCGACCAGCCCCCTGAAGCCCTTCACGTACCGCGGGGATGCGGCCGGGCCAGCGTCCTCCCGGCTGAAGCCGATCCTGTTTCGTCCCACCGTCGCCAGATAGATGGCGGTCATGACTCTGGTCACGATGCTCGGCACATACGATGAGCGCAGGGCGACCACCGTCCTGCCTTCCACGCCAGCAGCTTCCAACTGGAACTGGTGGGCCGTGCTCCCGAATAGCCCCTCTGGGGCGCTGAGGGCGACCGACAAGGAGCCGGGCTCCCCCGTTCGCACCACGAATTGGTACGACTGGGACGATGCATCTTCGGGGTTTTGGTAGTACCTCCGCCCGATATAGAGCGTGAGGAGCGTATCGTGCGATTGAATCTGGAAGGTGCACGCCTTCACATTCAAGTGCAGGGGGGCAAACTCGCACCAGGAAGCAGGGTTGCTCAGCGCCGCCTTGATCTCCTCGAAGGGGTGCTCGATGATGCCGTACACCTCGGCGGTCACCCGATCGCTGCGCTCCTCCGACTGAACGCTGAGAGGGAGGCCAAAGGGGCCGCGCTGTCGAAGATCGCGTAGTTCCTGGTACCGCTCCTGGAGCAGCGCTGCGCCGCCCTCACCGCCCCAGGCCGTGAGAGGAACCCCGGCAAGGAGTAGCAGCAGGAGAATCCGCAGGCTCACGTGCCGGTGTTGCGGGTTTCCTGGGGGACTACGGAGCGCGGTTATCACGGATATCTCCACTCGCCCGGAAGCAGACTCTCTCCGCGGACCATACCCTCTCGGAGAACCGTCGCCGACATTCCGACAAGTTCCGCCACACGGAAAGATGGTGCCGGGCTTCAGCAGAGAGGCCCCGTCAGACGCGGACAGCCCTTCACCATCAGCCATGAGCAATGAGCCTTCCCCGCCTCTCTTCACCGTCCAAGCCAGCGCGGCAGGAGGGTCGTGAGCGGCGGCAGATAGGTGATTAACAGCACGCCGATCACCAGCATGCATTGCATGGGGATGACAGCGCGAGAGACCTGGAGCACCGGTTTGCCGAACCGATACGAGGACAGAAAGATGTTGATGCCTACCGTCGGGGTCAACAGTCCCAGCTCCATGTTCGCCAGAAAAATGATACCCAGGTGGATGGGATCAATGCCGTAGGCCAGGCCCAACGGCACGATGAGCGGCACCACCACCACGATGGCGGAATACACGTCCATCACGCAGCCCACTACCAGCAGGCACAGGTTGACCGCCAGCAGAAAGGCATACTTCGACTTCACCGCGCCGGTGACCCACTCGGCCGCGTGGGTGGGAACCTGGGCGTCGATCAGGTAATTGCTGAAGCCCAGCGCCACGCCCAAGATGAGCAGCACGCCACCCACCAAGAGACCACAGTCCGCCATGACGCGCAGAATCTCTCGCGCCCGCTTGAAATCGTGATAGACGAAGGTTTCCACCACGAACGCATACAGCGCCGTGACCGCCGCCGCCTCGACCGGCGTGGCGAGCCCGCCAAACAGCGCGACCAGCGCCACGACGGGCAGCAGCAGTTCCCATTTGGCGAGCCAGATGGCCCGGCCCGCTTCGCCGCGGTCAAACGCGGGCCGGCCGGCTTTCTCTCGCGGGCCCAGGCGAATGCCCAACCAGGCGGCCATGGCGACCAGCAGCACCCCCGGGCCGAGGCCGCCGAGAAACATTCTTTCGATGGTCACTCCGCCGGCCTTGGTGTTGAGGCTGGCCACAATGGCGTAGAGGATCAACGGGAGGGACGGCGGGAACAACAGCCCGAGACCGCCAGAGCCGGTGAGCAATCCCAACGTGGACCGCTCCGAATACCCCGCGCCCATCAGCACCGGCATCAGTAGGCCGCCCAGGGCGAGAATCGTCACGCCCGACGCCCCGGTGAAGGAGGTGAAGAATGCGCAGGCCAGCACCGTGACAATCGCCGGCCCGCCGCGGAATTGACCGAACAAGGCCTGAAACACCCGGATCAGGCGTTTCGACGCGCCGCCCTCCGCCAGGAAATACCCGGCCAGCGTGAACAGCGGGACCGTCGGCAGCGTGGGGTTGGTCACCATCGAATAGTGGGTGAGCGAAACGGAAGCGATGGGCAGGTCTTGCCCCCAAAACAGAATCAGCGCCGCACCACCCAACAGCACGAAGATCGGCGCGCCGAGAACGACGGCCGCCAGCAGCATCAACAGGGCGGGCAGGACCAGCGTCTCGGGCGCGATCGGCGGCTGGAGTCCTGTCCACACCATGCCCCCGGCCAGCAGCAGTGCGACCAGCCGTCCGCGCCAGCGTTCCGCCGCACGCCACAGCACACGGAGTGCGATCACGCCGAAGCTCACGGGCATGACACACTGGATGGTCCAAACCGGGATCCCGTACGCCAGAATCTTGCCGGCTTCCCTCTCCGCTTGCACCAGTTGCGCCGCTGCCACGCAGAGAAACACGCTGATGCCCGCCGCAAAGGCGCTGCTGAAGACGCGCGCATAAACCCGCCCCTGCCCCTTGAGAACATCTATCAAGGTCGAGAGCGTGAGCAGGCGGTGCTCGCGCGCCGCCAGCGCCCCGCCCAGCAGACCGATGAGCAGCGTCAGGTGTTGCTGAAAGGCGGTCGCGCCGCTGATGCCGGTTTGAAACACTTTGCGCAGGATGATTTCCACCAGTGGCAGGAGCACCAAGGCGGCCAGCGCGAGCGAGACCAGGAGGTCTTCGACGTCCCGCAGCCAGCGGCGCCCACCTTCACCTGTCGGGGCGGGCTGGACCAGACCGGACGCCTCGCTACGGGTTTCGCCGCTCACCTCTTGTTCCCTTCCCGCGCGGTGCGGTAGGCTTTCAACTGTATAACCACCTCGTCGAAAATGTCCGCCGGAACAATCACGCCGCGGATCTTCGGATACGCCGCTTCCACCACCCGCCGCCACTCCGCCTCGACCTCCGGGGTGACCGCGTGGACCGTCAAGCCGCGTTTGCGCATGGCCTCGACCGATTCCGCGCTCTCGCGCCGGCCGTCGGCCTTCAGGAGCTTGCCGGTCTCCGTGGCCGCTTTGCGCAAGGCTTCCCGCCCCTCCGGTGGTATGGCGTCCCAGGTCTTCTTGGTAATGACCGCCGCGCCGACCAGCGGCGCCCAGTCCAGATCGAGCATGTGGGGCGCCGCGCCATCCACCTGGGCGGCCAAGGCAATGCTCGGCGGCAACGCAACCGCGTTGATCAAGCCGGTTTGCAGGTTGGGCAGGATATCCACCGTCTCCAACGGAACGGGATTGCAGCCAACCGATCGGTAGCTCTCCAGTTCGGCGGCACTGCCGGCCCCGACGAACAGTTTGGTCTTCTTCAAATCGTCGGGCCGGAGCACGGGCTGCTTGGAGAAGAACCGCACCCAGCCGGTATCGCCCCAAAACAGCACCACAAATCCCTTGTCCTCCAGGCGTTTTTCCAGCATCGGTTGCAGCTTCTCGCCGATGTAATCCACTTCCTCCAGCGAACGGAACATCATCGGCATGTACTGGAGGCCGGTGACGGCCGGCTCGATATCCGCCAGGCCCATCGCGGTGAGCATCCCGGCCTGCAACTGGCCCAACCGCATACGGCGAACCATGTCGGCCTCGGTGCCCATGGTGCCGTCGGGATAAATGGTCAGCAGCACCCCCCCGCCCGGCGCTTGCCGCCATTGTTCGCCCATGGCCAGGAGATGTTTGGCATACGAGGAGCCTCTCGGGGCCAGCGTGCCCAGCCGCACCTTCACCGGACCGCCGGCGCCGAAGACGCGGTCGAAGGAGCCCAACACGGCGCCCAGTCCCAAGGCCAGCGCGATGGGGAAGAATTTTCTTCGCGTGAGTCCGCTTATTTTCGTTGTCTTCCTTGACGCCAATTCATTCGGAATAGTTGCGACCATCAAGAACGGCCCCTCTGGTCGCGACTTCGCCGCCCGGTGGCTAACCATGTGGTGCGGCTCACTCGTTCTCAATCAGAAACAATTCTGCTTTCTGCGACAGGAGCCAGCGCGCTCGCCGCTGCATGACCAGATTCAGGAGCCGCGTGTTGGGGTTGGCGTCAGGATGAATGGCCAGCGCCCGGTTCAGCAGCGACTCAAATTCCTTCACGTTCTGTTGTTTTACCGCCACCGCTTCGGCCAGGGCTACCAGCGGCGCGGCGTTTTTCCCCTCCGAAAGCACCATCGCACGGTCGAAATGCTGGCGGGCACGCGAGGCGGGATCGCCGGGTGCCCCCTGACGGCTCATTTCGTACGTGACCAGAAACGTGTGAATCGCCCCGCGATCGTAACTCTCGTCCAGTTCCAGCGCCCGATCCATCAAGGCTTCCATAGCCGGAATCTGCGCGACCAGATCAGGATTGTCTTTGGAAAGGGAGATGGCCGCGGCCCACGCGGCCGCGGTCCAATACAGGAGCGGCACATCAGCCGCGGTGGCCTCGTGCACCGCGGCTCTGGGATTGGCCAGCAAGGTATCAGGAAAGCCGGGGTGCTCCACCTCCAGACCGCGCAAGCCGTACGTATGGGCACGCAAGTAGAGCCGCCTGGCTCGCGCCCGCAACACCTCGGCGGCGTTCAGGTCGCGCGCCTCCAGCTCGTCGGCCTCCTGTTGCACGAAGGCAAAGGCATACTGTGTAAAGCCACTCGCCGCGGCGGACAGCAGGCCTTCGTGCTGCGGGGTCTCCGCCAACAGACTCTCCATGAGCTTGAGACTGAAGGGGGCCGCCGCCTTGACCAGCTCCGGGTCCTCATCGCTGGCGAAGGTCGTACCGCTGTGGGCGACGGCGTTGGCGACCTGATTGAGGGCCGAGCGGCGCAGCAGCGAGCAGCCGCTGCCGGCGACCCACGCCAGCAGCAGCAGGGCCAGTACTGCCTGCAGTCTATTCGTCCCCGTCCTCATCTTGCGCCACCTTACCATTCCCTCTTGCCTGAGCCCCTACTCCGAGGCCCCCAGTTGCCAATTGTATTCTCCCCAGAGGACAACCGCGCCAGAAACCCGACGGCCCTCTGGGGATCACTGTCCCCAGAGGGCCGCAAGGTTCGCACGCCAGAAGCCCTCCAATCGGCATCGTTGCCCCGTGCGGGTTGATCACTGGGGGACGCGTCGTGTAATTGAACGAGACGCTACCTCGCATGGGAGGACGAAGTCAAGGTGGAAAGATAGCGCCCGGCAATTAGCCCACTGCCCCGATCCCGTTCTTGGCGGAGTTGGACACCTCCGGTTCCGGGCAAGATCGGCCCATGATCCAGCGGCCGAGCCGGACCAGCGCCATCCCCAGGTAGGCCCGAGCTGGTGGGCGTCGTGCTCGCAGGATGCGATGAGCTCGCCGCTGCTCTGCGTATCGCATGGCATCCTCCATTCGCTCCCTGGCCATCAGCAACATGATATCCTCAAGGATGTACATGAGAGTGATCCCCCTTCGCGCAATTTCCTCTTTACCCTAGGCCCTCGGGGCCACCCTGCCCGTCAGTGCAAGGCGGCCCGCAAGGAATCTGCTCACGCCGACTCGGGATGCGATTTGACTGAAGCGAGGGGTGACGGCCCAGTCAGGAGGCGACGATGGTGTCGCCAGGCCATCTCTCCGCAGGGTGGCTCGCGCGGGTCTCCCGCTCCTTGTGGGTGGGGTCTTGCTTGGGCGTGAGGACGATCTCGTAACGACCAGGATTCATCCGGTCGGCAACGGAGAGCACCTCATGCGCCACCGCGAGGATCTTTCCGACCGCTGCGGCTCGGGCGAACGGCACGGCGATCTGGATCTGCCACGGGCCCCACAGCGGCTTCTTCACCACCGGTGCGACGATCGCTCCAAGTCGCCCGTCGATCGCATCGGTGAGCGCGATCTGACGCTTGATCGTTTCCTGGCGCCGGTTTCGCAACCAGTCCATCAGGAGCATCGGGCCGCCGATCCACAACATCACGTACAGCGACACCACCACCACCATGAGCCAGCCTCGAGATTGTTTCCATGTGCATTTCCCTCCCCTTGTGCGCCGTCCGGGGTTCGTAGTTCACCCCATACGACACCGGAGGGAGGTCAGCGTGAAATCGGGTGGAGGTCCGGGCGGCAGGTCGTGCAGGGGGCGAGGCCCGCCGCTTCCGCATCCTCGCGCGAGGCGAAGCGCGTAAGGGGCGCAGGGGGATGCGTTTCGAAGGAGGGGCAGGTCGGCAAGCAATACTCCCGCTCTCCGGGATAGAGGACGTACATCGCCTGAGGCGCGATGCCCAAGGCGCCGGCCCGCCTGGCAATGGGAATCCCCTCGAGGGACAGGAGCTTTCGCTTGAGGTCGGTCTTGCCGCCGGCGTAGCCGGTGAGATCGCCCGAGGTCCCGATCACGCGGTGGCACGGGATCACAATCGGGAGCGGGTTCCAGCGGAGCGCCTGGGCCACGGCGCGAACGGCGGCCGCCCTGCCGACCTCTTGGGCGATGCCCGCATACGGGATCACGGCCCCGTATGGGATCGCCGCCGTGGCCTCGAGGACCGTCCGCTGAAAGTGGCTTCGCGCCAGGCGCAGGTCGAGCGGCCACTCAAGCCGTTTGCATCGGCCGTGCAGGTACGCGACCAACTCCCGGTAGGCCGCCTCCAGCTCTCCGCCGCCCTCGACCACCTCCACGCCCAGCTCATGGTTCAGGCGCGAGGCCCGCAAGGTCGCGCCCCGCTCGAGGTACTCAACCAGCGCAATCCCCAATTCGGACCGCGCGATCAGGATATGTCCGAGGGGCGACGGGAAGATGCGATAGGTCAGGAGGCGCTTCCGGAGGTCGGCAAGCCGCGTTTCCAGGTGCTGCCGGGCCCGCGCCAGGCTCCCGCTCGGGAGGGATGCCTCTCGCAGGTCGGTTACCACCTCGTCCACCGCGCGAAAGCGCTCGAATTCGCGCCGGCAGGAGGCACACATGGCCAGGTGGTGCTCGACGCGCCGCGCTGTGCTGTGCGGGGCCTCGCCCATCGCCGCGGCCAGGAGGTCATCCTCCATCTGGATGCACACTGCCGGCTTGTGGATCATCGCTGCGGCTCCTCGGGAACCAGCCCGTGACCATCCAGACCCTGACGGATCTTCCGAACCGCCTGGAACACATTCGCCCGGGCGCTCTCGGCCGAGCAACCTAAACTCTGCCCGATCGCCTCGTAGTCCAAACCGTGGATCTTCCGCTGCGTGAACGCCAGCCGCTGCTTCAGCGGCAAGCGCTGCACGATCGCCTCAACTCGCGCTCCGGTCTCGCGGGAGACCAGCTCGGCCTCCGGCGCGGTATCGTCCGCCTTACGCATCGTGGCGCGCACCTCGCCATAAGCCCGCCGACGGCGGATCTCCGAGCGGAAGTGGTTCCTGGCCAGGTTGGTGGCGATGGAGAACAACCAGGCGCGAACGTTCGCATTTCTGGGCAACGCGCCATAGGCTCGAAACGCCCGGAGAAACGTCTCTTGGGACAGGTCGTCGGCGTCGCCAGACCGCCCGACCACCCGCTCAAGATACCGGAAGATCTCCCCGTGGTGCACCGACACCACGGCGTCAAAGGCTTCCTGGCTCATCACTTCCTTAAGACACCGCTCCTGCTCCGGCGTGAAAGGGACTCTCGCCTGTCGAGCCCGGATCCACTCCCTGACCGGATTCCCGCAGGTCCATCTTCCATATTTCTTATCACACTTCCCTGCCCGTGTCTCGGCCATGGCGCCAGCATCCCGCCATCCGCCCGATTTCACGCGAGCCTCCTCGTGGGGTCACCTGCAGCGAACAGACGAGGATCAGTGGCGCCGAAGTTGGCGAAAGAACAGGTAGAGTAAGGCGGCAACCGCCAGGGCCACCAGGATCGGAGGGCGCAGGAGCAGCGGGAGAATGCGAATGCTCATGACCGCCAGGATGACGAGGCCGACGAGGTGCGGCAGGTGCTGCAGCAGATCTTGAACGCTCACCGGCCCGGAGGCGGAGGCTGGGCGGCCCTCGAAGAACCGGTGCCGGTCGTAGGCGCGGCGGCGCGTAGGATCGCTGAGGACCTCAAAAGCTTCATTCAATTCCCGCATCCGTTGGCCAGCATTCGCCTGCCCGTTGACGTCGGGGTGATACTTGCGGCTCAGACGTCGATAGGCTGCCTCGACGACCTCAGGTTCGGCCCGCGGGTGCACCTGCAAGATCGCGTAATAATCCCTGTCTTCGCGGCTCCGAAACATGGTGGGCGCTTTCCCGTCGTCCCCCATTACAGATCAGGAGGCGTCTGCTCTTTGCGGCCCCTACTCCGGCAGAATCTCTACAAGGCGTGCTGCGATCCAGCCTTCGCGGCCATCCTTTAGCCGGATCTTCACCCAATCCTTTTGCTTGGATACCAGCGGAAACAGATCGCCCCTTCTTGACCTTCCCAGCGACTGGCTTTCCGTTGTCGGCTTCAGCCGAATGTTGACGGCATCTCCCTTGACCCTCACTCTTTGTTGCGGAGGAGCCGCCTCAGCCTTCGGGACGACCTCTACGGTCTCCACGCGCACCGTTGGCCGGGTCAGCGCGACCGGGGTTCCGGGTTCAGTAAGCTCGGCCAGTGCCACAGTTGGGTCAGGTACCGAGGGTACGCCGTCAATTTTCTCCAGAATGGCAGAGACCAGCTCATCCGTGAGGGTATCCATGGCCCGCTTTGCGATTGCCGCTGGAGAGCTCGCGAGCAGGAGAGTCTGGACCTCGGGGGAACGCTGAGACTGGGCCTCGGGGATACTCGGGTTCTCTGCCCAACGGCCGCCCCCGCTTTCAACTTTGTCGAAGCTTCGGCGCGCCACGATCTTCCCGGTCTGCACATCAAGGACCTCGAGGAGGCCGCCTATGGTGATCTCGGCCGACCACGTGGTCTCATTATACTGAATCGTCTGCACCCGCGTTCCAACCTGCTTCGGATATGTATGCGCACGTCCTGCTCGGTCGTACTCGGTCACCATCTGCTCGACTGGGACCTGGGAGGAGGTTTCGCGGCGCATGCGAACAGGGGCGCCCTTCTTTTGGGACACCCGTGTGATCCTCCCGGTGACCAGGTACCTCACCCCCCGCAGCTTCCCCAATTCCGGCGCCGTCGTCTGATCCATAAGGTCCTTCAACCCGAGACCACGTTCCGCGAGAAACGCTTCGAACTGCGTTCGCGTGTACACGTCGAGGAACTGGCTTTTCTTCTGCTGCAGTTTCTCAAGGATGCCGTTCGTGATGAACTCCTCGACCGCGACCCCTTCGATGTTGTTCGCGGTGCGGTTGCTGATCCCCACCACGGCAATTCGCTCATGCGCTCTGCTGCTCGCCGCCTCCAATTCGCTCCGAACACCCGGATAACCGGGAAGCATGGATTCGGCCGCTTCGTACTCCAACACAGCGTTCCGCGGGTACCCTTGCGCAAGGAAGTAATTCCCCAGCGCCAGATGAATGCGTGCGGCCCGGGTCCGATTATCCCTGTAATTGGGCTGATACTGCTCTGCCATTTCGGAAGAATTGTGTCGCCTGACGATACAGCCGGTTCTCCGCGGCACCTACCGCCGCCTGGTAGTAGCACTCGGCAATTTTCTGCCGTGCGTCCTTGTAGTCGGAGACGAGATCCAGCGACCGACGGTAGAGTGCAATCGCCTCCTGGTACTTCCGGGCCTGCATCGCCTCGCCTGCCGCCGCATAGGCCTCTTCCACATCGATCGCAATTCTCTTCAGCCCTGCGATCTTGCTGTCGAAATCAATCACCGGAAACACGACCTCGAGCCCGCGCAAGGAGGCTACGAAGGACTTCAGGGACTCGTAGCCCTCCACAGCCTCCTGTCTATTGGTCGCCTCGATGGCGCGAATGCCCGCAAGGCGTTCCTCGTAACACTTGAGCCCTTCTCGCTGCAGGAGATGACGAAGCCGGAGCACCTCCACTGGTAGGAGCGGCGGCTCACTCCGCGCATCCGCTCCGCCAGCCTCGACTCGCAGCGCCTCCATCCCGTTCCGAGCCGCATCGCAGGGCCGATTGCTTGGGGCGGCTGCCTGCTTGGGGACCTCGTAAGATTTCTGTTCCGCGCAGCCGACAGAACCGACCACAATGAGTACCGCGAGACCCGCGCACTGAAATCCCGCCCGGACCATCATTGCCGACCTCCTCCGCCGGGTCGTCGCTTCGATGCGTTGCTGGGCGACTGGGTTATGCGACTCTTGAAAAACCGGTTTGGATCTGCGATCACCAGCAGACCCCTGAGCTCTCGATGGGAAACAGGACGATACGTAAAGGCCACGACGGCCCGTTCGGCGCGGATGGAAATGGTGTGGGCGAGTCCTCCCGCGAAGTGTTGGTGGAGCCGGGAGGCTCGGCGGGAGCCTATCGCTCACGGTCCGCCATGTCAAGGGGACCGAAAGGCTGGCCTGGCTATATGCGTGGGCGATCTGGCAGGGTCCATCCGGGAGAGCCGGAGGCAATCCCGGATGGGCCGCCAGCCTCAGGCGCGTGAGAACCGGAATCTCGTCTCTCTCGGGGCTGATCTACCTCGACCCGACGGACCGGGAAACTCGGCAATTGCGTTACCGGCTGGACCGGGGACGCCGGAAACGTGCAATGGTCACCGAAGCTCTGCGGGGATGTCCCCCTTCCGGATCGCCGGAACCACCGGCGGCTGGCCGGTTTCTTTCAGGATATTCTGGCCTTCCGCGGAGAGCAGGAACTTGACGAAGTCCTCCGCCTCTTTCGAATTCTTGGCCGTTCCCGGGACGGTCGCCGCATTCCGAATCTTGTCGCTCACATTGACGCCGGCCGGGAAGCGGATGATCTCCAGGTCATTCCTGGCGGCGACAGCCGCCGAGTAATACACCACCCCGGCGCTGGCCTTCCCTTCCTTGACCGCCCGGACGGTATCCGGGACCGTGGTGGGCTTTGAGGGATCCACCACGGCACCATCGATGATCGTTTGCGCCAATTCGGATTTTCCTTCGAGCGCGGCGGCCTTCTTGAGGAATTCGATCGTGCGGTTTGTGGCCAGATCCTTCTCGCCGGTCACGCGGACAAACTTGACTCCGGGGTTGGCAAGGTCGGCCACATGGCGAATTCCCAGCGGATTCCCTTTCTGGGTGATGACGACCATCTCATTCGCGGAAAAGACGACATACCAGGAGGCGGCCACCCTGTCGGAGCCGGCAACTCTCTTGCCCATCAGATCGTCTTCGATGACCGCCGGGGATGACGGCGCGAACACATCACAGGTGTCCCCTTTCAGGATACGCTCGGCAAGCTGCTTTGAAACGCCGGAGGTCAGGTTTATCCTGACCCCCGGGTGCGTTCCCTCGAACGCCTTCTTCAGTCCGTCCATAGGACCCGCCAGCGAGTCAGCATGAAACACTTCGAGGCTCGCTGCCGTCGCGTGCCCGACGGGAAAAACGCCCAGCAGCCCCAATCCCCCAGTCAGAACGGCTCGAAAGAGAACTCCCTTTCCCGATCGCATTCTGTCCTCCTCCGGTGTCCCGAGCCACGTCACAAGCGGCGCCTTTCCGACGGTTCCCCTCGATACCTTCTCTTTACTGCCCCCGGGCCCCGATACAAGAAAGCCCTCTGGGAATCACCATCCCCAAAGGGCCATCGAGCGCTCATACCATGATGCTGTCGACTGACATTCTACGTCCTATTCCAGGGAGAATCCCTGCCGCTTCAGGATGACGCGCAGCTCCGTCCGCACCGCTTGTGCCACCCGCCGCGCCGAGTGCTCCAGCCAGCCGTAGTCCTCCATCTCGCCCGGCTTGCCCGGGACAGGGACTTGCCGCCCCTGGTAGATTCCCGTAGCGATCATCGTCCGATCGTACTCGTCGAGTGCCGTGTCCCGGGGTTGCGGATCATACGCCTCCCAGTACAGAACCGCGGAGGTGGGGAGGCGCGGCCGGAGGGTCGGCTGGGCGGCGGGCCATCCCACCATCATACCGACGATGGGGAAGACCAGGCGCGGGAGCTTGAGCAGGTCGATCACCGCTTGGCAATTGTTCCGGATGCTGCCGAGATAGCACATCCCGAGGCCAAGCGACTCCGCGGCGAGGGCCCCGTTCTGGGCGGCGATGCCGACGTCCAACACGCAGACGAGGAAGTTCTCCACGTAGCCCGCCACCTGCGTGTAGCCGCGCAGTTCACAGACGCGGTCGAGACGCTTGAGATCCGCGCACCACACCAGCGCGACGGGCGCCTGGGCGACATTCTCCTGCCCGCAGATCTCCGCCAAACGCGCGCGCGTCGCCGCCTCCGTCACGGCGACGACGCTCACCACCTGGAGGTTGGACGAGGTGGAGGCGCGCTGCGCGGCGGCGACAATCGTCTCGATCAGCTCCACCGGAACGGGATCAGCCTTGTACTTCCGAACGGAACCGTGGCGGTGCATGAGTTGAATCGTCGGCGAGTCCATGCCCTCTCCTCACTGACAACAGCAACAGTAAGACAAACGAAAACGGGGAGCGCCTGCGCGAAACACGACAACCGTCTGGGGGTCATTGTCCCCGAGGGCCGCCGAACTCACCCGCCTGCAGGCTCCTGGCCGATACCGCGACCCCCACACGGTCATTCGCCGCGCATCTTCGCTCAACCGGACGAAACCCTAACGCTCAGGCCGGGACAAAGTCAAGGTGAAAGGCAATGGTCGCCACTCCTGGGCGGCCATCGTTCAAGCGGCAGGCTTCACTCCGAGAGGCGTGCAGCGCAGATCCCTCACCGGAAGGCCACGCCGACCAAGGGCTCTGGCCGGTCGGCCCGACGGCGACCATCTCAAGCGAGTTCCATCTCTTCACATGGGGGCCAGCGCGTTCCCCTGAATGTCGATGGTGACGTCCTGGAGCGGAAGGGCACTCTCGGCGTCGGCCAGGGCGCGCTCGGCGATGCGGGTCAGCCCCGAGCAGCATGGCACTTCCATGTGGATCACGGTGAGGCTCTGCGGCTCGGCCACCCGGATGATCTCCGTCAGTTTCCGGACGTAGAAATCCACTCGATCGAGCTTGGGGCAGCCGATGATGACCGGTCGGCCCCGGAGGAATCGGGGATGGAAGTCGCCGGACGCGAAGGGAACACAGTCTGCGACGAGCAGAAGGTCCGCCTTCCTGAAGTACGGCGCAGCCGGCGGGACCAGTGCCAGTTGCACCGGCCAATTGGTCAACTCGGAACGGAAGGAGCCCGCGGCTCCGTGGTCGCGGTCAGCCGGTTCTGGCCTCCGGCCTCCCAGGCTCCTGGCCATCGAGCCTGGGCACTGGTGCCCTGCAGCGCCCACGCTCAGCAAATTGATCGGATTCCTTTGCGCGCGCAGTCTGGCAAGATGCGCTTGCGTCTTGCTCTCGTCAAACCCTTCCGCTTGCCGCTCCTCGGTGGTGATGGCCCCTTGAGGGCACTCCCCGAGACAGGCCCCCAATCCATCACAATACACTTCACTGACCAGGCGTGCCTTTCCATCTACGATCGCAAGAGCGCCCTCCTTGCAGTTCGGGACGCACTTTCCACAACCATCGCACTTCTCGTCGTCGATCCGGATAATCTTTCGCCACGCCATCGGCGTCACTCCTTCCCGGCATTCCCAGAGGACACTGCAATTCATTCTTGCGCCCCGATCATGAGCCCAACACCTCAGCCTGTGTATGATCTAGATCAACCTCTCCCTTTTGCCGGTCCGCTGACCGTCCACAAACGCCGGCAGGAAACCAGGGGGAGCGTCGTTTAAGCAGGAATGCCTCAGGCGCATGCGCAGAATCAGGCGGTGAGCCCGTGTTGGGCGTCCGGTACCAAGACATGCGGCACTTTGTACCAATGACGCACGGGCATTGCGCCCGCCAAAGCCGTTTGCTAGTCTCCCCGCGACATGGTTCACATTGTACCGACCTCTGCCTTCTCTCCTGGGGCACGCCTGCCGTGACCGGCCGCACGGACCTATTCAATCGCGAGCCCTCCGGGTTCTGGCGCCGATGGGCCTTGGTGGCCGCCTGTGCCGGCCTCATGAGCATCTCCGGAGGCCTCTGGTACACCGGATCCGTGTTCTTCGTGGCCCTCATCAAAGAATTCGGCTGGGACTACACCTCCACATCCAGCATCTTTTCCCTGTTCACCGTGCTCTACGGCGCCTGGGGCATACTGGTGGGCCATCTCGTGGATCGCTTCGGCGCCCGCCGAGTGGTCCTGGCCGGGGGAATCCTCTTGCCCATCGCCCTGGGGGCCAACGGATTGGCACACACCCAGTGGCACCTCTACGTCACCCACGGCATCCTGGCGGCCTTGGGGGTCTCCGCCACGGGCTATGTTCCTGTGTCTCTCGTCCTGACCCGCCGGTTCCGTGAGCGCCGCGGCTTCGCTCTTGGCACTGCCTCGGCCGGTGTCGGGTTCGGGATTCTGCTCCTCGTGCCCCTGACCCAGGTGTTCATTGACTGCTGGGGCTGGCGCATCGCCTATTTCGCGCTGGGTGCCATCGGTGCCTCGATAGCTCTCCCGGTGGGATTTTTCGCATTGAGAGACGGAGAGTGGGTGCCGCCCGAGGAAAGTCAGCCGCGCGTCGCGGCCGCAACCTTCGACCAGACCCCGCGCGCCGGACCGGGGTGGACCCTCGCCTCCGCACTCTGCAGTCGGGAGTTCTGGCTGGTCACGGCGACCTTTGTCCTCTTGAACGGCCCGACCCAGTTGGTGCTGACCCACCACGTCGCCCACCTCGTGGAGGTGGGCCACTCCAAGATGCTGGTGGCGGGCGTCGTTGGTCTGGTGGGCCTCTTCAGCATCCCCGGAAAGATCGGCTGGGGCTACCTATCGGATTGGTGGTGGCCGGAGTGGATTTATATGATGGGTGCCGGATGCCTCATCGCCGCCATCCTCAGCCTCCTCGCAATCGATCCAACCTCATCAATGTGGAGCCTGTACGGGTACGCCGTCCTGATGGGCTTCGGCTACGCCGTTTCACCAGCCATGACCCCGATCCTCTCCGGACGATTCTTCGTGGGCCGCCACTTCGGGATCATCCTGGGTGCCCTCAACACGTTCTACCAGGGGGCGGGTGCCGTGGGCATATCGATGGCCGGGTATGCCCACGACATGACCGGCAGCTACCGGCTGGCTCTTCGCGGCTCCATCCTCTGCGCAGCGGCAGCCGTCGGCTGCGTCTGGGCCGCGGCCCCACGGCGCTACCAGCCCCCGAGGCCGGCGGCTCCGACGGGTTGAAACGCCCTCGGGCGTGCAGAGGACAGAGGGGGACCCAGCCTGGCGCGGATCAAGGCGGCGGAAGCGGAGCAGGAGGTGGTGAGGCTCGCCGCCTCCGCCGCTTCGGGCAAGGGACCGGAGGACCAGGCACCGGGCGTGCCTGCAGTGCGAGCCTATCCCCACGGCTCGGTCAGCAGCGCCCGCGTCTCCGCAACGCCGGTCTCCCAGACCGCCAGCACGTCCGCATCGTCCCGCTGGTAGCGGCCCCCATAGTTCCCGTCGACGAGCGTGGCGCGGACCTCCTGCGGGTTGAGTTGGCGCAGGCGGCTTACCTCAGTCAGGGGCTTCTGGACCGCAGGCATGGTCACGTTCGCCAGGCGCGTCCAGGGAAAGTTCTCCATCCAGGAGGCGTGGGAGGCGACAGGATCGATCTCCTGCACCTTGGCCCAGGTGCGCGGGGCGTTCCACCAGTTGTGGAACCGGATCTTCAGCCGGGGATGGTCGGCCATCCATTCCATGGACAGGGCTTGGGCGGGCGAGTTCCCCCCGTGGCCGTTGACGATCAGGATGCGCCCGAAGCCGTGCCCGGCGATGCCATCCAGGACGTCGCGCACCACGGACAGGTAGGTGGCGACGCGCAGGCTCACCGTGCCGGGGAAGGCGCGAAAGTACGGCGTCAGGCCATACGGGACCACGGGGAAGACCGGGATGCCGAGGGGCTCGGCCGCCTCCACCGCCATGCGCTCGGCCAGGATGCTGTCCGCGCAGAGGCTGAGGTAGGCGTGCTGCTCGGTGCTGCCCAGGGGCAACACGCAGCGGTCGTCGAGCTTCAGGTACTCCTCGACCTGCATCCAGTTCATCGCGGAAATCTTCATCAGCCTCGCTCCGCGCGTGGGCTCAGCGGCCCACGAGCCTTCTCAAGGTCCGACAGTTCTCGACGACGTCCGGCCCGTGGGTCAGGAGGCCGCCGCCCACCAGCAGGATCACCTCGTTGCCGTAGAATCGCAGCAGTTCGGGAACCCGGCCCAAGCTCATGCCGCCGCCCGGGCAGGGGAAGATGGGGCGCAGGCGTCCCAGCGGGACCGCGCAGCCTTGCACGATGCTCCGGCACTCTTCCCGGGAAAAGGAAAACCGGCCGCCGTAGTTCGGGTAGATGCTGGCATCAGCGCCCGCGAGCCTGGCGATCTGCCCGAAGAGCGCGTAGTGCGAGATGCCGCTCTCGGGATGCAGAACGTAGGTCCCCTGGAAGGCCGGATGGGAGAAAATGGGGAGCCCCACGCGGGCATCGTCCGCCACGGTCCGCATGGCATCGAGGCCCGCGAGTCCGGGGGACACGAGCAGCGCCCCCGCGCCCACAGCGCGGGCCAAGCGCGCACGCTCCAGCAGCTCGCCATGAGGCGCGGTGACGTTGGATGCGTACGCGCAACGATGGCCGGTCTTGCGGTTCGCGTTCGCCACGGCCTTCGCGCACAGCCGCGCCCTTTCCGCGAAGCGAGCGTAAGGCTGATCGGAAAGTCCGTGATCGTCCTTCACGATGTCGATGCCGCCGAGCGCGAACTGGTAGGCAAGCTCCGCCAGTGCCGCGGCGGAGAGTCCCATGGGCTTCAGGGCCGCGCACAGAAGCGGCCGCCGCGGGACGCCCAGGCGCCTCCGAAGCCCAATCCGCCCAAACCGCGGCCCCTTGAACTGCTTCAGGATCACGGGAGGGAAGAAGAAGCGCTCCAGCCTGATGCCGGGCTTGAGGCTGATGTTGCCGAAGAGGACGTTCAAGAGCTGGGGCAGCTCCCCGGCAGCGGACCCGGCAGCATAGCTGATCACAACCCGGTAGCCGCCCGACCGCTTCTCCAAGGCCTCGATCCGGCCCACCACCTGGTCGCGGACAAAGCCCTTCGGGATCACCTCGACGGGCAGCTCGACCGTCTGCTCCAGACAGATATCCCACGCTCTGGCTTGGGCCTCCGCCCTGCTGCCGACGATACGGTAGGTGGCGAGGAAGCGCGCGTCCGCTGATGCCATCGCTGCCTCTCGATCCTGGCGTGCTGGTGCGCTGCCGAAGCGCGAAGCATGGCCGGCCCGCGAATCCATATCAAGGAGAAACGGCAGGAATTCGGACGCGTCGGCCTGCGCTCGGTCAGAGCCTCTTGCGGAACGCCGAAGCGTAGCCGGTCATCTCGACGTACCCCTGACCCGTGACCGAACGACCGCCCGCTCTGCCCTCGGCGGAGACCGCCCCCTCCCAGTAGGTCACCTGGGTGCTCTTCGTCGTGATCAGCTCCTGGTCCGGGAAGGCGGGAGTGACGACTACCTCCAGCTCCATTGCTGGAATGTGAATCCGCCACTTCATCGGATACACGCCGCCGCTCTTCGGGCTCCGCCAGCGGTCCAGGACCTCCACGCGGAAGTCCTTGAGCGTGAGGTGCGTGCTCCGGCCGTCCGCGGCGACCCACGTCCCGGCCGAATACGGATCGGGGCTCCCGTCCTTCCGCCGAATGAGATACAGCATCAGCTCCGTGTTGTCGTCCAACTGCAGGCTGAACCAGTCCCATCCCACCTGGTTGGGACCCAGCTCGGTGGAGCCGAACTCGTGGTCCATCCAGCTTAGGCCCGTCACCTGAAAGCTCCGGCCGTCGACCGTGAGCGTGCCCTCCGTCTTGAGTCGCGTCATCGAGTAGTAGTGAGATGCGCGGCCTTGTCCCGCCCCTTTCTGGCTGATCCCATTCACCCCGTTGATGACAGGCGGCTTGAGCGCGGTCAGGGTGAGGTCCACGGCAAAGCCCTCGTCCCTCGCCCGGAGCCGCTGGGCCGTCCCCTCCCCTTTCACCTCCCAGTCGCCGATCCAGACGTGAAACTCCGTCTCGCTGGCGCCGGCCTGCCCCAAGGCGCCCCGGCTGACCTGCTCAAAATATCGAAAGGTCTTCCGCGGAATATCGGAGATGGCGAAGTGGGCCAGGTAGAGATTCCTGGCCGCCCAGCGGGAGGGGTTCTGCCGCGCCTCGGCGAGGCCGCTGCGGAAGAAGGTAACCTGGTAGCCGTACTCCTCGCCGCCATCCGTCTTCAGGTGGCCGGTGTAGTACCACCACTCGGTCCGGTACTCGTCGTGGGCGTAGTGATCATGCGGGAAGGAGAAGACATATCCCGGCAGGGCCTGCCGGAACTGCCCCACCTCAGCCGGAAGGGCCGATTGACACCACCAAGACACCAAGACACCAAGCACGATGAATGCCCTGCCAAACGTTCTATTCTCCATTTGGCCCCACCTGAGGAAACGGTCTTCTTGGTGTCTTGGCGCCTTGGTGGTGAGACAGTCTTTACTCATACCGCACGGCCTCGGCGATGGGGACGCGGGACGCCCGCCAGGCGGGGAAGAAGCCGGCCGCAAGGGCCACCCCCAGGGTCAGCAGGCCGTATTCCACGATCAGGCCGCCCGGAAACGTGAACTGGATCGTCCAGCCGAAGGACTGCCTGTTGATGACATAGATCAGGATGAGAGAGAGGCCCAGCCCACTCAGGGCCCCCAGCACGTTGGCGAGGACGCCCATGAAGCCCGCCTCCCACAGGATGGTGCGCAGGATCCCCCCTCGCGTGAACCCCACGGAGCGCAGGATCCCGATCTCCCGCGTGCGCTCCAGCACCGCGGCCAGCAGCGTGTTGAGCACCCCCAGGGCCGCGACGATGAGCGCGATGGCCTCTAGGGCGTAGGTGATGGCGAAGGTCTGATCGAAGATCTCCAGGATGCGCGTCTTCAATGTGCGGTTGGTGAAGACGACGAGGTCGCCGCGCGTGCCGAGCCGCCGGAGGATCTCCCCGCGGACCGCCTCGGCATCCGCCCCGGGCGAGAGGTAGATGATGACCGAGTTCAGCCACGGGTCATGCCAGAGCCGCTCGAAGAGGCCGCGATCCATGACGGCGAGGCCGCCTTCCGTCGTGTAGTCGTAATAGACCCCGGCGATGGGGAGGCGAATCGTGCCCCCCGGCGGATGGAGCGTGACCAGATCCCCTTCCCGCACGTGGTAGCGCTCGGCGAAGGTCTCGGAGACGACGAGGCGATCCTCCGCCCGGGCCTCGGAGAGGATGCGGGCGGAGTCCCCCCGGCGGAACAGGAGCCGGCCGCGGCGCGCCATCAGGTCAAAGTCCGCCGCTCCCAGCACGAACTGCCCACCCCGCCCGTCTTCCACGTAAAGCTGCCGCAGGCCGGCCGCCTCCGCCACGCCCGGAATCCGGCGCGCCGCCTCGAGAATGCTCCGGGGCAGGCGCGTGTCCGCTCCCTTGATCAACCGGGTGGCTCGCGACAGGTAGAGGTCACCCCGGATGGTCTGGTTGATCCACACCTCCACCGTCCGGCGGAAGCTCACGACCATGGTGGAGACACTCACCAGCATTGCCAGGCCAACCATCATGGCCCCGATGGTCACGGCGTTCCGCTGCCGGCTCCGGCCGAGGTTCCCGGCGGAGACGCGGATCGTGAGAAACCTGGAACGGGGAATGGCCGCAGCCAGCCCGGACTGAAATGCGCGGAGCGCCGCCGGGCACAAGAGCGTCGCCCCCACCAGCAGGCTCAGGGCCGCGACATAGCCGAAGAGGGGTCGCCCCCCCACCGGCCCAGGCAGCGAGAGCCCGTAGGCGAGCAGCGCCAGACCCAGGCCTGCCATGGCGAGCAGCCACGGCCGGTGCCGCCGCTCCAGGGCTGCAGCGGCCATCGCCTCCCCGGGGGTCACCGCCGCGGCCTCCAGGGCGGGAACCAGCGCGGAGAGGACGGCGGTCCCGCAGCCGAGAACGAGTGCCAGGGCGATCAGCGGGCCCGAGAGGTGCACCTCCCCCGGCTTGACGAAGGCGTAGAGGGAGGAGACCGTCTGACTCACCGCCTCCACGGTCGAGCGAGCCAGGACGGCGCCGAAGACGACGCCCAGCAGGGAGCCGACCAATCCGATGAGCGCCCCCTCTGCCACCACAACCGTGAGGATCTGCCCCCGGCTGCCCCCCAGGCCGCGCAGGATGCCGATCCCCCGCCGCTGGCGCACGACGGAAACCGACATGGTGTTGTACACCAGAAACATCCCGACGAAAAGGGCGATGAGGCTCAGGACGAACAGGTTGAGCTGAAAGGAGCCGAGCATCTGCTCCACCTGGGCGTTGCGTGCCTCGGGCCGCTCCACGCTGAACCCGGGTGGGAGGCGCTGGCGAAGGGCTCCCGCCACCTCGGGCAGGCTCGCGCCCGGAGCCGGCAGGATGTCCACGCGGTCGAGGCGGCCCAGCTTGCCGAAGGCGAGCTGGGCCGCCGCGATGTCCATGACGGCAAGCTGGCCGTCCATGACGCGCGCCGCCCCCTCGTTCGCCAGGAGCCCCCGCACCACGAAGGTCTTCGATCCCGCGGGCCCGAGGAGGCGGATCGGATCGCCGACCCGCAGGCCGTGTCCCCGCGCGAAGCGAGCCGTGAGGAGGATGGCGTCGGGATCGGTCAAGAGCGTGAGCGGATCCTCCAGCCCCGCCGCCGGCGCCCGATACTCGCGAATGCTGGCGTCCGCGAGCACGTCCACACCCAGGACGAGGAGCACCTGGCCGGGCATCCCCTCGACCGGCGTCACGGCCTGGATGACGGGCACCGCCCGGGACACCCCAGGGGTCTTGGCGATCAGCGGGTAGAGGGTTTCATCAAACCCCTCTCCCCCTGCGGTCACCTGCAGGCGGCTCTTCCCGGCGACGTGGTCGAGGCTGCTCTCGAAGGACTCCAGGACGGCATCATTCGCGATGCGAATGGCGAGCGCCACGGCCACTCCCAGGGCCACGCCGACGATCGTGACGAGGCTCCCCATCCGGCCGCGGGTCAGGTTGCGCCAGGCGATGAGGCGCATCAGGTGAAAGAAAGCGCGCATGGGGAGATGCCCAATGGCGTTCGGCAGTTCGGCTGTTCGACAGTTCGGCAGTTCACGGATCGTCGGACTTCCCGAACAGCGACCGCACTGTTCCCGAACAGTCGAACGTTCTCGACTCGCCGAATCTCTGAGGTTTCAGACTACGGCCCGGCGGAAATCGACCCGTCGCGCAGGTGAATCACATGCCGGGCGGAGGCCGCGGCCTCCGGACTGTGGGTGGCCAGGAGGATCGTCACGCCCTGCCGGCGATTCAGCTCGCCCAGAAGCTCTAGGATCTCGGCGCCGGTCTTGGAATCCACGTTGCCCGTGGGCTCGTCGGCCAGAAGGACCGCCGGATCGTTCACGAGCGCCCGGGCGATGGCCACGCGCTGCATCTCTCCCCCGGACAGCTCGTGAGGCCAGTGATCCTTGCGGGGGAGCATGCCCACCAGCTTGAGCCGCTCCTCGGCCCGCTCCTGCGCCGCCTGCGCCGAGGCGCCGCGGAGCAGCGCGGGCAGGGCCACGTTTTCCCAGGCCGACATGGTGGGGAGGAGGTTGTAGAACTGATACACGAGTCCGACGCGATCCCGGCGGAACCGGCTGAGGCTCCGATCCGAAAGCCGCGAGAGCTGCTGGCCGTCCACCCACACCTCGCCCGCCGTGGGTGAATCGACACCGGCGATGAGGTGGAGCAGAGTGCTCTTGCCGCAGCCGCTGGGACCCATGAGAGCGGCGAAGTCTCCCTGGGGAATCTCCAGGGAGACGCCGGTCAGCGCCGCCACCCGCCCCCCCGCCCCATTGTAAGCCTTAGAGACTCCGGCCAGCCGGATCACGAGAACTCCTCACTCGCCAACTTGGCCCTCGCCTGGAGCCTCCTCAGCGCACAGGTGTAATACAGGAGCGCGATGTCGTCGGCTTCGACCTGCCCCGTCTTCAGGCGATGCGCCAATTACAGAAGCCCTCCAATGCGTGCCAGGTCCTCCTGTCGAATCACAAAGTCCATTTCCACCGTTGCGCGCGGCTGCACATGGACGGCGAATGCCAGGACTTCACACACGGCATAGAGGTCTTGCATGGGCGCTCCACCAGCTCCGCGGGTATGTTGCCGCGCCGCGCCAGCAGCGTCAACAGAAATCCCCTGAGCGTTTGCGCCGACGCGATCTGAGGGGGCAGTGACGTCCCCCAATCCATGGCGGGTCGGGAAGACCGCGCTGGCGCGTCACATCCACGCATCAGTGGAGAAGGGGATTTACCTGAACTGGAACAACCGCGAGGACCGGCAGGATATCCGAGCCGCTCGCTGGCCGACCGGAAAGGGCTCGTGGTCCTACCCGAGCCCTTCCTTGCCCAATCGGCGCGACGGCTGTGGGGTGGCAAAGGGAACGCCTGGATTCCTTCTTGCTACTGTTGTCTACCCAATGATAGGGTTAACCCGACGGCCTTACCCTCTTCTTACTCCGGATCCGGCCGCTTCCACTGGTAGGGGAGTTCTTGAATCGTGCCCGGTTTGGTCATGGTCTGCAAGGCGTCCAGCGCATCCAGAATGATGCGTCTCTGGCGTTTCACGTTGCCGGGTTCGCCGAACATACTGCCCCGCGCGAACTTGACAAGCAGGGCCCGGGGCGGTTTGATATGGGCCATGCGGTCGGCCGCGTTGCCCATGGAGATGGTAGGAAACCCCGCTTCCTCTGCCATCCGCTGAATCAGACCCACGGTCTGATGACACTTGGGTCAGACCGGCACCAGGAAGAGGATGTCCACCCCTTCGGCTTTGATCCGGGAAATGAATTTCGGAACCGTCTCTGTGACCAGGGTCACGACGTCATTGACATAGCTGAAGCTGTAATGCGTTTCCGCCACCTTGCCGATGATGCCTTCATTTTCCAGCTCGATGAAGCGCTGGATGGGAAAGATTATGTTGATGTCCTGCTCCGCCAGGCTGTGATCGTAATGGGCATGGGCAATGCCGAGGTCTTCCTGGCGGACGGTTTTGGGGATTTCCCGAAAGGATGTATCGCCGTGAATTGAAACGGTGTCGAAGGGTGGCTGGCTGCCCTTGAGATAAAGGCCGCCGCTCGTGACCAGTGCGAAGGTCTGCTTTGACGGCCGGCCTTGGTATGGAGTCCAGGGCACGTCGCTGGAGACAATGAAAGGATACTTTTTGACAATTTCCTTCATGTTGCCTGCCCGGTAATCCGGCAGGCTCTCCTCTACCCATTTCTCGTACGCCTGTTTGAACTTGTCTAGATCGATCGGCATCGGCCTTCCTTCCTTTATTCGGATTTAACAGCATGAATTCAGGCGCGTCACACTACCCGCCCCTAATGCCATCCATGGCAGCCCCCCAATGAGGGTTGACCCACCGAATAGAAAGTTGGAAATCGGCCTCGGCGGGCTGCTGCTGCCGGAGGGCTGAGACCGGCCGCAGAGACGGCCGAACCGGGGCTTCCTCGGGAGCGTCTCGACTGAACCCTTCGGCAGTGAGCTCAGGGCCGAACTGCTCGACGAAGTCTCAGCCGAGCGGCGGGAAACCGCACCAATCCGAGTCGGCGCGAAGGGTAGTACCTGGGAAGGACTGTGTCAAGGCGGGAGTCGGCGGCGGTGTCACCGTGATCAGCGCGTAAGGCCCCCGCGCCGAGCAGGATGAGTAAACACCTGCCGCACTCTTCCGCAGGGCGAGCCAGCATAGCACCCGGTCGGGAGGCGGCCCTCAGCTCTGGGTTCTTGCGGACACCCCTCAGTCGAGGATCCGCCCCCCACGTGGTGCCTAGCTACCGCAGAAACTCCCGCGCCCACAACATGCGTCCGCCGGCGTCAAACTTGATGACCAGGGTGGTCGCCTGTTCCGCGAACACCGCCGGCTGCGCCGCGATCGTCCGGACGGCGACGGGATCCGCGGCCCCCGCATAGGGCCCGCGCGGCCACTTCTGTGGAGCCATCTTCGCGCCCGCGACTTTCCACGTCAGGATCCGGCCACCGTCCTGGCAGTGGCGCTCGTAGGTAGGGGTTCCAATTAGCGCCACGGTCTGGTCGAGAGTAAGGGTGGCGTCCTGGGCGGCGACGGGGCTCGTTGGGACGGTCGTCTGTTGGGAAACAGAACAGCCAGGAAGGATGAGCAGCACAAGTACTACTGCGATGACATTGAGAGATCGCATGATAGCCTCCTGTCCCCCCCAATCCCGGGTTGGCGACATCTCCGGAACCCCGTGGCGCGAAAGCAAAAATCTCCAGAATGGATGCTCACGCTCGGTGTCCGAATGGAGACAATGCCTCGCAAGCGGTCATCGCCTTCGACATAGTCTACGGAACATCTGACGGAGGAAAGATGGCCTCACTTGTCCCGTATCGCGACAAACCTGCCAAAAGTAATATGGTGCAAACACCTTCGGAAATCTACGCCCAAGATCATGACTCCCCATCATTTAGATTCTCGACGGCCGCGCTACGTTTGCGGGAAGAAACGGATAAGAAGTTGGAAATCGGCCTTGGCGGGCCGCGGCTGCCGGAGGGCTGAGACCGGCCGCGGGAATGGCCGAACTGCGGCTTCGTCGCCAGCGTCTCGACTGAGCCCCTCGGCAGTGAGCTCAGGGCCGAACTGCTCGACGAGGTCTCAGCCGAGCGGCGGGAAACAGTGCGAATCCGAGTCGACGGACAGGGTACTTGCGTTGCAGCTCGTCTCGTCTTCTCAGGGATGGCCAGGCGGCGGAGCGAAGGGCTCGCACCGCCGGTGGGCGTTACTTAAACAACTATGGGGCGTCCCCTCTTAGGGAAGCGGGCCGCGGCAAGTCAAAGCCGGGTCGGGTGTAGAACGGGCTGCAGGAACGGAGGACGCTTTGTGGCGATGTCCTCGTGGTGTGTGGGCGTCGCGAGAGCTGGCACCACGGCTACAGGCGAGCCAGGGCGTAGTCCTCGAGGTCGACCCGGAT
Source organism: uncultured Methylomirabilota bacterium (assembly GCA_963714585.1). GTDB lineage: Bacteria > Methylomirabilota > Methylomirabilia > Methylomirabilales > 2-02-FULL-66-22 > 2-02-FULL-66-22. Next base: position 88,061 of record CAVQPC010000038.1, read on the forward strand.
GTACTTGGCCAGGAGCGGATGGACGCGCTCGATCTCGCGGAAGACCTGTTGGGCGATCTGGCGATAGGAGGCGTGGCCTTGCTTGGCCGAGCGGAGCTGCACGAAGTGACAGATCTCGCGGAGGTTCCAGGTGAAGAGGACGCGCTTCCGGAAGGCCAGCGGCAGGACGTATGCGGCCTCCCGGGGGAGGTCGGCCGCCATGGTCCGATGCGCCTGTTCCGCGCGGGTCATGCACTCCTCGTAGGGAGGGAGGAGGCCGTAGCGGACGATCTCGGGGGGCGTGCTGTAGCCGTGAACCGCCTCCATCTCCTGCGGGGTCTGCGTGGCCATCCGGTGGCGCTGAATGTCCCGGAAGGCGCCGAAGTCCACCAGGATGTCGAAGGTGTACGTGAGGTGCTCCAGGGCCCTGAGCGGCTGATCGTGGGGGCCCCGACGCCGGAGGTACTCGTCGATAATCCGGACCTTCTCCTCGCGCCGGAGCTTTGCCACCCGCTCCTGCACCTGTCGGAAGGGGTGGGCCGTGTAGCCGTACAGGATGGCCACCGCCAGTTGATCCTCCGCGTCCTCCGGAAAACGCACCAGCGAGACCGGCGGGGCTTCGGCAGGCGTGGATCCGGCAAACTGCTGCCGCGCCACGACTTCCATGGTCCGAGTGGTCTCGGCCAGGTAGGGGTTTGCGTCCGCGTACTTCAGAAGCGTGGGCAGGATCTTCTGCGCCTCGGCCTTAAGCCGGGCGCCGATCCCGCGGCACTCCTCCAGCGGGTGAGACAGGAGCTTCGTGATGAGGTGCTCCAGGACGCGTCCGTTGATCGTGATCCCGATGTTCGTCAGCGTGGCGGCGGGGAGCACGTAGCGGAGGACATCGCAGCTCTTGGCCCGGCACGCCGCCTCGTAGGCGCGAACGCTCTGGCCCTCTCCGCGCGGCACCTCGCGCCGGATGCCGGCCACCAGGGGCTCCGTCAGCCGGGTGTACGTGTCCAGCAGGAAGCGGCACGTCTCCTCGTACAGGCGCGCGTGCGGGGAAGCCATGAGACGCGGCTCCCGATAGAACTTCCCCTGGTCGAAGACGACGTAGCGCGTGGACTTCTCAGTGTAGGAGGCAAGGCGGGTGTCCTCGATGACCTTGCTGGCCAGGATGGAGACATCCTCCACGGCGAGGTGGGCCACCGCGTGTTCCGCCACCGAGGCATGGCCGTAGCCCACGACCCACTTCTCGTGGAACTCCTTGGCCTTCTGCCGCGCCAGGGCGAGGGCGTCGTCCTCTACTGCCGCCCACGGCTCGACTGAGTCACTCGACGGGGCTCGCGACCCTGAGCGCGTCGAAGGGCTCGCCGAAGTCCTGAGGCGCTCCTCGAGGTCCAGGTCCTTCTCCTGGATGAGCTTGAGGAGGTTCCGCCGCAGCGTCTCCCGGCTGCGGCTGTAGTAGGCGAAGAGGACCGCGACCACTTCCTCGGGAAGGTTCTTGAGGGCGTAGATGGGCCGGTCGAGGCTGGTGACGTAGGGCTGCAGGACGGCGGCCTCTTCCCGCGTGAAGCCTTCTCCCATGGATGCCTCAATCCCTCCTCGCGACTTCGTCTCGCCGCATGGCAATCCGGCAATCCGGGGTTCCAGGTCAGCCCGATTGCCCTCCGATGGGGCCTACTCCTCCCCGAACTCCTCCAGGTCCTCCTCGCCTTCGATCTCGTCCATCAAATCGAGGAATTCCTCGTACCATTCCGTTCGGTACTGGAGGAGAAAGGCCACGCCATCCCTGATCCATCCCATCCGGATCTCCCCGGTGGTGCCGATGTAGCGCTCGAACTCCTTGAGGCGGGCTCGATCCCCGTTACTCGACCCCGGACCCGTCTTCTCTTCGACCCATTCCGCCAGATCCTGAAGATCTTCCTCCTCCAGCATCACCCGGCCCACAAAAATCGTCCGGATGCCTTCCGTCTTGGCGATGCCGATGAAGTCGGGCCAGTCGTTCGGGTCGCCCTGCCACCAGACCGTGGGCAAATCCTCGCCCACGTAGCCCGGGAAGGTCAACAGGCCCTGCCGCCCCGCAGCGGCCACAATCTCGGTGTACAGCTCGGAAAGGTCTGTCATCGCAGTCCCCCGAGGGAGGTGTGAGAAGTGACGGGAGGGATCAAAGCCGTCGCCGGCTCATTCGCCCCACGCCACGTAGACCCTGAGATCCTTCCCCTGCGAGGGGACCATGACGAACCCCTCGCGGCGACCGTAGGCGACGATGTCACGAAGGATCTCCACATCCATCCGGCAGTACTCCACCACCCGTCGCCGCAGGACGGGATCACCGGACCGCCACCACTTGACCGCATCCAGACCGGAACCCGTCTTGCCCCGCCCCAACGTCGCCTGGGCGAGGCTTTGCAGGCTCACCCGGAAGCCCAGGCGCCGCTTCAGATCCTGCAGGACGTCGAGACTTCTCTCCCGGAGGCCCCCCACATCTCCGTAGGCGGAGAGCACCTCCAGGTCGAAGCGGTGCCCATTGAAGCTCACGACGCGGTCGAAGCTGCGCAGCTCGCCGATCAGCCGCGGCGCATCCGGTTCGTACCATTCCCGAAAGGCGTTGGCGGCGTCCCACGTCACGGCCACGGAGAGCCCGAAGGCGCGGATGTTTTCCCAGCCGCCCCGCACCTCGTCCGCGGCCTGCTGTGTCTCGGTGTCCAGGTAGATCTCGGTCATGGGGGCTCACCCAGGGGATGCGAGCCCATCCTAGTACGCGCTCTGCCGCGAGGGCAAGGGGGAAGTAGAGCCGAGAGCCGCGAACACTACACGACGGCGCGAGCCGTCACTCGTCGAGCATCTCCTCCCCGGCAATGATGTCCTCCGCGGTGAGCATGCCGAGGAGATAGTGCCTGAGGCGATAGGTGAGGTGATCGTCCCGCTCCAGCCTGCCGGGCTGGACCACCACGCCGTACCGCGTCCGGGACTGGTCGGGAGAGACGAGCCCGCGGGCCAAGTCCTCCTCCACCCGCATGAGGGCTCGCTGGAAAGGCACGCCCCAGCCGCCGCCTCCCGGGCTCTCCAGGAGGAGCCGGTGGCCGGCGCGCAGGGTGAAGGTCGCCTGTCTGGGGCCCTCCACCTCCCGTACCCCCTCGTCCGGCGCAGTCAGGACCAGACGACCGCGTCGGCCTCGCATCCCGCCCCCCAGGCCCGCAGCGCGGCCGGGGAGCAGGACATCTATCTCCGCCCGCCCTTCGAGCAGCTCCAATTCCAGCCTCGCCCCCAGGCCGCCGCGATACTGGCCGGGGCCGGCCGAATCGGGCAAGAGCTCCAGGCGGAGGACCCGCAGAGGAGCCTCGCGCTCGAGCTCCTCCACCGCGCCAAGGCACTGAGGCGAGAAAGCCGGGGCCGCATGGCTCATGCCGTCTCCGAAGACGGAGGCGCCGAGTCCTGCCCCAAGCCGGAGGCGCAGCCGGTATCGAGACTTGTCCGCCCGCTCGCCCCGGAGATCCACGAGCGGGCATCCCCCGTCCGGTGTGTGCGTGAGATGGGGAAACTCTGCGGCGAGAGCAGCCAGGGTCGCCTCGGCGATGGCCTGGGCGCCGAGAAAGCGCGCGAGGCCCACCGGCGTGCCGGACGGAAACTCCCAGGGGATCTCTGCCAGCAGCGCATCCGCCCAGCCGCCCAGGCGGCTCACCGCCGGCGCCTCCGCCGCCAGGGCCTCCCGCAGGCCCGCCCGCACTGCCGCTCGCGCCAGGGCCGGAGGTGGGAGACCGGCCCCGACCTCAGGCCGATCCAGCGCGATGGAGAATCCGTCCCCGTTCCGCCGGATCCGGACAATGAACGGTCCGACTCTGCCACGGAGCTCCTTCGCTTCCACCTTTCCCAGAACCTTCTCCAGCGCCCGGCGGCCACCGGCGGCCAGGGCATCCCAGGCCGCGACGAGGACATCGCCTCGCTGCTCATCCGCGAGTTGACCGGCGACGGCGAGGCCGTGGCCGAGCGCCTTCCGCTGGACCGCCAGATCCTCGAGGAAGGCCGTCGGCGCCAGAACGTTGGCGGCGAGGAGGCTCAGGATCGGTTCCTCCGGGCCATCCGTCCGGTCGACTCGGGTCCAGGGGAGAACAACCCCCTCTTCCCGCAGGCTCTCCATCGGAGCCAGGGAGCCGCGGCCCAAGGCCTGATGGCTCGCCGTGAGGGCGACGAAACACACCAGGCTGCCGCCCCGCACCACGGGGGCGGTCAGGATCAGGTCCTCCACCCCGGCCGCATCGGAGCGGGGATCGTTCGTCGCATAGATCGCGCCTGGGGTGAATGCCTTCCCCGCCGCCGTCTGCTGCATGACGAGATGGGCCAGGGCCGAGGCGGCGGCCTCGAGCAGCAAAGGATGGCTCTCCCGCCCCCCGAGGATGAGCGACCCCGTGGCCGCATAGAATCCGGCGGCGGTCCACCCGTGCCGTCCGATGGTGGGGGCGGAAGCACCCTGGCGCAGCGTGGCGTCCATCGCCGCCGCCGCCGCCTCCAACTGCTGGCGGATGTCCAGCAGGAGGCCGGGCGAAAACGCGCCGGGCGTCAACTCCGCGTCCACGGCACCCCCTCGTTCTCTCGCCTGCCATTCCGTGGGGCCAGGCCTGTGCAACTGCGTAGCTGCCGCCTCGCACCCCGCCTCATCACCGCTCCCCCTCGAGACAGAGATTTCCCCATCGGTCCACCCGGTAGGCCATCCCTCCCGGAACGAACGCGCTCGCCCCGGGGAGCACCACCAGGGCCGGCCCTCGGGCCGGGGCGCCGATCTCGAGGGACTCCACCGGGACCTGGGGCGTGCCGTTGGGGCCCACTTCACTTCGAGCCCCTTCCATCCGAATCCAGCGCTCCCGCTCTCGGGCGAAGGTCGTCTCCAGGATATCCCCCAGCGCGAGAGGCGAAGGGGCCTCCTCCAGGACGGCGAGGACTCGAGTGACCTGCACACGCTCTGCAGCCGGTCGGATACCGTAGGCCTGGTCGGTGAAAACATGGTACCGGCGCAGGCGCGCCTCCGGCGATTCATCCATGTCCCGCACGGAAAGCAGGTCCTCGTGGGGATTTTCCCCACGGCGGAGGACCAGTTCCAGGCGCAACTGCCCGCGGGCCTCCCCCGGGAAGGCGCTGGCGATGAGCGCTCGCAGCCGCTCCCGTGTGAGCGTCTGGAGCGTGGCGTCGACGGCCACCATGGCTGCCCGCGCGGGCGGCGTGAGCAGGCAGCCCAAGGCCGAGAACCCCGAGGCGAGGTACGGGATCACGACCTGCCGCAGACCGAGCTTCCGGGCCACCGCTGCCGCATGCACAGGACCGGCGCCGCCGAAGGCGATGAGCGTCGCATCGGCAGGCGCCACGCCACTCATGGCGAACTGCGTCCGGAGGAAGCCGGCCATCCGCGCCTCCGCCAGCTCCAGCACGACCCGGGCCGCGGCCACCGGCTCCAGCCCGAGGCCCGGGCACACCTCGGCCAGCATGGCCTGCGCTGCGGCGCTGGCATCCAGAGGAGGGAGGCCCAGGTCTGTCCGATCCCCCACGAGGCGGCCCAAGAGGAGGTTGGCGTCGGTGAGGGTGGGCTTCCGCCCTCCCTTGCCGAAGCAGGCCGGACCCGGATGCGCCCCGGCGCTCTCCGGCCCCACCTGGAGCCCCCCGGGGAGGGATTCGTCCATCCAGATCAGGCTCCCCCCGCCGATTCCCGCGGTGTGAATGTCCACAGAGGGAACGGCCACCGTGAGGCCGAATTCCAGGGTGCGCTCCCCCCGGAGCTCCGGCTGGCCGTCCCGGATGACGGCCACGTCGAAGCTCGTCCCGCCCATGTCGGCAGAGGCGACGGACGGACAGCCGAGGAGGGCCGCCAGATAGCCCGCCGCCATGGCGCCGCCGGCCGGACCCGAAAGAATCGTGCGGAGCGGCTGCTCGCGGATCTCCTCCGGGGCGCACGTGCCGCCCGCCGACTCGATGAAGCGAAAGCGGGCCGCGCTTCCCGCTTCCTCCTGGACGCGTCGGAGGCTCTCCACGTACCGGATCATGAGGGGGGTGAGGTAAGCGGCCAAGGCGGCGGTGGCGATCCGCAGCCGCTCGTCCGGGAACGGGCAGACCTCGCTCCCCAGGACGAGGGGGCCGTGCGACCAGCAGCCATTCAGGATCTCGCGGGCGCGCCGCTCGTGGACGCCGTTCTTGTCCGCGTGCAGGAAGGCGATGGCCAGCGCCTCGATCCCTTGGGTGCGAAGCGCCTCCGCCTCCGCCTTGACCTCTTCTTCGCGGAGCGGCGTGAGGACGGTCCCCGCGGGATCCAGCCGCTCGGTCACCTCGCGCCGCCGGTGCCGGGGGATCAGGGGCTCGAAGGCCGCTTGCCGGCCCAGGAGCGTGCGGCGGGCCCCATCCCGCAGCTCCAAGACGTCCCGGAAGCCCGCCGTGGTGACAAGCCCCGTGGGCGCTCCATTGCGTTCCAGCAGGGCGTTCGTCGCCACCGTCGTGCCGTGGGCGATCTCCGTGATGGCGGCTGCCGGCACGCCGCTCTGGCGAAGGCCCGCCAGCAGCCCCACGGCGATGTCGTGGGGTGTGGTGGGGACCTTGTGCAGCGTGAGGCCGCCGCCCGACTCCCGGCAGACGATGATGTCCGTGAAGGTCCCGCCGACGTCGATGCCGATGCGAATCCGTCCGTGGCTCATCCTGGGCTCCGCAAACGCGCGGCATCATACGCGGTTAGATCGGGCGCCGCAAGCCCTCTTGACATGCCGAGCCCACCCGCCTAGACTTCGCGAATCACCACCATCAAAATCCGCATTTATCTCAAGGGCTCGCAGAGCGTACAGGTGCGGGGAGGGAGACCCGCGGATGAGGTTCCTGGAGACATTTCAGATTCGAGCGGTGTGGGCTGCCCTCGCGAAGCCCTATCGCGATGCAGCCCTCGGCGGACTCGCCACGCTCGCTCTCCTGCTGCCCCTCTGGTATCTGGGAGGCCATTGGTACGAGGGGCGACTCCTCGCGGATCAGCGGGTGCTGCTGAGTGGCGAATTGGCGCCCCTCAGAAAGGCGCTGGCTGCGGCCATCCAGCAATCCATGCTCCTCTACTGGGGGATCGGACTGTTCGTGGTCGGCGTGCTTACCGGGCTCGTCGGTTGGACGCTCTACCGCACGGCGCGTCTGCAGGAGACGCTGGGGAAGCGGACGCGGGAACTGGAGCGGGACATCGCCGAGCGCGAGCAGATGGAGGAGGCGCTCTGGGCCTCCCGCACCCACTTCTCCAACATCGTGGAGCTGTCGGAGGACGCCATCATCTCCATTGACGGGAGCCAGCGCATCCGGCTCTTCAACCGGGGCGCGGAGAAGACCTTCGGCTATCGGGCCGAAGAGGTCCTGGGGAACTCCCTGGACCTCCTGCTGCCCGTCCGCTTCAACCAGGTGCACCGCGAGCACGTCCGGCGCTTTGCCGCCTCCGCGGATATCCAGCGGCCTATGAACCAGCGACAGACGGTCTACGGCCGGCGCAAGGGCGGGACCGAGTTTCCCGCCGAGGCCTCCATCTCCAAGTTCGAGGTGCGAGGCGAGCGGATCATGACCGTGCGGCTTCGCGACCTCAGCGAGCGGCAGCGGGCGGAGGAGGCCCTGTTCCGCCTCGCGGCGATCGTGGAGTCGTCGGAAGATGCCATCATGAGCAAGACGCTGGACGGGATCATCCTCACCTGGAACGCGGGGGCCGAGCGGCTCTACGGCTATGCCGCCGCGGAGACCAAGGGGCGCTCCATCACGTTCCTGATGCCGGATGACCGGGTGGACGAACTGCCGCAAATCCTGGAGCGCGTGCGCCGCGGCGAATCCATCCGGCAGTACGAGACCGTGCGCGTGCGGAAGGACGGCCGCCGGATCGACGCGTCCCTCAGCATCTCACCCATCAAGGACAGCTCGGGGGCCATCATCGGAGCGTCAATCATCGGCCGGGACATCACCGAGCGGAAGCGGCTCGAGGCGCAGATGCGCCAAGCCCAGAAGATGGAAGCCATCGGGACGCTGGCCGGTGGTATCGCCCACGACTTCAACAACATCCTCTCCGCCATGCTCGGCCACGCCGAGCTGGCCCTGGACGAGGTGCCACGGGACAGCCAGGCTTGGCAAGACATCCAGGAAGCCCTGGCCGTCGGACAACGGGCCAAAGGCCTGGTCCAGCGGATCCTCACCTTCAGCCGGAAGGGCGAGCAGGAGCGGAAGCCCATTCCGCTTCACGAGGTGGTGCGCGAGGCCATGAAGCTCCTGCGGGCCTCGCTTCCCAGCACCATCGAGATTCGCCAGCACATCGATGCGCGCTCGGGCCTGGTCCTGGCGGACGCCACCCAGATGCACCAGGTCTTGATGAATCTCTGCGTCAACGCGGAGCACGCCATGCGCCCGCGGGGCGGACTCCTGGAGGTGCGCCTGGACGCCGTGGAGGTGGATGCCGAGTTCGCGACTAACCACCCGCCGCTCGCCCCCGGGCCTCACGTGAGGCTGACGGTGCGGGACACCGGCCACGGCATGACTGCGGAGGTCAAGGAGCGGATCTTCGACCCCTTCTTCACGTCCAAGGCTCAGGGCGAGGGGACGGGGATGGGCCTGGCGGTGGTTCACGGGATCGTCGCCTCGCACGGCGGGATCGTCACCGCCGAGAGCGCCCCCGGTCGAGGGGCCCGCTTCGACATCTACCTGCCCTCGAGCGATGCGGCGTCGCCCGTGGCGGCCCCCCGGGAGGATCTGGTGCAGGGGGGCAAGGAGCGGATCCTCGTGGTGGATGACGAGCCCTTCCTCGCCTACCTCTGGAGGCAAATGCTGGAGCGGATCGGCTACCGGGTGACGCAGTTCACCAGCAGTCCGGAGGCGCTGGCGGCTTTCCGGGCGGCCCCCGAGTCCTTCGACCTGCTCATCACCGATCAGACCATGCCCCACATGACGGGGGAAGAGCTGGCCCGGCAGGTCCTCCGCCTGCGGCCGGACCTTCCCGTCGTCCTCTGCACCGGGTTCAGCCACACGTTGACGGAGGAGAAGGCCCGGGCCCTCGGCATTCGCGCCTTCCTCATGAAGCCCATCGACCGCCGCGAGCTGAGCCTGACGGTGCAGCGACTCCTGGGCCAGCGTGTCCCCCAGAAAACCTAGCCCCAAGGTGACTCGCTAGCCGCCAGCGGCACGCCTCCTCTACCGTCAGGCCGCCGGAAAGAAAAGACCCCGGCAGGGCCGGGGTCTTGGGCAAGGCGGTCAGGCCGGGCGCCGCCTAGGCGCGGCCGGGCGTCTGGCGCTTCTTCGAGAGGACGAGGACGGTGCGCTCTGGATCCCTCGGATTGCGACTCTCCATCACATCGTACCCTTCCTCGCAACGCTGGCACCAGATCTCTTCCACGCCGGGTCGGAGCACGATGATCTCATGGCAAGTCGGGCAGCTCACCTCGGCCTTTTCCCATGGGGTATCCATACACCGTATCCTCGAGCGAGACCTTTTCCATATGCCGGGAGCCCGAGGCGCCTCGAGGGCGACCCCGTTTTCTGGACGTCACCTTGCAGCTAAGTCTAGCCACCCGTGCGGTTTTCGCCAAGGCTTTTCTGCAACTTTGTCCTTCCGGACGACATCCCGGCCGGACCCTGCGGCTTGACCCGGTATTGCGGATGCGATAGATTTCGCCTAAACTTCTGCGGGAGGTCACATCCATGGCGACGGAGCGAAAAATCCGAATCAGTGCAGGGAGCGTGAGCGCGGAGGCCGTCCTGAACGACTCGCCGACGGCGACGAAGATCTGGGAGGCCCTGCCCCTCGAGGCGCGCGGCAACACCTGGGGAGACGAGATCTACTTCTCCATCCCGGTGGGCGCCAAAGAAGAGAAGGATGCCCGCGACATCGTCGCCGTGGGCGAACTGGGCTACTGGCCTCCCGGGACGGCCTTCTGCATTTTCTTCGGCCGGACGCCGGCCAGCACGGACAGCCGCCCGCGCGCCGCCAGCAGCGTGAACATCGTCGGCAAGGTCACGGGAGACGCCACCGTCTTCAAGGCCGTCTCCTCGGGAACGAAGGTAAGGCTGGAACGGGCGTGAAGCATCCGCCCCAACGCGTGGCGACCGAAGGCCCCGGGATCGCGGCACTGGACGGCCTCCTGCAGGCGGTCCTCTCGCGCCAGACGCGACGCGGGCACCTGGTCCACGTCGAGGTCATCCCCACCCGCCGCCCGCGGTATGCCGAGGCGGACCCGCCCCTCCCCCACGCCTTGCAGCAGACCCTGCAGGGCGTCGGGATCGACCGCCTCTACACACACCAGGCCGAGGCCCTCCACCTGGCCCGCGCGGGTCAGGACGTCCTGGTCGTCACCGGCACGGCATCGGGGAAAAGCCTCGCCTACCAGCTCCCGGTCCTGGAGACCCTGCTGCGGGAGCCGGAGGGCCACGCCCTCTTCCTGTTCCCCACCAAGGCCCTGGAGCAGGATCAGCTCAAGTCCCTGCGACAGCTCATCCCCGGAAGCTCCAACATGCGGGCGGAGATCCTGGACGGGGACACCCCGGCCCATCGCCGGGCCCAGCTCCGCGAGGCGCCGCCCCATATCCTCATCAGCAATCCCGACATCCTCCACCTCTCGCTGCTCCCGTACCATGCCGCCTGGAAGCCCTTCTGGGAAGGGCTCCGCTTCGTCGTCCTGGACGAGCTGCACACCTACAAGGGGATCTTCGGCTCCCATATCGCCCACGTCCTGCGCCGGCTGCACCGCGTGACGGCCTTCTACGGCAGTCGGCCGCAGTTCATCACCTGCTCGGCCACCATCAGCAACCCGGCGGAGTTCGCCCGGACACTCGCCGCCCGTCCCTTCACCCAGGTGGATGACGACGGCTCGCCGGCCCGGGGCAAACGCTTCGTCTTCGTGAACCCCACGGGGAGCCCCTACGGCGAGGCAACCGAACTGCTCCTCCACTGCATCCAGGCCGGGCTCAAGACCATCGCCTTCGCCAAGGCGCGGAAGATCGCCGAGCTGATCACCATGTGGGCGCACCAGGCCGCCCCGGACCTCACGGAGAAGATCCGCGCCTACCGCGCCGGCTACCGCCCCGAGGAGCGGCGGGCCATCGAGCAGGGGCTCTTCCACGAACGACTCCTGGGCGTGGTCTCCACCTCGGCCCTGGAGCTGGGGATCGATGTCGGGGGGCTGGATGCCTGCATCCTGGTCGGCTACCCGGGGAGCATCGCCAGCACCTGGCAGCGCGGCGGCCGGGTCGGGCGGGCCGGGCAGGAGGCGCTGATCATCCTCATCGCCCTCCCGGATGCCCTCGACCAGTATTTCATGCGCCACCCCAGGGATTTCTTCGCGCGGACGCCCGAGGCGGCGGTCATCGATCCCAGGAACCGCCGCATCCTCTTGGACCACCTCGTGGCGGCGGCGGCCGAGCTGCCCCTGCGGGAAGCCGACGAGGCCCGGTACGGGCCGGACCTTTCCGACCGCATCGCCGAGCTTGCCGCGGAGCGCCGCCTCGTCCAGAGCGCCGAGGGGTCGGAATGGTACGCCCGCCGGCGGAACCCCGCGCGGGAGATCAGCATCCGCTCCATCGGCGAGGCATTCGCCATCCTGGACCCGGCCGGGAAGACCATCGGGAGCCTGGACGCCGTGCGCGCCGTGCACGAGTGCCACCCGGGCGCGATCTACCTCCACCAGGGCAGTCAGTACGAGGTGCTGGACCTCGACCTGGCGCAGCACAAGGTGCGTGCCCGCCCGGTGACCGTGGACTATTACACGCAGACCACCGGCGAGAAGGAGACGGAGATCCTCCACTGCCAGTCCACCCGCGAGGTGAAAGGCACCCTGGCGCGCCTGGGTCGCCTGAAGGTGACCGAGCGGATCACGGGCTACGAGAAGCGGCGGATCTTCGGCCAGGACCGGATCGGGAGCTACCCCCTCGACCTCCCGCCCCACACCTTCGAGACCCAGGGCCTCTGGTTCGAGATCCCGGACGCCCTGCGGGATCACGTGAAGCGCGCGGACGGCGGTGGGCTGCACTTCATGGGCGGCATCCACGCCATCGAGCATGCCATGATCGGCCTCTTCCCCCTCTTCGCCCTCTGCGACCGGGGCGACGTGGGGGGCATCTCGTACACCTTCCACCCGCAGGTCGGTCGAGCCGCCATCTTCCTCTACGACGGCTACCCGGAGGGCATCGGCCTGGCCGAGCGCTGCTACCACGTCCTGGACGAGCTGCTGGCCCACACGCTTCGCCTCCTCACCGAGTGCCCGTGTGAGGCGGGCTGCCCCTCCTGCATCCACTCGCCGAAGTGCGGCTCGGGCAACAAGCCGCTGGACAAGGCCGCCGCCATCCTGACGCTCAAGGGACTCCTGGGCCTGGTCGAGATTCCACAGGTGCCCGAGGCACTGGAGGCCCCCGACGCCCTTCCCCCGGCCCCCGGCCCGCGCTCCCTGGCCCCCAGCGCGAAGGTACCGGTCCCTTCCGCCCCTCGGGTCCTGGTCCTCGACGTGGAGACCCAGCGGAGTGCCGAGGAGGTCGGAGGCTGGGATCGGTGCGATCGGATGGGCCTGGCGGTGGCCGTCACCGCCGATCTGGAGACGGGGGAGATGCGGGTCTACCGCGAGGCGGACGTGGAGGCCCTGCTCCACGACCTCGCCGCCGCGGCCGGCATCATCGGCTTCAATGTCCGACGCTTCGACTTTGGCGTGCTCCGCGGCTACCGCGACGTGGACTTCGGCGCCGTGCCGGTCCTGGACATCCTGGAGGAGGTGCACGCCGCCCTCGGCTTCCGGCTGAGCCTGAACCATCTCGCCCAGGAGACGCTGGGGACGGCCAAGCTGGCGGACGGGCTGCAGAGCCTGGCCTGGTACAAGGCGGGGGAGCTGGACAAGGTCATCGAGTACTGTAAGGCCGATGTGGACCTCACCCGGAGGCTGTTCGCCTTTGGCCAGACCCACGGGTACCTGCTCTACCGAGACTATCAAGGTCGGGCAGCCAGACTGCCGGTGCGCTTCCCGGAAAAATACTTGTTGCGCGGCTGAGGATGTGGATATAATGATCTCCTTCCGGTTTTTCGCGGAGGGGGTGGAGTCAAGAAACATCGAAAAAAGCGCAAGGAAGGAGGCGGTCAGCCTAGCATGATGGATTACAAGACGATCAAGCGAGCCTACGCCATCCTCTCGCCGGTGTACGACTTCCTGTTTGATAAGATCTTTTATCCTGGGCGAGTGGCGGCAATCAATCTGCTAGAGATCCAGCCGGGCGATCGCGTCCTCGAGGTCGGTGTCGGAACCGGTTTGAACCTGCCGCTGTATCCACGGGACTGCAGCATCACAGGGGTTGACATCTCGGAGGAGATGCTGCGAAAGGCCCGGCAGCGGGTCAAGGATTATGGCATCACCAACGTCACGCTGGAAATGATGGACGCGTCGAAGCTGGAGTTCCCCGATAACAGCTTCGATCGCGTCATCGCCACCTACGTGATCAGCGCGGTCCCCGACCCGGTGAAAACGCTCCTGGAGATGCGGCGGGTCTGTAAGCCCAGCGGCCATCTCGTCATTCTGAACCACTTCAAGAGCGACAACCCGGTCATCGGGGCCTTCGAGGAGATGCTGGCCCCGGTCTGCACCCAGATCGGGTTCAAGACCGATCTGAAGCTCAAGCCGCTCCTGGAACGGGTCTCCCTCTCCCCGGAGCAACTGCACCGGGTCAATCTGATGAACGGGTGGCGGCTGGTGCGCTGCATCAACCCCCAGTAACCGACCGGCAGCCTGGGGCGCCGCCAGCGGATGCCCGGCTGACGTTCGCCGGCCCCACGGGGCGGCGATGAACGGAGCCTTTGTGGGAGCCCCGGGATCGACGCCCGGGGCTCTGTTGTCTGCGGGGTCCTGCCATGCCCATGAAACCCTTGAAGGCCCTCATCTCCCTGGAGGAAGGCCTGCAGATTCTGCTCGGCTGCGTGACGCCCCTGACGCGGACGGAGGAGGGCACGCTGCTGGAGGCCACGGGCCGCGTGCTGGCCGAACCCGTCATTGCCTCCGCGGATGTACCGCCCTTTGCCCGGGCCGCCATGGACGGCTACGCCGTGATCGCGGAGGATACCTTCGGCGCGGGGAATTTCACTCCCGTCCGGCTGAGCCTGGTCGAAGTCCTGCACGCCGCCGACATCGCGACACGCGAGGTCAACCACGCGACGTGCATCCAGGTGGCCACCGGCTCGCCCATCCCGAAGGGAGCGGATGCGGTGGTCCAAGTCGAGGACACCGAACTGGACGAGGGCGGCGCGGGGAAGGTGAAGGTCTACAAGCCGGTCTACCCGCGCCAGAACGTCTCCCCCCAGGCCCAGGACATCAAGGCCGGACGCGAGGTCCTGCGGGCCGGCACCCGTCTGGACCCCAGCAAGGTCGGCGTCCTGGCTGCCCTCGGGCTCGAGCGCGTCCGGGTGATGGCGCGGCCCACGGTGGCCGTCATCCCCTCGGGGAACGAGATCGTCCGCCCCGGAGATCCGCTGCCACCGGGGAAGATCTACGACATCAACTCCTACACGCTATCCGCCCTGATCCAGGATCACGGCGGCATCCCCCGGTTGTTCCCCATTATGCAGGACACCCTGGAAGACGTGCGGCGCACGCTCGAAGAGGCGATCTCCTGCGACGTGGTGGTGCTGTCGGGCGGGAGTTCCGTGGGCGAGCGGGACGTGATGGTGGAGGCAGTGGAGGGCCTGGGCGAGGTGAAATTCCACGGGATCGCCGTCAAGCCCGGGAAGCCCACCTTGTGCGGCGTCATCCGGGGGACGCTGATCCTCGGCATGCCCGGCTACCCCACCTCCTGCCTGACGAACGGCTACGGCCTCCTGGTGCCCGTGCTGCGGAGGCTGGCGGGCCTCCCCGAGCCTCGCACGGGCTCGGTCGATCTGCCCGTGTCCCGGCGTTACACCTCCACCATCGGGCGGCACCAGTACCTTCCGGTTCGCGTGGAACAGGGCGAGGTGGTTCCGGTCTTCAAGGAGTCGGGGGCCATCACCTCCATGGCGGACGCCGAGGGCTACATCGAGATTCCAGCCAACGTGGACCTGCTCGAGAAGGGGGAGCGGGTCCGCGTGACGTTCTTCTGAGGCAAATCCGGAGCCCTCGCTCTGTGCGAGAGGGGCAGCCGCGAAAGGGAGAAGACAAGGGTGGTGAGGGGAGCGGGGCACATGCATCGCATACTAGGGACGGTGGTGGGCCTAGTCCTCCTGCTGAGCGCCGCGGCGCCGCGCTGGCCGGCCGCGGCGGCCGAAGCGCCCGCTCCCGAGGGGAAGCTCTACGAGATGGAGGTGATGGGCGTCGCGGCCGACGCCGCCTCAGGGGCCCCGCTGGTCTTTCTCCGCAGCCAGCCGGACCGGCGGGAGCTGAGCATGTTCATCGGCCCCTTCGAGGCGCAGGGCATCCTCCTCCCGCTGCAAAAGATGCGCCCGCCCCGCCCCTACACCCACGATCTCATGCTGGAAGCCATTCACCGCCTGAAGGCCAGGCTCAAGCGGGTCGTCATCACGGAACTCCGGGGAAACACCTACTACGCCGACCTGGTCCTGGACGCCCAGGGGCAGGAGGTGGTCCTGGACGCCCGCCCCAGCGATGCCATCGCTCTCGCCCTGCGGGAGAACGTGCCCATCCTGGCGACGGAGCAGGTGATCAGGGCGGCCTCCCGCGGAGGCCAGCCCGACGCGACGAGGTGAACTGTGAAGCCGCTGCTGGCCGCGCTGGCCGTGATCCTGGTTGCCGCGGGGAGCGCCTTCGCGGCGGACCCCGCTCCCTCTGACGACGGCCGCACCCAGGAGGCTATTCAGCGCTACAACGCGGGAGTGGGGGCCCTCCAGCGGCGCGATATGGAATACGCCCTGTACCAGTTCCGTCAGGCCGTTCGGCTGAACCCTTCCATGGTGGAGGCCTTCCACAACCTGGGCATCGTGCTTCTGGAATTGCGCCGGCCGACGCAGGCCGTGGACGCCTTTTCCCGCGCCCTCGAGCTGTCCCCCGACCATATCGAGGCCCGCCTGGGTCTGGGCATTGCCTATCGCGCTGTCGGCGAGAACGAGCGGGCCATCGCGGAGTTGACCCAGGTCCTGCCGAAACGGACGGATGACCCTCAGCTCCACATGATTCTCGGCGATCTCTACTGGAAGCTGAAACAGCCCCAACCTGCCGCCGAGCAATTCCGGGAGGTGGCGCGCCTCGCGCCCAATGACGCGGCTATCCACTTTCAGCTTGGTTTGGCCTACATGGAAACCCGCGACATCGATTCGGCCATCGCGGCCTTCCGGCAGGCCGCGGCCCTCCGGCCGGACGACGCGGATGCCTACTATAATCTCGGTCTGATGCTGGGGGAGAAAATTCGGTCGCTCCTCGACGAGAAAGTGGCGGCATATCAGAAGGCAGTGGAGCTCCAGCCGAATCAGGCGGACGCTCACAGAAACCTTGGGGTCGCCTACATCCAGAAGGCTCAGCTCAGCCGCACGGATGAAAAGCAGGCGCTGATCAAGCTCGCCACGGAGCAATTCAAGCTCTACCAGCAGCTCGCTCCCCAGGATGCGAAGGCTGCGGGTGCCAATCTCCAGATCCCTGAGCCTCAGGTGAAGTAGCGAACCTCCGCCGCCGCCGGGGGGCCGGCCATGGGAACCGCGCTCCTCATCACGGGTGCGCCCGGCTCGGGCAAGACGACCCTGATCCGGGCCTTGATCGCCGCCCTTCCGGGGCGGGCTGGCGGCTTCCTCACCGAGGAGATCCGCGAAGGACCCGACCGCGTAGGGTTCTGCGTGACGGCCCTGGACGGCCGCACGGGTATCCTTGCCCACGTGAAGGGTGTGCGGGGGCCCAAGGTCGGTCGGTACGCCGTGGATGTCCCCGGCTTCGAGGCGGTGGGCGTCGACGCCCTGGAGGCGGCCACGCGCGATGCCGACCTGATCGTCGTGGACGAGATCGGGAAGATGGAACTCTGCTCCCCGCGTTTCGTGGCGGCCCTGGAGGCGGCGCTCGACGCGCGCAAGCCCTTCCTGGGTGCGATCCTCCAGGCCCCGCATCCTTTTACCGACGCCCTCAAGCGACGGCCCAGCGTGGAGCTGTACCGCCTCACCGAGCGCAATCGCGGGGATCTCCAGGACGCCCTCCTCGCCCGGCTGCAAACAGAGGTGGCGCGATGAGTCTCCCCTTTTCCGGCATCGCAACTTTCGCCCACGTCCCGCTGGATGACCCGGCCATGTCCCCTGCGCCGCAGGCGGCAGTTCTGGGCATCCCGACCGACGAGGGCACGACGCAGCACCCCGGCGCCCGCTATGGCCCGCGGGCCATCCGCGAGGCGTCCACTCAGTTTTCCTACGCGAAGCGCGGGCGAGGCTACTACGACCCGGAGCGGGACCGGCCCATGCTGGCCAGCCTCGAGTTCCGCGATGCGGGGGACGTGGACCTCGTGCCGACCCTCTCCGAGGAGAACGCCCGACGGATCGCCGAGCGGGTCCAGGGGCTGCTCGCGCGCGGCATCTTCCCCGTCTGCCTGGGCGGCGACCACAGTGTAACCCCTTGCGTCCTCCGGGCCTTCGCCGGGCACCCCCTGCACTTGGTGCAGATCGACGCCCACATGGACTTCGTGGACCGCCTCCAGGGCGCGGCCTTCACCCACGCCAGCCCCATGCGCCGCGCCCGTGAGCTGCCCCAGGTGCGGAGCCTCACCCAGGTGGGCATCCGGAGCATCGTGTCCGGCGCGGAGGATTATCAGGCGGCGCGGGAGATGGGCAACCGGATTGTGACGACAGCCCAGGTCCTGGAGGCGCCAGGCCACGACTGGTGGGCCGACCTCACGGGGACCGCCTACCTCACGCTGGACATCGATGTCTTCGATCCCTCGGCGGCTCCCGGCACCGGATTCCCCGAGCCGGGCGGCCTCCAGTACCGCGATGTCGTCAGGCTGGTGCGAGGGCTCAGCCGGCGGCTTCGCCTCTGTGGAATGGACCTGGTCGAGGTGAATCCCTATCTGGATGCATCCCGTCGGACCGCCCTCTTGGCCGCCCGCATGATCCTGGAGGTCCTCTCCTGCGTCTTCGACCCTGCGACGGACGACCGCTGAACCTGGGCCTGGTGGATTTCGTCGCGCTGCGCGGGAACGAGCGTGTGTTCCTGTGCTGGCGTCTGGGCGAGCCTGAGATTCGGTTCTGGCACGGTCCCGAGGAAGGCCTCGCCGACCGGAAGCCAATCGACGAGGATTTCTTCGGCTGACCGGCTCATTCCCTGGTCCCACCGTCCCCGGTAACCCCCAGCATATTCAGGATCTTACAGCGATATCTGGGCTTTTCGGCGCTCAGGTATTCAGGATACACGAATTTTCTCCGCAATGCATACCAGCGGAGTCCGATTAGTCTCCTTGACAGGTCGCGGTTCGCATGGCATACAAGGAGGGAAGTCTACCTCCACTCCTCAAACTCGGCGTTGTTCGTCCATCTGAGCGACTGACCCGATATGACGGACGTTGCTGTGCAGGTCCCGGCAAGCCCTTCCAAGCGGTCCATTCGCACGATCTGGCGTGCAGTCCTGAAGTGGGCCTCCCATCCCCTGTGGGAGGAAGGAGCATCGGACCAGCGGCCCCCCCTGCGGATCAGCCCCGAGGGCGCCCCCGGACAGCGGTCGGCCGCCAACCCTCACGATGACGCGATCCGGCGGGTTCTCTCCCGCTATTCCGCCGTTCTGGGCATCCCCTTCAGCTTCCGTACAGGCGTTGGCCGGTACTCGCCCCCGGCGCCACCGGACGCCATTCACGTCCACGCCTTCGCGCTCCCCACCCCAGCGATCTTCTTCGGAATCTGGCCCCGGGTGCCTCTGGCTCCGCTCTTGTTCGCATACGGCGTGCCCCTCCGCGAAGGTGTCCACTGGGTCCTCACCCCCGGGACACACGTCGGCCGGGGGCACTTCCTAACCGATGAGGAAGGGCACGTGGTTGCGGAGTATCGGGGCACGAACCTGTACTGCCTGTTCGATCTCCTCGACCAAGAACCGCTCTGGGTTCCGCTGATGCTCCGAAAGCACCTGGACCTCGGCCTGCCCCGCGTGATCCCTGCCCTGGCGCCCTCTGCGCTGATGGAATCTTGGGAGGATAAGCTGCGCTCGCTCAGGAAGGAGACCGAGGCCGAGGTGTGCAGAGGCCGGCAGAGGCTCCATGACCTGGCCCGGGAGGCCTACATCAGGGCCTGTCGCGATGGGGTGGCGGACGAGATTCGCTTCCTGCAGGCCGACATCGCTTTCCTGGAGGCGGCCGTAGAGGAGATGGGACGCCGGATCGCGACGGATACCCGGCGGCTGACCGAGGGGCGACGACGGCTCCGGGCCCTCCAGAACGGCCAGGAAACTCCCGAGCCGCCCCCACCCGACCTCGCGGCCCTCCGGGCCCTGCCCGAGGTCCACGAGGTCCAGAGAGGGGATGGCTGCATCACGGTGCTGACGCATCCCCTCCTGGCAGAGCACGAGGGGCGCCGGTATCGCCTGGGAGCTTTCCAGGTGAATCTTTACGACAGTGGCGAGGTCCGGATCAGCAACCTCTCGGATCGGGTGGGGGTCTTTGACCATCCGCATATCTGCCAGGGGCGCCCCCAGCTCGCAGGCATCCGAGAGGGCGTGGCCAAGCTCCTCGGGGAGGCGCAGGTGGCGGCGGCCGCCGAGGTCCTCATCGATTTCCTCAGAACGGTCGATCCCACCGACTGGCGGATCCCGATCCAGTCCTGGCCGGAGGCCGGTCATGAGGCCGAGCATGCAGTACTTGCGTCAGCTTGACCTGGTGCGGCCGGAGACGCTGGACCTCCCCGTCCACGTCATCGGCTGCGGGGGGATCGGCTCCTTCGCCGCCCTGGCCCTCGCCAAGCTGGGGTGCGCCCGGCTGCACCTGTACGACGATGACCGGGTGGAGGAGCACAATGTCCCGAACCAGTTCTACCGGATAAAGGACGTGGGGCGGCCCAAGGCGGAGGCGCTGGCCGACATCCTGGAGGCCTTCGCCGGCACCCGTC
Source organism: uncultured Methylomirabilota bacterium (assembly GCA_963714585.1). Taxonomy (GTDB): domain Bacteria; phylum Methylomirabilota; class Methylomirabilia; order Methylomirabilales; family 2-02-FULL-66-22; genus 2-02-FULL-66-22. The sequence continues at coordinate 108,006 of CAVQPC010000038.1, forward strand.
CGACGCCGCACGTCCGGCGGATCGAGGGGGAGCGGCTGCAGGGGATCGTGGTGAGCGGGGTCGACAGCATGGCGGCCCGGAAGAACCTCTGGTGGAAGGTCATCCGCCACCGGGCGAGCATCCCCCTCTACCTGGACGGCCGGCTGGGGGCGGAGCTGTGCCGGCTCTACGCCATCCGCCCTTTCGATCCCGACGACGTGCGCTGCTACGAGAAGAGCCTGTACGACGACACTCAGGCCATGCCGCTGGCGTGCACAGCGGCCGCCATCATCTACACGGGGTTCGCCATTGCCAGCTTGATGGCAGACCAGGTCAAGAAGTTCGCGACCGGGGACTCCATGGTGCGGGAGATTTTCTACGACCTGAAGACCTTGACACTCGTGACGGCCTGAGCGGCTGGCGTTGGCCGAGCGTCGCCCTCCCAGCGGGGGGCTCACCGCAGACTATTGTGACTCCGTCGTCGAAGGAGGAATGCGCATGAGCACGATGACCCTCGAGAAGAAAAGCGCCATGACGGTGAAGGTGGTGACCATGGGCAAGGGCGTGACCAACGTCGTCCTGGAAGCGCCCCCGTCCCTCTCGGCCCTGCTCCAGGAGATCGGCGTGAACGGCCAGATGGATGTCCGGGTCAATGGCGCCACCGTGGAGAAGGGGTACCAGTTGGCCGATGGCGACCAGGTCCTCGTGGTCCCCAAGATTCGCGGCGGGGTACTCTAGGACCAGGCGGACACGGACGGCGACGCAGACGACGCCATCACTCCCGTCCTCGGGCGGTTGCGGGGATGCCGAGGTGGCTCGTGCGGTGGGGTCTGAAAGAACGCCAAGAGCCTTTCCACCGCTCGGCAGACATATGGCGGGGTCACCATTCGGTGACCCCGTTTTTTTTCGCCGTTGACGGTGGAAGAGCCCGGTCGGCTCAGATCGGAAAACGATTGGTGGGTCCACTCCCCCACCAGGACATCACGATCCAGAGGGCCAGCGCCAGGGCGACCAGGGCTACCAGCACAACCAAGAGGAGCGTTCGGCTGCGCAGCGGCGGGGCCAATGGAAGCAGGCCGGCGTTGATCCGCTTGGCTGTGCGATTGGCGTCGAAGATTCCGAGCACCCAGGGGAGGATGAAGGGACTGGTTGCAAAGACCAGGAGGGCCTTCCCCCACTGCCGATTGTAGGCCTGCCCCGCGCCCGGGACCAGATGCCCGAGCAGTGTGGCCCAGCCCGGGCTTCGAATCAGGGCGATGGACGCGAAGCGCGAGGCCGTCCGGTAGGCATCCAGGATCCCGTACAGCCAGGGGAGGATCAGGGGCGAGGTCAAGAAGATCACCTCGCCCCGCAGGACCTGCTCGTTGTACATCTGACCCCCGCCCGGAAAGAGAAAGCTCAGGAGGGCGGCCACCAGCGGGTCGCGCCCCTTGGCGACGACCTCGGCGCCACCCGCCCTGACGGGGGCCCCGCCCCCTTCTTCCCCCAGCAGGCTGCCGCACTGGGCGCAGCGCTGCATCCCCTCATAATTGCCAAATCCACACTTCGGGCACACCCTGCTCATGGGGACGGAACGCCCGCCGCCCCGACACCCCCAATGTGAGGGAAGGCTCGACGGATTGCCAGCGGATCATTCATCGGAAGAAAGCCAGGGAGCATCATCTTGCTGAAGGCCCGGCTGCCCACGAACTGCACCTCGGCCGAGGCCACAGGCTCCCACTCCGGGGTGACGACCACGGGCCGGGTCCGCCAGATCCTCCCCCGGTGATCGGACGTCATCACCTCCGACCGGACACCGATGAGGAGCAGCGGTGTGCTGTGCGACACGGCTGGGCCGAGAGTGATCGTGATACGATTGGAGACGCCGCACTCTCCCTGGCGCAAGGCGCCCAGCCACCAGCCCAACTCGTCGCATACCACGTAGAGATAGCCGGGATAGAGGCTTCCGTCCTGGGCGCGGAAATGTGGCTGCGGCATGACGTGCTTCCACACGAGGCCCTCGTTGTAGTCGAAGCGAACCTGGGCGCCCCGCGGGTTGTGGATGCCACAGCCCAGACAGAGGTCATAGCCGGGGACTTCATCGCCGTGCTGGTGCGTGGCCTCCCACAGGTCGCGCACCTCCGGCGCGAGCGGGGCGAGGGCGGGTGCCGGTCGCACCTCGGCCTCCGCCAGGCAGACCTCACCGCGCAGGATCCGGCCGCGCCAGCCGCCTTCGACTCTCGCGACCTCGGCATCCAGGGGCGTGTCCAGTGGGGCCCCGCGGTGGAGGGTCACCTCCACCTGAACCGGTCGCGGGCCCGATGCTTCTCCCTCCAGGAGGCGCACCAGCTCGACGAGCATGGAGGTGACTCCGCCTCCGTGTCCCGTGTCCGGCGGCCCTTGGAGATCCGAGGAAAAAACCACCTGTGCCCGCATGCCGCCGGGATACCGAGATTCGACCCGAGCCAGCTCGCGGAGGTACGCCTCCATCGGTTGAAGCGTCATGCGTCCCTCACCTCGCTCTCGGCTCTACAGGTGCTTCCCGAGCTTCTGCAGCTCCTCCCAGGCGCGCACGTTGGCGGGATCCATGGCCAGCACCTCTCGGAAACGTTGCTCCGCCTCGACGGCATGGGCCGGACCGAGCTGTGCGAGGGAGATGCCGAGGTCCAGCCGCCAGGTCGTGTCATCCACTTCCGTCCGCAGGGCATCGCGGAAAACCGCCGCAGCCTCAGCATATCGCCCCAGCCACATCAATGTTTCGCCGCGCGCCACCCAATAATCCGCCCCGCTTTCTCCCAGTGCGGCCGCCCGGTCGAAGGCCGCCAGCGCACCCGTGTAGTCCTTCAGGTTCAGGAGCGTCCGCCCCAGGCCGAGGGGGATGCGGGGATCATTCGGGAGAGCCGGCTGCACCTCGCGGTACACGCCCTCGGCCTGCCGCCACTCCACCGCCCGCCGCAGCGCGTCTGCCAGGGCAGCCTGCCCCTCCACCCGGTCGGGCGCGCGCTTGCGGATCTCCCGCAGGACCGGAACGGCATCCTCCGACTCCAGTTTTCCCGCGACCTCAATGGCCGTCTGGACCCAGTGCGTCGGCCTCGCCAAAGCCGCCAGGATCTCTTTGGCCGCCGTGCCGGACCGCCCGTCATCGATCAGCAGCCTGGCGTGGAGCAGCCGCGCCTCGACATCCAGGGGACGCTTGTGAAGGGCCCGCTCGACCCAGGTGAGGGCCTGATCGTTGTCCTGGAGCGCCCGGTAGCCGTACGCCAGGGACAGATCCAGTCTGCCGGTGGGATCCAAGTCCGGGTCCGCGTCTTCCACGACCGGCCGGACGATGAAGGCCTTGGTGAGCCTGGCATTCAGGTCTGCGGTCTCGCGGCCCAGGTTCCGCGGGGCCGAGAACTCCAGGCGCGGGACGTCGTCCAGGTTGATCTGCGCGCTGCCCGCCATCTTGAGCAGGTTGGCCTTGGGCATGCGATACAAGGCCATCAGGCTGTAGGCGTCCGGAAAGCCCAGCTTGCGCAGGTCTGCCTGCGCCGCCGGACGATCCGCCAGGGCGCGCGTGAGATCGGCATAGCGGAGGTGCTGCGGCTCATTCGTCCCGATGAGGAGCATGTCGTTGTCGTTCACGGCCCAGAGTGAGACGTCCGGGAAGACCTCGGCAAAGGTCCTGTACACCATGCGCAAATCCTCCGGCGCCATGGCGTACGTCTGCATCCACTGTCCGAACACCCCGCCGGGGGCAAGCTTCTCCCGCGCCAACTGGTAATACTCGCGCGTGAACAGGTTCCCCACGCCGGCAATCCAGGGGTTGGATGGTTCCGACAGGATGGCGTCGTAGCGCTCCCGGACCGCCAGCAAATAGTTCCGCCCATCGGCGTGGATGAAGTGCACGCGGGGATCGTCGTGGATGTGGCCGTTCTTCGCCGCGAAGAAGCGCGCCCCATCGATGACCGCCGGCTCGATCTCGGCTACTTCGATGCGCTGCACGGGGAAATCGGCGGCGGCCTTGGCGGTCATCCCGCTCCCCATTCCGATCACCAGCACCCGTTTCGCGCCGGGATTGAACAGCATGGGCAGGTAGCCCACCAGAAGCTGGGTGGGAGCGTCTCCGTACGAAGCGTCCACCTTCCCGTTGGTCTTTTCGTAGGTGTAGTCCGAGCCGAAGGATTTGTGCACACTGATGGTGGCCGTCAGGCCCTCTCGGTAGAAGAGCAGCTCGTCCCGCACCATTCGCTCGCGACGCAGGGCATCGCCCGGCAGACCGGCGTAGTCCATCGCGTAGATGGTGACGCCGCTGGTCATGACCCGCTTGTCCCAGCTCCCGAACCCCCAGACGGCCAGCGTCGAGACCACGACCATGGCGCAGGCGGCGACGACCCGTCTCCCCCGCCGGACCTGGGGATCCAGGGTCACCAGGAGCACGCCCACCGCGGCGTTCAGCACGACCGCCAGGCCGATGCTGCGCTGGATGCCGATCAGCGGAATGAAGAGGAACCCGCCCAGGAAGGCCCCCAGGATGGAACCCAGCGTGTTGCTGGCATAGGCCGTCCCCACGCTGCTCCCCACCCGGTACAGGTCCTGGGTGTAGATGCGGGCGACCACGGGGAAGGTCGCCCCCAGAAGGAGCGTGGGCAGGAACATCACCAGGGCCGCCAGGACCATCTGGATGACGAGGAACTGCTGGAAGGAGTCACCGAACCCCTGCCGGAACCGGATGAAGAGGAAGGGGAGTCGTTCGAAGAGGGGGATCGTGGCCAGGGCCGAGAGGGCCACCACCAGCTCAAGAACGCCGAAGCCAGCCACCCCGATCTCTCGGCGGCTCCACCAGCGGGCATAGAGCAGGCTCCCCAGCCCGAGACCCACCAGGAAGGTGGTGAGCATCACGGTGAAGGAGTAGGTCGACATCCCGATGACCAGCGTGAGGGCCCGCGTCCAGGCGTTCTCGTACACCATGGCGGCCGCCCCGGAGACGCCGAACCCCAGGAGGAGCACTGCGTCCAGTCGCGATCGCGCGGCGGGCCGGGGCGGGGTGGTGGCCGGCGCGGCCTCCGCCTCGGCGGGCGCGCGCAGCCGGAGGCCGGCGACCGCGAGGACAATGAGGGTCGCGATGCCCAGGTTGAAGGCTGCCCCCAGCCGGACCGTCCCCCGCAGGCCCAGCTCCGCGATGAGGAGGAAGCCGGCGAAGGCGCAGCCCAGGACCGCCCCCAGCGTGTTAATGGCGTAGAGGTCTCCGACGCGCTGCCCGAGCGAGGCGAACTGGGTCACGCAGAACCGGCTGAGCACCGGGAGGGTCGCCCCCATGAGGGCCGTCGGGATCACGATGATCACGAAGCACAAGAAGAACAGGCCCAGGCTGAAGACGGCGAAAGAGACATCCGCCAGGCTGTACAAGCGGGTATAGACGCGCTGGGTCAGGGCCAGGAGAGTCGGGACGAGCAGGGCGTAGATCCCGACCCCGCCCTCCAGGAGCCCATAGAGCAGCAAGGCGTTTCGCCGGGTGTCCACCAGTCGGCCGAAGACATAACTCCCCAGGGCCAGGCCCGCCATGAACGCGGAGAGGACGGTGGCGATGGCGTGGGTCGTGTTCCCGAAGATCTGGGTCAACATCCGCGCCCAGACCACTTCGTAGACGAGCCCGGTGGCTCCCGAGAGGAAGAACAGGACGTAGACGAATGGGAGGAGCCGGTCAGGACGGATGCGAGGAATCGGGGCGTCTCCTTATGACGAGCCTGCAGGATTCATGGACATGCGTTCATCGGCCGGCGGACGGGGCCGAGGATCCGGGGCCCGCCAGGGAGCGGATGTAGCGCACGAGAGCCCGGATCTCCGCGTCGGAAAGCTTCATCCCCCAGGCGGGCATGGCGTTGGAGCGGCCGAACTGCGACCCCCCCTTCTTGATGATCTCTGCCAGGAAGGTGTCGTCCACCCGCTTCATGGCCGTCTCGTTGGTGAAATCCGGCATGGGCGTCCGCACGACTGCGGCACCTGGCCCATCGCCCTTCCCGTTCGCGCCGTGGCAGGCCGCGCAGTGGGTTGCGTACAAGGCGCGGCCGTCGGGTGGCCCTGTGGCCGCGGGGACAGACTCCTCGCGGGATGGGCGAAGCGCCCAGAAGAGCACCCCGACTGCCCCGAGGGCCAGCAGGATGGCCGCAAGAACGGTGCGGGAAACACTGCGCATAAGGGCTTCATGCTACCCGACCACCCCAAGAGGGTCAACGGACGGTCCCGCGCGCGCGGTGCTGAAACAGAAACGCCTTGCGCCCCTCGGTTCGCAAGGCGTGTCCGCCGCCGCCTTTCGACTTATCCCTTCTTGCCCTCCGGCTCGGCCCGCACATACCCGAGGCTGCGGAGGTACTTCTCTCCCTCGCTGGACTTGAGGAAGCTCACCAGGTAATCCCCCAGGCCTCGCATCATCTGCGGCGGGATGACGCTCGGTATGACGGAGGCATTCCACGCCGTGATCATGTGATGGATGGTCTTGACATCGTCGGTCATAGCAGCCTCCCTCGGCCGGTTCCGCACGTCAGCAGGGACACCCGGTGGTATCGCGGGGGAGCCTACGCAAAGCCGCGGCGGATGTCAAGCCTGCTCGATGCATGCGAACCTCGTCCCTTGGCTTTTTGCCCGGAGCGCGGCGGAGTTCTCCGAGGCCAGGTGGCCCCCCACTTCAGCGTGCGGACCCGATCTGAAGGAAAGGCATGACGGCGAAAAACGCAGCAGGGGCCGGCTGCCGAGGATTGCGGCCTGCGACAGCCGGCCTTCCATAGGAGATCAGACCAGCAGTCTCCGAGGGGACATCTCACTCGTCTCCGATCGCCACCGTCTCGGACATGGCAGGCACGCTACAGATCCTTCAAGATCTCCTCCCGCTTCTGCTTGTATTCCTGGTCGCTGAGCAGCCCTTTGTTCTTGAGGTCATCCAGTCGCTTTAGCCGCTCCTCCGCGCTGGGCTTTGCCGAAGTGGCGGCCGGTGGGGCCGTCGGAGGGGGGGCGGCCGGCAGCGGGACCACTCCCGCCGCGGGGGCGACGGGCATCGGGGGCTGTCCCACGGCCGGCGCGGTCGGAGCCGGCGGCAGGGCCGTCGGAGCGGGCGCGCCGTAGTGGAAATACGTCGGGGGTGTCTGACTCACCACGAACTCCACTGCTTTGTTCAAGCATACCCGCAAGGCCTTCTCGATGGGGGTCTTGGACCACCCTCCGAGGGCGCCAGACATCGCCACACCGCTTCCTGCGCCACCCAGAAGTCCGCCCAGATTGACGTCGGTCGCGCTTCCCTCCACGCTGGTGGCGCTGACGATCCGCGAGGTCCGGGCATCCACCAGCCGGAGATCGATGGCGAGATGCGATTCGCGGATTCCCCCGCTGATCGCCCCGAAGATCAAGCCTGCGGCCCCCGGAACCCCTGCGCCGCCAAGGCCGCCGCCAGCCCCTGAGGATCCGGGCTCGAATTCCGTCACCGCGCCCATGACCAGGAGTTCGGCCCCCTCGATCTTTCCGATTGGGGCCGCCGTTTCCTGCGAAACCCGGCCGCTCGCCCCCAGGTTCTGCTCTTGCAGCACAGCCTGCATGCCCTGGCGCTCGAGGACGATGAAGCGATTCGTGTTGAAGAGACTCGTGGCCAGCATGTCCGCCATGCCGTCCCCCATGGCACCCGTGTACCACCCCTTGCCCGTCTTATCGGTGAACCGGGACACGGCGATCCGGGCTTTGGGTCCCAGGGCCGACTCTTGCTGGGCCTGCTGAATGCTCGGTCCTCCGCCGCTCGTGATGGTGGCGGTCTGGGCAAATGTGGTCAGGGGGATACCTACAGCGATCAGGACGACGCCGACCAGCCATGTCAATATGTGCTTCGGATGCATGGTGGCTCCCTCCATTCTGCCAGGAATCCTGGCTCAGCGCAGGGAATCAGCAGGGAAGGCATCTCGCTATGGCTCCGTACACGGTTAGAGGGGACTCCTCCCGCATGCCCAGTCCTGTCCGGCTACGGCTCCGTAGCGACAAGCCATGATGCAACCCAGCCCTCCCGGCCGTCCTCCAATCTGACCTTATACCACTTTTCCTGCCCGTTCTGCGATTCGTCCAAGACGAGAAGCTTGTTCCCTTTTCGTGCGGTGGCCACCAATTTGGCACCTGTCGCGGCCGTTTCGCGGACATTCACGGAGGCGACCCTCACATAAACGACCTCCGGCATGGAAGCCTGGGGGGGAGGCGCAGGAGCCTGCGCAGGCAGCGTGGCCTGGGGCGCTCCGGTCGGGCCGGAGGACGCGAGGATCTCCTCCCGCTTCTTCTTGTATTCCTGATCGGTGAGCAATCCCTTTGCCTTCAGGTCGTCCAATTGCTTCAGTCGCGCCTCAACGCCGGCCGTCGCTGGAGAAGGTGCAGGCGGTGCTCCCGCAGCTCCTACCTGCGGCCCGGAAGCGGGAAGTGTCGCCGGGGCTGCGGCGGGGCCAGTGCCGACGACGAAGGCCGTGGTGGCCTCGGCTTTCGTGGCCTTCTCCACGGCAACCGGCTGGACAACGGTAGCAACCGTATATGTCCCTTCCGCCGCATCTGGCGGAAGCGTCAATGGGTATTGGGTGGAATACGTTCCGGCGCTCAACGTCGAATCTTTCTCCAGGCGCCCCAATTCTTGATTGTTGAAAAGGATCGTCCGCACCTCCTTGACCTTGACCTCCCCTTTGTCCGGTGGCGACAGGACGGTGTACTGGGTCTGGAGGATGACTTGGTCTCCGGGTTTCAGTTGGTGCGGTGCCGCGGCGGTGGTCTCGATCTTGGCGACCACCCCCTGCTCAGGTTTGTAATCCTTGGCGGCAGCCGATTGTCCGGCGTCCTTGACCTTCTCCATCCTGTACTCGCCAACCTTCCAGCCGATGAGGCCGCCGACGAGCGCCCCCGCCGCCGCCCCGATAGCCACACCGACCAAGGGGTTGTCTCTCGCGATGACCCCACCGAGCACTCCGCCTACGACGGCCCCGATGCCAGCGCCAGTTGCCGTATCCTGTTGCTGTTGGGTCATGCCCGCACAGCCGGTTACTCCCTGACTCACCAGCAAGAAGCAGAGAACATAGACCCCGAGTCTCTTGCCCATGGACCGTCCCTCCTGACCGACAGCCGAGCGGAAAGAATTGCCGCGGGACCCTTGTGGACATCTACTGCAATTTCCATTTCTCTTGCACATTGATGTTCGGCTTGACCTCTCCGGCCCCCGGAACCCTCGCGAGGCCGACCGCGTCCTCCTTCTGTTTTTCAGTCTGGACGACCCCTGTCAGCGTAACGACGCGATCAGTCCCCACTTTCACAGTAAGGTTGAATCCCTTCTCTCGGAGCCTCTGTTCGACCAAACGCTGGATCTCGGTGGGATCGGGCCTCGGCAGCGCCTGCTCCACCGCCTTCTGCCGGGCAAGGGCCTCCGCCTGATTGCGGGCTGCCTCTTCTCTGGCTTTCGCCTGTCGGGCCTCGTCTGCTTTGCGGGCCTCTTCCTGTCGGCGTTGCTCCTGCAGTCGCGCCAGCTCTTCTCTCCGGGCTCGCTCGGCTTCCGCCGTCTGCCGGGCTTCCTCAGCCCGCTTCCGCGCGGCCTCCGCCGCCTGTAGGCGTTTCTGCTCTTCCTCTGCCTTGGCCCGGGCGGCCTCCGCCTGCTTGCGCGCGGCTCCTTCCGCTGCGGGCGCTTGCTTTCCCTCCCCGGCCGCCTTCGGCGCGACCGGCGCGGCTGGCGGGACCTCTGCCGGTTTGACCACCTCCGGGGCCGGCTGCGCCGGTTGGGTGACGGCCGCGGGCGGTCTCGGCACTTCCGCCCCTCTCTTTTGCTGCCAGAGGAAAAAGGCCCCACCGCCAAGCACGACCACCACGCCAGCAACGGCGAGCCATTTGAGGCTGAGTCGCTTCCCCGGTGTGACCGGAGCCGGCGGGGAGCCGGCGGCAACCTGCGTCGACCCGATTGCCGCTTGAGTAGATCCAATCGCCGTTTGGGAAGCACTTGCTGCGGCCTGAGTGGAGCCGATGGCCGCTTGCGTGGCGCCGATCGCATCCTGTGGGACGCCGGATGCCGCCTGCGTGGACGCGACCGCCTCCTGGATGGACCCGATCACGGACGGGGCAGAAGGGATCTGGGGTGAGGTAACCATGGATGGGACGTGCGCACCCGGGATCTGCAACGCCTCCAGGATCTGGGCGACTTCGGCCGCCGAGGCTGGGCGACCTTCTGGGGTCTTCGCCATCAGGCGCTGGATCATCGCATCCAGCTCGGGGGCCACCTCGGCATTCACCGCCCGAGCCGAGGGAATCGGGCCATGGACATGCTGGTAACCGATGGCCATGATCTTGGCCGCGATGTCGGTGACTTCCGGGGCATCGTAGGGAAGGCGGCCGGTCGCCATCTGGTAGTACATGACCCCCAGCGCATAGAGATCTGCGCGCGCGTCGGTGTGGTGGCCCTGGATCTGCTCAGGCGAGATATAGGCCGGGGTCCCCAGGCCTTTCAACACCGTTCGAGTGTCTCCCCCCAATGCCTTGGCGAGGCCGAAGTCTCCAATCTTGGCAATTTGTTTCCGTGTCAAGAAGACGTTCCGCGGCTTTAGATCCCGGTGTATGACGCCCTGCTCATGAGCGTATGCGAGCCCCTCGGCGATCTGCCGCATCCAGCGGAGCCGCTGGGAGAGGTCCGCGTCCCCTCGCGTGAGGGCGGCCTCCAGGTCTCCGCCGGCAATGTATTCCATCACGATGAACGGGAGGGGCCGGCCGGCGCTCGTCTCCTCGCCCACGAAATAGATTGGGATGATATTCGGGTGTGAGAGCCCGGCCGTGAGGCGTGCCTCAGCGTAGAACGCCTCGGCCACCTGCGGCTCTCGGGCCGCCAACTCCGACGAGATCGTCTTGATGGCGACCTTCCGGCGCAGCGCGACGTCCTCGGCGAGATACACCACGCCGAAGCCTCCGGCCCCGAGCTCACGCTCGATCCGATAGGTCCCCTGATTGAGGGTATCGCCTGGCCGCACTGGGCGTTCTCCTGTGAGTGATCCCCGCTCTACTCGGTTTCCTCGGCCGGGCCTCCTCCCAGTCCTGCCCTGACTCGGTGGAGGCCCAACCCGTGGGAGCCAGCCTGCCAATCGGGGTGGACTCCCGGTTTTCCCTCGCTGATGCCCGACCTAGCCGACTCCAGAAGCGACGGCAATTCCACCCAGCGACTTTCCTCTGTTCCTCGATCAGTCAGACTCATCCGCATTTGCCGAGACCGCCTGGCTGATCATGAGTTGCCGACCATCATTCGGCCACGTACTTGATAAGCTCGTAACTCCGAAAGTTACCTCCCGACCACCACCGGGAAGGAATGTACTGTCGCTTGACGAAGTTCTTAACCTGTGGAGCATACCATGCAACGTAAGTTCCTGTGTCGCCATTGCGAGGATTACTTCGCTCTCCCGCGATCTTGAAAGCCTCGAATTTCCCTGCCGGGGTTGTGAGGTCCTCACAGGCCCAGATTTTTTTCCGCTCCCTACGGGACCCTATTTCGCCACGAGAGCCCCTTGACTCATACTGGTATTCCCACTCTTTTCCTATTTGCAGAGGGAAGTCCCACTCCTTCAATCCAAGGAAGACATAGTCTGGAATGCTCCGCTGAACAATGATCCGCCCTGAGGGCTTCACCACTCTTTGCAGAACGCGGTCCTTGTTAAAGAAGAGCACATCGCCATTGGCGGCCTCGATCTGGCTCATGGCGCCTTCCGCAACGACCGTATCCGTCCACTCGCCTCCCTTGTCGTCTCGCCAGGTCCATCTCTCCCCCCTATAATATCGAGGGGCAGCGGCGGGCTCCCGACATCCCGCAGCCACGAAAATCCGCTCTCTCACTTGGACAACGCCCGTAACGCTCGAGGCAAGCTTCACTGCCTGGTCCTTCTTCTGCGTATTGTCCACCGCACCCGTGAGCTGGACGCTGCGATCGGGGCTGATGGCCACCGCCAGGCCCGCGATCCCGCTGTTCCGCAGTTGCTGCTCGACCAGTCGCTTGATCTCGGCGGGATCGGACCTCCGCGCCTCCTCTGCGGCTTTCTGCCGGGCCAAGTCCTCGGCCTGCTTTCGGGCCGCCTCCTCTTTGGCTTTCGCCTTTTGAGCCTCCTCCGCCTTCCGGGCTTCTTCCTGAAGTCGTGCCTGCCGAGCTTCATCCTCTTGCCGTCTTCGCTCCGCTTCCGCCTTCAGTCGCGCCTCCTCGGCTTGTTTCCGCGCGGTTTCCTCTGCTTTGACCCGGGCGACCTCCGCTCGCTTGCGGGTCGCTTCTTCCTCAGCCTTTTTGGCCTCTTGCTGTTGGCGCTGCTCCTCACGAGACTTGGCAAGCCGCATCTCCTCGGCCCGCTTTCGCGTTGCGTCCTCCTCGGCTTGGAGCCTCTTCTGTTCTGCTTCTGCCTTGAGGCGCGCCGCCTCTCCGCGGTCGGCGTCTGCAGCCTTCACAGGTTCCTGGACAGGTTGAGCTGGCTGAACAATCGGGGCGTGGGGTAACTGCGGCACCTCCGCCCCTTTGTTCGGCCAGAGGACGAAGATCCCGCCCAGCAGGGCCAGCGCCGCTACAGGGATGGTCAGCCACGTCAGGCCGAGCTTTCTGGCCGGAGCCGCCACCGCCCGGGTAGATGCGATCTTCGGCTGGGTCGAGCCGATCGCCTCCTGTGTTGAGGTAATCGGTTCTTGGGGGGACTCGGCCACGGCACGCGTGGCGGTGATCGGTGCGGGGGCCATCAGGGATACAGCCGGGGCAACCGGCCTGAGACAGGCCTCGAGGGCTTCGGCTACCTCGGTGGCAGAGGTCGGGCGGGCCTCCGGAGCTTTCGCCATGAGGCGCTGGGCCAAGCTGTCCAGCTCCGGTGACACCTCAGGGTTCACCTTCCGGACCGAGGGGATCGGAGCGTTAACATGTTGGTAACAGATGGCCATGATCTTGGCCACGACGTCGCTGACCCCTGGCGCGTCGTAAGGGAGACGGCCGGTGAGAATCTGATAGAACATGATCCCCAAGGCGTAGAGGTCTGCCCGGGCGTCTGCGGGCTGACCTTGGATCTGCTCTGGCGAGATATAGGCAGCCGTCCCCAGCCCTTTGAGGAAGGGCTGCGTCTCCGCCCCCAGAGCCTTGGCCAGCCCGAAGTCCCCGATCTTTGCGGTCTGGGTCCTTGTCAAGAAGATGTTGCGGGGTTTCAGGTCCCTGTGGATGACGCCCTGCTCATGAGCGTAGGCAAGCCCCTCGGCAATCTGTCCCATCCAGCGGAGGCGTCGGGATATGTCGATGCCCCCTTGCGCCAGGACCGACTCCAGGTCTCCGCCATCGATGTACTCCATGACAATGTAAGGGAGGCACTGGCCGCCCCTGGTTTCCTCGCCTACGAAATGGATAGGGAGGATGTGGGGATGCGAGAGTCCCGCCGTGAGTCGGGCTTCGGCGTAGAATGTCTCCGCCATCCTCGGTTCGCGGGCCAACACCTCTGGCAGGAGCGTCTTGATCGCGACCTTTCGCCGCAGGCGGACCTCCTCGGCGAGATAGACCACGCCGAAGCCCCCGGCTCCTAGCTCTCGTTCGATCCGGTAGGCCCCCTGATTCAGGGTGTCGCCTGGTCGAAACATAGGATCTCCTGCAGCAAAGACTCCCCGGCCTAGTCCCGGCTCCTCCCCTGCGGCACACCCTCGCTCGCGATCCCGAGACCTTCTGCCTCTCGGCCAGCCCACCGGACCGCTCGGCGTTTACGCTGCCGCGGGCGCCAGCCTTCTCTTGCGTGGGGCGTCTGCCCCAAGGTGTGTCCCTTTGGTCAATCCAATCCGCCCGCTCGAGGCTTGCATCACAGGCCAGGGGACAAAACTGAGCAGGATCATCCTCCCGCCTTCTCGACGATGATTTCGACCCGCCGGTTCTTGCGGCGACCCTCTTCTGTGGTGTTCGGCGCGACAGGATTACTGGATCCAAAACCCTTCGCCGTGACTTTTTCGCGACGTAATCCGGTTTTCACCAACACCTCGGCTGCCTGTTTTGCCCGGTCTTCCGAAAGGCGCTGATTGGTCTCATCCAGCGTCCCCGGCTCTCGACTCGCGTAACCTTCCACCGCCACCGGCCTCTCCGGAGCGTAGCGTTTCACGACCGACGCAACATCCTCGACCTTCCGCTTCCCGGCCTCGCTGAGGTCCGAGCTATTGACCTGGAAGAGCACCCCGGGGAGTGTGATCACAACCCCCCTGGAGGTCTCCTGCACCTCGACCTCCTTGCGCCGGAGCTCCTCGACCAGCGAGCTGGACCAATTGACTGGCGGTGTGACGGCGACGCGGACGGGTTCCGGCGCTTCAAGACGAGCGAGCACCCGGTCCCCCTGCTGCTTCAGGATGACCCAGTAGGTCACGAAGAGCAGCACCGGCAGGAGGATGGCCAGGCCATACCAGAGGAGATGAATTCGCGACGGGGCAGGCCCCTTCTCAACCTGAGGCTTCCGATACGCCTCGGGAAATAGCCGCGGGAAGCTCTGCCGAATATCGTTCGGGGCACCGGAGAGTTGGCGGTAGAGGCTGCGCCGGAGATCGGCCAGTTCGCTGGCGCTGTCGGCCAGGGCCAGTCTCCCCAGGAAGCCCAGCTTCAGGCAAAGGTAGTAGACTTCCCTGACATCACGCGCCTCGGAGGGAAGATGCTCCAGGTGATCGTAGAATTCTTCCCCGGCATTCAGCGTTCCGTGATAGGTGAGCATGAGGTGCTGCCATTGGGTCCGATTGGGCCAGGTCGACGTCAGAATGAGCTCATCGACCCAGGAGAGCACCGCAAACCGCGCTTCCAGGTAGGATTCCCAGGGAACCTCTCCAGATTTTGCCCGCTTCTCCTGTTCATCGACGAGCGCCCGGATCTTCTCGCGGACTTCGGCGACGGACGGACACCTCTCCTCGCACGAAGCCAGGAAGAACAGGACGTACGCCATCAGATCGGTAAAGAGATCCCTCAACGGGTTCTGGGACCCTTGGACGCCGGCCAGACCTGGACCTGCCGCTCCGCGAGTCGCCGGACTCCCACCCACTCGCAACCAGGCCATGGATCGCTTGATTTCGTCCCCGAGACTCTTGGCCATTTTCCCCCCGCGCACTGTCTCGACTTGAAAAGAGGGTGACATACGCTCTCACGAGCGCTCTTTCCGTGCCATTCTCAAAAAACGCCTCCAAAGCCCGCATCGAAGATCAGACCTCGCCCTGTCGGGTTCTGGACGTTCCTGTCGAAACTGGTCAGGGCCGGGATGAGCACCCCGGCATGGAACCCCAGCACGAAATCGCGACCGCGGAGCTTGAGCGGGAGAAGGTAGACGATTCCGGTGGCAACATCAATGGTCTTGAGGCTGTCCGCTCGATGCTGGTCCAAAATGACACTCCCATCATCCTCGTAGCCCCAGCTCAGTTTGGACCGTTGTGTGACCATCCCGGCAATCTTCGCATAGACGGAAAGCCCTTTGACCGGAGTGAAGTACTCGATCCCGCCCATTCCCGTGAAGGTGTCCCCCTGTCTTTGGCGAAAGCGAGCCGGTCGCCCGTCGAGGAAGGTATCGCTGTAGGCTCCCATGGTGTTGAACCGGTAGCCTAGGCTCGTGACGAGACGGAAGGGGCCTCGGCGCAGGCTTACCACCTGGTTCAAGATGAAATCCGTCGAGCCCGTCCCCGAGGGGAGCTGCTCCACGCCCCCCTCGAACTGCCTGTCGTCTCCCGTCGGCAACTTCACCCCGATGGCCGTGACCCCCTTGGCAAATTCCTCCTCGCCATACTTGAACCGGTACCGCAGCGTGATGTCCCCGAGTCCCCCGCTGCGCTCCCCGGTACCCTGCCCGGGGATCTGAATCTCCTTGTCCGTATTCCGGTTCACGTAGGGGATGTCGAGGCCCAGCTTCGACTCGAAAGGCAGGGGAAGCGTGCCCGAGACGGGGAACAGAATGAACTGGGTTTGCGGGGCAATGAAGACCTGCGTGCCCGCACCCGCGTACTTCTGAGGCGGATCGAAGAGGTCCGGGTTCAGCCAGTCCGGGTTGTACCCAGCGGCGTTGATGACCTGCGCCGTAGCTCCCCCCTTCATGTTCTGTGGCGAGACCAGGAGGGAAGTCACTGAGGTACATACCGGCGGCCCACCAACGCTGACGCCTGTCTCAAGAGTCCCCGAGGGACACGCCCCCCCTGGAGAAACGGGTGGCACTTGGGCACCGACAACACCCGGAACCCCGGCCACGAGCAATGGAAGCAGCACGATAGCCAATGTCCGCAGCAGCATGGCTCCCACCTCCTGGTTTTGATCTCTCCTGGTAACGCCCCCACTCAGGGCCCGAATCGCAGGCCTGAACCCGTCGCGCGTCGAGTCACGCCCGGGCTGGCCTCTCGATGCGCTCCACTGCCGCCTTTGCGATGGCCGCCAACCGGGGCTCCGTGGTTTGCTGCATCAGACGCAGCGCGGGCAAGGCGGATGCCGCCGCAGGGCCGAACGAGGCAAGCGCGATACCCGCATTGGCGCGCACGTCCGGCTCAGGGTCGGCAACCGCCTGGGTAAGCGCCGCCACTACCTGCGGCGTACTCGCCTCGGCCCTCGCCAGCGCCAGTGCGGCAGCCGCCCGCACCTCGCTTGATTGATCGGCTATGCATCGCAGAATGGAGGGTGCGGATTCGCGGGCAGCCGCGCGCAGATGGCCCATCCGCTCGAGGGCTGCCGCGCGGACACCGGCATCCCTATCTTCAAGGGCCGCCACCAGCATCGGCAGTCCCATGGACACATCGCCGGTAATCTTCACCATGGCTGAGTGACAGGCAAGCCGGACCGCTGGCACAGGCGATGTTGCCAGGCGCCTCACATCTTCGAGAGCCGTTTTCGCACCCGACCCGATCCATCCCGCGGCATCGATTGCCGCGGATACAACCAGCGGGTCCGGAGATCGCAGCGGCAGTTTCAGGGAAGGCACAGCGGCCGGGCCGATCCTGCTCAGCGCAAAAGCCGCATGCCAGCGGAGCACATCATCTGGGGCGGTCAGACACTTGGTGAGTTGATCGATTGCCGGAGCCGCATTCGCACCGGCTCTGCCAAGCCCCGAGGCCGCACACACACGCACCGATATCGGGTGCCTTTCGTCCAGTGCCCGGGCCAAAGCCGGAACAGCAGGCGGTTGGAGATGTCCCAGGACCAACACGGCTACCCGGCGGACATTTTCACTGGCACCGTCCAGACAGGCTTCGACTGCTTCTGTCGCCTCTGGAGTTGCCATCCCTGGCTTCAGAAGACCGGCCAGGGTAGCCAGGCGGACGGCATCTTCTCGATCCAAGAGCTTGGTTCGAACCCCTGTCGGGTCGAGATCTTCCGCCGATCTGGGAGGCATCAGATCAGATTCCCGACACCAGGGCTGTACATCGGTGAAATTACAGACTGAGCCTGCAAAATGCCTGATACCACTACCAATGGGGCCTGGAGTGTGATCATGGGGGCTGTGATGGTGATGGGCCCCACGGCTGTGACGTCAAGAGTAGCCCCTACAGTCAACTTGTCTTGTCCACCAACCGAAACGCTTCGGGAGCCCACGCTGATAGACTGACTCCCGCTCACGGTTTCTCGGTCACTACCGCCGACCGTGGCACTCCGGTTGCTGCCAACCGACAAGGTATCGTCGGCCCCGATCGTGGTCTCCCGGTTGTGGCCAACGTCGCGAGACTCGTCGTGCTCGACCGTTGTGTCCAGGTCTTTCTCTGCGTGAACCAGGACTTGTTCCTCGCCTTTCTTGTCCTCGAAGCGGATCTCGTTGAAGTTGTCGGCTGTTCCCTTCATGGAGCTGCGGGTCTTGATGCCGCTCTGGGTCTTATTGGCCGGCAGTTCATACGGCGGCATCTGCTCGGCGTTGTACACACTCCCGATGACGATGGGCTGATCGGGGTCCCCCTCCAAGAAATCCACGATCACCTCTTGGCCGACCCGCGGGAGAAAGATGGCCCCCCATTGCTTCCCCGCCCAGAGCTGCGCAACTCGCAACCAGCAGGAGCTGTTCTCGCTCTTCTTGCCTTCCCGATCCCAGTGAAACTGCACCTTGACCCGGCCATATTTGTCGACATAGATCTCCTCACCGGCGAGGCCAACAACTTCCGCCGATTGCGGTCCTTTCAGAGTGGGCTTGACCATCGTGCGCGCCGGCCGATACTGAACGTCAAACGGGATGCAGGTGAACTGATTCCGATACGGTCCACCATCTCTTGTCGACTCCGAGGAATAGTCCCCCTGTGTCATCGTATGGTCGACGGCAGTCAAAACATATCGGCCGTTGCTTTCATGGTTCGGATGATCCTTCAGGTCGAAGTGATGGCCCGCGCTGAAAATCCCCTCGCGCGACATCCCCCGAATCGTGCGGTGCCGAGCCTCCTTTTCCTGCATTCGGATCTCAACCAACTGTCGTCCCTCGGGCTCCACCTCCCCCAGGCGTTGACCCGGCTTGTTGAACCGCTGCGCGTAAAATCCTGGATAGTCGAAAAGCTCTAATGCGCCATTGTTTCCAATCTGGACGATGCTGGGGTTTGTCACCTCAAGCGATTTGCTGGGCATCTGGAAGTGATAGTCGCGCAGGGCCGACTTTCCAGCCTGCAGCTCCTCCTGCTCGCGCCAGATCTTGACCCCTTCTTGGAGGGGGGGATTCTCCCCGAAGATCAGCCTTTCCAGATCCCTCACCAAATTGTCAAAGAAGGAATCCACCTGGCCGTCGATCAGATTGCCCAGGCCAGGAATGAATCCGATAAGGATTACCCTGAAAAAGCCCTTGATGGCCGTCTTGATGACGTTGGCCCCCGTCTTGGCCAGAAAATCAAATGCGGTCTTGAGAACTTTTCTTTCCAGACTCTCTTCGGGGGCCACCTCGTCCGCCTTGTAGGTCACCTGTCTGCCGGCTTCGCACGGCGGGTAGGCATCGGAAGAATCCGACATGACCAGGGTATGCTTTTGATGCTCGTGTCTGAAGAAATACGAAATCCCTTCCTGCTCCATGAGGCGAGAGACAAACTCAAAGTCGGTCTCCCGGTACTGGACACAATAATCGACTCTCTTATAACGGCTGGCATTTGTCTTGTCTTCGAAGTTGACGATCCCCGGAAACTCCTTTTTCAGCTCGCCAAAGACCAGTGTGATGATCTCGGGGATTGTTTTGTCCTGAAAGATGCGACAATCGGCGGTTCGCGTCAGGAGCCAAAGCCACGGCACAACCTCCGTTTGATAGTGGGTGGTCCTGTTATCCTCGCCCTCATAGCCAAAACGGCTGACGATGCCATGGAAAAACCGCTTTTCTCCTGAAGGCAATTCCAGGGAAACGGAAACAGGCTTGCCGACAATGTCCTGAGCAGGGATCGTTTTCTTCTCGGACAGGACTTTCAACTGAAAAGCAAAGGGACCGGACATGACTTCGGTCCCGGTCATCTCCTGAATCAGGAGAACATCCTTTCCGAGCGGCGTTTCCAATTGAAGAATGCGTTTTTCTTGTGTCGTTTCGTTCATGGTCTTCCTCTTGTCGGCTCCTGCAGCGAGACGTGAATCGACAGAGCCCTCGCCGCCAGCTACGGTCTCTTCAAGGTTGCCGCCGGGCTATCTTCTGTGGCACCGGCACCCCGCCTCCGCATCGCGCAAGTGTGAGCTCGTTGATGGCTTGCTTTATTCCACGTGGTATTGGAATGTCCCAGCGTCATCAATCGATACCTGGATCCTGGAGATCGTCTCGCCGGCGGCCATCTTCGCCAGGAACTCCCGCGAGATCTCTGGCAAAAGCGTCCGGGTGAGAATGTGGTCCACGTTCCGGGCCCCGCTCTCCACCTCGGTACAGCGCCGAGCGATCTCGGTGACCAGGGCGTTGTCGTAGGAGAATTGGGCCCGATTATTCTCCAGGAGCCGGGTGGCGATTCTCCCCAGTTGCAGCTCGATAATCCTCCGCATGGCATTGTCTGCAATCGGGTAGTAGGGGACGACGATCGCCCGCCCCAGGAAGGCCGGCTTGAAGACCTTGAGCAGGTCGGGCCGAATGGCCTCGACCAGTGCCTGCGGCTCGGGGCGCGTCTCCGGGTCGGCGCAGAGCTTCATGATCCTGTCCGTCCCCACGTTGGAGGTCATGAGGATCACGGTATTCTTGAAATCGATCTCCCGGCCCTCGGCGTCTTCCAGGATGCCCTTGTCGAACACCTGGTAGAAAAGCTCCATCACATCCGTGTGCGCCTTTTCCATCTCGTCCAGAAGGACCACGCAGTAGGGTTTGCGCCGGACAGCCTCGGTGAGAATCCCGCCCTCGCCATAGCCAACATAGCCGGGTGGGGAACCCTTGAGCCCGGAGACCGTATGGGCCTCCTGGTACTCCGACATATTGATGATCACCATATTGCGCTCGCCGCCGTACAGGGTGTCCGCCAGCGTCAACGCCGTCTCGGTCTTGCCCACCCCGCTCGGCCCGACCAGCATGAAGACGCCGATCGGTCGGCGAGGGTCTTCCAGCTTGGCCCGCGCGGTGCGGATGCGCTGGCTGATCGCGTCGAGGGCGTGGGATTGTCCGATGATGCGCTTCTCCATGAGGTCCTTGAGGGAGAGCACTGCCTGGATCTCGTCCTTGACCATCTTGCCGACGGGGATGCCGGTCCAGCCCGAGACCACATCGGCGATCGTCTGTCCGTTGACGCACACCTGCATGAGCGGGCTCTCACCCTGAACCTTCGTCAGCTCGCCGTTGAGCCGGGTCAGGTCCGCCTGAAGCTTGCTGACCTCCTCGGCCGAAAGCCGATTTTCCGGCTTCGCGTCCGTGGCCGGCCGCTGGGAGGCGGCGTGCGCCTCGAGCTTGTCGCGGATGGTCCGAAGTTCTCCGACCAGACGCCTCTCCTCGCCCCAGCGGGCCTCCAACTCGGCCAGGCGGGACTCGGCCGCGGCCTTCTCCTTCGCCAGTTCGTCCAGGCGTTCGCGGCAATCGGCACCGGTGAGACTCTCACGCTCCAAGATGCCGATCTCCGTCTCGACCATGCCGATCCGGCGCCGGCAGTCCTCCACGGCGGGGGGCGTCGCGACCTGTCCGAGGGCGACCCGCGCGCAGGCGGTATCCAGGACACTGACCGCCTTGTCGGGCAACTGCCGCCCGGAGATGTACCGGTGGGAGAGACGGACGGCCGCCTCCACCGCCTCATCCAGGATGCGGACATTGTGGTGGTGTTCGAGGGTCCCGACCAATCCCCGCATCATGCCCACCGCCTGGCCTTCCGTAGGCTCTTCCACCTTCACCACCTGGAAGCGGCGGGCCAGGGCGGCGTCCTTTTCAAAGTACTTCTTGTACTCCGACCACGTCGTGGCAGCGATGGTGCGCAACTCCCCCCGGGCCAGCGCGGGCTTGAGCAGGTTGGCCGCATCGCCCTGTCCGGCCTGGCCCCCGGCCCCGATCATCGTGTGGGCCTCGTCGATGAACAGGATGACCGGCTGCGGCGAGGCCTTGACTTCGGCGATCACCGACTTCAGGCGATTCTCGAACTCGCCCCGCACCCCGGCGCCTGCCTGGAGGAGGGCCAGGTCCAGCCCCCGCAGGGAGACGTTGCGCAGCGGGGGAGGCACGTCACCTGCCGCAATGCGGAGCGCCAGGCCCTCGACCACTGCGGTCTTCCCCACGCCGGCCTCCCCCGTGAGGATCGGATTATTCTGGCGGCGCCGGGTGAGGATGTCCACGACCTGTCGGATCTCGAAGTCCCGCCCCAGCACCGGATCAATGCCTCCCTGCTTGGCCCTGGCGGTCAGGTCCAGCGTGTACTGATCGAGAGCCGGCGTCTTGGAGCCCGGCGCCCCCCGGGGCCCGGCCGCCTCCTCCGGGGTCGGCGTGCGCGCCTCGGCCTTGTCCTCTCCGGAGCCGGCGGCGAGCTCGGCCAGCCGCTGGCGCAGATCTTCCACAGAGATATTCCGGAACTCCCCGGAGCTTTCCCGTGCCAGGCTGGCCAGATCTTCGTCGGCCATCAACGCCAGCAGCAGGTGCCCCGAGCGGACACGACTGGCGCCAAACTCGATCGAGGCAATCGTCCAGGCACTGCTGATGAGCCGGGGGATCCGCGGCGAGAGGGCCGGCGTGCGCGCGTTCCCCGTCTTCAAGCGATCGAGGGCCTGGGTCAGGTCGCGCGCGAGCCGCGCCTGGTTCACCTCGTAGTGCCGGCAGACGCGCTGGAGGTCCGTGTCGGGAGCCTCCATCAGCTTGAGGAGCAGGTGCTCGATGTCCACATCGTAGTGCGTGCGCGTGAGGCACAGGCCGGCCGCCGCTTCCAGCGCACTGCGGCACGTATCGTTCAGCTTGCCGATCAGGGACTTCAGGCTCACGTTCATGCTGCCTCTCTCCTTTCGCGCCGGGCCTCAACCCGGGAAAGCCCCCAGTCTGGTCCAGCGGCCGGTGAGCACCGGCCGCTCGGCATCCCTGGGGAACTCCCCGGTCCTGAGCCAGGTGGACCAGCCGAGCCGCGGGGCGCGCGGGCCCGTCTCCCCGAGACGGCACCGGGGCACCTCCACCGCCTTGAGAACGAGCTGCACGTCGAAATCGAATTCCTGACCGACAAAGAAACGGGTGAGCTGCACGAACGGATGAAAGGCCTTCCCCGATGGCAAGAGCCCGCAAAAATCGGCGTACGTGAGCGGGCCCACCCGCAACACGAACTTCGCCGGCTGATCCCAGACGCGGCTCCCCAGCACCGCGTTGATTCCGAGGGCGCTATTCGCCTCACCCGCCCCCAGCCGGGATCGGTCCTCCGAGGAGAGGGGGAGCCACTGCCCCACGAACTGCGACACCCGCACCGGCACCGCAAAATAGTCCGCCAGAAGCCCTTCCAGCGCGCTGGCCGAGCGGGGATGCTGTGCAATCAATCCGGCATAGAACAGGAGCGCCTCGTCCTCGACCTCCAGCCCCCCCCGCAGCCCTGTGGTGCCCATGCCCATCAGATCGAACAGGCACAGGGAGAAGGGGTCGTAGGCTTCCTGTTTCGAGACTGCCCGCTCGTACGCAATGGCGAAGCGATACTTCTCCCAGGCCCGGTAAAAGTGCGAGATCAAGCGGTGGTTGAAGATGTCGAGGAAGTCGCGAAGCGTCTCATCTTTCTGGCGTATCCGCCCGATCAGCAACTCGGTGTAGTGACGCGGGAGGACGCCGAGGGGACCGGTGAGCCCCATGAACGTCACGACCATCTCCGGCGGCCGCCCCTCGTCGTCCGCCCGGCTGATCTCGTGGATCTGGCTGGGGGGAAAGCTCAGGGAGGGATGGGATCGGAAGCGGACGACCTCCTGGCCGGGTTTCGCCTCCCGGCCCACCGGCTTGCGGTGGGGGAACAGACGCTCCAGCACGCGCACGGCCTGGAAGAAGTCGAACCGGTACCCCTCCTCGAAGAGGACCTGCTCTAGAGGAGGATCTGTTGTCCCGCTCTGGGGGGCCATCGCTTCAAGGGCTCCTTGCGCTGTTGGGTCCGGGCGACCAGTTGACTGAACGAGTTCAGGGAGGCGTACAGGCCCAAGAATTTCTCCAGTACCGAGGCGAACAGGAAGAGGCCGCTCCCCACGTACTTCTCCTCGTCGAATTCGATCGTGACCTCCAGACCGCGGCAGAACCCGTTCCACGGCATCGAGGCGGCCCGGCCGACCACCCGCCGGCTGCTCACGCTCAAGATGCCGGCGATCTGCTGCCGGATCACCGGCGAGTCGGAGAAGTCGTAGAGCGTGAGGATCTCCTGCAGCGCGTCCCGGCCCCCCTCGGCGATCGACAGGTAGTTCAGCGAGAGGTGCGAGAGCAATCGCCACCGCCCTCCGCGTCGCAGGGGAGGCCGGCTGGTCGGGGTCGGCTTCGTCAAGCAGCGGATCCGCGAGAGCGGAGCCGCTCCCTCCAGCTCGAAGTCCCCCCGCTCGCCGCCGAACGGGAGCTTCCCCGGCAAATCCCGGTTGAGGGAGGTCGTGTGGATCGTGAGGGTCTCGATGGCCGGCAGCGTGGGCTGGAAGTTGAGATCCACGAGGGAGAGGTAGACTTCCGTCCCCCCATCGCCCTTTTTCGGGGAGGGCCGACGGGCGGCATACCAGAAGGCCTTTTGCCGCTCGCGGTCGACCGCATGCTTGAAGGAGTAGAATGGTTCGAGGCGGATGGGCTCCGACAGGTGGGGGGAGGCGCTGGTGACCTCCTCGATGGCGTACACCTCGGTGGCATCCTGGCGGCGCACATCCGGAACGACCCGGTACTCGGTCTGGGTCTGACCCACCCGGATGGGCTCGGCAATCTGGTCGAACAGGTTGACGATCGGGGTACAGCCAAGGCGGAAGGTTCCAGGGTCGATCGGCTGTTCGAGCTTGGGCATCTGATCGAGGAAGATGGCGACCTCCATCGTGTCCTTGAACCCAGCCCGTGCTGCGCGCTCCAGCTCGCACAGATCGAAGAAGAGGAACTTCTCCGGAAAACTGAAGTATTCTTGCAGCAGGCGGTAGCCGAGGAACGAGCGCGGGGCATAGGGGAGCATGCCCTCGTCGGGGCCGAAGCCCACCGCCTGCAGGCAGCCCGCTGAAAGCGCAAGGGGCTGGAGCCCCTTCTGGTCCGCGCCCGGGCGGAGCTGCACCTGGGTGGTATTGTTGAAGAGGAGCGCATAGAGCGCGTAGGCGAGCTGACTCTCCCCGTGCAGGAAGAAGCGGAGCCGGTCCAGCCCGAGCTCCGAAAACGTGGCGCCTCCCAGGCAGCGGATCCCGAGCCGAATCACCCCGACGGCCTTGGGGGCGGGGCCCACGCGGTCGGGGGAGTCGAAGCGAGCGGAGGTCACCTCAATCGGCCACAGCGTGACCGGATAGCAGGTGCGGAAGCGGCACGGCGTGCCGCCCACCGGCTGGGAATAGAGCATGGCCCCCCGCTCGATGCGCTGCGCGCTGGCCAGGCTGCCCTGCTCCGGATCCGGGACGAACTGGACGATGGACATCGAGGGGATCGGTGCCAGGTAGTGGGGATAGAGGACGCCGAGGAGCGCGTCGGTGATCTCGGGGAAGTCGTCGTCCAGCTTCCTATGGATCCGCGCCCCGAGAAATGCGGCGGCCTGGATCAGGCGCTCGACATGGGGGTCCTCGCACTTGTCCGCCTCCAGGAGGAGGCGGGCGGCGATCTTCGGATACTTGGCGGCGAATTCCGCGCCCATCTGCCGCAGGAACGTCAACTCGCGCTCGTAGTAGGGCAGCAGGTCCTCGGACA
Organism: uncultured Methylomirabilota bacterium; assembly: GCA_963714585.1. Lineage (GTDB taxonomy): Bacteria > Methylomirabilota > Methylomirabilia > Methylomirabilales > 2-02-FULL-66-22 > 2-02-FULL-66-22. The sequence continues at coordinate 133,151 of CAVQPC010000038.1, forward strand.
TCAGTCTTGACCTTGCACCACGTATTGTTGGGTGACCACCTGGAGAACCGCATCAAAGGTCACCGCCTCGGGAGCGGGATCAACCCGCAACAGCGCGTCCACCCGGAAGCGCAGGGTCCGGTCGTGCTCCCGCGGGGGCTCCAGGCTGACGCGCACGCGATCGAGACGGGGCTCAAAGGTCGCGATCGTCTGCTCCACGGCCCGGCGAATCCGGGTGCGATCCTGCGGGCCGAGGAGACTGAAGGAGGTGAAGTCGGGAAGCCCGTATGTGAGCAGCGATCGACCCGTCTCCGCAAGGTCGGCGGGGATCTCCTCCAGCGCCTCGCGCCGGGTGTTGAGCAGGGCCTCCAGATCCCGGGCCACCGACTGCTCCAACTGCCGCACCGTCTGGGTGCGGCTCGAGATGGGCTCTTCCGACACTCCCGGCTTGTCGTCCAACAGTCTGTCCAGGAGCGACGGTGCGATGCTCGGTTCCCGGTCCGTGCGGGGCATTAGCCTCGCGTCTCCTCATGGGGCGATGCCGCGACCGAGGCCTCATCGAAGGGTACACGCGCCGATCCCGTCTGGGGTCGGCGCTTCCCGGTCAGGTGGTCGAAGAACTCGCGCAACAGATCCGGCCCAGGACGTGGGGCCGGTTCGCCTGGATGTGCCTCGGCCCACTCTAACGCCAGGATCAGCGGGACCCAGCGAATGAAGCGCGCCGAGGGTGGGACCTGGTCGAAGTGGGCGATAGCAGTCCACACCTTGAAGGGCAGCTTGACGCACGCCACGGTCTCGGCGGTCGGGCGGGCACAGTCCTCGGCCGGCGACGTCACCAGGTATTCGCGGCAGGCAATCGGCCGGTCAGCATGAATCGAACAGGATTCCTCCTCCAGAAACGGGCATGGGATCCCCTGGCGGAAATACGCCAGCCCGAAGGACCGACCTTCCCCATCGGACCACTGATCGGCGTGGTGCAGTCCCTCCAGCAGGCCAGCCGCCTCTAGCCGGTACCGGGCCCCCGCAAAGCGGGCGCGGACATCTTTCCTCCGGGGCTCCGGAAGGCGCTCCACCAGCGCGTGAAGGCGCCGGGCCTCGGCTTCCGCGATGGGCACCAGTTGCCTGCAGCAGGCACCACAACCCTTCTTGCGCGAGATCTTCTCTCCTCGCGCCTCGACCTCCTTGGCCACCGAGTCCACCACGGCATCCGCAAAAGAATGGACCAGCGGCAGCAATTCACCCAACCGGGTTGGCCCCGCCGGAACGGACATGGCTGTGCGCAGCTCCCAGTCGGGGCCCGCCATTTGCAGATTGGCAGCCACCATCTCAGGAGGACGGGGTGCGTCCTCGGCCAGTTCCGTCTTCAGCATCTGCATGCGCCTCCGGGTAACTTCCCGGATCGACGGGACACATTATTCGAGCCATCAGGCAACCAGCAGCGCACGTTCCGCAAGGTCCGTGAGCTGGCGCTCCAACTCGGCGGCCAATAGCCCCCGGGCTTGCCGCCCGTTCTGGACCGAAGTCCCTCCAGCCTGAATGCTCAGATCGCCCGACTCCACCAACGCAGCCAAATGGCCCACCAACGCGGCCCGGTCCTGCGACCCGTCGAGGCGCTGAAGGAGATATCGCCCCAGGGGGTTTTCTATCTCGATGTTGTAATGACGCAAATTGATCACCTTGCCGTCTTCCCGGATCTGCAGGCGCGCCAGCGGGCTCGCCACCGGCCGCTCGCCGGGCTGCAAGGCAAACCGCGGTGGGTGTCCATACACTTCGATGATCCCCCCTGCGTATGCCCGTAACAGCAGGTCCCCCAGCACACGGACGTCCTCGTCGATACTGGGGCCGTCGTGCCCGTTGCCCCGGCCGCAGGACGCGCGTGCGCCTGCCAGAAGGTCGTGAAAATGCGCTGCCTGCGGCCAGGCCTCTCCCAGCGCCGTGAGAGCCGCCTTGATCAAAGGATTATTCGTACGGATCGACGACTTCAACGGCCCGGCGAAGGCAACCACCGCTGGGGTCCGCACATCCAAGGGAGGCGAATCGGACCGCAACGGCGACGCGAGGTAGTACCGGGCCATGCGTTCCGGCCGCGGGATGCGGTCCAGCTCGCAGGCTGCGTGGCACAAGAGGGTCTGCCGGAATCGCCTCCCTTTCAAGAAATCGAGATACTGTTCCTTGGCGACCAGGCTGTCGGCGATCTGGTTGAGCACCGCCACAACTTCCGCCGGGAACACCCCAGCCTGCGTCTCGGTGAAGTGCGCCTCCGAGAGGTACTGCAGTCCGTGCCGCGCGGCGTGCTCGACGAACTGGTAGAAATAGACCGGCGCATTCTCCTCGGCCAAGTCGTCATGAAAGAGCGAACTGTCGGCGAAACCCCTGATGCGCTCCCGTTCCTGTTTGAGGACCGACCGGTACACGTCACCCTCGGTCCTGGAGTGCTCCGCAAGGAACTCGATCAACGCCCGCGCCTGATCGATCCGCTGGGCGGGTTCCGCGAATTCGGCCACATGGTAGCGCATCATCTCGCGCACCATCTCGCGCTGGTGAGAGCCGGGATGCGTGTTGTAGCTCACGTAGGCCACGCCGTTCTCTGCCAGGTTCTCTTTGCAGATGCTGAGCAGCTTGTCGCGCACCTCCGGCGGCACCCAGGAATACACACCGTGCGCAACGATGAAATCGAACTGGCCGAAATCCGGGTCGATGTCGAGGATGTTCCGCTGGGAGAGCGTGACGTTCTTCAGGCCAATTTCCCGGAGAATCTCCCACCCTCTCGTGATCCCGGACGGAGCCAGGTCGATCCCCACACACTCCGCCTCGGGCAAGCCTAGGCCAACGGAGATGAGGTTCAGTCCGTCACCGCAGCCCAGTTCCAGCACGCGGCAGTGGGACACCTCCGGCGGCTTCATGCCGAAAAGCGCCGCAATCGTCGCCAGCCGGTCCGGATGGGCCTGCGCCAGCGCATGGCCAGGGTACCGGATCTGATCATACGCATCGGATTCCGGCCGCTTCATCGTCACCCACAGGCCGAGCATCGGCCTCTCGCATCGTGATTGCCGCGGGCCAGCCCTGCGGGCCCGTCTCAGACACCCATCGCCTCTCCTCTGCGCGGAGTCCCGTTCGATTGCTATTGCTTCACGCGTTCGAACTCAACCGATCGCGCCTCGAAGAGCGGCTTGTCCTCGCCGTCCACAAGAAACAGCCGAAGGCCGACCGCAACCGACAGGTCATCGCTCAGCCGTTTCCAGTCGGTCATTCGGCCGAGGCGGACCTGGTCGCTGGGGTGCTCGCTGGACCCCGCGTACAACGCCGGGATGTACACCTCCCCGACGGTGCCGTCCGTCGTCTGGATCCGGGCGCTGGCCCACACCAAGTCGCGGGCCTGTTTGGGCGCGTTGACCTCGATGCGTCCGACCTGCTCGAACGGGAGCCAGGTGTACTGGCCATTGATGATCAATTCCAGGACCGGCCCGACCAGGTCGTCCCAATCCCTGAAGTCCTCAAACCGCCTGCCGTTGAACGTGCCCGCGAGCGCGGTCCGCTCTTCTTCCGCCCGATCCAGCGTTTCCCGTGCCTCGACCGTCTTTCCCTCGCGGAGACGATTGATCGCCGCGAGGTGCAGATCAACATACGCAGGCGGTTCCGTGAGAAAGTGCGGCTGAAGGCTATCGGAAAACAGTCGGCGGCGGTCCCGTTCGGCCTTGATATTGTTCCGGTAGACCTGTACCCCGATCTCGGCTTTCACATCCTGGTGACCGAGCACATCCAGTTGCTTCTCCGCACGGTCCCATTCTCCTGCAAAGCACAGCAGCTCGAAGAGAAACGTGCGCAGCGACATGTCCGACGGATGCGCCTTCACGTCGCTGGTCAACTCTCCAATCGCCGCGTTCAGTTGGCCCGCATCAAACAACGCCTTCGCTTGGGTCATGAGCATTCCCCCGACGAGAAAGGGTTGCCCCGAGGGGCCTGTACCGCAGAGGATTCCCGTTTATGACATGGCGGGCCTATGATGCCGGAGGAATCCTCCCCGCAAGATCACCATGACCGATCAGTGTTTCGGCCGGGACGCTCTGAGGCGCCCCGGCCCCGAGGATCTGGCTTAGACCTTCACGTTCAGCTTCACGTTCCAACCAGCCTTGACAGTACCGCCCAAGGTCCCTTTCTCGGTTTGTTCCTTGTATTCGAACTCGACCTTGGAGAAATTCAGGGAGATCTGATCCGTCGGGACGAGATCCCCTGCCGACGAGCCGCCGGATTGATACGAAGACACGAGCAGATCCGTCATGGTGACCTTCAGGTATTCCTCCTGCGTGCCGCCCGCTTTCCGGCACGTGAGCACAGCATTCTTGATGTGTTGACCGCTCGCGCAGGCCAGGAAGAGTTTCGGGCTGGATTTGTTGTACTTCATGGTAAAATGGAAATCCTGCATGCTTACCTTGCCCGCGCCGCCGCCCCCCCCTGTGGCGTGGGTCCCGGATTGGGTCTCCCCCCAGGACCAGGATTCCACGTCGATCTCACCTTTGTGCTTCGAGTCGAAGCTCTCAGCTTCGATCCCATCAATCTTCAAGTAGTAGTCAACTTGTGCCATGGACCCTCCCCTCCTTTCGGCTCAGGAATCGGATGGATTCATTCCCCCGGCGCCCACGTTCCGGCCCCGTCGGCCTTTCATCCATAATCGGTCGGCACTGGTATCTCACGTCCTCCTCTTTCACGACTCACCGCTGAGCGGATGGTGGCAGTTCAGCTACCAGCCGCAAGGAAACAGACAGCTCGTCCAGTTGGAAGTGTGGCCGCAGGAAGGCCGCAGCCTTGTACACGCCGGGCTTGCCCGCCACCTCAGAGACATCGATGCGCGCCTCGCGCAAGGGGAACTGGGCCTTGACGGCCGGCGACGCGGTATCGTCCGGCGTCACGTAGTTCGAGATCCAGCGGTTGAGGAAACTCTCGCAGTCCGTGCGGGACATGAAGCTGCCGACCTTATCCCGCATCATGGCCTTGAGATAATGGGCGAAGCGCGAGACGCACAGGATGTACTGCAACTGGGTGGACAGGCGCGCGTTGGCGTTGGCGACGTCCGTATCGTACTTCATCGCTTTCTGGGCTGACTGGGTACCGAAGAACGCCGCGTAGTCCGTGCCCTTGCAGTGCACCAAGGGGATGAACCCGAGGTCCGACAGCTCCTTCTCGCGCCGGTCGGTGATGGCGATTTCGGTCGGACACTTGAGCGCCACCTCTCCCTCGTCGGTCGTGAAAGTGTGGGTCGGCAGGCCCTCCACCAGCCCACCGCCTTCCACGCCCCGGATCGCCGCGCACCAGCTATAATTGGCAAAGGCGTCGGTGAGGCGCGTCCCCAACGCGTAGGCGGCGTTGCCCCAGAGGTATTTGGTGTGCTGCTTGCCGTCCACCTCCTCCTTGAAGTTGAAGTTTTCCACCGGAACCGTCTCCGGGCCATACGGCAATCGCGAGAGGACGTGCGGAAGGCACAGCCCCACGTATCGGGAGTCTTCCGACTCGCGGAACGACTTCCATTTGGCATAATCCACGGTGTCGAAGGACTTCGCCAGATCCCGCGGTACCCCCAGATCGGTGAAGCTATCCAGGTTGAACAGCTCGGGATTGGCAGCCGCGATGAACGGGGCATGCGCTGCGGCCGCGACATTGGAGATCTTCTCCAGAAGGGCGATGTCCGGCGAATGCCGGCTGAACTCATAGTCGCCGATGAGCGCCCCGAAGGGTGCGCCGCCGAACGTCCCGTACTCCTCCTCATAGACTTTTTTGAAGAGCCCGCTCTGGTCGAACTCGCTCGCCCGCTCCAGATCCTTGCGAAGGTCTTCTTTGGACGCGTTCATCACCCGGATCTTGAGATTCGTGCCGGTCTCGCTCTGCTGGACCAGGTAGTGCAATCCCCGCCAGGAGGCCTCCAGCTTCTGAAACTCCGGGGCGTGGAGGATCTCGTTAAGCTGCACGGTCAAGAGCTGATCGATGTCCGCAATCCGGGCGCTGATCGTGGTCTCGAGGTCCTTGGCGATGCGGACCGTCCCGCTCATGACCTCTTCGACGAGGGTGGCAATCTGCCGGCGCGACTCTGCGCGTTGCTCCTCGTTCCGGCCGATACGGGTTTCGGTGATGACCTGATCCAGCAGGCTCCTCTCCTGTTGCGTGACCTCAGTCACCTCCGTTTTGGCTTTTTGCGTCTCATTACTCATTGGCCTTCTCCTTCACGGGCGCCTCCCCCGGGCCACCTGACGGCCCCAGACCCGCGTCCGCGCCCAGACGCTGCAGCAATTCCGTGTTCCCGATGATCTCCTGCAATCGCTCGGCGAGACGTTCATTCCCGTCCGTCTTGGCGAGCAGGGCCTTCAACTGAATGCGGCTCTCCAGGAGCTTTCGCAGGGGCTCGACCTGCCGTGCCACGTTCTCGGGCTCGAAGTCCTCCATGCTGCCGAAGCGCAGCTCCACGCCCAGCTTGGTGTCATCGTTTGTGAGCTTGTTGTCCACCCGAACAGCGAGATGGGGCTTCATGCCCTTCATGACCGCATCGAAATTGTCCCGGTCGATCTCGACGAACTTCCGATCTCTCAGCCGGGGTAGCGGTTCCTCGGGCTTGCCCGAAAGGTCGGCCAGGACGCCCACGACGAAGGGCAGTTCCTTCATCTGGATGGCGCCGCCGGTCTCTACCTCATAGGTAATTTGCACCCGCGGTGGTCTGACCCGTCCGAGCTTCTTATGGATACTTTCTCGTGGCATGGCCCATCCTCCCTTTGCTGAACTGGCTAGCGGCGAATGAAGGGGTGTCCAGCGAACCCTTTCGCACTTGCCAAGGCACCGGCCACCCCCTCAGGTTCCGGAGAGCGGACCTTCGTTTTGACACCTCAGTGATCCAGAGGGAACCCAGCACGTCACCCCCTTTCGACTCCTCGATGTAGCCCCCCGCCGAGGAGCACTCCAGTTCGGTATCAGACCTGGCGCCATGTCATACACTCTTCTCGGGCTCCTGATCCTTCAGGCCAAGGGTTTCGCGGACCCGGGCCAAGACGGCGGCGTCGCCAATCACATCCCTCAGCCAGTCCTCCAGCGGCATCTCGCCCCACTGCACAGCCCGCTGAACAAGATACGAGACCGGGCTGTGAGGCTCGGTCTGGCGAAAGAAGTCCGCCACGGCGGCAAGCCGGTTGAGTGCGTCGCTTCGATCTTGTGGAGCAAACGGAACGCTCTCAGGGGAGGGGGGTGCGCTCATGCGAGCCTCCCGGCGGCGGGGAACAGAGGACTCGGGTTTGACTTCAGCCTGCGACACCTTGGCGTCAGGCTCGAGTTCCCGTTTCTTCTTCACGATATCCGTGACCAGCCCCCGGCAATCCTCGAGTGCCGTCTTAATGTTCAGGAGGCTTGGCGCCTCTCGGCCGAACTTTTCGTCCACCACCCGGCTCAGCTTTTCGTATTCTTCCCAGCATTGGGCCAGATCCTCAGACAGGCTCTCGTAAAACGCCCGGGGCGTGCCCGCCACCGTCTTGTCGAACCTCTCACCGCTGAGCTTCCCCTCGGCAAGGGCTGCCTGATACACTTCCGGGCTCTGCCGTGCAAGGTTGTCTACCGATCGCGACTCCTTCCAGTGAAGCCAGGAATAGGCATCCCCATCTCCGGATCGCGTCAGGGCCACTGTGCGGATAGAACTTGCGAGTCTCGAATTGATCCACTCCAGCGGGGCCATCCGTGGCTCCACGTCGCCGTCTTCGATGGAAGGGTACAGCGATTCCCAGAACCGCTCCTGCAGCTCCCGGAGCAGCCGGAGGCCGTCCCGAAGCCCGGGAAAGCCATGCCGTTTCAGCAGCGCTTCAACCAGCCACGCGGCGATCTGGAAATCCTTGCTCTTTGCGGCCAGAGTTTCTGTGGCGAGCGCAATGACGCCATTCCAATCGGCGGTCTTGATCTCGCGCTTCCACTCCCCTTGGGGCAAATCATCGTCCGCACGACGGGCTTCCTCAATGGCAGCGTAGGCCCCGGCATGCCGCACATTTTCACCGGCCGGATTCTCGCCCGGGATCGGAGCGAGCAAGGCCTCCACGTCGATCGTTTGTAGTGATCCCATAGGGTTTTACTCCTTTAATCCTTTATCGCGACCAATTCGAGCCGCAGGTCCGGAAACTCATCCGGGAGGTCATCCGGGAGGTATATGGCAAGCGCTTTGGCTGTACTGATCGCCTCCCACCACCTTCCCTGGGTGCTCAGGTGAAAATACTTGAAACCGGTCTTGACGGGGATCGCGCTCGGCGGCACCGGCTCGTGGGTGAGTTCCACACCACGGACTGCACGGCCGATCAGGCTGTTGATCTGATCCGGCGAACTGATCTTCGCCTTGGCTGGCATCTCTTCGATCAACTTGGCCGCCGGAACCTGCGCGTTCGCCCCAAGATAGAACTGCGCCCCCTTCAAGAGGCGATCGTCGTGGATGCGCCCGAGATGCAAAAAATCCGCCGTCCTTTCCAGAGGGATGAGCACATACTTGGTCGGGATGACCGTTTCCAGAAGAAAGGCGATCTTCTTCTCGAGTTCGCTGAAGGTCTCGCCGAGATTCGCGTGGTCGTAGGCTGGCAGGTCGCGGGGGTCGACCTGTAAGGCAAAAGTGCTCAGCTCGCCGGCAAGCTGTGCGAGGACGACATACAGTTGCTCGGGATGGCGATCGGGAGCTTTGTGGAAGTGGGACAGGGCCGGAATGGCGGAATTGATCGTGTGGAGCAGCCAGAAGTTGGCGACATCCGATGTACCAAAATCCGCCACGTGCCGGCGCTGCTGGGAGAGGGAGGTGCTCCTGGCAGCCAGCAACTCCAGCAGGCGATGCAGAATGGCCATCAACCTACCCGAAGCGGAGAGGGTCAGAGACGGCGGAACGTAGGACGTTTCCAGGTCGAAGCTCCCGGAAGGCGTTCGGACCACCTCGGCGACCTTGACCCAGATCGTTTCGTCCAGCGCTTCCCCGGACAGGAGAATCCGGAAATTCTTTCTGGCAGTTGGAATCTCGTACTCGTTGCCCTCGGACGTCTCGTCCGCCACCCGAACCACTTTCGTGTCATACCGGAGCGGACTTCCCCGCGGGCCGTTGCCCAACTGGAAGTTTACGGAGCCCGGTCGGCTGCTCGGGATGGCGAGGAAAACGTCCAATTTGTCGACGGCCGGTGGAAAATTCGCTTTGAAGGATCGCCCTTCTGGTGGCTCATCCCCATCCGGAATCCGGACGGGCAGACCGTCGGGAAGTATACCGACGCACCGAACCAGGGTCAGTTGACCATTGGCCAAGGCGTCCCGGTCAATCTCCAAGTCCGAGAGGCCCCAATAGAAGGAGCCGAGGGCCTTCAATCGGAAATCGAGGAGACCCTCGTAATACTGGTCCGCCTGCTGGAAGAGATGAGGGGTGAGAAACATCCCCTCGCTCCAGACGACCTTCTCCATTCGTTTCATCTTTCGGAGTCCCTTCTTCGGTCCTCACGACGGTGCGACGATCTGACGTGGAGGCTCCAGCTTTCCCAGGTCATCGGGCGCGGCCGAACTCGAACGGGAGAGATAGTCGAGAAAGGCACGTGTAAACGACAGGCTCTCGTTCGCCAGGGGCTTCGCTGTGTACCCGTCCCGGCGCCGCTCCAGGAATGGCGCCAACTGGCCGTTTACAAAGGCCAGAACCTTCCCTGCTTTCTGCCCGGGCGGAAGCTCCGTCAACTCCAGCCGGACCGCCTCCCATTGCTGTGCCACGTAAAGTCCCGCCTGATCCAGCACGGCCCTCCACCCGAACTCCACAGGCCGGGCTACCATGACCCAGAAGAGCCTATCCTCCCCTTGGGGGGCGCCGATGGCCTGCCGCAACTTGTCACGGTTCCAGAGGGCTTTGAGGAGGAACGACCCTGCCGCATCCGATGGTTCGCCTTCTTCGAAAGCCATCTTGGCCGCTCGGAAGGCCTTCTCAGGTGTGCTCAGCTCCGCGCGGAGACGGTCCAGAGCATCGAGGTAGGCCGCCAGGAATCGTGCGGCCTCGCGGTCTTGGTCCGTGGAGTCTGCCTTCTGACCCTCTGGAGCTTGCTTTGCGGTTTTTGGCGGTTCAGCAAGCCTGCCTTTCAGCGCCTCGAAGCGCCGAAGCGTCATCGCCCATGACGGCACATCAGGCTCTCTCGGCGAGGCGGAGAGGACGGAGGTCAGGTTGCTCGACGCCGCACTCAAGACGCGCCAGTAGGGAGAGTCGGCACCCAGGATGCGCGAGGCGAACTCCCGATTCGCGCCCCGACCGGCAGCCTGCTTCTCCCCCTGGGGGAAGCTGAGGAGGAACTGCTCCCACTGACGAACGCCCTCCCGGCGATACTCCGCCTCGAACCGCGCCAGCGACTCCGCAACTTCCTTCGTCTCCGGTGCCATCTCCTTCAGTCCGGAGACCAGCGGCTGGATCCCTTCAGTCCAGGCCTGTCGGGTATAGGGAGAATCCACCTGTCCGGGGACATCGACGCCCCAGAAATCTCGGGACCGCACCGGAGGAAACTGGGAACTGGCCGAGGCGAGAATCCAGTCTGGGCGCAGTCCGCCAGAGTTGAGCCACCGCGTGACCCGCTGGACCTGTCTGTTCTGCATCTCCTCCAGGGCGCGCGGATCGGGTTGCCAGCGCAAGAACGCATCATACGTTCGGGCGAGCTGCTCAACGCGAGGATCCCCATCCTTCACGCTTGGATCTTCCACAGCCAGCGTCACCCGGTACAGTGACCGGGAGCCTCCCTCGGCGCGAGGACACCCCTCGCTCCTTCGGCATTGCGCCAAGAGACGAACCCGCTGGAGCAGCGCGCCCACGTAGGCCGGAGCCTCGACACCGGAGACGAGCTTCTGATCAATCCTGGCATCCAGCGGATCCAGGATCCTCGCCCGAAAGGCCTGGACATAGCGTTGGCGCAGCGGCTCCGCGATCCTGCCGGACTGCCCCAAGCCAGAATCCGACGCCAGCTTCCCCCAGATGGAGTGGGGAGCAAGCCCATCGATCACTTCTCGGCACCCGTCCAGGCCCTTCAGGCGCCCGGCGAGGGAGCCGTCCGCCGATGGCGCCGGAGGCGTCAGGCATGCGTCGAGCGGGAGCCGCGACAGGGTCTGCGAGTTGCGCACGAAGGAGAGCGTGAAGAGACCGGCAACAGCGAGAGACAGGACCGCGGCGGACACGAGTCCCGCGCGCCGGAGCCGCTGAGATCTCTGCTGTCGCAAGCTGGTCTTTCCGGCCAGCGGCCGATCCTGGGGGAGAATCACCGAGAAGATGTCGCGCGCGAACAGGGCGCCCGGCTCCGCCGTCCGCTCCGCGGCCCGGTGTGGAAACCCCATGGCCTGAGCGAATTGTGACAGAGGAGCCCCTCCTTGCTTCGCGCTTGCGAAGAAAAGCCCCCGGAGGACGGGGGCCTCCTGGTACGGGCTCTGCCGAAAGAGCGCACTCGCGAACGCCCGGAGTGGTCCCCGGAAGTATCGAAACTCCTCCGGGAAAAGATACACCTCGCGGACGGCCTCGGGACTGTCTTCCTCGTCCAGTCGCGCCAGGCGCAGTCGGTCAAGCTTCTCCGCCACAGACCGGAACGCCCGGTCAAGGAATGCGGTTGCCCCCGCCTGACTGGCCAGGTCGTCGTTCGCCGCACCCATGGCCTGCCCCCGGACGGCATCCGGGAGGCCCCTGAAGAACTCCGTGAATCCCGAGATGCTGTCCATCTTGGTGACGAGGAGGTACACCGGGAAAGAGGTCCCCAGGTGGCGACCCATCTCGTCCAACCGTCGCCGCAACTGGTTGGCCCCTTCCTGGAGTTTCTCCGGTGGCCTGGAGACCAGCGCATCCGCAGCCACTGCGACAATGGCGCCGTCTATGGGTTGCTCAGGGCGGGTTCGCTTCAGGAGCGAAAGGATCTCTCGCCATTCTGCCTCGTCCGCCTGCTCGGCCACCGGAGCCGCATAGCGCCCCGCGGTATCAAGCAGAACGGCATTGTCAAAAAACCACCAGTCACAGTCCTGGGTTACGGACGTTTCCTCGCGCCTGCCAGACGAGGAGAGCCATGACAGAGGATTCGCCGCGCGAATGGTCTCCGTCTTCCCCGACCCCGTTTCCCCTACGACCAGAATCCACGGGCAGGCGTAAATGGGATTGCCCGTGCGGCGCTTTTGGTCGTCCTTGCGAAGCGTCGTGAGCGCCTCTGCCCACCTCTTCCGCAACTCGCCCAGCTTCCCGGCTTCAACGGGCCCTTCCGGCTCGGCACGTCCCTCTTCTCGCGGTGCTCGACGCGGGGCCGGGGATGCGCCCGGCCGCCGGAGCCACTTCCAGGCCAGCAATCCACCAGCGGCGACGATCCCTGCAAGCAGGATCCAGAAAAGGACCCACCTGGACGACCACAGGCCGGACGCTAAGGCCGCCAACACCAGGAGGCCGACGATCACAAAGGCAACGCGGGTCCAGAAGCCGACGGCGGCAGGCTCCCGCCGGGCCGGTGCACGAGCCGCCTCCGCAGGACCTTCGGTGACGGGTGCGGTTTCAAGGGCGGGGTTTCTCGTCGAGAAAACGACCTTGGGGCCATGCGGAGAGAACTGGATGTTGTCTCCCGCGGCGAGGGGGGTAGGTTGAGAGATCCGCCGGCCGTTTACGTAAGTCCCGTTCCTGCTTTGTAGGTCCTTGATCCAGAAGGTTTCCCCCTGTCGATAGATCTCAGCATGATAGCCGGACACTTCTCTTTCTTTTTCCGGATCCATCTTGAGGTCGTTGTCCATCTGCCGCCCGATCCGGATCCGGTCCGAATCGAACGATTCAATCTGGCCCTTCTTGCTTCCGGCGACATGCTGAAGATGGATGATCATCGGAAAGTCCCGCCAATCTTTGCTGGAGTTTTCCACCCGAAAATCCGGGGCGCCCCCTTCTAGCAGGATGCTGAAAAACCCGTTTTCGCCCAGGCTGCTCAAAAAGGTCCAGATGCAAGGCGGCGCGCGATGCGAGGTGCGAGGCGCACTTCGTGCGTACGTCGCAGCGCCGCGCGAGCGCACCAACGCCGCAGATGGGCCTTTTTCAGCAGCCTGCTAGAGCACGCCCATTCCATCCCAGCCCTGCGCTGCGCCAGGGCTGCGGGCCCGAGCATCAGAGTACACGTTTTCTTCTGTCGCCTTCAGGAACGTGCTTTGGTGGACAATGCCAAACGTGCGGACGGATTCTTCGCAGAGTGCGTTCTGCTGTTTGACCCGATCGGATTCGAGGGAAAAACACCTCGTCGCGGAAATGCGAAGGAGCGGCATGGGTCCCCCCCGAAGGCTGACCCACCTATTTCCCGAAATCTATATCACGCCTTGAGGCCTGTCAATGCTAATGACCACCGCGGGATGCGCGCACCCCGAGCGCGGCTTCGAGGGACCCCAGCACGACCGAACCTGTTGACAGCCGGGGAGATCTTTGGCTAGCCTTTTCGCGAAAGAGGCAGGCGGATGGAAGACATTGGGAGGAGGGATCGCCATGCGAGGGAGATGCGTCAGTGCCCGTATCCGGGATCGGCGGCTTGCCGCCCCGGTCCTGGCTGGCCTGGTAATCCTGGTGGCGGCGAGCCAGGCCATGGCTTTCGATCTCACGAGTCCCGCCTTCGCACCGGGAGCGGAGATCCCGGTAAAGTACACCTGTGACGGATTGAACGTCTCGCCCCCTCTTCGTTGGGCGGGTCCACCCGCACGGACCAAGGAGTACGTGCTGATCGCCGAGGACCCGGATGCGCCGGGCAGAACCTGGACCCACTGGGTCCTCTACCGCATGCCCTCGAGCCTGCGTGACATCCCCGAGAGCGTTCCACCCCGCGACGAAGTGGCCTCCATTGGCCGTCAAGGACTGAACGATTTCAAGCGGGTGGGCTACGGCGGCCCGTGTCCTCCGCCGGGACCTGCCCACCGATACTTTTTCAAGCTCTACGCCGTAAATCAAGCCATCCCGCTGCCGCCGGGGAAGACCAGGGCGGAGGTCCTGGACGCGATCCAGGGTCACGTACTGGGACAGGCCGAACTCATGGGGCGCTACCAGCGCCGCTGACCGGCCGCCCAGGCTCGCCAGTTCGCTCTGCCGGCCTTACCGGGCGGCCAACCCCCCGCACGGATGACCTGGCCGGACACGAAATCCGACCCTCCCCCTAGCCTTCGCGCCTTAGGACGCTATAGTAGAGGGAAGCATCTGCCAGCGGCGAGCAGCCGATGGCACCCTGGTACCGAGAAGTCTCGCGATCGCCGGAGGGGGGGCGGACTTATGGAGTGGGGAGCGAGAGTGAAGGCCGGGTGTATGGCAATCCTGACGTTGATCGGCTACGGCTGCGCCGCCCCGGCGGGACAGTGGGAAACTGTGCCTGCCGCGGCAGGAAACCTACCAGCCCTCCGTCTTTGCCCATCGGATGGTTTCCCAGGACGTGGAGATGTTTTGGAACTGCTCCCGGCCCCAGCCGTCTCTCATTCGAGTGGACGGGATCGCGAAGAATATCGGGAGGGGAGAGGTCCACCTCCTGGGGATGGAGCTGCACGACGTGGATCGCCTGACCGAGCGCATCCTCCACTCCGCGGAGGGCGTTTCGGATCTCATCCTCCATCCTGACGTGTTCTCCCGGTTTCAGATGGAGCTCCAGCCGGCCAGCGCCAATGGCCGGGTGGAGCTTCTCTACACCTATCGCATCATCTCCATCGGCATCATCAAGACCACAACCACGGATAAGCAGTTCCTCACCCACGACACGTGCTCCGTGACCCAGCATCCGAACACCGTCACCTCGCCATGACCCCCCGACAACTGCCGGGGTTTCCCGCCTTGGCTGATCCTGCTGCCCTGCGACGCGGCTTCTGTCGCCTCGCCATTGACACAGACTCGAACTGTGGAGAGAGGTGAATGATGTCACCCAAGACTATCCCACCCACGGCCCCCATGAGCATGCCGCCCTTTGCCGGCACGGCGGCCTGGGCCGGCCACGGGCAGGATGGCGGGAAGCCCGCCAGCCAGCCCGGCGGCACCGCCACGATCCCCCTCATTCCCCGCCAGATCCTGTTCGGGAACCCGGATCGCGCTGCGCTCCGCATCAGCCCGGACGGCCGGCACCTCTCGTTTCTGGCTCCCTTGAACGGCGTCCTCAACGTCTGGGTGGCGCCCGTCGGCGACATCGGAGCGGCCAAACCCGTGACGCGGGATGCCGGCCGGGGCATCCACATCCACCTCTGGGCGTACACCGGCGCGCACATCGTCTACCTGCAGGACCGGGAGGGGGACGAGAATTGGAAGGTCTATGTGGTGGATCTGGCGAGCGGCGCTTCGATGGACCTGACGCCCTTCGAGACGATCCCGGGGCCCGACGGCCAGCCGATCCTGCTCCCCACCGGCAAGCCGATGCGCCCCGCGGCCCAGATCGAGAACGTGAGCTGGAGGTTTCCCGAGACCATCCTGGTCGGCCTGAACAACCGGGACCCCCGCTATCACGACCTCTATCGCGTGAACATTCGGACGGGGGAGCTGACAGAGATCCAGCGGAACCCGGAGTTCACCGGCTTCGAGACCGACGACGAGTACCGTGTGCGCTTCGCCTCGAGGATGACCAGCGACGGGGGGGTCGAGTTGCTGAAGCCGGCGACGTCCCAGTCCGGGGAGCCGGCCTCCGCCTCGCAGGTCGCGCGCTGGGAGCTGTTCCAGCCCATCGCCGCGGAGGATGCGCTCACCACGCATCCGGCCGGCTTCGACAAGTCCGGCCAGGTCCTCTACCTGGTGGATAGTCGGGGCCGGGATACCGCGGCGATGGCGGCGATGGACTTGGTGACCGGTCGGGTGACCACCTTGGCAGAGGATCACCGGGCGGATGTGGCCGGCGTTCTCCAGCACCCGACAGAGAACACCGTGCAGGCGGTCTCCTTCGATTACACCCGCCGCGAGTGGCAGGTGCTCGATCCTTCCGTCCAGGCGGATCTGGACTATCTGAGGACGCTGGCGGACGGAGACATCACGGTCACCAGTCGCAGGCTGGACGACCGGACGTGGACCGTCGCCTACCTGCAGGACAACGGGCCGGTTCGCTTCTATCTGTATGATCGCGCCGCTCGCCGCGCCACCTTCCTGTTCACCAATCGCCAGGATCTGGAAGGCCTTCCCCTGGCGAAGATGCATCCCGTGGTGATCAAGAGTCGCGACGGGCTAGACCTCGTCTGTTACCTGACGCTGCCCCTGGAAGCCGACCCGGAGCAACACGGACGGCCGGAGCGCCCGCTCCCCCTGGTGCTGCTGGTCCACGGCGGACCGTGGGCGCGGGATGCGTGGGGCTTCGATCCGGAGCATCAGTGGCTCGCCAATCGGGGCTACGCCGTGCTGAGCGTCAACTACCGCGGCTCGACGGGATTCGGCAAGCGCTTCATCAATGCCGGGGACCACGAGTGGGCGGGGCGCATGCACGACGACCTGATCGACGCCGTCGGCTGGGCCGTGAAGGAAGGCATCGCCGGCGCGAACCGGGTGGCGATCGGAGGGGGCTCCTACGGGGGCTATGCCGCGCTGGTGGGATTGACCTTCACGCCTTCCGTCTTCGCCTGCGGGGTGGACATCGTGGGCCCGTCCAACCTGATCACACTGCTCGACTCCATCCCGCCGTACTGGGAGCCCATGCTGGCCCTCTTCACCTCACGGCTGGCCGACCCTGGGACCGAGGCGGGACGCAGGTTTCTCGAGGGGCGGTCCCCTCTCACCTTCGTGGACCGCATTCAGCGCCCCCTCCTCATCGGCCAGGGAGCCAACGACCCGCGGGTCAAGCAGCACGAATCGGATCAGATCGTGAACGCCATGCGCCAGAAGGGGATCCCGGTGACCTACGCGCTCTACCCCGACGAGGGGCACGGCTTCGTCCGCCCCGAGAACCGCCTGTCCTTCAATGCAATCGTGGAGGCCTTCCTGAGCCGCCACCTGGGCGGCCGCTTCGAGCCTGTGGGGAACGACTTCGAGGGCTCGACGATCCAGGTCGTCACGGGCTCCGACAACGTGCCCGGCCTGGCGGAAGCCCTGAAGGCGAGCTGAATCGTCAAGACGCCAAGGCAGCCCCGGCCTGAAGGGCAATCGGGCAACCCGGAGCCCCTGCTGGCTGAGTTTCCAGGTTGCCCGATCGCCGTAGTTTTCCGCCAGGCTGCTCAAAAAGGTCCAGATGCAAGGCGGCGCGCGATGCGAGGTGCGAGACGTACTTCGTCCGTACGTCGCAGCGCCGTGCGAGCGCGCCAACGCCGCAGATGGGCCTTTTTCAGCAGCCTGCTAGCCCTTCTTCCACACGGTCGAGGTCACGTCGCCGCCGTGCCCGGTCCAGTTGGTGTGGAAGAACTCGCCGCGCGGCTTGTCCACGCGCTCGTAGGTGTGCGCGCCGAAGTAGTCGCGCTGCGCCTGGAGCAGGTTGGCGGGCAGCCGCTCGCGGCGGTAGCCGTCGAAGAAGGCCAGGGCGCTGGACATGGCCGGAACCGGGATCCCCTTCTGGACGGCCTTGGCCACCACGCGCCGCCACGCCGCCTGCGCCGTGCCGATCTGCGCGCTTGAAGTAGGGATCGAGCAGCAGGTTGGTGAGCGCCGGGTTCTTGTCGAAGGCCTCCTTGATCTTGCCCAGGAACGCGCGAGCGGATGATGCAGCCGCCGCGCCACATGAGCGCGATGCCGCCGTAGTTGAGGTTCCACTTGTACTCCTTGGCGGCGGCGCGCATCAGCATGTAGCCCTGGGCGTAGGAGATGATCTTGGAGGCGTAGAGCGCCTCTTCGCAGGTCGTCGATGAACGCCTGCCTTGTCGCCGGCGAACTTGGACGTCGGGTCCCGTGAGCACCTTGGACGCGGCCACGCGCTCGTCCTTCAGCGCCGAGAGCGCGCGCGCGAACACCGCCTCGCCGATCAGCGTCAGCGGGATGCCCATGTCGAGCGCGGCGATGCCCGTCCACTTGCCGGTGCCCTTCTGCCCGGCGGTGTCGAGGATCTTGTCCACCAGCGGCTTGCCGTCCGCGTCCTTGTAGGCCAGGATGTCGCGCGTGATCTCGATCAGGTAGGAGTCGAGCTCGCCCTTGTTCCACTCGGCGAAGACCTCGTGCATCTCGTCGGCGCTCATGCCCAGCCCGTCCTGCATCAGCTGGTAGGCCTCGCAGATCAGCTGCATGTCGCCGTACTCGATGCCGTTGTGCACCATCTTGACGTAGTGGCCCGCGCCGTTCTCGCCCACCCAGTCGCAGCAGGGCGTCGCCCTCGGACGTCTTGGCGGCAGATGGCCTGGAAGATGGGCTTGACGTGCGGCCAGGCCGCCGGCGATCCGCCGGGCATGATGGAGGGGCCGCAGGCGCGCCCCTTCCTCGCCGCCCGAGACGCCGGTGCCGATGTAGAGCAGCCCCTTGCGATTCGACGTAGGCCGTGCGGCGGATGCGTGTCGTGGTAGTTCGAGTTGCCGCCGTCGATGATGATGTCGCCCGGCTCCAGGAGCGGGAGCAGCTGCTCGATGAACTCGTCCACCGGCTTGCCCGGCCTTGACCATCAGCATGACCCGGCGCGGCTTCTTGAGCAGCGCCGACCAGCTCCTGCGATGGAATGCGCGCCGATGATCTTCGTGCCCTTGGCGCCCTTGCCGAGGAACTCGTCCACCTTGGAGACCGTGCGGTTGAAGACCGCCACCGTGAATCCGTGGTCGTTCATGTTCAGGACCAGGTTCTGGCCCATGACGGCCAGTCCGATGAGGCCAATGTCTGCCGTGCTCATGGTTTCCATCCTTTCGTCTGCTGAGGTGACTCAGCCTGATGATGTGGAGTGTCCCGCCTTGACCCGATACAACATCTCCCCGGCCCGCGGCACGACCAGGATGCCCTCGTCCTCGCGGCCTTGCCACTCGCGCAGGTTGACGCTCTTCGGGTCGAGATAGCCCAGGTTGATGCGCCGGCATCGCTCCGGCGGGATGCCGGTCGCCAGCCTGACGGCGATGCGCGGGGTTTCCATGCCGGTGGCCGCGTCAAAGCTGCCCAGCCCTTTGACGTGCGTCGAGTGGGCCAGGACGCCGCCGGGATAGTCCTTGAACTGGTCCCACTGCTTCAGGAAGTAGTCGCGGCAGTGATAGCCGATCTCGTCAATCAGCTTGCCGTGGGTGTAGCTGACCTCGGTGATGTGCGGCGCATAGATGACGACCTCGCCGCCGTCGGCCACCGCCGGCTCCATCTTGTACATGCCTTTGGCACCCGTCCAGAGATCGTCGTACAGCTCCGGCATGACGGACAGCACGCGTGTGAACGGCCGGTCCACATAGACGATGTGCCTCTGCGCCGACAGCGCCGACGCCGCCTGCCAGGCCTCTTGCGGGGTGCCGAAGTACAGACCGGCCAGGCCCCCGTGCGTGACGACCAGCCCGAAGCACGCCGTGGGCCGGTCGATGAACCCGGCGCCCCGGTCGATCACGGCCCGCACCGGCGTGTAGCCCGAGCCGATCACGCTGTAGTTGGTGATGACGGCCCCCAGCCAGTGCGTGAAGTTGATGATCTCCGGACCCCCGATGCCGGGGAAGAAGTATTTCGTTCCGCCCGAGAAGCCCACCACCTCGTGCGGAAAGACCGGCCCGCAGATGATGAGCTGGTCGTAGGCCAGGATGCGCTTGTTGAGCTTGACCGGGACGTCCTGGGACATCAAGCCGCCCGTGATCTGGCGGATCTCGCTGGCGGGGATGGTGCCGATGTGGGCGAAGCTGTCCGGGTCATCCCATTCGTGATTGAAGATGAGGCTCCTGCCCGCCCGCCCGTTGACGACGGTCCGGCCCACCAACTTGCAGAGCTGCGCGTCCGACATCGGCTGGTGAGTGCCCAGCGCCACCAGATAATCCAGCGCCGCAACACGCGGGGCGAGCACCCCCTCGAGCAGCGTGAACATCAGCGGCATGGGCATCGTGCGCGTGCCGTCGGGGATGAGGACGAGCACGCGCTTGCCGTCCACCGGCAGTGTTGCCAGCCCGTCCCGAACGACCTCGCGCGCTTCGTCCTGCGTGAGATACCGGTCGGTGAATCCCTTGCCAATCACCGTAGGGCGCCTCCGGTCACCGCTGGGGGTGACTCCTCGTGAGGACAAACGAAAGTCGCCGGATCCGTGCCGTTCGGGGATTATACCGCAAGTCCTCCTCGGGAGTCACTGCCTGGACCGCCAAGGTCCTCCTCAATCCGAAGAAATTGAACCACCAAGACACCAAGGCACCAACAAACGGAGCGCATTGTCTAGGTTTCAACGGCCAGAGCCGAAGACTACTCATGGGGCCGTCACGGATCCCGGTTCCTTGCCCTTGCCCGCCGCGTCCTTCCTTGGTGGCTTGGTGCCTTGGTGGTGAAGGGAATTTCGCATCGGGCTGCTTTGGCCTTGACACGAGCCCCCGGTGCGCGGCATGCTGCGGCGGCCAGGGGGCCTGCGGGTCGGTCGCCGGTGAAGCCAAGGAGTCCACATGATCATCCGGACCAAGGCATACGCCCGTGCGGGGCTGATCGGGAATCCATCGGACGGCTACTTCGGGAAGACCATCTCCTTCATCCTCAAGAACTTCAGCGCCAGGGTGACCCTGTACGAGTCGCCGCGTCTCGTCATCCTCCCGCAGAAGAGCGACCGGCTCGAGTTCCGGGATTTCGGCGAACTCATCGATGACGTCCGGCTCCACGGGTACTACGGCGGGGTGCGTCTCATCAAGGCCGCCATCAAACGCTTCGGCGATTACTGCGCCCGGATCGGCCGGGCCATGGACAAGACCTTCAGCATCGGGTACGAGACGGACATCCCCGTGCGGGTCGGGCTGGCCGGATCCAGCGCCATCATCACCGCCACCCTGCGAGCCTTGATGGAGTTTTTCGAGGTGGGGATCCCCAAGCCCGAGTTGCCGGGCCTGATCTTGAGCGTGGAGCTGGACGAGCTGAAGATCGGGGCCGGGCTTCAGGACCGGGTGATCCAGGTCTACGAGGGCGTGGTCTTCATGGACTTCGACCAGGAGCGGATGGGGAGGGATGGGTTCGGCCTGTACGAGCCGATGGATCCGAAGGACCTTCCCCCACTCTTCGTGGCATTTCACGACAACCTGGCCGAGGGGACCGAGGTCACCCACAACGACCTGCGCGGGAGATTCAATCGCGGCGAGCCGCAGGTCTTGGCGGCGATCAAGCGGTGGGCGGAGCTGGCCCAGCAGGCGCACGACCTGATCATGGCAGGCCGCGGCGGCGAGATCGGCCCGCTCATGAACGCGAACTTCGACCTCCGGGCCAGCCTCCTGACCATCAGCCCCGGCAACCGCCAGCTCGTGGAGACCGGCCGGAGGCTCGGCGCAGCGACCAAGTTCGCCGGATCCGGCGGCGCGGTGGTGGGCTGCTACGACGGCGATCCCGAGCGCCTGCACCGCCTCTGCGCGGCCTACGCGGCCATGGGGGCGAAGCTCATCGTGCCGGAGATTGCGTGAGCACTCGTCGTCGCCTCCCGCAGAACCGAGGAACCGTACGCATGTCTCAGTCCGGCCGTCGTCCAGCGTCCAGGGTCCAGGGTCCATCGTCCGGGAGCCCTGGTCCCACCGTCCGCAAGGCGGTCATCCCCGCCGCCGGCATGGGTACACGCTTCCTCCCCGCCACCAAGTCCATGCCCAAGGAGATGCTGCCCATCCTCGACAAGCCGGTCCTGCAGTTCGTGATCGAGGAGGCGGTCGCCAGCGGGATCGACGACATCCTCATCGTCACCGGCCGCGGCAAGCGGGCGATCGAGAACCACTTCGACTTCAACCCGGAGCTGGAGGCCTTCCTGGCGGCCACGGGCAAGCACGACCTCATCGAGCGGGTGCGGGACATCGGCGAGCGGGCCCACATCCACTACATCCGTCAGAAGGAGCAACTGGGGCTGGGGGACGCCATCCGCCTGGGGCGGGACCACGTGGGCAGCCAGCCGTTCGCCGTCCTGTTGGGCGACACGATCATCGACCCGCCAGCGGGACAGAAGCCAGGGCTCCGGCAGCTTCTCGACGTCTACGAGGACAAGCAGGCCAGCGTGGTGGCCGTGCATCGCGTCCCTCAGGAGTGGGTGTCCCGCTACGGCATCGTGGACGGCGAGCCCGAGGGCAATAACCACGACTTGTTTCGCCTGCGGCAACTGATCGAGAAGCCCCCGCCAGACCAGGCCCCCAGCGATCTGGCCATCGCCGGGCGATACGTGTTCACCCCTCAGATCTTCGAGTGCATCGCCGAGACGGGCCGAGGGGTGGGCGGGGAGATCCAGCTCACCGATGCCATGAACCTCCTCGCCCAGCGCGAGGCCATGTACGCCCTCGCCTGGCAGGCGAAGCGCTACGACATCGGGAACCGCATCGAGTACGCCAAGTGCTTCATTGACTTCGCCCTGCGCCGGCCCGAGACGGCCAAAGCCGTGCGGGAGCATCTGCGCAGCGTCCTGAGCGAAGAGTAGGGGCGATCCGCCATGGGCGAACCGGTCGCACCCAGCGGCCCCGCCTTTTCCCTTGACAGGGCGCGGCGGGTAGGACCATCCTCTGGCTCATCCGCAAGGTTGCAGAGTGTTGCCGCCGACCCATTCCTGGCCGAAGTGTCCTACCCGAGGAGGTGATCCGCCCGCCTTCCGCTCGCACCTGCTTCAACACGACGCTGAGGAAATCTACCACCAACTGACTTTGCCCCGGCCGCCAGAGCCGCTGCGATGAGGCGCTCCTGGGAGGGGCATGTGGAGAGAAGGAGGTAGACAGATGCGCGGGTTCAGAGCAGCGAGTGCTATCTTCGCCCTTCTCGTGCTTGTCCAGTTGGCTCCTTGGCTCTCCCTCCCTGGCCAGCCAGGCGGCTTCCCCGGCGATCCCGCAAGGCGGGACGTTGAAGGTGGCGACGATCGGCGAGCCGCCGAACCTGGACGTCATGACCATGCCTGCCGACCTGGTGACCATGATCGGCCAGCACATCTTCGAGCAGCTCTTCGCCTTCGACGAGAAGTATGACGTCAAGCCCATGCTGGCTGCGTCTTACAAGGTCAGCCCAGACGGCAAGACCTACACCATTCAGCTCCGGCAGGGCGTGAAGTTCCACAATGGCCAGGAGATGACCTCGGCGGACGTGGTGGCCTCCCTCAACCGATGGACCAAGGTCTCGAGCCGCGGCAAGATTGTCTCTGGCTCTCTGGAAAGCATCGCGGCCCCCGATGCCCACACGGTGGTCATCAGCCTGAAGGCCCCCTTTGCCCCGCTGCTGTCATTCCTGGCTTTCCAGAATACGGCGGCGGCCATCATGCCGAAGGCGATCGTCGACAAGTTCGGTGACAAGGTGGTCACCGAGTACGTCGGCACGGGCCCCTACCGATTCGAGGACTGGAGGCCCGACTTCCGGATCCGGCTCGCTCGTTTCCCGGGGTACTCGGCTCGCACCGATGCGGCGAGCGGCTTCGCCGGGAAGAAGACCGCCTACCTCGATGCCATCGAATTCTACCCCGTCACCGAGGCAGGATCGCGCATCGCGGGTGTGGAGACTGGCGACTACCAGTACGCCTACTCGGTGAGCAAGGAGGCCTATCCGCGACTCTCCAAGAATCCCAATCTGATGACGCTGGTCATCAGCCCGGGACAGTGGGGCTGGATAATCTTCAACAAGAAGCAGGGGATCGCGGCGAACCAGGGGGTGCGCCAGGCCGCCCTGGCCGCCCTGAACATGGAGCCGATCCTCCGCGCGGCCTATGGCCTCCCCGATTTCTACCAGATGGAGCCGAGCTATTACCCCAAGGGAACCGCGTGGTATTCCGCGGCCGGCGCCAAGTACTACAACCAGAAGAACCCCGCCCTGGCCAAGCAATTGCTGGCGAAGGCCGGCTACAAGAACGAGCCGCTTCGGATCATCTGCACCAAAGAGTACGAGTATATGTACAACATCGGCGTGACCGCGGCGGCCCAGTTGAAGGAGGCGGGCTTCAACGTCGACCTCCAGGTCTACGACTGGGCGACGGTGCTCGACCGTCGGGGCAAGCCCGACATGTACGATGCTTTCGTCACCGGGCACGGCTTCGTCCCGGATCCGTCCCTCATCACCATCCTGAGCTCGCAGTATCCCGGCTGGTGGGACAGCCCCGAGAAGAACGACCTTCTGGCCAAGTTCAACAGCACCACCCAGATGGCCGCGCGCAAGCAGCTCTGGGACAAGCTGCAGGAGTTGATCTACACGCAGGTCCCGGTCATCCGCGTCGGCCAAGAAAAGCTGTTCGATGTGGCCACTGCGAAGCTCGTGAACTATTGGCCATCCGTCTGGCCGAGCTTCTGGAACGTCGGGCTCGCCAAATAGCCCACAGAGAATGACCAATGACCAATTTCCAAATCCCAATGAGAACTCGGAACTCATTGGTCATTGGGAATTGGTCATTGCTTGCATGACTCGCTGAGGTGTCACCGAATAATCCGGGGTAAGCACCCGTGAAGGCTCCGGACGGTGCCAGGGCCGGTCCCGGCCCCGCCGTCCGGAGGCTTCGTTGTCGAGTGCCATGCTCGCGTACATCCTGCGACGGCTGATCCAACTGGCCCTCGTCCTCGTGGTGGTCGGCGTCGTCGCATTCCTGCTCATCCACCTGGCGCCCGGCGATCCCGCCAGCGTGATGCTGGGTTCCAACGCCACCCAGGACCAGGTGGAGCGACTCCGCCGGCAGTTGGCTCTCGATCAACCCCTCCCGGTGCAATTCGTGGCGTGGTCCTCGAGGGTGATCCGCGGCGACCTCGGCATCTCGCACTTCGCCCAGAAGCCGGTCCTGAGGTCCTCGCGCAGCGAGCCGAGCCGACCCTCATCCTGACGACGCTGTCCATCCTCGTCGCCATGTTGATCGGCGTGCCGACCGGGATCCTGGCCGCGATCCGGCGGGGAACGGCCGTGGACCAGGCCGCCCTGGCTCTGGCGCTGGTGGGCGCCTCAGTCCCTTCCTTCTGGTTGGGACTCAGCCTGATCCTGTTTTTCGCCGTCCAGCTTGGCTGGTTCCCGTCGTCGGGGATCGTGCTCTGGCAGACTGGCGGGTGGGAGAGTCTCCGATACTACGTCCTGCCTGCCCTGGCGCTGGGATTCCCGAACTCGGCCCTCATCACGCGGATCACCCGATCCAGCATGCTCGACGTGCTGCAGCAGGATTACGTCCGGACGGCGGCCAGCAAAGGGCTGTCTTCCTTCCGTGTGATCGTCCGCCACGCGCTCCGGAACGCCCTGGTGCCCATCATCACCGTGGTCGGTCTGACGGTGGCCTCGCTCATGGGCGGCGCCGTGGTCACCGAAACGGTGTTCAGCATCCCCGGTGTGGGCCGACTGGTGGTCCAGTCCGTCCTGCGGCGCGATTACCCGATCATCCAGGCGGCCATCTTGCTCGTCGCCACGATCTATGTCGTGGTGAATCTGATCGTTGATCTGATTTACGCCTGGGTGGACCCGCGCATCCGATACGTGGAAGCAAAGGCGAAGGCCAAGCCACAGTGACCAAGACCGATCCTGAATTCCCGCAAGCCATCCCCGCGCGGAGCGCCGAGGAACCAGCGCCCGGGCGGCGGCCGTCCAAGCTCTCCCGTCGCCTGCGGCGGGGCCGACTGATCATCCTCGGGATCCTCTTGACCGTCGTGCCGCTCATGACCGGCGTCCTCGCGCCGTGGGTCGCGCCGGATTCCCCGGATCGCCTCGACCCCATGCATCGGCTCTCGGCTCCCAGTGCCGGCCACCCCTTCGGCACGGATGAGCTGGGCCGCGACCTGCTCACCCAGGTGATTTACGGGGCGCGGCTCTCTCTTCTTGTGGGGTCACTGGTCGTGATTGTCTCCACGCTGCTCGGCACCCTTTTCGGCCTCTCGGCGGGCTACCTGCGCAAGCTGGACGCCCTCATCATGCGAACGATGGACGGTCTCCTGGCGCTGCCGGATCTCCTCCTCGCCATCGCCCTCATGGCCGCGCTCGGCCCGAACGTCGCCAACGTGGTCCTCGCCCTCGGCGTGGTATACACGCCGCGGATCGCCCGGCTCGTGCGGGCCTCTGTCCTGGTCGTGCGCGAGCAGGAGTTCGTGCAGGCCGCCAGTGCCCTGGGGGCCACGGCGCCGCGCGCCATGCTGCGGCACGTCCTCCCGAACACCGCCTCCCCCCTCATCGTCCAGGCAACATTTGTCTTCGCCTTCTCCATCCTGAGCGAGGCCGCACTCAGCTTCCTGGGGGTCGGCGTCCCGCCCTACATCGCCAGTTGGGGGAACATCCTGGCCGGCGGCCGGCAGTTCATGGTCGAGGCCCCCTGGGTGACGCTCTTCCCCGGCCTGGCGATCGTCGTCACGGTCCTCGGGATCAACCTGCTGGGAGACGGCCTGCGGGACGTCCTGGACCCCCGCCTGCGGAGGCTCGTGTAGGCAGCCTTCGCCCCACCCAGGTGAACAGGAAGACGAGCGAATGGGCGAGGTCTGGGCCGTCTATTCCGAAGCCTCTCCCTCTGGGCATAAGCGCTAACCCAAGTGGGCGTCGTTTCCTCTTTCGTCATTCCGGCGAAAGCCGGAATCCAGGGGAAAAAGGGGAAGCAATGAATAAGCAGCCCGCCGTATACATTCTGGCGAGCAGCAGGAATGGTACCCTCTACATCGGCGTGACTTCAGACCTCGTCAAAAGGATATGGGAGCATAAGAACAATATGGTAGAAGGATTTACCAAACGTTACGGCGTCCACCATCTGGTTTGGTACGAACTGCACGACAGCATGGAGTCTGCTATTCAGCGGGAGAAGAGATTGAAAGATTGGAAACGAGTCTGGAAACTGGAATTGATCGAACGTACTAATCCGGATTGGCAAGACTTGTATCATTCAGTCGTTTGACTGGATTCCGGCTGGAGTTTATCCCGATGAAAATCGGGACCGGAATGACGAGTAAGAAAGTAGCGCCGGTCTGTTAAGGTAGCGCCTCTGCCCTCTGGGAAAGGGCGACCAGAGGCCGGGTGAGGGGAGCAGGAGGGCAGCGCCCGGACTCTTAACCGACAACAGGCATGGTGGGAAGCCTGGCTATCGCAGATGGAGTAATCATGGCCTTTGACCTCATCGTCGCGAACGGCATCCTGGTGGATGGCACCGGGGCCCCGGGCCGGCGCGTGGACGTGGGCGTGACTGGGAAGGAGATCACCGCCATCCGCGACCTCACGGGGGCTCCGGCGGGGCGGCGAATCGACGCGGCAGGCTGCGTGGTCGCTCCCGGCTTCATCGACATCCACAACCACTCCGATCTCGCCCTCCTCGTGGACGGGCGCGCGGAGAGCATGATCCGCCAGGGTGTGACCACGCAGGTCACCGGCAACTGCGGGCTCACGGCTGCGCCGGTCACCGAGGCGATCCGCGCCGACCTCATGCGGACGATGTCCGGCCTGGAGTACGGACGCCGCTGGCCCTGGAACACGTTCGGCCAGTTCCTCGAGGTACTCCGGGCCGCGCCCAAGGCCACGCACGTGGCACCCCTGGTCGGCCACGGCGCCATCCGCGCGTCCGCCATGGGATTTGCGAACCGGCCGCCCGGCGCGGACGAGCTCACGGCCATGGAGCGTCTCACCGCCGAGGCCATGGAGGCGGGCGCGTTCGGGATGTCCACGGGGTTGGTCTATCCCCCCGGCTTCTACTCCGCCACGGAGGAGCTGATCGAGCTGTCCCGGGTGGTCGCGAGGCATCGCGGGCTGTACGCCACGCACCTGCGGGGTGAGGCGAACCCGGTGGTGGAGTCGGTCAAGGAGGCGCTCCGGATCGGGCGGGAGGCAGGCGTTGCCGTCGAGATCTCCCATCACAAGGCCGCCGGACGCGAGAACTGGGGCAAGGTCCGCACCACCTACGCGCTCATCGACGAGGCGTCCCGTACCTTCGACGTCAGCTACGACATCTATCCCTACACCGCGGGCAGCGCGAACCTGAGCCAGCTCGTCCCGCCCTGGGCGCACGCCGGCGGCCCCCAGGCGATGCTGGACCGGCTGCGGGACCCGGCAGTCCGCCCGAAGGTCCACCACGACGTGATCCACGGCACGCCTGAGTGGCCCAACTTCTTCCGCATCGACTGGCAGGACATCAGGCTGGCCTT
This sequence comes from uncultured Methylomirabilota bacterium, assembly GCA_963714585.1. Taxonomy (GTDB): domain Bacteria; phylum Methylomirabilota; class Methylomirabilia; order Methylomirabilales; family 2-02-FULL-66-22; genus 2-02-FULL-66-22. The sequence goes on from CAVQPC010000038.1 coordinate 161,183, forward strand.
CATCCACAGCGAGCGGAACCGCTGGATGCAGGGCCTCTCCGTGGAGGAGGCCGCCCGGCAGACGGGCCGCGACCCCGTCGCTCTGGCCCTGGACCTCATCCTCGAGGACAGGAACCGCGCCACCATGGTGAACTTCGTCATGGCCGAGGCGGACGTGGACTTCCTCCTCCCGAAGCCGCAGTCCATGATCGGTTCCGACGGCTGGTCCATCAGCCCAAACGGGCCGACCGGCGCGGGCCACCCGCACCCTCGGTCGTATGGAGCGTTCCCCCGCGTCCTGGCCCGCTATGTGCGTGAGAAGGGACTACTTCGGCTGGAAGAGGCGATCCACAAGATGACGGGGAAGCCGGCGCGGAAGCTCCGCCTGGACCGCCGGGGAGAGGTGCGGCCGGGCCACTTCGCCGACCTGGTCGTCTTCGACCCGGCCGCGATCCAGGACCGCGCCACCTTCGAGGCGCCGCACCAGTTCGCCGAGGGCATCCACTGGGTCCTCGTGGACGGCCATGTCACTATCGACCAGGGGACGCTCTCCACGGAGCTGGCGGGTCAGGTCCTCCGGCCGGCGTAGAGCGAAGCGGCATCGGGTTCTCGCCCCCGGGGTGAGTGAAGTCTTGCCATATCTGTCGTCATTTGTCATGGTATTTGACGAAAATGACGACAACTTTTCAACCCGGTGCAACCGCGGCCGATTGGGTTCCCCGGGCGCCGATTCTTCCTGCGCTTCTGGAGAAACGGTCGTACTTCCTCCTGGCCCGCGGCAACTCAGTAGGCGCGTCCGCGAAAAATGGCGGACTCGCCATCGGATCGGCTAAGACGGGCTAGCGCTCCGACGGCCAAGAAGTCGAACTGGCCCTCAAAGAAATCAAGGAGTGAAGCCGCAAATGGTGTCCGGCGCCATTTTTTCCCCGAAGTTTTCGCCGGCGTCATCGGGCTCGACGCGCTCGACACAGCGTGAGGCGCCGCGCTAACGCTTGCGCGCGATGCAGCCGCTACCGACCAGGCACACCGCCATGGCCCAGAACACCGGCGTCATGCCGAGTGCCTCACCGAGTGCGCCAAACAGCAACGGCATCCCGGTCTGGCTCATGTTGAGGATCAGCGAGCGTACGCCGACCGCTTCGGCACCGCGGCCCGCCGGCGCCTTGCTGTAGAGCAGCGACATGATCATCGGCTGCGCGCCGCCGAGGCCGATGCCGAGAATGAAGGCGAGCGTCAGCAATAGCGGCATGCCGTGGACCAGCGGGAACACGAAGAACGTCGTGCCCGTCGACAGCATGGCGACGACCAGCATCTGCCATTCGCTGACGCGGTGCAAGAGCAACGGCACCACCAGGCGTACGCCAAATATCGCCGCGCCGAAGGCGCCGAGGATCATGCCGATCTGCGTCGCCGACAGGCCGATTTGCGAGCCATGGATCGGCACCACGAACGTGAACAAGTCCCAGGCCGGCGACAGTACGCCGCTGACCAGGAACACGTAGCGCAATGTGCGGTTCCCGAACAAGTCGCTCAGGCGCCGTTTCTCGCCGGCCGGTTCGAGGGCGTGGTGTCGTGGTATCTCTATGCGCCGGGCGAGCAGTCCGACCAGCGTCAGCAGCGCGAAGCCTCCGAGCAGCAGGAACGTGCGGCGGTGCCCGATCCAGTCGATCGCAAAGCCGGCGATCATCGGCCCGAAAAAGCCAGACGTCGAAAACCCAAGCGCAAGCAGGCTGAAATTCCTGATACGGTCCTGCGGCTGGCCCAGCTCGCCCGCAATGTGGTTGACCGCGATATGAAACAGCATGAACCCCGAGCCGACGAGACAGCTCACCAGAAACAGCATTTCGAGCCGCGGCACGAGGAAGGCGAGCGCAGTGCCGCAGATGACGGATGCGCTGCCGGCCAGGAGCGGCCGGCGCACTCCGATGCGGTCGATACCCCGTCCCGCGTGCACCGAGAACAGCGTCGGCAGCAGTGCGAGCAGCGAAAGGATCGCGCCGACCGTAAATGGTGAGGCCTGCAGGCTGAGCGCGAACAGCGACAGGCTGACGCGAACCCCGGCAAACGCGACGTGGAGGGAAACCGCGAGCAGCACCACCAGGTGAAGATTGTCGACCGGCATCAGCGGCTTCCCTGATTGCGGCCCGTGTTCTTGGCGCGGCGCTCGTGACACTCTGCCAATTGATTGAATTTGCTTTTCGGGGCCGCGCCGATTGAGCGGCATCGTGGGTACCGCATACCGGGCCGGCGTGTCAAGTTGAAAACCGTGGGAGGCGCGGGCGGGCCACCCTTCGTGCTCGCGGCATCACGCTGGCGGGAGGTATGGCAACGCGCTACCGCCCGGGACGAGGTGTCGAGAAACTCCTCCGACGCATGACGACTTGCTGGGATTGCTGAGTAGGCAGCGAGGGACACGGGCGGCCCATGGGCCGGCGCGGGCACAGCGCGAGGTACGTCAGGATCTGCTCGATGAGCGCGGCCTGTTCGGGGAAGGCGATCTCTCCCGAAGGGAAGGGAACGCGCGAAGCACAACGCCGATCCCCAGAAGGGGAACCGGCGTCGCATCCACTCGGCACGCTGTTCAAAGGTGTCCGGTCCTCTTTTGCAGTGTCAGGACGCCCCGAGTACCTTTGAGGCGCGGCGCACGTCCCGCGACTTCACCCAGAGGATCATGCCGAAACGGTCGGCGCCCGCGATGATCGCCTGGGTGGCGGTGACGTTGATCTTCGCCTTCGTCAGCTTTTCCAGCAGTTCGGCCACCACGCCGACTCGGTCATCGCCGTAAATCAGGAAGCCCTTCTTGGGTCCCACGAGCTTCCAGCCAGCCTTCCGCGCGACGGCCCGGAACGCGGAGGTGTTGGCAGGGACGAAGTCCAGTTGAGCGCGGCGACCCTTCGAGAACCCCGAGAAGGTCAGGAGGTAGACCCCTGCCGCGCAGAGCGGTTCGAGGATCTGGAGGGCTGCGCCGGGCTTGTCGGACACCTCCATGGAGTAGTAATCCACCAGTCGAACGGTCTCGGCCATGCGGTCCTCCTTTCACGGGTGGCACGGGGGGCTCTCTGAACGGATCCGCCAGTCCGCGTGGGCGTGCAGCATTGCGGAAGCGAGGACCGGGTGAAGAAGGGTCGGCTCTTAGGCGCATTCGGGAACGCCCCCAACTACCAGAATCTCGGAGTGCCCCCTTTCGGTGAGAAACCGACAAGTAGTTTCCGCACCTATGTCTTCTATTATACCCCCCCTATCACTTTTGGAAAGAGAGCCCACTATATTATTCCACTGAGTCAACAACGTCCTCCAATACATAATACAAGAGGCGTGCGGCTGGCCTTGTACGATCGCGGAGTTCGCCCCTGCTTGGTGTCCCGTACCGTTTTTGCGAGCCGGTCATATCCGGCTTCCTCGGCGCCCTTCGAGAGCTGGAGGCTCCTCGACTGAGGTCTGGGGTACGATTGTCTCCAAACGCCTGCAACTCGATCTAGAAGAGGCCGATGGCCTTCCAGTAGAATGGCCCAATGCCCATCCAGACGACGAGATAGACCAGGGACACGAGGAAGCCCACGCCCCACCATTTCTTCAGGCTCACGTACCCGGCCCCGAAGTAGACCGGGGATGGGCCGCCGCCGTAGTGGGTCAGGCAGACGCAGAGGCTGGAGAAGAAGGCGAAAATGAGCGCCGCGAAGTAGGGCGGCGCCCCGACGGCCACCGCCACGGTGAGGAAGGGCACGAAGAAGGCGGTGGCGTGGGCGGTGAGGCTCGCAAAGAAGTAGTGGGAGTACATGTAGACCAGCGCGAGGATGGCCAGGGCCGGCAGCCAGGGCCAGCCCTTCACGTGGCTTCCCACGGACGTCGAAAACCACTTGATGAGGCCCAGCTTGGCCAGCATGGTGGCCATGCCCACCAGGCCGCCGAACCAGATCAGGGCATCCCAGCCGGCCCGCTCGCCAGCACGTCCTCCCACGTGATGGCGCCCAGGACCAGCATGAGGCAGAGGCCGAGGAAGGCCACGACGGTGGCGTCGATCTTGGTCCAGGACCCGGTGAGCCAGAGGAGGAGGGCCAGGACGAAGGCGCCCAGCACCACCCACTCCTCGCGGCGCATCGCCCCCATCTTGGCCAGTTCGGTCCGCGCCAGTTCGGCCGCCTCCGGGGTTTCGCGGATCTCGGGCTGGCATCAGCGGAACATCAGGTACGGGATCGATCGAGGAACGAGAGCAGCCCCGGGACGAGCGCGGCGATGGCCCAGCCGCCCCAGGTGATCTCGATGTTGATCGTCTTCTTGGTCAGTTCGGCGATCAGGGGGTTGGCCGCCATGGAGGTCAGGAACATGGCGCAGGTGACCCCGTGGACGTGGTAGGCGCTCAGCATCAGAAAGCTACCGATGCGCCCTGCCGTCGGGCCCGGCTCGGAGCCGTAGGTGGTGGCCAGGTTTTTCACGATGGGGAAGAGCACGCCGCCGGTCCGGGCGGCGCCCGAGGGGATCCCGGGGCCAGCACCAAGTCGCTCACGGCCAGGGAGTACGCCAGGCCCAGCGTGCGGTGGCCGAAGGCCCGGATGAAGACGTAGGCGATGCGCCGGCCCAGGCCGGTCTTGCTGAAAGCCCGGGCGAAGAGGAAGGCGACCACGATCAGCCAGACGGTGCCGTTCATGAAGCCGTTCAGGGCGTCGGCGATGGAGAGGGTGCCCGTGAGGGCGGTGAGGGTGGTCCCGATGAGCACCACCGCCCCCATGTGGCAGCGGCTGCAGGATCAGCCCGATGATGGTCGCGAAGAAGATCGCGAAGAGGTGCCACGCCTTGTCGGTGACGCCCGCGGGCATCGGGAGGACCCAGATGACCACCGCAACGAGCAGGGTGACGACCCCACGGATCACCAGGTCTCGGGAAGAGCGTTCTGTAGCCATCGTGTTCCTCCACTGGGAAAGAGTGGGCCGGCCCCCGTGTCAACGCTCCGGACTGTCGTTCAGCCCTCCGCGGCGCCCGGCCTCGAGTCGGTTCAACGTTTCACCGCTTGATCCCCCTCTCCCGCTTCTCTCGCCCTTCACGTTCGCCACGCAACCCCCGTTGCGCCCTCGCCGTTCGCCACCGGCCGCCTCGGCCCGCCTCGACGCGCCAGAGGCATCCGAGAGGGTGGGCTTAACGCGCAAGCGGAAATCCGGGTGTGCCCCTGTTCGGGCCGGGCTTACGCTTCCTTGCGCGCCTGCTCGTCGGCCGGCTGCGACTCCTGCCGCGCCTTGTCGCTCCGATATGCCCAGATGCACCACCAGATCAGCCCGACGACCATCGCCACCATGATGCTGAGGCCGAACCACATGGCCGCCCCCTTTCGTGAGCGTCCACGCCGCGACGGCGCGGACGATGAGACGTCCCGTAAACCAATCTCTGCGCCACGCGCTGCTTCGGCGCGTGCGCAGACCCTACCAGGGAGGCGATGCGGGGACGATGGGTGAGCTAGACCGGGTCAGCAGACTGCGTGGGGTGGGCAACGCGCGACAACTGTCGTCGCGGGGGGAGGCGCTCGCCGCAGAAGCGTCGGACTGGCGTCGTCGCCAACCGAAGCAGGAGCCTCATGTGGGGGGCGAGCGTGTAAGGCTGCAGGTGAACCGCGAGCGGGATTTGGCGCGGGCGAACTACGCGGTCGGCCTCGGCGGAGGCGGACCCGACCGTGAGCGCGAGGCCGGACCGGAAGTGCAACTCCGACCCGTCGAGGTCCAGGACGTCGAAGGCGATGTAGGCGCAGAGGAGGACGAAGGCGATCGTCCAGACCCCCCACCACACCGCGCCGCGCTTCCCCATCGGACACCTCGATGGCTTCCGGGTGCGACGGCGAGGAATATATCTTCAGCGTGGAACAACTGTCAAGCTGGAACGCCGTGCGGGCCGTGCGGGAGGACGATCAGGGGTAACAGCGGGGGTCTCGGTCAGGGGGACGACACGCACATCTCCGCGAAAGGTGGCCATCAACGAATTCCGCTAGTTAGGCCCTCGCTGGTACCAGGTACCGTTCCTAATAGCGTGCTGCGTGATCAGGAGGTGGGGGCACCGGAGGAGAGAGAAAGTCAACCTGGGAAACAACGTAGTGGTCCGCAAGGATATTGTGACCATAGTGCGTAACCATGGTATGATGATGATCGACGCGGAGGTGCATGACGATGCGCGAGATGGCCATCTCGAAGTTCAAAGCCACATGCCTGGCGGTTCTGGAGCAGGTCCGCCGAACGCGGAAGCCGATTCTCATCACGCGCTTCGGCGAACCCATCGCCGAGGTAGTGCCCCCTTCCGTCCCGCCGCGAACCGGACGATGGCTGGGAATCCTGAAGTCAACCGGGCAGATCAAGGGCGATATCGTTTCCCCCGTGTTCCGCGAGCGAGATTGGGAGGTTCTGCGTTCGTGAAGCTCCTGCTCGATACCCACGTGACTGCCGACGAACGTCTAATCGGTGCCAAGGGATTTCCGATCCTCGCCAACCGATAGAAGGTCTCGGATCGAGGGCTGGCTCTGCCACAGCTTTTTCCCGGCGGAGGGCCTGAGATCGGACGCGCCCACCTCTGCCCGTTCTCCGGCCCCCGATCCCCAGCCTCCGTTCTCAATGGAGGGAGCCTTGAGCAGAGCCAGCGCCGATTCTCGGATGAGGGTCAGCGTTTGTCTTGGCAAGGGGTGCGTTTCGTGAAATGACGTCAGCCCAGCCGTGTGTAGGTCTGGCGCAACTTGTCGAGATCGGACGCGCCCACCTGTGCCCAGTTCTCCGGCCCCCGATCCCTAGCCTCCGTTCTCAATGGAGGGAGCCTTGAGCAGAGCCAGCGCCGATTCTCGGATGAGGGTCGGCGTTTGTCTTGGCAAGGGGTGCGTTTCGTCGAAATGACGTCAGCCCAGCCGTGTGTAGGTCTGGCGCAACTTGTCGTACTTGGCAACGTCCCGGATACGTCCCGCGCAGCCGAGGACCTTCCGAATCGTATCCTCGGCCTTCCCCACGTGGCGGGCGGGAGGAGGGCGGCGGCCCACTGCGCGGACAGGTAGTGGGGGGTTGACCCCCCACCGGGTTTCCCGCGCCGGGGCGGGGGCTCGGTCTTATTGAACAGGCGCGCGACCTTCCAGTACAGCTCGGCCTCCTCCATCGCGCTCGGATCGCTCCGATGGACGTTCTCCGTGAGCATCCAGAGCGCCGCCTCCTTGTCGTCCAGCGGCACGACCTCCACCCGGATGGTCTTCTGCCAAGCCTCCTTGGCGGCCAGCCACCGCTGGTGCCCGGCGACAATCTCGTAGCGCCCGGCCCTCCTGCGGCCGGACCAGGGGGGTCTGGATAGGGCCGCCCGTCCGCTCGATCGACCGGACGAGTTCGGCGAAGGCTTCAGCCTCGGCGGACCGGGTGAAGATTCGGCTCTGGACGAGGGCGGTGATGGGACCGTCTTGGTGGTGCGCTCTGGCTGCTTGGGCATGCTCGCCTCCTACAGACGGCCTGCTAGGAAAGGAGGACCGGGCGGGCGGCGGCAGGAACGCCGCCCCTCACCGCTGGGATCAACAGCGGCTTAGCCCGTAGGGAGACCCCGCGTCCCCCTATATTTCTGGATCGGTCGGCGGAGGGTTCTCCCGCGAAGAAGGCGGAGACAGAGGCAGCGTGTACCCCCCAACCCCCTATGGAGAAAGGAGTCTGAGCCACAAAGATTTTTTCGATTTGTGCTCGGCTAGTGGGATGTTTCGGGCCGGCGGCTCGGCGTCGTCCTGGCCAAGGCCGCCTCCCGCCGGCATCACTCCGGGGGGCAGCAGGCGTTGTCGGGAGGCCGGCGGGGCAGCGCCGGGCCCCCTGTCCCGTCCCACCCGCGTGGCGCCGCTTCGAGCGGCACGGACGGACGGCCCCCCGTGTTACCGAGATGGGGGGCGTTTGCTGTTGACAGCCCGTGAGCCCGGCGATACTCTCCCGCCGACGATTCACCCGACTTCTCTCCTGCAATTCGGGGGGTGTTATGCGGAAACCATATAACATCCCGACCACTTCGGTCCTCTTGTCCAATTCCTTAATATCAACACACTGTCCCATTCAGTACATGGGGTGGTGGGCTCTCATGGACCTCGATCACTGGATCCGCCTCCTTCAAGGACTGCTAACGCCAGTTATTGCGGCGCTCGCCACCTATATCGCATGGCAGCAGTGGCAGACAAACCGGCAGAGGCTCAATCTCGACCGCTATGATCGAAGGCTTCGGGTATACGAGGAGGTCCGAAAAATCCTTAGCATCATCCTCAGGGATGCGAACGCTAGTACCGAGGACCTTCTAAAGTTCCGAACGTCCGTGTCGGAAGCCGACTTCCTCTTCGGACCGGAAGTCATGGAGTACATCGATCAAATCTACAAGCGAGGCTTAAGCCTTCGGCGGTGGAATCAAGAGTATCGAGACCATACCCAAGAGAAGCCGCCGGGGTATGACCACAAGAAAGTTGTGGAGGAGATGCACAAGGAGCTTGAGTGGCTCACCGGCCAGTTTGAGCCCGCGAAGCACATCTTCAGGAAGTACCTGAATGTCGGCGAGTGAGCACGGCGGTGAACCGGCCTTGCAAATAGCGTCGCTTCGCTAGGGCTGTTTTCGCAAGCCGGTTACCTTGAGCGCTCCGTTAGACCGCAGGAGATGCACCCATGAAGACATGCCCGTTCTGCGCTGAGGAAATCCAAGATCAGGCGTTAAAGTGCAAACACTGTGGGGAATGACTGTCCCCGAAACCAACACGACAAAGGACAGAGGTGCTCTCTACCTGCTATATCGGCACATGTGGACGATGCGGCCAGCAGGGCGTCGCTTTTCGTGGGAAGTTTCACGAAACATTAGCTACTTTTTTCAGCGACAGGAACGTACTGTCGACGCCAGACTCTTGTTTTCCCTGCACCACGAAAGTCTTTGGGTCTTTTACTGGCCGAACCTTTCTTGGCACTTGGTGGGGTGTAATCGGCGCTCTCATCGGGCCATTCTATATCGTGTCAAACATTGGATGGTTCCTCTTCAATGTGTATAGATTCGGGTTCGCGCGGTGGCAACGATCGCATGCGGTCTAACCACCGTCTTCACGCCATCGAAATGCTTTCCATCCAGTCCCCACATTCGCCCTTGCTTGGGGAGCCATGGGCCAGCGAGGCCGAGCGCTCCGCCAGGGCGCCCGGCGTCATCCCCGGTCTGCCCTTCAGGTGCTGCCCCCGCCCGCGTGGCGACGCTTCGAGCGGCATGGGCGTGTCCAGCCCCCGCGTGTTACCCAGACGGGGGCGTTTGTGGTTGACAGCGCGTGAGCGCGGCGATACGCTCCCACCGATGGTTCGCCCGACTTCTCTCCTGCGATCCATGGAGGGTTAGGCGTACCGAGATGCGGCAAGGTCGGAGAGACCGGGAATCAGGAGAACAGGCGTGAGAGCGCTCCTGGGCAAGGTCCTCGCCGTCGCGCTGGGCCTCTACATCCTCGCTGCTATGGTGGCGGTGCCGTATTTCAACTGGCAGTACGCCCAAGCGCAAGGCTTCGTGCGATGGCTCTTCCTCGGCGAGCTTGTGGCGACGGCCAAAGGACTTGCCTGGCCGTACTTTGTTGCTACGCGCTTCTCTGCTGTCGAGTGGAAGGCGGAGAAAGGGAACAACGTGCGTCTGGTGGCGGAAGCTCCCCCGAGAGAGTACGTCGATCATCAGTACCAGTTCGCGTTTCAATTCCCTGCTGATTGGAAGTTCGAGAAGAACCCTCCGCCCGGCGAGGCTGGCGAGGTCCGCGTGATTATTCGCCACCCGACGAAGCCGATGTGGGTGCAGGCACTGGTTGGCCACCTCGATAAGGCCGTCACGAAACGCCAATTTGAGTCGAGTCCAAATCGGGACGCCGCGGTCGAAGGGATGATGGAGTTATGCCTCGAAGCGTACAAGAAGATTTCTCGGGACGTTGGGGCAGAACGAATGATCGTGTCCGAGAAGACAATACTGCCATCGGATGCTGGCATCGTATTCTACATCAACACGGTGCACATCAAAGGCAACATACCATTGGTGGTGGCCGGCATCCACATCGTGCCCTTCGAGAAGCCCTACATGGTCACCTTCATGATGGTCGCCCCCGTGGACCCGACTGCGACGAAGGATAATGAAACCATCGAACGGGTGTTCGACTCGTTTCACATCTTAGGTGAGCGGCCGATCAGGCCTTCTGACCCATCTCAAGTCTCTGCTCAAGATTTGACGTGCAACAATTACGGTGGACTTGCTGAGAGTCAGAAGATCAGCTTGACCTATGGGTACCTTGAAGGTGTGCAGGCAGCTCTCGACAAAGAGGTTGTTGATATTCTCGTTCCCCCTTCCGACCCCGAACATCCCATTTGGTGGGTGTTACCAAGTGGACTTCCAGACAACCCATCCGTTGGACTTGCGCAAAAATTGGAGCAATATTGCCAGTCTGGAAACACCAGCACCAAAGGCTCTTGGATGCATTTCTTCGATAGCCCACCAGAAAAGCGGCTCGCCTGCCCTTGGAATTTCGGTTGACAGGAAAAAGACCGACCCATGGAAAAACATTCTAGGGGGAAAGGAGACATCAGTTAGCTGCTCTGCCTATAGTGCGAGCCCGGTAGGAACAAGACAGGCGATTACTTATGGATACTACCTCGGTACTGAGGCCCTGAGAATCGCTCTCAAGAGTTCCGTGGACATCGGAATAGTCTGGCCCTCCAAGCTGAGCCCTCAGGCTGTACGAATCGAGGTGGATAAGCGATGTCAAAAAGACAAGGCAGCGAGCTTGAGGAGTGTTTTCTGTGGCTTACTACTGTGGAACTTGCAGTTAAGAGGCCGTAGAGAGGGTGGCTGGCTCATCGCATAAGGCACTTGGAAGGGAAAAACCTTGACGGTGAATGAGTTTTGACTTCTGCTGTTTGAATGTCTTCCTAAATTCTTGAGACGTTGAAGTAGGGGAAAGGGATAAGTCCATTGTTGACACTGTTGCCTAACGACCCGTTGAGATCCGACGCTCGTGGAACTCGCGTGGCTCAACCGGAGCGTTAAGCCTTCATGCCAGCGACACCCTCTGATTCCAGTGTCCACATTCGCCCCTGCCTGGGGAGCCCTGGGCCAGCGGGGCTGGGCACTCCGTCAAGGCGCCCGGCGTCCTCCCCGGTCTGCCTTTCAGTGCTGCCTCCGCCCCCTTAGACCGGCGTCAATAAATAAGCTGTACGAAGTCTCTGAGCT
>CAVQPC010000039.1:0-22509 GCA_963714585.1 uncultured Methylomirabilota bacterium
ATGGAGCGGCTTCACGGTCGTGGGTCCTGTCTCCGGAGACGAAGGGTCAGGAATTACGGCACACCGATTGCTGTGTATGGTCAGGTCAAGAGCCAAGTTCCAGCGGCCCTGCAAATGCCTGCAGCTCGAGTCTCAAGGAGGCCACGACTGGCGGTTATGGAAGGTGCGTGCTTGCCGGTCATCGACTGCCAAATGATTCGCGGGTCGTGGTGAGATCAATCCTCGGCACGCGCCATCAAGGATACGGCTTGCAAAAGCCGGCAGCGTGACCGAACGGAGGTTTTTGCGGAGGAGAGGTCTGGATTGGAGAATCCTATGAGCTCGTTCGCCCCTGCCAGTTCGCCAGAGAGGAGGTGGCGCCGTCAAGAACCCCGCCGAGGTCACGGCGGCTGATCACTCACAGAAGACCGGCATGAAGGAGGGCCGTGCAATGCCCCAAACCAAAGGTGTCGACAAGCCAGAGAAGGGTGGTCATGTGGCAGTAGTGGAGAAGGAACGGGTTCAGTTCAAGGCGCTCTTGGCGGCCAACCCGAATTATTTTGGGAACTTCCCGGAGAGCCCCTTCCAGGTCGTCAAGGAGATCGCCGCCAACACGACATACGAGGAACTGACGTGCGTCGGGTACAACCCGGACCTCGCCCAGCTCGAGGCCACCATCCAGATCAAGCGCCCCGGCGGCTATGCCGGTACCCTTTGCCTGGCCGGATCCACCGAGTACGTCCGGTTCTTCCTGGACTACGGCAAGGGCTGGATCGATCAGGGCGTGGCGGGCGTGAACGTGCACGACATCCCCAATACCCTCGACTGCGCCAAGGACCCGGACAAGCCCCTGACCTACGTTGTCTCCCGCAAGATCGAACCCCAGAGCGACGCGTGCCCGCACCCGGTGCTCCCCCGGGTGCGGGCGATCCTCTCCTGGCAGCTCATCCCGCAGGCCGGGCACCCCAACTGGGTGCCCGTGTGGGGGAACGTGCTGGAGCGGCACATCCAGATCAAGCCCCACGTCAAGAACATCGCGGCCTTGATCGACGTGCTCGCCGCGCAGCTAAAGGAGAAGATCCACCTGCCTCCGGAATATGCGGAGATCGCCTTTCACCCGATTCCCCTCCCAGACCCTCCGCCCTTTGCTCTGGCCGACCTCGTGAAGCTCTACGCCGGGGGTCAGAAGGCCATGGCCGAAAAACCAGCCGTCCCGGCGCACCGCTTCGGATTGCCCGATCTGCACGCGACGGCCGGCGCGACCGCGTTGAGCCAGGAAGCCGTCGCGGCCAAGGTCGCCGAATGGAAGGCGCTCGGCCTCGACTGGTCTGCCGCGGTTGCTGCCTCGGCGGACGTCAAGGCCGACGTGAGCTACGAGGAGCTCGAGTGCTTGGGCCTGGACAACAACCTGGAATGGCTGGCCGCCACCTTCCGCATCAAGCGGCCTGCCGGGTACTCTGGGGATCTCTGCCACCTCGGCAGCACGGAGTACATCGCGTTCTGGGCGGATTGGGATGACACGTGCGCCTGGACGTACCTCGGAACCATGGCGGTCACCGCGCACGACATCAGCACCATCCCGCCCGACGGGCTTGCCTATACGGCCCTGCTCCCCGTCGATCTCACTTTTCACCGGCGACCGTGTGCCCAGCCGAAGATCGGCCGGGTGAGAGCCGTCCTGTCGTGGGCCGTGCCGCCATCCACGACGGATCCGGAGGCGCTCACAACCTGGGGCAACCGCATCGATGCGCACGTGCAGATCAACCCCGGGCCGACCATCGCGGGGCCGACTGCGATCATCGGCGTCCTCGGGGGCATCCCCATCAGCAGGATCGACCCGTTCACCGGACTGACCACCTTCGATGCGTTCTTCGCCCTGAATGGCCTGCCCCCGGACTCCTTGGGCCGCCCGTGTCCCTTCGCCGCCCGGGTTGTCCTGCAAGGGCCGTCATTCCCAGGGTACAAGTACAAGGTCGAGGTGCATAAGGTGGGCGATCCGGGCCCATGGTCGCCGGTCACGACGACGATGACGTTGGTGGACTGGACCGGGACGATCTTCACGACGCAGGCGGCCGATCCCCTCACGCAACTCTTCACGTTCCAGCCGTTCTGGCTCAACGTGGACAACGTGCTGGCCTGGTGGGACACCACGGGGGACGACTTGTGGGAGATCCGGCTACAGCTCTTCGACGTGGCAAGCAATCCGGTGGGGCTGCCGGCCAGCCACCTGATCCAACTGAAGAACAGCGGGGTGGCAGACGTGCGGATCCACATCGACACCGGGGGGGACTGCAAGATGTTCTCCACGGGAACCAAGTTGGCGGGCCACTTCGTTGCCCGGGATCCGTCTCTCGGATCGTACAGCCTGGGGACGAGCCCGTTCCCGGCCCCCGCCGGGCAGTTGGTTCCAACCGGCGGCACGGTCCAGACTGCGCCAGCCCCGGCGCTGCCCACCGCACCGCCGCCCGGCGGTGACCCCTGGACGCTCGACACCAAGGGCATGCAGCCATGCGGCTACGTCCTGGTGGTGACGGCGGTGGATCGGGCCATCGTCAACAGCGCGGCGGTGGGCCACTGGGCCTCCGCCTCCGTCGGCTTTTGCATCCAGTAGCAGGGAGGAGAGCGGGCAGCGGGGGCTTCCCCGGTGCCGGCCCCTCGCCGGTGCGCGATTCTCATGCGCCTGGGTGGACACGAGCCCATGAGTGGTTCACTCTCCCGTTCTCTCGCACTCGGCGTAACCTGGGGTGGACAGGTCGTGTCGGACGATCTCCGGGGTATCGCGCTGCAGTCAACTGTGGGATTCAAGGCGAGAGCGTCGTTCCACCTGGGGGGCGGCCGCGGCCCTCCGTCCTCAGCTTCAACCGGTAACCAGACAACGGACAACGTTTTATCAGTCTGATTGAGGAGGGACGCGAATGAGCGGCAAGGGATTCAGTGAGGCGGAGCGTCTGGTTGTGACGGCCCTGCTCGAGACCAAGGCGGTGAGCTTCGAGGCGCTGGGCGGCATTATCGCCAAACACGGCGCCACGGCAACGCTGCAGCTTGACGGAGAGGATGTATTTTGCGGCACGATGCGGCGGTTTATCAGGATCTTCCGGCTGCGCGACGAGCTGGCAGGACTGGAGAGCCTAGCCGAGTTGAGCAAGATCCAAGGAGAGTTGCGGGGCTGAGCGGGTCGCGGTCTGCCGTCCCTAGACCGGATGCCGGCACCCGATGATGGGAGGGCCTGTACGCATTCCCCAGGAGGCCGGGCGCTCGTGGGATCCCGCGGATCTCACGAGTCGCCTGGCTAACGCCCTTGCGATCGCGGAGCGGGCGGTTCGGACGCTCGCCGCCACTGGCTACCAAGATGCCGCCGATCCCGCGGCTGGAGTAGCAGGAGAAAAGATCGTCTCCGAAACGGCGTTCCTCTTATTGGCTTGCGATCCCCTGAGGGCTCACTGCGCAAACGTCCGCCAGAGGATAGAAAACGTTGCCCGCCTTCTGATCCCTTACGCGCGGAACGAACGTGTCGTCGCTGGTCTCTGCATGGAGCCCGGGCTGGCCTTCGACTACGCATTCGCGCACATCTGTCTCAGTCGACTGGGGTTCCCAGATCCGCGAGTGGAGCACGTGCTGCGCCTCAGCCTGGGGGCCGAGGTGGGGGAAGGCCACGAGAGACTTCCGCACCGGATGCTGGAGCGGGAGTGGTTGAAGAGGGTCCGGGGCCAAGATGGAGACGCCGCCCGTGGCGCCGCCGGATGGGCAGGGCGTTCCACGCTGGGCCGGCCGATTGACGTCTTTGCGGCGACGCGCGACGACATCTACGCCTGGACTCACGCTCTGATGTATTTCACCGACTTGGGAGAGCGCAAAGTCCGCCTTCCACGGTCGCGGACTGAGGTCCTCGCTTCAGCCGAGGTGGCCGTGGCGCGCTGCCTTGACCAGGAGGATTACGACCTCTGCGGCGAGGTTCTCCTGACCTGGCCGTACCTGGCCGAGACATGGAGCGCAACGGCCGCGTTCGCATTCCATGTCCTGGCCCGTGTAGAAGACGAAGCGGGTTTCCTCCCCGCTCCCCTGACCCGGCTCGACCGGTACTACGCGCTCAACACTGAGGAACGGTCGCGGTATGCCATGGCCACGGCTTATCACACCGCCTACGTAATGGGTCTCCTGTGCGCCGCCGCCCTCCGTCCTGGCAAGGCACCCCCCGCGCGGATTCCTGTCACACGTCACGAGCACGGCATCGAGCTACTGCTCGAGTTCATCGATTCGGATGGTCGTCGGCCGCACTGGCGGGCCGATCTGTCGAATCTTCAGCCGCGGGAGCGAGAAGCACTCGCGCCGATGCTGCAGACGATAGCCCTCCGGCGTGCGGTCGAACGCGGGAACCTCGAGTTCGTCCGGACAGTGCTGGAGCATGTGCTGCGCTCCGGCCTGGTGAATTTGCCTTCGCCCCGACAGGCCGCCGCCTTGCTGAGGCGCCTTGGCGCCGCCGAAATCAGCGCGACTTCGAAAACGCTCTGATTCAGCCCTCAATTGCGTTTGACGGTACTGCGAAGCGTGAATACCCGGACGAGGAAAAGGTGGGGAAGCGTTTTACGCGATTTCTCCGCGATACACAGGATGTAGTTACCTACTTCACAATCGCTGGGTATTTTCTCATAGATTGGCAGGTCGACGGCCACACCCTGGAGGACATCATCCACGAAGTCCTTCGATGAGCTCTTCTACACGAGGGACGAGGGATCAATTCCCGACAAGGTCCAGTTCGTAGACAGCATAGGTTGGGGACGCCCAAAGGACAAATGGACACTTCTGAAAAGCTACCTGACTGGCGGACTTCACCCCGTCATTGGAGCTCCAAGCAACGCTGGGGTGCGGGTTCCGGATAGTTATTCGGTGACTCTGGCTCAGAAGACCTATCCAGTCAGTCAGTTGTGGGGCCGGGTCGACCTCATCCGGCAGATTATCGGAGCGCCCAACACGCCCATCAGCCGCCGCCGTAGCCGGCGCGGCTGATGGGCAGCGTTATGCGGCCACTTGCGTGAAGCGAGCGTTCGCCGACATTTTGCTCGCGCCTGGAAAGGAGGTGGGCGGACAGCGACTAACCATTGGAAGGACCCAATCGGTTGTGTAGAGATCTATATGCATCGGAAGGAGGAAAACATCATGTCAACCGCGATCTTGAACGTGTGGATTACCAGACTGGGTGATCCATGCACCATCACGAATGACGCCGGATCTGGTATTCCCTATGCGTGGTCCGTTGCTGTGTCGCATTGCGACGGCCGAGTCGTGAATTGGTCTGAGGGGAGATACCGCCACCACCGCGACGACAAATGGACGGCGATTCCTTACCATACGCCGCCAGGCGGAACTCCAGGTTGGTGGTATGAGATGATCCCGACCCGAGACGGTCACGTGGAAATCGAACTTCCGCCGGGTTGCTATGTCGTGCGTGCGACCATGCATAGCTGGTTCGTCAATGGGCTATTGTATGGCAACTGGGCGACAGAGCGTGCGATTGTACAGGTGGCTTGCTGTCAGGATGCCTGCGTGACGCTTTACGCTCCGACAGCCCCTGCTTGCTCCATCCCTCTCTTCCAGTTCGTCATCCCCCTACTCGTTCGGAACCAAATCATTGGGCGGGACCAAGCCGACCGCGCAATCGAGGCGATGAAGGCTGCTTTCAGGCCGGAGGCAGCATCGGCTTTCGAGCGCGCGGAGTTCGAAACGCTCCAGCGCGCATTCGAGCAAATGGGCAAAGAGAGGCCCGGGTCGAAGGAAGGCACGTAGGCGAGGCAACCTCCATTTCAGAGGAGAAGCAATCGGCGCGAAAAGAATTGTGCGACTAACCCGCGCCCGCCGAGCGCGCCGTCAGTACGGACAAGATCGGTGGGCGCGGCGGCGGGCTACAGCGTTTGCACACAGACGCTTGCCAAATGCACACGAAGTTCATTAAACAACTATGGGGCGTCCCCTCATATTGCCCCCGCCCCCATCTGACGCAGGACGCCAGCCGAAGGTTGCGAAGGGAGGACGGAAGGGTATCCAGCCGCGGACCCCGGGGGATGCCCAGCGCCTCCCCCTGCTCGATCTGTGATCCAACGCCATGGAAGCAGTTCCGAGAACTGGTACCGGACTTCACTTACGCGAGTACGAGAAGACAAGAATCGCGGTGCCTCTTATTGCATCGGATGGCCGCCCCCCAGTTCGGCTAGGCGGGCGCGCAAATGCGCGTTCTCCTCTTTCCAGTGCCGCGCTTCCCGCCGGTGGCGCACGGCCCGGTGGACAGTGAAGACTATCAGGTTATGGTCGAACCCCTTCGCGATAAAATCAAAGGCGCCGAGCTTCAGGGCGGCGAGGGCGTTCTGCGAGGTGGGATGGCTCGTCAGCATAATGACCGGGAGGTCTGGGTCCAGTTGGCGGAGGCGGTCAAGTACCTCGAGGCCGGACATGCCCGGCATCACGATATCCAGGATCACCGCCTCGAGCGGCACCTGCTGGGCGGCCTTCAGGGCCTCGGCGCCGCTTCCGACGGCGAAGACCTGGAACCCGTGCTCGACAAGAAGGTCGCTGTAGAAGTCGCGTGTGAGCGCCTCGTCATCTACCAGCAGGACCGGCATCGCCGGGACGTCAGACGGCTCCGGGCCCGCCCAGGCGAAAAGCTGGGTGAGGCTGGCCCGGCGTTGGGCATACCGGATCGCCTCGAGCTCATGGAGGTACGCGAGCGTCCGATCCATCTCCGCGCGGAACCGCCGCACCTTCAGCATGGCGCTGACCCGGGCCTGGAGGTCATCCGGCCGGACGGGCTTGGTGAGGAAATCGTCGGCCCCGCTCCTCAGCGCGTCTTCCTTGATCGTCATCTCCCCGATCCCGGTCACCACGATGATCGGGATAGCACCCGTCGCCGGATCGTGCTTCAGCCGCTGGCAGACCTCGAGGCCACTCATCCCGGGCATCAGGACATCCAGCAGGATCAGATCCGGCGGCGTCTCCGCGACAGAGGCCAGGGCGGCAGTCCCGTCGGCGACCTGGCCGACGTCAAACCCCGCCTGGGTGAGCATCGCCTCCAGTACCTCGCGACTGCTCGCCTCGTCGTCCACGACCAGGATGCGCTCCGCCATTCTCACCCTCCTCGATCGGCGCTAGCTCCCGACCCCCAGCACCCGGCCGGGAGATCTCGGGTCGCCGGGTCATCCTCGGCGATGAGGATCCGGGCCGGCGGGCTGGACCTGACGGGCATCCGCTGAGCGCCAGCCGTCAACACGATGGGGACGCCGGGAGGTGCAGCCGTTCCGGTGCGACCTGTTATCGCGACGTCATCCCTCCGCCTCCGGGGTCCTGCTCGGCGCCCCCGGGGGTTGGCCACTGGATCCCCAACCTCCGCGCCGCTGTGTCCGGTCCTCGGCCCACTTCGGGGCCCTCGAACGGCAGGAGGACCGTGAACGTGCTGCCTTTTCCCTCACCGTCAGACTCCGCCCAGATCCGCCCCCCGTGGAGCTTTACGAGACGCCTGCTCAGCGCGAGGCCGAGGCCCGTGCCCTCATGGCGCTGGCCCCGGGTCGTCTCAAGCTGCACGAACTCCTGGAACAAGCGGGGAAGATCCTCCGGCCGGATGCCAACCCCGGTATCCGTCACCCGGAGTTCCAAATACGCCTTGTCCGTCGGCAGCCGTCGGGCGTTGAGGCTGATCTGGCCCCGCTCCGGAGTGAACTTCACGGCGTTGCTGAGGAGATTGAACAGAATCTGCTTGAAGCGGACCGGATCGGCCCGGAAGGAGGGGAGGCCGGATTCGATCTGGGCCTCCACCGCCTGGCGTTTCGTGTTGGCCAGGCCACGCGCGATGACCAGGATGTCCTCCAGGACCGAGGCCACCGGCAAGACCTCGGGCTGGAGGACGAACTTGCCCGCCTCCACCTTGGAGAGATCCAGGATGTCGCTAACGAGCTGGAGGAGGTGCCTGCCGCTGTTCGCCACGTGGCCCAGATACCGCGCCTGCTTGTCTGTGAGCGGACCGATTGTCTGTTCCAGCAGGAGATCCGCGAACCCGATGATCGAGTTCAGCGGCGTCCGGATCTCGTGGGACATGTTGGCCAGGAACTCCGACTTGTGGCGCGAGGCGGCCTCCACCTCATGCATCGCCGCCTCGAGTTGGGCGTTCACGCGTTGGAGGTCGCGGGTCCGCTCCTCCACCCTCGCCTCCAGTTGGAGGGCGGCCTGGCGGAGCTCCTGGTAGAGCCGTGCGTGCTCCATGGCGATCGCGGCCTGGCTCGCGAGGGTCTGGAGCCGGCGGAGATCGTCGAGCGTGAACCGCCTGCCGGTTCGGGTGGTGTGCGAGTGGAGCACGCCGAGGAGGCGCCCCCCGAAGAGGATGGGGGCCGTGATGGTCGCGACGACGTCTGAGCACTCCGGCACGGCATAGGGGGAGGCTTGATAGTCATCGAGGAGCATCGGTTGCCGGCTCTGGGCAACCACGCCGTTGATGCCCCGGCCGAGCTCGAATCGCTGGGTCCTCACCCGCTCCGCTTCCGGTCCGGACGCCGCCCCGTAGCGAAGGGTTTGACTCGCCTCGTCCCAGAGGATGATCTGCGCGAACTGGCTGCCCAGAAGGCACAGGGCCCCCGCCACCACAGCCTCCAGAACCGCCGGGAGTTCCAACTGGCTGGTGATCGCTCGGTCGATCTCCCGGAGCGTTTCGAGCTCCGCGGCTCGGTCCCGGGCGGCCTGGTACAGGCGGGCATTCTCGAGCGCCATCGCTGCCTGACCCGCAAACGAGGCGAGATAGGCCACCTCCTCGGCGGTGTAGCGATGCGGCTCCGCGGTACTGAAGGTCAAGACGCCGAGAACCCCGTCGCGTCCCTTGATGGGGAGACCCAGGTAGGTTTGAATCCCCAGGGCCCGGTCCTGCTCGGCAAAGACGTTCCGGGCATCCAGGTGGCAGTCGGGAACGAACAGGGGCTGCCCGGTCGCCGCCACCCAGCCCGACAGCCCGGTTCCGAGCGCGAGCTCACAGCCTTTCGCCATGCCTGTGCCGCTCACGGCGTGCACCCGCAGCACCTGGGCAGCCTGATCGACGAGCAAGACCTTCACGTGGGGGGCGCCCGCAATCGGGCCGACCTCGGCAACGATCCGCTCGAGGACCTGCTGGAGGTCCAGACCTGCCATGATCGACCGGCTCGCCCGGAGCAGCGCCGCGAGTTCGGCGGCGCGGCGCAGCGCCGCGGCATGCGCCCGGGCGTTCTCGATGGCGATGGCGGCCTGGCCAGCGAAGAGGGCCAGGAGGTCCCGGTCCTGCTCGGTGAAGGGCCGCTCGGCACTCTCGCGGTTCACCGTGATCACCCCCACGAGCCGCTCGCGGTACAGCAGCGGCTCGGCGATGACGGCCGTGATCCCGGTCCGCTCGAGCAGGAGGGGCAGGGCGAAGGGGGCGGTGCGGAAGTCGTTCACGATCATGCCGCGCCGTTGCTGGGCGACGCGTCCGGCCACCCCCCCGCCAGGGTGGAGGCGGACCTCCCGGAACCAGTCCCCGACGCCATGCCAGGCCCCCGGGACGAGGAGCTCGGCGCCCTCCTCCCAGAGGTAGACCGCGCCGGAGACGCCGCCCACGAGGTCGGCAGCCCGCCAGTGGATGAGCGCGAGCAGGGCGGGCAGATCCAGCTCCCGCGTGATCTCCGCGCTGATGGCGCGCATCGCCTCCAGTTGCAGGGTCCGGGTGCGCAGGGCTTCCTCCGCCTGTTTCCGGGCGGTGACATCCTGCTTCACGGCGATGAAATGGCTGATCGCTCCCTCCGCGTCCCGCACGGGGGTGATGGTCTGCTCCTCGGCGTAGAGGCTCCCGTCTTTCCGACGGTTGACGAGGTCCCCCTGCCAGACGTGCCCCGCCAGGATCGTCGCCCACAGCTTCTCGTAGGTCGCGGATTCCTGCCGGCCCGACTTGAGCAGACGCGGCGTCTTCCCGAGAGCCTCCGCGGAAGTGTAGCCAGTGAGACAGGTGAAGGCCGGGTTCACCCAGAGGATGCAGCCCATCGCGTCGGTGATCAGGATGGCGTTCGCCGCGGCCTCCAGCACAGCGGCCTGCAGGTGGAGCTGTGCCATCGCCCGCTGGTGCGCGGCCCGCGTCCGGAGCGACAGGATGCCAGACGCGACGTCGCTCGCCAGCTCCGTGAGGAGCTTCGCCTCCTCCGCATCAAACGCGTCGGGCTCCGCCGCATAGATATTCAGCGCTCCGAGGGTCTGGCCTTCAGCCGCGAGAGGGAGGGCCAGTGAGGAGGCATAGCCGCGCCTGGTGGCTTCTGCCCGCCAGGGGGCGAAGGCGGGATCGACCAAGAGGCTCCGCGCAATCGTCGGCCTCCCTGTCCGGATGGCGCTGCCGGCCGGACCGCGCCCCCGGTCGGTATCGGCCCACGTGATCCTGACGGTCTCCAGGTACCCCTCCTCGTATCCCCACTGCGCGACTGGGCGCACGGTCTTCGCTTCATCCTGCTCGGCGAACCCCACCCACGCCAGCCGGTATCCCCCGCTCTCGACGATGGTCCGACAGATTTCGCCGAGCAATGCGGGCTCCTCCGTGGCCCGGACGACGGCCCGGTTGCACTCACTGAGGATCCGCAGCGCCCGGTTCGCCCGGCGCAGCTCATTTTCCACGTGCGTCTGACTCATGAGATCTCGTATCCGTTCTCAAGCACCCGCTGGTCGCGGCCGTTGGGGCATTGGCTGCCGCCGGTCTCACGTCCGCAGCGCCGCCTCCGTGGAAGCTCTGGAACGACAGCCGGGGGCAGACGCACCTTGTCCTGTGCGGTGGACCGCGTCACGAGACCCTTCTGCCCCGATCCCCTCCCGGCACGCCGTGGTTCTACGCGGTCTTTTGCTCCTTGAACACGATCCTGAGAACCGCGTCGATGTCCGCCAGCTTGATCGGCTTGGCAAGGAGCATGGCCGGCCCGTGCGCCAAGGCGGCCAGGGTCTCTTCATGGTGAGGGAAGCCGGTGATAATGATCACCACAGCCTCCGGGTCGCGTCGCTTGATGGCCTTGAGGACGGAGGCACCACCGACTGAGGGGAGGAGGATGTCGAGGAAGATGAGGTCGAAGCGCTCCTGCCGGATGGTCCGAAGCGCCTCTCGGCCATCACTCGCCAGGACGACTGCGTAACCTTTCGCCTGCAAGGCAGCCCCGAGCGCCTCGCGGACCGAGGCCTCATCGTCCACGACGAGGACCCGCCTGGGGTTGGGGGCGTCGAGATTCACGGGCAGGTGGTTATCGGTCAGAAACTTTCGGAACTCGGCCCGGGCGATCCGGTACCTGCCCCCGGGGACACGAGAGGCTCTCAACTTCCCGGCCCGGATCCAGAGCAACACCGCCACCGAAGTGACGTGGAGGAGACGGGCCACCTCCCCGGTGCTCAAGGGCTTCTCGTCGGGCACGAGGTACCTCCCAATAAGCGAAATTAGTCAACTTAGTATACTTATCCCAATGGTGTTCGACTTGTCAACTCCGAACCGGCAGGGGGGAGGATATGCAGTCGATGCTGGCGTGTCGAACGACCCGAAGGCGAAGGAGAAGGACGCTCAGGAACAGCGGGCGAGCCATCCCGCTCCTCCCGACCCTTGAGGAAGACCCGGATCGGTCGCCCCACTTCGTCCCGCAAGTACAGATCGGCCCATGCCTAGAGGATTAGCGTGCCGAGTTCAGTCTCTCCCCCAGTGGTCTCCCGAACTCCGCGGGCCGCACCCCTCGTCCTCGTCTCCGGCCCCAGCCCGTCCGCCAGTTGTACCATCGGTGCGACGCCGACGGGTATTCACTAGGTCAACGCCGAGGTCGAGCCGTACGTCGCCGTTACCCCCGCCGACCCGCAGAATATCATCGACGCCTGGCAGCAGGATCGGTGGTCCAATGGTGGTGCGCACGGGCTGGTCGCTGGGTTCTCCTTCGACGGCGGCAAAACTTGGAGCGAGATCCCCCTTCCGTTCAGCGCCTGTGCGGCCGGGTCGGCTATGAGCGGGCCTCCGACCCCCGGGTCTCCATCGGACCCGATGGCACCGCATGTAGGTAGTTTATGAAAGTTTACCTCCCCGTCCCCACCACCAGGGCTGAGCTACTTAGGCCACGTGCTACGTTGCATTCAAGGTATTAGTCGTTCACCCGCAGGATTTGTTTTCACTCCGAAGCCCCGGCCCAGCCACCGCCTCCCCCCACCTCCGCGCCAAAGACACGATCCCGCACGTCTGGTCCAGATCTCGCGCGAGAGTTCCCGGGACAGCCGCCGCCATTCGACCCCACGCGCCATCACCTGGTTCACGCCGCCAGTCGAAGATTCCGGGCGACGGGCGGAAGGGCGTCCGATCGCGGACTCTTCATCATCGCGGGGCATGGACGGGCACTGGCTGGCCAAGTCACGCGACGCAGCTATTAAGGCTGCCCCAGGCCCCCTCTTACAAAGGGATAGTAGAACCTACTGTTCCGAGAGCATCAAGCCGTCGTCGTCGAGGCATCACAGGTCCTGCCTTCTGGTAGCTGAGGGAGAGAGCATTGCGCGTGAGTCCGCTGAGTCAACAACAAAAGAATTGCAGGGTGCTGGCTCACGTGGGGACGATCACGCGGAGGTGCGATGGGCGCTGCGGACAGCGGAGGAGTTGGTTAGCGTGGTTGCCACACCCCCTACGGTGCGGCGATCTTCCCGGCCCCTTCGGGCCAAAGCCGGCGAAAGTCCTCAACGTTGAAAGTCAAGATCTGATCGACACCGGCGCGCTCGGCCGCCCGAAGGATCAAGGCGTCGTAAACCACGGCACCCGCCACGTTCAGGTCACCCATCCGCCGGATCACGGCCGTGTAATCCGCCACCGTCAGCGAGACTATACCTGCCTGCTTGATGATGTTCTCCTGGATCAGGTGGCGTGCTGTCCCAGGGCTGATTCGAGGTCGCACCGGATAGGCCGTCAAGACGTGGAAAAGCTCCGCCAGGGAATGGGCCGCCACCATCCACTCGAATTCGCCGCCGAGGGCGCGGTCCAGCCACGGATGCGCCCGTCCGTGCATGGCGTGCGATTCGATCAGGGCCGCGACCAGGACGGAGGTATCCAGCAGGACTTTCATCCACGGCTCCGACCGACCACCTTGCGCATCCGCTCGTCTCTTGCCTTCCGCACCTGGTCACCCGGATCTCCGGCGACGTTCCCGGCGAACACCAAGACCCGCCCCTTGCGCTTCAAGGGCACTCCCTCCCGAGCGGGTTTCAAGAGAATCCCTTCCGCTTGTTCTTCGATCACCAATGGCTCCCCAGCCTTCAGCCCGAGATCCTCGCGAACTCGCTTGGGGATGACCACCCGCCCGAATCTATCGATAGTCGTCTCCATCGCCAGCCTCCTGGAGTGGCATTGTATATTGGCAATTGGTGGAGCGCAATGCCATCTTCCCTCCGGCCCTTCGCCGCACCCCTTGCCTCCCGCTTCGCCTCGGCGAGGATCGGCGCCTGTTTCCGTCCTCGCACCGTGCTGCCCTCCTGCTACTTTGTCGGCAGTATCAGCTTGCGGATGTTGATCTCCCGTTGTCCCTCGGCCTCGGGCACTCGGGCCCAGTAGACGCGGAACGGCCGCCAGCCCCGCTCCGCTTCCCTCCAGAGGGCCCGGAGGTAATAGCAGTGGCCCGCCTCGGCCCCCACCGTGAGGGTGTCGGGCGTCTCGCGGAGAAAGCCCGGCAGGAGGCTCGCGGGGCTGGCCTCCAGGACGTGCCGGCCCGGGGGGACATCCAGGCGGAGAAAGTTCGTCTCTTCAAGCGTGGCCACCTTCCGGCCGTCCAGGGCGACCGTGATCGCGGTGAAGTTAATGGATGGAACGACATAGATGCAGGCTTTGTCTGCGCGGGGCTGGAACCGCTTGGCTTCCGCGTCCAAGGTCGAGTCGGCGGGTCCGGTGGCACAGCCTGCCAGCATCCAGGCGACGAGCACCAGACCGAGGAGTCGCACGCTTGGTCCTCCTTTTCCGACCTCACTGCGCCTTCTGCCGACGGTGCCGCCGAATCTCTTCCGATCTCTCCCGCCGCGTGCGGAGCCTGGTGCGGCCTTCGGCGACGGCCGCCACGCTGTCCCTGCCGGCCACACGCACCCCACGCGCCAGCCCCGATGGCCTGCCCGCACTGAGTGATCCCCCCGATGTTACTTCCGGGTGCCAACTCTAGCTCCAAGGGAGGGGAAAACACAAGGCGGGGCCGCGCCACGGCCTCGTTCAATTCCGCGAAGTCGGCGCCATGCTGGATCGCGGCGACGTGGGATTCCTGCTGTGGCCTCTCCCGTGCGGCGGTGGCGCCTGAAGGCCCCGGCGTTCCCCGTCAGGAGACTCCGCATGCCGCGGGCGAGGGGCCGCGTCCGGGTGCGCACCACACCGTAGGCACGGTTGGGGAGCAGAGTCCAAGCGGACACCGGCCAGGCGGGCGATGAAGTCGGCGCGATCCACGTGATCCCGGAAAAGTACGGTTCGCCCAATCCCGCACACCCTCATGAGGTGGAGGACCCCGGGAGCATCGAGGCGCATCTGGCGGGGCATGGCAAAGGAATGCACCACAACTTGTCGTACTTGGCAGCGTATTACGCGTATCACAAGGCGAACACGCACAGTGAAGGACGGGGGACGGGGAAGGCCTGTCCGCATTGCACCTGAGAGCCTGCGGCCACGCCAGCCGGCAGGCGAGTCCCTCCAGGCGCCGGGGACAGGACACCACGGCCGCCTGGCTAGCTCGGAAATTTCAAGATCTGATCTTGAATTATCCGAGGTCATTTGCCATCCTCCCGGCATGATCACCCGGGATCTCGCCTCGCGCCTCCAACGAGCGGCACGCACCTTTCCGGCCGTGACCGTGACCGGGCCGCGTCAAAGCGGCAAGTCCACCCTATGCCGCATGGTCCTTCCCGACCGTGCCTATACGAACCTGGAGGCGCCCGATATCCGCCGGTTCGCGCAGGAGGACACGCGGGCGTTCCTCGCGCAGTTCCCCGATGGGGCCATCCTCGACGAGATCCAGCGGTGTCCCGAGCTACCGTCCTATCTCCAGGTGATGATGGAGAAGGACCCGCGCCGCGGTCGCTGGATCCTCACCGGGTCGCAGGACCTGAGTCTCCTGGCCTCCGTCAGCCAGTCGCTGGCCGGTCGGACCGCGATGCTGCACCTCCTGCCCCTCTCGAGGGGCGAGGCCTGCCGGTTTCCGAAATATCCCACGACGCTGGACGCGACCCTGGTCACCGGCGGATACCCGCGCATCCTCGACCAAGACCTGAATCCCGCGGAGTGGCTCGAGGCCTATGTGGCCACGTACATCGAGCGGGATGTCCGGAGCGTCCTGAACGTCGCGGACCAACTCGCGTTCCACCGCTTCGTCGAACTCTGCGCCGGTCGCACGAGCCAGATGCTGAACCTGCAATCGCTCGCCAGCGACTGCGGGATCGCCCAGCCGACCGCCAAAGCCTGGCTGGCGGTCCTTGAAACCACGTTCATCGTGTTCCGGCTCCCCGCGTACACACGGAGCACGGCGAAGCGGGTGGTGAAAACCCCCAAGCTCCACTTCTACAACACCGGGCTGGTATGCTGGCTCCTGGGCATCCGCTCGGCCGACCAATTGCGGGCCCATCCACTCCGCGGCGCCATCTTCGAGACGTGGGTGGCCTCCGAGATCTACAAGCAGCGGCTCCATCGGGGCGACCCACCAGGGCTCTACTACTACCGCGACGCCCACGGGTTGGAGGCGGATCTGATCATCCCAACCGGGAACCGGCCGGTGCTCATTGAAACGAAAAGTGGAGCCACGGTCGCCCCGGACATGTTACGCCCCATGCGCAAGGTGCAGGCAGAGATCGCCGGATCGGGACAGCCCCGGATGTATCTGGTCTACGGAGGAGAGACCCTCCAGCCCCGGTCCGACGTGGTCGTGGTCCCGTGGCGGGCAATGCATGAGCAAAGGTGGTAAGCAGCCCCTCCCCCCGAAGCCTACCCGAAACGATGGGGATTGGCATGTGGCTCAAGACAAGGAATAGCAGCGCCTGATGCCCCGAGGGCGTCGAGCCGTCGTCGTCGGGGCATCACCGACCTCGCCTTCTGGCTGCGGGGGAGAGACCATTACGCGTGAGTCCACTGAGTCAACAACGTCCCCCATTACTCAATCGCGCGTGCCATCGAATCTCCCTCCTCTCGTGATAGCTATTGCGCCCTCTGCCTCTCTCGGCATGCTGCCCACACCTCTTGCGGAAAGACGATGCTGCTCGTGAATGGCACTGCCGGGATCTCGCGGTCCGTGTTGAGGTCTATGCCGTGGGGGAGGTAGGCCTTGTAGGCGAGCTGGCTGCAATAGAATGCCTTCTCTGTGTTCGAGTCGAGGAAGTTGAGGTTGTATGGGGTGCCCTTGGCCGCATGACCCAGGCAGAAGTTGGCCACAGCCAGCCGGATTCCAACTTCCTGCTCCTGAGAGAGGCGCGCGGCCGGCCAGGGGGTAGGCAGCGCCGTAGAGGACGTCCTCGAATCCCCTGAACGGGAGCATCGCCGTCGCGTCCCAGGTTTCCCCGGCCACCTCAAAGGCCACGACCCGGCCCTTGGCCCCGGCCTCCACGCAGCGTCCCTGCGGCCCCACGTAGACGGCGATGTGGTCCACATCTCCGGGGATCAACTTGCCGACCAGCCACCAGAACTGCCCCGGCCCGACGGTGCGGCCTCCGTCGGTGGTGCAAATGAGATCGCCGGTCTTGATTTCCAGGCCCTGGATCCGGTATGCGTGCACCTCACCGACTGGGTCCGTGCCGACGCCCGCCATACGCCTCCTCCTCCCTCTCCGAGCAATAATGCGGATAGCCCCTCCATTGGCGATTGGGACTTGGCGATTCCCGCGACTGTCCGCGATGCGGTTCGCGAATAGTGCGGGTTGGATCTCTCCGAGGAAAACCTCTTGGGTAACCTTTCGCGCCCAAGTCTCGGCGGGATGGTCGTCTCGGGAAATTGCAGGATTCCGCCGGCAGCATGATGGGTGGGGCACGATGATCAGTGGCAGCGGGGTGGCGTGAGCACGTGTGTCGCGGCGAGCGTCTCAGGAGGAACAGACCGAGTGGCTCTGGCCAGCATCCGGATCGGCGAGGCGCGTCCACTTCGCCTCCTCTGAGGCAGTGGCCTGCCGGACCTGGGTCGGCCCTATGTCAACAGGCACGGACCGTTGATTGGGGACACGGACCCTGTCGCCGCCACTTTTATAACGGCGTTTTGTGAGGGTCAACGGGAAAAACAGGTCGTAGAAGGGGAAAAAACGGTCGCGAGGGAGGAGATATCGAATTGCGAATGTCGGATTTCCAAGCCTCAACAGGCCAAGAGACTCAGTCGAGTGGCATGAACCGGGAAGGCGGCGGGACAGAGGGAGGAGGGCGGAACCAGTCGGCGGATGCGGGACGATCCGAAGGCCGCAACCGAAGGTCCCGAACGAAGTCCCGAAGGGCATCGAGCCGGGCTTCGCACGGCATGGTGGCGACGGCGGCGCAGGGGAAAAATGACTAGAGCCCCATCACGGACTCGGCCGGGTGGGCCCCTGGGGCAGCGAGGCAACCTGATGCCACCACTACGATGGGGCGCGGGAGGTCCCTTGGGAGCGGTCTCGGGGGACGACGGCAGATGGCAGGTTCGAAATGCGGTCAGCGCTCGGCATCGAGAGGAGGAATTTGTCTTGACACCGAAGAAACGGCCGGGTCCCGCATTACAACCCCCCAGGAGAACGATGGCGAGGGGCGAAGACGTGGGCGCTGGCGGCGCCCATCGCGCACAGGATCGTGGCGCAGACGGCCTCTTCCCCCAGGGTCGAGCTGATCATGAGGTCGTAGAGGTGGGGATTTTGCCAGTCCTGCTGGAAGTACTTCCGGATGAACGTGGCGCGCTGGCGGTCGGTTTCCCGAATGGTCGCGTCCACGTCGGCATCCGCGGCGACGCGCTGACGAACCCGTGCGACCCGCTCCGGCCACGGGGCATAGATGAACACGTGCAGCGTGTCCTCGCGGTCCTGGAGGAGGCACTGCCCGCCTCTCCCGATGATGACGCAGTTCCCCAGGGCGGCCGCCCCGAGGATCGCCCGCCCCGCAAAGGCCACCAGGCGCTCGCTATCGAAAAGACGGGCAGCCGCCGGACTGCCCGCGCCCTCAACGAGAGCCCCCTTCGCCAGGGCCCGCAGTAGCTGCTCCACCCAGGACTCCACCCGCTCATCGTAGGCCTGGGCCGTGGCGGTGTCCACGTCGGCTGCGCGGCAGATTTCCTCGATCAGGGCTCGGTCAAGGAATCGCCACCCCAGCCGCTTGGCCACGAGGGCCCCGATTTGCGCGCCGCCGCTCCCGTACTCGCGGGCGATCGTGATGGTGCGTATCATTTTCCCCTCTCCATGCCCCCGCGAAGGTTTACCCGTCGCTCGAGCGATGCCCTCCTTCGGGGCAAACGACCGGTGCTGATGCACACTTTTGCATTTTGGAGGCCGTCTCTCTCGCCTCCTCAAGGCTCTGAGAAGATAGGGGTTTGGTGCAACGGCTCAATGGCGCCTCCGGATGGCCAGGGGTCTCTGGGGTGATCTGTCCCATGGCGAGGTCTCGCGTGGATATGGGATTCCCCTCTCTGGAAGACTGTTCCTTGTCTGGGGACTGGGTGTGGGGGACGAGCCGTCGGTGGAACTTCCGGGAGAGAAAACCCATTCAGCCGTGGGCTGGGCCGGGACATTGACATTTCCCAACCGCCGGCTCCCCACTTTCAGCAGCACGAACATGTACAGGATGCGGAACCTGGCGGTCAGGTTGACCAAGAAGTCGCAGGTGACCAGCGCCTGTATTGCGTTGGTTCCAAGAACAACTTCACTCGTCTCGATCAGCCTTGGCGCTGAACTTGGAAACCGCCGGCTGCTCCAATCTTCTCCGGTCTCCCCCAGACACAAAACGCCGATCCTCGTCCGAGAATCGGCGTTGAACTGCTCTACCCTCCCTCCACGAGAACGGGGGCGAAGAATCGGGTCCGGAGAACCGGGCGCATCTGGGCGCGTCCGATCTTCAGGCCTCGCCGCTATCCGAGGGTACCCGTAGGTTGTGGCTGACCTATATCAAAAGGCGAGCCGCGGCGCAAGTCATGGGCCATGAATCGTTGGGCATTACGAACGAGTTCTGAGACCGGCACGGGAACGGGCGTGTTGGGGGACCCGAGGTGATTCACGCCGCCTGCTGCTGCCCCCTGCCACGACATCCGCCCATCCCCTGCTCGTCGCAACAACCAGGGCGGCACACAGTCCAGCCTCCGCTGTTGCCGAGCAACCACAAGGATAATTGGGAAGCAACGTCCCGCAGAACATCCCGCAGAACGTCCCGTCCCACTCTCGGCAGCCCGGACTAGGCCGGGTGGGCCGCTCGGCGCAGCGAGCCGGCCGGATGGCACCACTACGATGGGGCACGGGAGATCCTCACGGAGCGGCCTCGGGGGACGACGGCACACGGCAGGTTCGAGATGCATTCAGGACTCGGCATCGAGAGGAGGAATTTGTCTTGACACCGCAGAAACGGCCGGGTCCCCTATTAGATGACATCTATTGCTTTCCTATTGAGTTGAAGGTCCCTGCAAAGGGTTGGGGATTCTCCAGCCCTTTGAGATAGCGTTGACGGCTCGCGAGATTGGCCCCAACGTATGATTGGCAACCGAGCAGAGTCCGTTTCCGGGGGCTCATGCCAAGGAATCGTTTCATCATTGCGCTGAGAGAATAGGCTTGTCTGTTCAAGCGGGCGTAGCCACTGATGAGCTCGTCAGCAGTCATGCCCTTTGGTTGAAAAACGAGTGTATACGGAGGATAGCCACGGAGCCACCAGTCCCGCACCAGCAACCTGTTTTCGCGTAGGAGCCGCTGATATATCCGTGTTCCCGGATAGGGAGTGAGGATCCTCGTCCCCACAACATCCAGCCGACATTTCATGATAAACTCCAGGGTCTGATCGAACACATCCTTGTTTTCGTAGTCAAATCCAAAAACAAAGGAGCCGAGTATTCCGAAGCCTTCACCATGGAATCGACGCATGGCCTCATGAAAATCGACCCTCAGGTTCTTTAGTTTCTTCACCTCATTCTGTGTTCCTTTCTGTACCGATTCGAACCCGATCAGAAGCCCCAGGCACCCCGAACGTTGCATCAATCTGAGCAGCTCCAAGTCCTCCGCTAACGACACGGTTCCTTGCGCCAGCCATCGCCGCCGCAGAGGCCTCATTGCGGTAAAGAGCTCCTTGGCAACCTTCCGGTTCAGTCCAAGGGCGTCATCGCAGAAGAAGATGTGAGGGGAGTCAATAGACTCGATCTCGGCAATCACCGCTTGAACCGGCCTGACTCGATATTGCTGCCCCAAGGTCTGACCAGTGCAACAGAATTCGCAGTCGTACGGACACCCTCGGGATGTCTCGACACCGACGGGGATCCGAGTCCAACCCTGATATTTGTATCTGGATAAGAGATCTCGCCGTGGTTGCGGGAGGCCTTGGAGATCCGTCAGCTTCCCGGAACGATATATTCGTTGCATCTGTCCCGACGCGGCATCGGATACCAGGCGGGGCCAGACCCCCTCCGCTTCCCCCACTACGACCGCGTCTGCATGCGCTAACGCTTCGTCAGGCAACACCGTGGGATGTATGCCGCCCATCACCACCTTCACGGCCTTCCGGCGATACGTGTCAGCGATCCGATAGGCTCGCAGCGCCAGTTCAGTCAAAACGGTGATGCCCACCAAATCCACATCTTGATTGATGTCATCGGGCGCAAACGCTTCCTCGACAATGGTCACCGTGTGGCCAGGCGGGGTCAGCGCCGCCAGCAGAGGAAGGTTTACCCGCTGTAGCTTGAACGGGCTGGAGATCGTGTCTTCACGTTGTTCATGGGGCGCGATAAGTTTTATCTTCATCTCGTGACCTCCCCAATCATTCTTTCCGTACACCCCACCAGCGTCTTTCTTGCCACCCCCCCTCCCTTGACATTCGGAGCCGGTCAAGGGGGCGACCCCCCAGATCTTTTGAATGAGGCTAGGCCTTCTTCGACACTGCCCCCGCGGCCGCACGCTGATGGCCCCGATCGCTGGCCAGTTCGCCGCGACGTTGATGATCGGGGCGATGGGTGGCCGGAAGACAATCCATGAAGCCGGTGGGCGGTCGCACCGTCGGCCTTGGGCGGTGAGAAGGCATCGCGTATACCCCAGCCTCTGTGAGGAGATCCGCGGCGCTCAGTGCCCCTTCGCGTCTTGCTCGTTCAGCACGCGCACCACGAGCGGCCGCAGCCAGAAGTAGGCCAAGGCCGCGGCGCACAAGTCCATGGCGACGGCGGTGTAGAGGACCGGCAGCCAGCTCCCGGTCCGCTCCATGAGCCATGCCGCGCCCGGCGCCGCCAGTACAGTCGCCACGCCCTTGGACGTGTACTGGATGCCGTAGTTGGTGGCGGCGTACTTCGTCCCGTAGATGTCCGTAATGGCCGACGGGAAGAGCGAGTAGATCTCGCCCCAGGCGAAGAAGGTCATGCCGGACATGATCACAAAGCCGAGCGGTCTGTGGACCACCCCGGCGAATATCGTGATCGCGATCGCCTCCAGGGTGAAGGCCAGGGCCATGGTGTTGTAGCGGCCGATATGGTCGGAGATCCAGCCCCACAGGGGGCGCGTGAAGCCGTTCAGGAACCGGTCCAGCATGAGGGCCAACGCGACGGCGGAGGTGAAGAGGATGGTGATCTTGTCGTGCCCGTAGGTCCTGCCGATGGGGGCCAACTGGGCTGTCACCATCATGCCGCCGAAGGCCACCATGGTCATCATCACGTAGAGGAGATAGAAAGGCAGCGTGCGCATCATCTCGCCCGGCGTGTAGCTCCGCGCGGACTGGACCAGCCCCGTGCCAGTCGTCTTGGGCACCCAGCCCACGGGGATCCAGCCTGCCTGCGGCGCCCGGACCACCTGGGAGGCGACCATCACGACCACCGCCTGGATGATGCCGAAGGTGAAGAAGGCCTGCCGCCAGCCGGCCGAATTGATGATCCCCTGAATCGGCAGGACGGTGAAGAGGGTGCCGAACCCGTAGGAGCCTGCCACGAGCCCGGCCGTCAGGCCGCGGCGGTCGGGGAACCACTTGGCCGCCGTGCCGATGGAGGCGCCATAGACCGCCCCCACCCCGACCCCGCCCAAGCCGTAGGCCAGGTACAGTTCCGAGATCGAGGTGACCTTGGAGGACCACACCCAGCTGATTCCCACGATGAGCCCGGCGATGGTCATAATCCAGCGGGGTCCGAGCCTGTCCACCAGATAGTTCTCAGCCGGGACGAGCCACGTCTGAATTGCAATGAAGACGGTCAGGGTGACCTGCACGATCGCCAGGCTGGTCTTGAACTCCTTCTGAAGGGGCCCGGTGAACAGCGTCCAGGCATACTGGGAGTTGGCCACCGCCATCATGGAGAGGACCAAACCACCGAGCACAATCCAGCGGAACTTCATATTCGGATCGTCCTTGAACTGCGCTTCCTGGGTCATGACGCATGCCTCCATCCCCGGTTGC
>CAVQPC010000040.1:0-76577 GCA_963714585.1 uncultured Methylomirabilota bacterium
AGGCCGGCGGATCTGGCTGCCTTGGTGAGCAGCTGGTTAAGCGTTTTGATGATGGCTCGGTGAAGTTTCTGGAGGCCGTCGGGTTGGGTCGTGCTGAAATGGATTCGGGACATGACGTCCTCGCCGTAGGTGATCTGCGAATTCATGTCCGATTCGGTGGCGACGATTTCTCCGCTTGCCAGGTCGCAGACATATAGGGCGACTGTCGTGGTGCCAATGTCAACTGCCGCGCCGTAGAGGTGTTCGCTGTATCCGGGTTCGACACGCAGCACTTCCCTGTCATTCCAGACGGACACTGTCACCCGCCACGCAGAACCACGAAGCGTTTCGGAGAGCGTCCGCAGGCAGGCATAGTCAATCGTCAGATCCGCGGGGCGGGGCAGCCCGGGTTCGCCGTACCGCACCAATTCCATCGAGGTGGCGATGCCGCTCGCCAGCCGTTCCCAATCTGCTCGTGGATTGGCAAGTGTCGGCGCGTTCAATTCGACGAGATACTTGCGGATGCGATGGCCTGATCGTGATGTGTCGGTCCACGGCGGATTTGCGCACGATCTGCCGGTCGGCCAGGCTCTCCTCGGGGACCGTGACAACCACATCACCGCGAATCCTGGCCTGGCACGCGAGTCGCACTTGCCCGATCTCCCACCCCCGGCTGGCGAAAGCCGAAGCGCGGGCCGCGAGATACGCACTTTCCTCCGCTCCGGGAGGGGAGAGGTTCTGCCGCCCCGATTTGATCCCATACTGTTCGGCGTAGCCCTCCTCGATCAGGACTTTGCATTTTCCGCAGGTTGCGTTTTCAGCGCAAATCGACTCCACGTCGATTCCCGAGTCCCCGAATTGCCGTGCGCAATATCGTGCCGTCGGCAACCTGCCCGCGGCGACCTGATGGTTGCACGACTACTGTGCGCATTTCGCTCATGCCGCGGCTGCTTCACTTTCCTTCTGGCGCAACGATTCAGTATTCCGGAAATGCTTTATGAAGCGCACTCCAAAGTCATCGCGACCCACGAGCAGATCGCTGGCACGTATCGTCGAGCCCAGTTTGATTGGATCCGTGATCGAACACGTGGCCCCGGCCTGGATCGCCATCGCCAGGAATGCCTGATTGAGAGTAAGCCTGTCCGGAAGTCCGAAGGAAACGTTGCTGGCTCCCAGGTTTATGTTGGCGCCAAATTCCCTGCGAATCAATTCAATGGTCTGCAGTGTGATGAGTGCGGCCTTGCTGTCGGATCCAACAGTCAGCACGAGCGGGTCGATGATGACGTCCTCGGCGGGAATGCCGATCTGAACGGCGCGGCGGATGATCTTGTCGGCGGCGGCCAGCCGGTCCTCTGGCGTCTTCGGAATCCCGGTGTCGTCCATGGTCAGCCCAATGACGGCGGCACCGCGGTCCTTCACGACCGGCAGTATGCTGTCCAGCTGTTTCTGTTCGGCGTTCACCGAATTTACGAGCGGCTTGCCTGGGCAAGCCTGCAGGCCGGCTGCCAGTATCTCGGCCTTCCCGGAGTCGATGCAAAGGGGAACGTCGACCGCGGCCGCGACCATCTGCACGACCCTGCGTAATCATGCCGACCTCGTCGAGCCCCGGCACCCCCACATTGAGGTCCAGGACTTCGGCCCCCCAAGCGACCTGCCGCTCGGCCAGACGCCTGACGATTTCAAGATCGCCGTCCAGCAGAGCCGCGGCGAGTTTCTTGTTGCCGGTCGGATTGATCTTCTCGCCAATCATCACAAATGGCTTGCCGCCGCCTATGGTCGACTTGCTCTGTCGGTGCCTCGTAGTGTGGTCTGCATGGATCACTCCGATCCGGATCGCTTCCTGGTCAAGCCGAGGTGCCTTCCGCCTGTTCGCCAGGTGCTGATTGCAGGAATCGCAGTGCGGTCTCGGCCAGAATTGCCGTCCCGATGGGTAGCGCCCGCTCGTCCAGGTCCAGGCGTGGATGGTGGAGCTGTCGTTCGTCACCGTCGATGCGCGTGCCCAGCGTAAACATGGCGCCGGGCGCAAGTTCGGTGAACGACGCAAAATCCTCGCCGCCCAGTTCCTTGCGGATCGGCGTCACGTGTTCGCCGCCCAGTAGGTCAATTGCGGCGGCCTCAATCAAGCGGGTGGCTTGCGGATGATTGACCAGGTGGCACGCGCCGATCTCAAAGCGCAGCTCGTAGTCGCCGCCCAGTGTTTTCGCAAGATCGAAGGACCGGCGTATTTCGTTGTAGATCTGCTCTTGGACCTTCTTCTCTGTGAAGCGAAGCGTGCCCGAGATATCGACGTACTCCGGGATCACGTTCTCGGTGAGGCCACCGTGGAGCGTGCCGATGCTTACCACTGCCGGAGCAAATGGGTGCAATCGGCGCGAGACGATTGCGTTGAGGGCGATCATCACATGGGCCGCCAGGTAGAACGGATCGATCGTCTCATTTGGCTTCGCCCCATGCCCGCCTTTTCCGATGATTCTGCCGAACCAGGAATCGACTCCCCCGGAGCTCGGCCCCTCGCTAATGTGAATATCGCCGACGGGGGTGGCCGGATCAACGTGCAGGGCGATGACCATGTCCACGCCCTGCATCGCGCCGTCTTCGATCATGCGCGGTGCACCGCTGATGCCCTGCTCATCTCCGACCTCCTCCGACGGTTGGAACAAGAAGCGCACCCTGCCGGGAAAGGCCCGCCGGGCCAACAGATTCGCCGCGCCCAGCGCCATGGCAGTGTGCGAGTCGTGTCCGCAAGCGTGCATGGTGCCGTCAAGCTTGGGACTTGTAGGGGACATCGTTTGCTTCCAGGATGGGCAACGCATCCATGTCGGCACGAATGGCTATGCAAGCGCCATCCTCGCCGCCGATTTCGCCGATCACGCCGGTGCGGCCCACATTCCTTCGAACCCGATACCCGAGTTTCTCCAGTTCCTCCGCGACCACGCGCTGAGGTCCGCATTTCCTTGAAGCCCAACTCGGGATGCATGTGAAAATCGCGACGCCATTCGATAAGTTCTTCCTGGAGGTGATACAAGTCCTGCAGCATCATGGCCTTCGCTGTCAAGCCCGGCAGGTGCTCCATCCCGGCGGCGGCGCTGATCGCTTGCACGATCTTCGTAAGTTCCGGCGCGTTATCGATCGCTATTTGGGGCGCTGAAATTCCCGGACGAGCTCGGCGGTTCGGACTTTGGCGCGCTCAAATGTGTCCAGGCTTCCTCCCTGTTGCCAGCCGCGAACGGAGTTTCGGTCGATTATAGCGGACGGCAGGAGCTGCTCCTCAGAGAACAGATCCCGGGTCGCCCTCTGCTTGAGGAACTCGCCCTTGAAATCGATGCCCTCGAAGAAGGCGGTCGCCAGGCTTCCGGGGCGCACCTGCAGACCCGCTCAGCAGCCGCTTCGCCATTGCGAGTGCCTCGGCATCCACGACCAGTTTCTCCACGCTCTGACAAGCGAGGAAGTCGAGCATGCCGGCACCGGAGATCATGTTGATGCCGGCAAGGGCCCCGATCAGGGCGGTGATGCCGCTTTCCAAGCCGGCTTGCGCGTCGACGAGCTTCGGAATCGCTTGCGCCCAGGTAGCAATGCGTGGGCAGATCGAGGGATTTGCCGACTTCTGCGTACGAGGCGTCGATCATGGCCGTCTCCACCGCTCCCATCGGCGTGGTGCCTTTGCGCATGTCAAAGATTGCCGGAGCACCTCCCCAGACGATCGGTGATCCGGGACGCGCCAGCTGGTGGATGGTGATGCCGCTGATACATTCTGCCGCGTGCTGGGTGATGGTGCCCACGAGAGTGACAGGAGAAACGGCGCCGGCCAGCGGCATGGAAACGATTTCGGCGGGCATCCGCGCTTCTGCCAGGGACATCAGACTCTCCGCACCGAACCCGCTCCAAATGAGGGGCGGCGACGGGCACACGTCGAATACGGCCTGCGGGTCGATCCGCCAGGCGCTGACGATCGCCTGCAAACAGTGCCAGCATGTCGATCATCGCCTGGAGCGTGGAATTCGAGAATGACCCTGTAACCACCGGCTTCACTGAATACATCAGCACAACGTAGAGGCGATAGAGATCGCCGATTGCCTTCGGGACGTCATCGCAGACGACAGCCGTGGACTGGGCGTCGTATTGCGGCAGCATCTCGGCCACCTTTATGATGCCGCACCGAGATCTGCCGTCTTCGGCGAACGGTGTTCGACGCGTGTCGGGATCCAGAACATGGACTGCCGACGAGCCTGGATCGAATTGCACCGTGTTTCCACCATAGGTGACCTTGGCTTGGCCAAGTCTGTCAAACAGATAGAAGGTGGAAGGCACGGTCTGCAAAGCGGCGCGGGCCGTCTTCTCCGGGATCTGGACAACCTCCGAGCCCCGGTCAACGATCGCGCCGCCATCGGCCAGAAGGTCGCGAGCTCGCGGCGAAAGGACCTTGATCCCCGGATTCATCATCAACTGGAATGCCTCGTCGAGAACCCGCGAGATCAGATCACTGGAGAGAAGCTCTATTCTGGTCTGCATGGTTGATGCCTCGAGGCGCAAGCGATCGACTCAACCGGAGCGGCACGGTCCGTGTATTCATTGGACTTCCAGCGACTCGATCAGTTCGCGCAAATTCCCGGCTCAGAGCGGGGTCCAAGGGTTCCGGTTGATGCTCAGCCAGGATCTTGCGTGCCTTTGCCAGTGCCCAATCGCGCGCATCGTCCTTCTTGGATTCCCAATCGGAGTACGGACGCCGATCCATGAATTCGGGAACAAATATGTCGTGCATGTGCCGGCGCGTGTGTTTCTGCGTCAGGAAGTTGCCCGAGGGTCCCACCGCCGCAACTGCCTCGAGCGCCAGCGTTTCGTCGTCCACGACGATTCCCTGCATCATCTGGCGGATGATGGCGAAGATCTCGCAATCCATCATCATTTCGGCAAATGACCAGACCCGGCTGCCGTGCAGAAAGCCGACCCCCAGGAGCATGTCTGACATCACGGCACTCGCCATGAACGTGGAGAGGCTGTTGTCTATCCCAGCCTGCCAGTTTGGCTCCTTGGCGCCGGTCGCGAACGAGCCCATGGAAAGTGGAATGCCGTAGAAGTCGGCCAGGGCGTTCGTGGCGCCACCGAATAGGAAGTCTTCCGGTCCTCCGCCTGTGTAGGCACCCGTGCGCAAGTCCGAAGCGGTCTGTGCCGCGGCGTAGAAAACCGGCGCACCCGGATAGGCTAGTTGCAGAAGCGCCGTGCCGGCAATTACCTCTGCATTGCCAACGGCCAGGTTGCCGGCGAGCGTCGCCGGGCCCGTGGTCAGGCAGGCGGCCATCGTCATGAAACCCGTCGGAATCCCGGCCTCTGCGGCCAGGAGCGCGGCATCGACGGAGCCTCCGTCATGGCCAAGCGGAGATGCCGAACACTGCATCAGGGAAAGCACCGGACGCTTTCTGAGTTCGTCTGAGCCGCCGGCGATCATGGCCGCCATGGCGATCGCCGCGCGAGCCTCGTGCGGGCTGTAAATGCTTTCTGTTTGCACGTGCTTTGTGGAAGACTCCCAGATCGCCGCGATCTCGTGCAGGCCGCGAGTTTCAACCGGCGTGTCCTGCGCCGAAACCGGCACCCAGTGAAAGGCGATCTCCTCTACGGCATCCGCGATTCGGGCGATGTCCTTCACATCCTGGAGCGTCGAGGTGTGGCAGCTTCTCGGTTTCAATGTCGATGACCTCCACGCCGCATCCATCCGTTCCCAGATAGACGTGGTTGCCATCCAATGCCAGGTCCTGTGCGGGATCGCGGGCGGCAAGTGTGTAGGCTCCGGGACACTGCTTCAGAGCCGATTCGATGAGGGCGGGCCGCGCCTTCACGATCATTCGATCATGATCGACGTCCGCGCCAGCGTCGCCCCAGATGGTCAGCGCTCGCTCCGAAGGAAACTTCACGCCGACATGCTCGATGATCCACAACGTCGCTTCGTGAATCTTGCTGACGTCCTCCTGGCTCAAGACTTCGAGCTTGAGCTTCGGATTGGTGATGGACTTGATGGTCTTCGACAATTCGCCCTCCAAAGGCCGGACCGGCACTCAGCGGGCCGTGCCCGTGCGCCGTCATCGAGGAGCTACAGTCGGCGGGCTACTGGCCGCTCATGAGCTTCCTGGCCAGCGCTACGGCGCCGATGGCGTCCTCCGAGTACCCGTCGGCGCCAATCGACGTAACCCAGTCCCGAGTTACCGGCGCTCCGCCGACCATGACCTTCAGCCGCTGCCGCAGGCCCTCCTTTTCCAGCTCCTCAATGACCTCACGCTGCTTGACCATCGTGGTAGTTAGGAGGGCGCTCATGGCAAGTATGTTCGCGTTGACTTCCAGCGCTTTTCCTATGAGCTTGTCGCCCGGTGCATCGACGCCCAGATCGTGGACTTCGAAGCCCGAGGCTGCCAGCATCGTGGCGACCAGGGATTTTCCGATCTCATGAATGTCGCCTTCCACCGTGGCGATGACCACCTTGCCCAGGATCTGACGCTGGCTGCCGCGTCTCTTCAGCTCGGGATCCAGCGTCGCGACTGCAGCCTTCATGGCTTCGCCGGCCATTACGAGCTCCGGCAGGAAGGCCTCGCCTCGCCCGAACGCTTCGCCGACGGTGTTCACGCCAGCCACGAAGCCTCTGGAGATGGCCTCCAACGGATCCAGGTTCGCGGCGATCGATTCCTTCGCGAGCGCCACAGCAACATCAGAATCTCCATCGATGATGCTCTGCGCCATCCTCTGGAAAATAT
Source organism: uncultured Methylomirabilota bacterium (assembly GCA_963714585.1). Lineage (GTDB taxonomy): Bacteria > Methylomirabilota > Methylomirabilia > Methylomirabilales > 2-02-FULL-66-22 > 2-02-FULL-66-22. The sequence goes on from CAVQPC010000040.1 coordinate 6,717, forward strand.
CTACGGTCATACTGGCTCCTTTCGAATCGCCTGCTCTCGGATTCCCTGCAACAGTGGCAGAACTTGGGCTTCGTGTGCGTGCAAAGATTCGGCAGATATGCCCAGGTAGGCCTCCAATTCGCGACCTCGGCTTCGCATATGTTCAATCGTGCGCTCGACGGCGAGGCTCGGGTCCCGGCTTTCCAGTGCCTCGACGATCAGCCTGTGCTCACGGTGTTCGGTCTGCATGCTCTCAGCCAAGCAGCTCGGGCTGACGATACAGGTGCTCGTAGAGCATCCAATCCGGGAACGTGTTGAGGATCGTCAGATATGTCCTGTGCAGCAACCGATTTCCAGACGCGGCCACGATCGCGCTGTGCAACTCACGACTGAGGGCACGTTCGTCTGGCATGTCGGAGAGCGCAATCAGTCCCTTTGCCCGAGCTTAGTAGATCCCGCAATTCCGCCAGTTGGACGCGCGTTGATCTTCGCGGCCGCCGAGAACGCGGCGACGCCTTCCAGGAGCAGGCGCATGCAATACGAGTCCAGAATGTCCGGGACCGAAGGGTTGCGAATTCGCACGCCTCTGTACGGGACCCGTTCAGCCAAACCCGATGAGACTAGGAGATCGAGCGCCTCCCGCACCGGGCGTCATGCTAACTCCCAACCGGGCCGCAATTTCTTCTTGGCGCAACCATCTGGGCATGGGCCTTGGCGCCTCTTCCGCCTTCATCGAATCTCCCCCGCGAGCGGCACCCCCGGCAGGCGCCTCACCTCGCCCCCTGGGAAACTCGCCCGGAGCCCAACGCCCCCTCCATCATGGTGGCGCGGGTGTCCGGAGGGGCCACCACGCACTCCGCCTGGCAACCGGCGCAGACGAGGGCGCCCACCGGCTGCACGATGACCCAGACCGCGTACCCGCACCGGGGGCAGCGGACAAGACGGCGGCGTGGGAGCGGCACGGACAGCACCTGCCCGAGCTCCAGCGGCCGGAGCGGCTGCCCACAGCAGAGGACCGGATGATCCGGTCCGATCGACCAGTAGGGGGCGGCGCGCCGTGCCGTGGCCAGGACCTCGGCCCGGCACCGCCCACAGCGAAATGCTTGGATGCTGCTCATGCCATCCTCCTCCCCCACGTTCCCCCTGCCGGACGTTGGTCGCTTCCTAGGCCAGCCCCCGGGCGCCGTCTGGGGCGGGCACGCCCCGGAGTTCGCGACGGGCACGGCGGACCACAGGTGTGGTCGCTCCTGTCTCGGCGCGGGTGCTGATGAGGCGAGTCCCGATGCGCAGGGCATCGGCCCCGGACAGGATCACGCACCCAGCGGGGTGCGGGCTTGCCCGCTCGGCGGTCTCAGGATGCAGTCCGCCAAACGACGCTCCAGGACCCGGAAGCTCACGGGCTTCGTGAGGTAGTCGAGCGCCCCGAGGGCGAATGCCGCCCCACGCGTCTCCTCGTCGGATCGGCCTGACACCATGATGACTCCAAGCTCCGGGGTGGAGCCTCGGATGCATCGCAGCACCTCGAGGCCGTTCATCCGGGGCAGGTCGATGTCCAAGAGTACGGCGTCCGGCCGGTCCTCCTGAACTTTCTGGAGCGCTCCTGGGCCATCAGTGGCCGTACTCACCGTGTACCCCTTCGAGTCGAGGAACCTCCTGAGCAGCTCAACGATTCCAGGCTCATCATCCACAACCAAGACGCTCGACACTATTGCCTCCCGAGGCTCCCAGACATGCGCTCGCGTGGCAGATGCCCAGCATTCCACACGTGCTGGAGCCCTTGGATTAACCCCGGCTGCCGCGCCCCCGAGCCCTCGGGCGGGGCCCGCTGGCAGGTGAAGCGAGCTGGGAGCTGGCCGGGCGACAGAGATTGTCCTCTTCTGGGTGTGGCAGGCGCTGCCGGAAGATGGCGTCGGCTGCGCCAAGGTTGTCCAACTCCCTGCTGGCCGACATCGGCTGGATGCCGGAGGTCCTGGCCGCATTCCACGAAATGCGATCAGGATCGAACGGTGCCGGTCCGCGCGCGGCATAGCCTTTCCCTCTGAAGGTCGTTCCTCGCCACGCCCGCGCCCATCTCTGACGCTCTGGCTCGGCGGTGTGGACGTTGCGCGGCGGTGCTTGCGGCGCTTCGCCCCTCTTTCCCCCCAGTGGAATCCCGGGCCGCGTCCAGGCTGGACGATGATCGGGGCCGTCCCTTTGCCCGCACAGGCGTGCCAAAATCAGTTCGTGCACGGAGGTGCGGCTCCTGGCAGAGAGCCCCGCGTTCCTCCCCACCCGCAGGCAGCCGATGGAGCTCGGGCAGGTATCCCCCTCGCCCTTCGCGCGGTATCGATCATGGAATCGATCAGCTCGTGCAGGAGCGCATACGCCTCATCTGCGGTGGGTGCCACTACGCGGAACGCGGTGTCCTGGCCAATTCTGACATCGAGGATCACGGCCCCTTCGGGCCCTACGAAAGGATCGGAGATGACGGCATCGCGGAAGGCCGGTGACTGGGCGTCGAGGTCGCAGATTGCCTGGACCACGGTGAGGCGGTCGATCGGCGGCCGATGGCGCGACAGAGTTCCCATTGGCTATCTCCTCTGGACTCCGGGATGCGCTCCTTCTGGCTCTTCGGGAAAGGGAAAGCGTCGGGATTCCCGGAGACAGCAGCATCACGAGTGAATGATGGTCCACCTGCATCGATTCTTCTTCCTCCGTCAGAAGTGTTGAAGCGTTGATGTCTCAGCGGGAGAAGCATGGACCGAGGCGGCAGGAGTTCAAACGCCGCCGAGGGTTTGGGGAGGCACGTTCGCGATCAGAAAACTCCGCGACCGGGGAGGCGGAAGGCGGGGGCGTTGAGACGCGACAGATGGCCGGGCGCTTCGAGACTCACGAAGGGGATCCAGAACTGATTGAGCACCGCAAACATGGCTCGTATCATCTCCAGGTATCACCGAACATGGCGCAAGGCTAGTCCCCCCTGGCGAAGGAAGGGCGGGATGAGGGGATCTTGTTTCTACCTTGGATCATGTGGGTCAAGAAGCACCTGATATGCCAACGCGGGGCGAAATGCCCAAACCGTCCGGTTTTTTGGAGGAGGGTTGAACTCCCGCAGGTTGCTTCTGCCCAGTTCGGTGGACGAAACGGCGAAAGAGTTACACACAGGGGTGGTAAGATTTACAGCATGGGTTGTAGTCCGCAAAAACTCTGTCTGCCCATCCAATCGCGCATAGAATGTGGACCTAACTCCTCATAAACACAGCGAAAGCTCTTCCCGCCATTGGACCAAGTTTTCCCAACACGAACCATGCGCATAACATGGGTGCCGGTCCCCCAGCACCGCAGGTATTCTTGCGCCCCCTTCAGAACGGCCCCTCCGTTTAACTGTCCCCCCCCAGCGGTATCCGTGGACCTCGGATAGGGGGTCCATCACCACCGGTCCCACGACCAGCTTCCGGAGAATCTGCCAGCCGCGGACAGGACTGCACCGCAGGATCTCCCGCCAGGCCGCGAGGGCTGGATCAAGGTCCCGCAGGGCCCGGGCCACGTCCAGTTGCCCCAGGCGCGCCCGGGCCTCCAGGGCCGCGATCTCTCCGTCCGGCCGGTTAGCCGGAGATACCCCAGGGTGTCCCGTGAGAGAGCAATGACCATGTGGAACGAGCGTGTCGGGTGGGATCCTCGCATAGTCCACTTGACCTCCGAGTTCAACCCGGGAACGTGGGCAATATTGCTAACCTTATGGTGTGAGCTGGAGATGATCAGTGGAAGAAGCGGAGGCCGGATGGATTTTTCGCGAACTACAGCCCGCCGCGGTTAGGCGCTGGCCCGCTCGATGATCTCGAAGCCGACATCCACAATTTTTCGCTTGACTGGCTGCCCGTGGAGTCGATCGAGCAGCATCTGTCCTGCCAAACGGCCGATCTCTTCCCGCGGGATGCGCACGGTCGTGAGCGAGGGCACGACCTCGCGCGCGATTTCCTGATCGCCGAAGCCCGCGACTGCCACCTTCTGTGGGACCGGCCACGCCTGGCGCAAGCATTCCAGCAGGGCGCCAACAGCGAACACATCGCTTGCGAAGAAAATGGCTTCGACGTCAGGATGGCGATCGAGGGTGGTGCGCAGCGCCTCGGCCCCGTAATGCAGGCCGAAGGGCCTCTCCAAAAAATAGGCTGGATGATAGGAGATCCCATGTTGATGCAAAGCGGCCCGGTAGCCACGCCATCGGTGGAGGTGCCGATCGTTTTCGGCTATAGGGGCACTGACGAACCCGATCCGGCGGTATCCTTTGGCAAGGAGATATGCGGTCATGGCTTTCGCGGCATCAAAATTCGAGTAGCTTACCACCATGTCCAGCGGACGCTTCACAAGGTCGCCTGTCTCGACGATCGGGACTCCCGCATTCCGCAGCAGACGTCTGGCCTGTGGTGTGTGCCGACATCCATGCAGGAAGACACCGTCTGGGCGCCGTCCGAGAAGCGTGGCAATCAGGGACTCTTCCTCGGTCACCGAGAACCCCGCGGTCCCAAGCAAGAGGTGAAGCCCGTTCTTCCGCAGCACCTCGGAGACGGCGTGCACGCTCATTCCATACGCCGGGTTGCTGAGGGTCGGCACGATGGCGGCAATGACGTTCGTCCGGTTTGATGCCAGGCTCCCGGCCACGAGGTTCTCAACATAGCCGGTTTCCGCAATGGCTCGCAGGACCCGGCGCCGCGTCTTCGCGGAGACCTTTTCTGGCTGGTGGAGGGTCCGGGACACGGTAACGATGGACACGCCCACCCGGCGGGCCACATCTTCCATGCGCGTCTGACCAGCCGTGCGGCCCCTTATGGAACGCACTTTCCAATCCTCATCGGACAGTTGCGCTTCGGACATGAAGCGTTCTTGGCAGCGCTCTCAATGGGCTGGTTCCATATCCGTACCGGAGTGGCGCAAGCCCCGTCGGCCTGAAGCGGAGCTTCGTTCGGTGAAATTGACCACAGGAACATATCACTTGACAAGCGACAACGCAAGGGCTAGCTTCTATGCAATCGCTAACATTTGAAAGCGATTACATCACGGATTATGTCCTTTATGACCGCCTCGTTTTCATTCGCACACCGGGAAAGGAGGCTGGCCGATGCGGGAATTTGAACGCATTCGCGCGGCCATCATCCGGGGGGGCACGAGCAAGGGCGTCTACCTGCTGGCCCATGAGCTGCCGCAGGAGCCCGCGCACCGGGACCGGGTCATCCTGAGCATCTTCGGGAGCCCGGACTCCCGGCAGATCAACGGCTTGGGCGGGGCCGATCCGCTGACCAGCAAGGTGGCCATCATCGCGCCCTCCCGCCAGGATGGGGCCGATGTGGACTACACCTTCGGCTATGTCGGGATCGACAAGGCGGTCGTGGACTACGAGGGCAACTGCGGGAACATCTCGCAGGGCGTGGGGCCCTTCGCCGTGGATGAAGGGCTGGTCCCGGTGACGGAGCCCATCACGCGGGTGCGGATCTTCAACACCAACACCCAGAAGCTCATCGAGGCGGAAGTCCCGGTGCGAGACGGCAAGGCCCGCACCGAGGGGGACTTCGTCGTCAACGGGGTCCCGGGGACCGGCGCCAAGCTCGTGCTGAACTTCGTGAACTCCGGGGGCTCGAAGACGGGGAAGCTCCTGCCCACCGGGCACGTGGTGGACACGCTGGAATTGGCCGATGGCCGCAGCGTGCGGGTCAGCCTGGTGGATGCCGCCAATCCCGCCGTGTTCGTGCAGGCGGCCGACCTCGGCTTCACTGGGAAGGAGCTGCCCAAGGACACCGCCGCCAACCCGAAGATCCTGGAGATCATGGAAGAGATCCGAGTGAAGGCGGCGGTCCGGATGCACCTGGTCCCCAGCCCGGAGCAGGTGAGCCCGGCCGTGCCCAAGGTGGCCTTCGTGGCCCCGCCGCAGGATTACCAGATCATCACCGGGCAGACGATCCCCGCCGCCGCCTGCGACCTGCTGGCCCGGACCAAGGCGCTCGCCGTCCTGCACAAGGCCTACGCCGTGACGGGGGGGATCTGCGTGGGAGCCGCCGCCCTCATCGAGGGCACGGTGGTCCACGAGGTGGTGGGGCCGCGGGCCAAGGCGACCGGCGTCGTCCGCGTGGGCCATCCCTCGGGGGTCTCCGAGTACGTCATTGCGGTCTCCAGGACGCCCTCGGGCGAGTTCGCACTGACGCAGTCGGCCATCGCCGGGACGGCGCGCCGGATCATGGACGGCTTCGTCTACGTCCCGCGCCGGCTCCTCTTCCCGCAGGGGAACAGCGAATAGGATTTCCCGGCGGAGCCGTGCACGAGCCAGAGGCGCAGGCTCGGCTGCCTGCTCAGATGCGCACACGCGGAGAAAGACCCGATGCCATATCCTGACTCGATGCGGCCATCCCTGAAACGGCTCGAGGCCACCCGGGCCGCCCGATTGCAGGAGGTCATGCCCCGGATGGATCCGGAGGAGAAGACCGCCCTGCTCCAGGCGTTTCATCCGGACTTCCGGGCCGACGGGATGCGGCCAGTCCGGGTCGGTCCGAACACAGGGGATCGTGTCCCCAACGAGTTCGCCGAGCAACTGGAGGCCCGCAGTCGGCTCGACCCCGAGGCCTTCGATCTCCGCCAGGTGGACACCGATGTGGACGTCCTGGTCATCGGCGGGGGCGGGGGCGGGAGCACGGCCGCCCTGGTGGCCCAGGAGCAGGGGGCGAAGGTCCTGCTCGCCACCAAGCTCCGACACGGCGATTCCAACACGACCATGGCGGAAGGCGGCATCGCGGCGGCGAGCCACCTCCATGACAGCCCCGCTCTCCACTACCTGGACACCCTGGGTGGTGGCCGCTACATGAACAAGCCGGCCTTGGTCCAGGCGCTGGTGCTGGATGCCCCCCTCGTCCTGGACTGGCTCCTCCGGCTCGGGGTGATGTTCGACCGAGAGCCCGACGGCACCCTGATCTGCTCCCTGGCCGGCGGCCAGTCGCGCAAGCGGATCCACTCGGCGAAGGACTACAGCGGCCTGGAGATGATGCGGGTGCTTCGGGACGAGTGCCGGAACCGGCAGATCCCGGTGCTGGAGTACGCGCCCGCGGTGGAGCTCCTCACGGACGACCACGGCCAGTGCGCCGGGGCCGTGCTCTACAACTTCGACACGGACCGGTATCTGGTGGTCCGCGCCAAGACGGTCATCCTGGCCACGGGCGGCATCGGCCGCCTCCACATCCAGGGCTTCCCCACGACCAACCACTACGGGGCGACCGCCGACGGCCTGGTCATCGCGTATCGGGCCGGGGCCAGGCTCCTCTACATGGACGCCATCCAGTACCACCCCACGGGCGCCGCCTGGCCGGAGCAGATGCTGGGGTGGCTCTGCACCGAGGCGCTCCGCGGCACCGGCGCGCACCTGGTGAATGCCGAAGGCCAGCGGTTCATCAACGAGCTGGAGACCCGCGACGCCACCTCCTCGGCGATCCTCCGCGAAGTCCACCACCGGAAGCAGGGCGTCCGGACCCCGGCCGGCAATGAAGGGGTGTGGCTGGACACGCCTATCATCGACAAGATCGGTCACAAGGGGAAGATTCACCGGCTGTTCGCGGGCCTCGAGCGGCGGTTCAACAACTACGGCATCGACATGACCAAGGAGCCGCTCTTTGTCTACCCCACCCAGCACTACCAGAACGGTGGCGTGGATATGGTCGATCCCACGGGCCGGAGTACCCTGCCGAACCTGTTCCTGGCCGGTGAGGTGGCCGGGGGTGTCCAGGGCCGGAACCGCCTGGGGGGCAACTCCCTGGTCGACATCTTCGTCTTCGGGCGGCGCGCCGGCCAGGCGGCGGCCGAGCAGGCGAGGGCCACGACGCCGGGCCGCCTCACGCTCGAGCATGTGCAGAGGCACCACCAGGCGCTGGCGGCGGCGGGGATCCGAAACGGCAAGGTCTCGCCCCTCCTGCTGCCCGATTACGTCGTGCCGCAGGGGCAGAGGGATCCCGGCGGCCCGGAGAGTCGGGCGCGGACGGTCGCGTGACTCCAGGGGCTTCCCCTGCGTCGGGTTTGGCCCCATTGCCAAGAGGGAGAGGAACAGCGTGGAACAGTCGGCCGATGGAGCCATGATCCCCATCTACATCATGAACACGCGGTACGAGGTGCCCGAGGGGCTCACCATCCTGCGGGCCATGGAGCACGCCGGCTACCGCCTGGTGCACGGCGTGGGGTGCCGGGGCGGCTTCTGCGGCGCCTGTGCCACGATCTACCGCGTGGGGGACCGGCCGCGCCTCCACATGGCGCTGGCCTGTCAGGACCTGGCGGTGCCGGAGATGTACCTGACCCAGCTCCCCTACTTCCCCGCCCGCAAGGCCCTGTACGATTTGGAGACGATCGCCGATCCGGCGCTGGAGGCGCTCACGCTCTATCCGGAGCTGGCCAACTGCCTGGGATGCAATACCTGCAACAAGTCCTGCCCCCAGGGGCTGAAGATCATGGAGTACGTGGCGGCCATGCTGCGAGGCGATCTGGCCGAGGCCGCGGAGCTCTCCTTCGACTGCGTCATGTGCGGGCTGTGCACCGCCCGCTGCCCGGCCGAGATCACCCAGTACCAGGCCGCCATGTACGCCCGCCGCGCCTACGGCCGGTTCGCCAGCCCCCGCCCGCGGCACCTGGAGGCGCGGCTCGCCGAACTTCGCCAAGACAGGTGGGCAGGCGAGGTGGAAAGACTGACCCAGATGGATGCCGACGCATTGAAGAAGCTGTACGTCGCCCGGGACATGGAGACCCCGACGGGAGGCTTCGCCAAGGCGGTGGGGAAATAGGGGGAGATTCGCGATGCTGGACGCCACGAAGCCTGGTCCGACCGATCTCCTGCCGCCCCGGACGGAAATCCTGGACGGCATCCTGGACCGGGTGCATCCCCCGGTGGCCCGCTGCCGAGTCATCAGTAACGGCCTCGCCCAGAACCACACCCTCGATGTCTCGGATGACATCTCGGGCACGCGGGCCTGCCTGTCCTGCGGCAACTGTGTGGATGCGTGTCCGGTCGTCGCGGACAAGCCAGCCGGAACGATGTTCGTGCGGACGTCCATGCTGCTGGAGCACGTGGTGGCGGCGGAGTGCCGCCGCTGTTACCAGTGTGTGGCCGCCTGCCCGCAGGTAAATCGGGCCATGAAGGATTACGTCCGAGGATTCCGCCGCATCGAGCGGGCCTCGCACTGGGACCTCCTCGTGTCCTACCTGATCCTGATGGGCACCGGGATGCTCATCAACCACTGGGGGGACGGGCTGCCCAAAGACCTGCGCTTTGCCTTTGGGCTTGCGCACCGGATCTTCGCCGTGGGCCTTCTCCTGGCCCCGGTCCTCTTCCTGGCCTTCGACCGGCCTCACCTCCGCATGGCCGTCCGGAACGCGCTCTCCTGGACCCGCGACGATCGGGGCTGGTTCCGCGACACCTGGGCGTGGCTGCGGAGCTTCGGCAGGGAGGGGGCGCTCACGCGCGGGGCGTATAACCCCGGCCAGCGGCTCTGGTACCTCTATGTGCCAGCGGCCCTGGCGGTCTTCGCCGTCACCGGGGCCCTCAAGTGGATCGGGGCGGACGCCGTCGGAAAGGGGACGGTCGAGACGGCGACCCTCATTCACCTGACCCTCGCGGTCGTGACGGACACTCTGCTCGTCTTGCACATCTACCTGAAACTCGCGTGGCCGGTCCTGCGGGAGGCGATCCGGGGGACCAAGTACTACTTCGCGATCCAGCGCCGGCGGAGGGCGGTGGTTCCGCTGCGCGCCAGGTAGTCAGTTGCAGGGTGGTACCAGGGCTTGCCCGAACCAGGGGCCTTGTTGTTGCCGAAGGAGATGATATGGTCGCCGGCGCCCTCAAGATGAACGGCGGTATCGTGTGGGCGTGCAAGAACTACGATGGGGGCGTCCAATCGGACAGGGATGTGCGAGCGGGGTTGCTGTCTCTGGCTCGCGGGAACTCACCGTCCACCGATCGAAAGGGACCAGACGCATGAGCGAGGAAACCAGCGGGAAGGCCAAGGGTATGGTATTTGTCCGGGCGGAAGTGTGCAAAGGATGCTCCTATTGCATCGACTTCTGTCCCACGCACGCCCTGGAGTTCTCCCGGGAATTCAACCAGAAGGGCTACCACTATCCTGTGTTGGCCAGGCCCGAGGCCTGCAGCGGCTGCGACTTGTGCGGCCTATACTGCCCGGACTTCGCCATCTACGGGGTGCGCCTGAAGGACCTGGAGAAGCGGCGGCGAGCTGGCACGGCCGAATCTCAGCGGTCCCCGGTCGCCTAGCAGCACCCACATCCCGCGCCCAGCGCGGAGGGAGGATACCTTGCACGCGGATCCAAGCGGAGTCTTGACGGGCATCTATTTCATGGATGGCGATCACGCGGCCTGCGAAGGGGCCCTGGCGGCGGGCTGCCGCTTCGTGGCGGGCTACCCGATCACCCCCTCCACGGAGATGGTGGAGCGCTTCGCCTCGCGCATCCCCACGGTGGGCGGCGTATTCATCCAGATGGAGGACGAGCTCGCCGCCTCCATCGCCATCCAGGGCGCGGTCTGGGGCGGGAAGAAGGTCATGACCGTGACTTCCGGCCCGGGCCTCTCCCTCATGATGGAGCACATCGGCTACGCCGTCATCACCGAGACGCCCAGCGTGTGGGTGGACGTGCAGCGGGGCGGCCCCTCCACCGGCCTCCCGACCCTCCCCGCCCAGGCCGACATGATGCAGGTCAAGTGGGGCAGCCACGGCGACTACGAGATCATCGCCCTCGTCGCCCAATAGTCCCCAGGAATGCTTCGACCTGATGATCACGGCCTTCAACCTGACCGAGACGTACCGCGTGCCCGGTCTTCTTCATGATGGACGAGGTCGTGGGCCACATGACCGAGCGCGTGGTGATCCCGCCCGCCGACCAGATCGAGGTCGTGGAGCGCAAGTGGACCAAGAAGAAGCCCGGCGAGTACAAGCTCTACGCGACCACGGCCGATGACCTCGGTCCCCGAGATGATCAAGGCGGGCGACGGCTACCGCATCCACGTCACGGGCCTCACCCATGACGAGCGGGGCTACCCGGCCATGAACGCCCCACGCCCAGGACAAGCTCGTCCGCCGCCTGGTCGACAAGATCCGCGACAACGCCGACAAGCTGGTGGACGTCCGCAAGGACGGCGTGGAGGGAGCGGACGTGGTCGTGATTTCCTACGGCATCACCTCCCGCGTCGCCATGGCCGCCGTGGAGGAGGCGCGGGCCAAGGGCTTGAAGGTGGGCCATCTGCGCCTGGTCATCTGCTGGCCCTTCCCGGCCGAGCGGATGCCAGGAGCTGGCCAACCAGGTGAAGGCCTTCGTGGTGCCCGAGCTCAACATGGGCCAGATGGTGCTGGAGGTGGAGCGGGCCGTGGCGGGCAAGGTCCCGGTGATCCGCGTCCCCCACGCCGGCGGCACGGTCCACGAACCCGAGCGTGATCCTGGAGAAGATCATGGAGGCGGCGCGATGAGCGAAGTCCCAGACCGTTGATCTTGAGCAGGATCTCGAGCGTGAATGCGCGCTCGAGAACCCGGTACTGGCGTTACTCTGCGGCAGGACCGCCTCCCGCACATCTGGTGCCCGGGCTGCGGCATCGGCACCACGGTGAACTGCTTCACCCGCGCCCTCACGGACTCCGGGCTGGACCTGGACGAGATCGCCATCGTCTCCGGCATCGGCTGCACGGGCCGCGTGGCGGGCTACCTGAACCTGGACAGCTTCCACACCACCCACGGCCGTGCCATCCCCTTCGCCACGGGCCTGAAGCTGGCCAACCCCAAGCTGAAGGTGGTGGTCTACTCCGGCGACGGCGACCTCTTCGCCATCGGCGGCAACCACTTCTGTCCACGCCGCCCGGCGCAACATGGACCTGATGGTCGTCTGCGTGAACAACTTCACCTACGGCATGACCGGCGGCCAGGTGGCGCCCACCACCCCCACTCGGCCCCACCCAGACCACCATGCCCTTCGGCAACTTCGAGAGCTCCTTCAACCTGCCCTTCCTGGCCGACGCCTGCGGCGCGGTCTACGTGGCCCGCTGGACGATCTACCACGTGCGGCAGCTCGCCAAGGCCATGAAGGAAGGCCTGCAGAAGAAGGGCTTCGTGTTCATCGAGGCGCTGTCCCCCTGCCCGACCCTCTACTCCCGCCGCAATCGGCTGGGCGACGGCGTGGACCAGGTGAAGTACTACAAGGAGCGGCAGCATCGTCAAGAACGGCGCCGACACCAAGGACGTGGGCCTCACGTTACCAGGGCGACATCGTCGTGGGCAAGTTCGTGGACCGCGAGCGTCCCACCTGGCTGGATGCCATGAACGAGCCACTTCAGCCAGGTCCTCGGCGACAAGTTCACGCCCTACGGAGTCGTCCGATGGCCAAGACTGAGATCCGCGTCGGCGGCCTGGGCGGCCAGGGCGTCATCCTCTGCGCATCCATCATCGGCAAGGCCGCGAGCATCTACGACGGCAAGCACGCCACCCTGATCCAGGCCTTCGGCCCCGAGGCCCGCGGCAGCGCCTGCAGCGCCCAGGTGACCATCTGCCGACGAGGTGATCGGGTACCCCTACGTGAAGAGCCCGGACATCCTGGTGCTGATGAGCCAGGACGCCTACACCCAGTTCGCGCCGTCACCTCAAGCCCGGCGGCCTCCTCCTCTACGAGGAAGAGCTGGTGAAGCTGGACGACAAGCTGCCCAAGGGAGCCCGCGCGTTGGGCATCCCGGCCACCCGCTTCGCGGAGGAGTTGGGCCGCCGCCTGGTCCTGAACATCGTCATGGTGGGCTTCTTGGCGGGCGTCACCGATCTTGTGACCCAAGAAGCCATCGAGAGTGCGGTGAAGGACTCCGTGCCCAAGGGTACCGAAGAGATCAACATTCGCGCACTGCGCAAGGGTCTGGAGTTCGGCCGCGAACGGGCTGCCCAGACCAAATGACGCGTTTGCAGGATTCGATAGCGATTCGCGCACGGCATCACCTTCCGGGAGGACGCCGACCCCGATCGGCGCACCCCGACGAACGGAGGACCCCCATGACGACCGTTCCGCGACTGACCGGGGAGGTGGGGCGGCGGCTCAAGTACGAGTCGGAGCTGGATCCCACCTTCGGCGAGACGATCGCCAAGCTGGCCTACGGGGAGAAGCTCTTCAGTTGCATCCAGTGCGGCACCTGCAGCGCCACCTGCCCCCTGAGCCACTACATGGACTACACCCCCCGGCGCATCATCGCCATGGTGCGGGAGGGCTTCAAGGACGACGTCCTGCACTCCCGCACCATCTGGCTCTGCGCCTCCTGCTACGCCTGCACGGTGGACTGCCCGCGCGAGATCAAGATCACCGACGTGATGTACGCCCTCAAGCAGGAGGCCCTGCGCCAGGGGGTCTACCCCAAGCGCTTCCCCATCCCGGTGCTCGCCCGGGAGTTCTTCCGCGGCGTGCAGCAGGCCGGCCGCAGCAGCGAAGGGCGCCTGATGGTGAAGTTCTACCTGAAGACCAATCCCCTGGGGGCGCTCCGCAACCTGCCCGTGGCCTGGCGGCTCTGGCGCACCGGGCGGCTGTCCTTGGGGCAGGAGCGGACGCGGGAGAAGGCGACGGTGCGCACCCTCTTGCAGCGCCGTCCAGTCGGCCGGAGGAGGACGGACCCCATGACCTACTGCTACTACCCGGGCTGCTCCGCCCAGAGCAACGGCCGGGCCTACGAGGAGTCGCTGCTGCGCGGTCTTCACGGCCCTGGACGTGCCGCTCCAGGAGCTGGACGACTGGAACTGCTGCGGGGCCACGGCCTACATGGCGGTGGACGAGGTGGCGGCCTTCACCCTGGCCGCCCGCAATCTCGCCCTGGCGGAGCAGCAGGGCGCCGGCACGGCGCAGACGCCGGCCCAGCTGCTGGCCCCCTGCAACGCCTGCTACCTCGTGCTCTCCAAGACGCAGCGCTACCTGGACGCAGCATCCGGACCTCGCGCAGCGCGTGACGGCCGGCCTCGCGGCCGTGGGCCTCCGCTACACCGGCCAGGTCCAGGTCCGGCACCCCCTGGACGTGCTGGTCAACGACGTGGGCCTGCCCCGAATCGCCCAGCGGATGACGCAGGCCCTCAAGGGCCTCAAGGTCGCCTGCTACTACGGCTGCCAGGTCGTGCGGCCCTTCGCCACCTTCGACGACGCCCATCACCCCACCAGCATGGACCGGGTGGTGGAGGCCGTGGGCGCCACGGCCGTCACGTGGCCCCTCAAGACCCGCTGCTGCGGCGGCACGCTCATCGGCACCATCCCGGAGACGGGGCTCCGCCTCAGCCACATCTTGCTCAAGGAGGCCCTGCGGCGCGGGGCCGAGATGCTGGTGACCGTCTGCCCGCTCTGCCAGTTCAACCTGGAGTGCTACCAGGACGAGATGGCCCGGCAGTTCGGCGAGCCGGTCCACCTGCCGGTCGCTCTACCTCACCCAGCTCCTGGGGCGGGCCTTCGGCCTCCCGGATCGCGCCCTGGGCCTCCAGCGGCTGTTCGTGCAGCCGACCTGGGTGCCGGCGCCGCAGAAAGGAGGGCAGGCGGCCCATGTCTAGCCTCACCGGGGCCCCCCGGGTCGGCTTCTACATCTGCCACTGCGGGACCAACATCGCCGGCGTCGGTGGACGTCAAGGCCGTGGCCGCCTACGCCGCGACCCTGCCCGGCGTCGTCGTCTCCCGCGACTACAAGTACATGTGCTCCGACCCCGGGCAGGAGCTGATCCAGCAGGACATCCGCGAGCAGCACCTGAACCGGATCGTGGTGGCCTCCTGCTCGCCCCTCCTGCACGAGCACACCTTCCGGCACGCCGTCGCCGCGGCCGGGCTGAACCCCTTCTACTGTCCAGATGGTCAACATCCGGGAGCACGTCTCCTGGGTCAACGCGGACCGGGCGGCCGCCACGACGAAGGCCAAGGACCTGACCCGGGCCGCCATCCGCCGCGTCGCCCACCACACGGCGCTGGAGCGGAAGACGGTCCCGGTCCATCCGGCCGTCCTGGTGGTCGGCGGCGGCATCGCCGGCATCCACGCGGCCCTGACCCTGGCCAACGCCGGCAAGAAGGTGTATCTGGTCGAGCGCGAGCCGACCATCGGCGGCCACATGGCCATGTTCGACAAGACCTTCCCCACCCTCGACTGCGCGGCCTGCATCCTCACCCCCAAGATGTCCGCGGTGAAGACCCACCCGAACATCACGCTCTGGACCTACTCCGAGGTGGCGAAGGTGGACGGGCTACGTGGGCAACTTCACGGTCACGGTCAAGCGCAAGCCCCGCTACGTCAACGAGGACGCTCTGCGTCGGCTGCCTGGAGTGCGTCACGGCCTGCGTCTACAAGGATGCCCGCTTCCCCGACGAGTTCAACCAGGGCCTGAGCAAGCGCAAGCCGGTCTACATCCCCTTCCCCCAGGCCACGCCCCAGGTCGTGCTCATCGACCCCGAGACCTGCATCCAACTGAAGTCCGGCAAGTGCAAGCAGACCTGCGTCGAGAGCTGCGACCGGAAGGCCATCGACTTCACCCAGACAGGAGGAGATCAAGGAGATCAAGGTCGGGACGATCATCCTGGCCACGGGCTTCCAGACCTTCGACGCCGCGCGCCTCCCCTACTACGGCTACGGCAAGTTACCCCAACGTCTACACCACCCTGGAGGTCGAGCGGCTGGTCAACGCCTCCGGCCCCACCGGCGGCGAGGTCGTCCTGCGCGACGGCAGCCACCCCAAGACGGTGGGGATCATCCACTGCGTCGGCTCCCGCGACGAGAAGACCAACCGCTGGTGCTCGCGGGTCTGCTGCATGTACTCCCTGAAGCTGGCCCACCTGGTCAAGGAGCACACCGGGGCCGAGGTCTACAACTTCTACATCGACATGCGCACCCCGGGCAAGGGCTACGAGGAGTTCTACGACAAGCTGCTGAAGGAGGGCGTCCACTTCATCCGGGCCGCGTGGCCGAGGTGACCGACTGGGCCATGCCAGCCCGCAGGAGGAGGGCAAGCTGGTCATCCGGGTGGAGGACACCCTGATCGGCGTCGTGCGCCGCATCCCCGTGGACATGGTGATCCTGGCCGTCGGCCTGGAGCCGCAGCGCCGACGCCCAGGAGGTCCGCCGCCTGTTCAACATCTCCTGCTCCACCGAGGGCTTCTTCCTGGAGCGCCACCCCAAGCTGGCCCCGGTGAACACCTTCACCGACGGGATCTTCATCGCCGGCGCCTGCCAGGGCCCGCAGGACATCCCGGACACCGTGGCCCAGGCCGGGGCCGCGGCGGCCGAGGCCCTGGCGCTCATCGACACCGGGCTACGTCGAGCTGGAGCCGAACACCGCCTACATCACGGAGGCGGACTGCTCCGGCTGCAAGTCCTGCATCCCGCTCTGCCCCTACACGGCGATCAGCTTCCGACGCGGACACGAAGAAGGCCGTGATCAACGAGGCGCTCTGCAAGGGCTGCGGCACCTGCGTGGCCGCCTGCCCCTCGGGCTCCATCACGCAGAACCTCTTCGAGGACGAGCAGATCTTCAGCGAAATCGACGGCGTGCTCGCGGAGCCGGCCGCAGTCTAATCGGAGGAGACACGGTGGCCGCCCAGACAGCATCCGCAGGCCCCCGGACCCGCAGCCCACCCGTGGGAACCCCGGATCGTGGCCTTCTTCTGCAACTGGTGCACCTACACGGCCGCGGACCTGGCCGGCGTCTCGCGCCTGACGTACGCCCCCAACGTCCGCATCATCCGCGTCATGTGCTCGGGGCGCGTGGACCCGCAGTTCGTCCTGGACGCCTTCGCCAAGGGGGCCGACGGCGTCCTGCATCGGCGGCTGCCACCCCGGCGACTGCCACTACGTGGAGGGCAACTACAAGGCCCTCCGCCGCGTCCAGATGCTCCGCCGGGTCCTCGCGGCGATGGGGATCGAACCGGACCGCTTCCGGCTGGAGTGGATCTCCGCCTCCGAGGGCGAGAAGGTGAAGCTGGTCATCAACGACATGGTGGCAAAGGTCCGGGCGCTGGGCCCCCTGGGCCTGCCCCGGCGGTTCCGGGACTGGGACCAGGAGATGGCGTCGCTGGCAGCACGCCGTCGCCGCAGCGCCAGAGGAGGTCGGGGCCCATGCCGGATAAACCGAAGGTCGCCTTCTACTGGTGCGCCTCCTGCGGCGGCTGCGAGGAGTCCGTCGTGGACCTCGCCGAGGACATCCTCGACGTGCGTGGCCGCCGTGGACATCGTCTTCTGGCCCGTGGCCATGGACTTCAAGCGCCAGGACGTCGAGGCCATGCCCGACGGCGTCGATCGCCGTCACCCTGCTCAACGGCGCCATCCGCTCCTCCGAGCAGGAGGAGATGGCGCACCTGCTGCGCCGGAAGAGCCAGCTGCTCATCGCCTACGGCTCCTGCGCGCACCTGGGCGGCATCCCCGGCCTGGCCAACCAGTTCCTCGCGAGCAGATCCTGCAAGTACGTCTACGAGGACTCCCCCTCCACCGCTGAACCCGGCGAAGACCCGCCCGCAGCTGCAGTTCCCGGACAACGGCCGGGTGGCCACGCTCCCCGCGCTCTGCACACGTCGTCCGCTCGCTCGACCAGGTGGTCGACGTGGACTACTACCTCCCCGGCTGCCCGCCCACGCCCAAGCTCCTCGACCAAGGCGCCGTCACGGCCCTGCTCGACGGGCACGCTGCCGCCCAAGGGCACCGTCCTCGCCCCGGACATCGCCCTGTGCGAGGAGTGCCCGCGCAAGGACACCAAGCCCGACGGACCTCGCGCTTCACCGAGTTCAAGCGCCCCCACCAGGCCCTCGCCGATCCCGGCGACGTGCTTCCTGGCCCAGGGCGTCGTCTGCATGGGCCCGGCCACCCGCGGCGGCTGCGGGGCGCTCTGCATCCAGGGGCAACATGCCCTGCACCGGCTGCTTCGGCCCCACCTCGCGCGTGCGCGACCAGGGCGCGAAGATCCTGTCCTCGCTCTGCTCCAACGTCGCGCCGACCGAGGAAGCCGAGATCGACCGCGTGCTCGCCAGGCATCCCCGATCCGGTCGGCACCTTCTACCGCTACGGCCTGGCCAAGATCCTGCTGCGCCGGAAGTGATCTCCGGGCATGCGCCAGTGCATGAACAGCACTGCAGAGACATGACAGGCAACCTCGCAGCGCCAACGCCGCTACCAGCAGCGCGGCGCCACATCACCATCGACCCCATCACCCGCCTCGAAGGCCACGGCAAGATCGACATCTTCCTCGACGACAAGGGCGACGTGGAGCGCGCCTACTTCCAGGTGCCCGAGCTGCGCGGCTTCGAGGTCTTCTGCCTCGGCCGCCCCGCCGAGGACATGCCGCAGATCACCAGCCGCATCTGCGGCGTCTGCCCCACCGCCCACCACATGGCCGCGACCAAGGCGCTGGACGACCTCTACCAGGTCGAGCCGCACCCCGGCCGGCCGGAAGATCCGCGAGCTGGTCTACAACACCTTCATGCTCGAGGACCACGCCCTGCACGTCTACGTCCTGGGCGGCCCCGACTTCATCGTCGGCCCCGACGCCCCGACGGCCCAGCGCAACATCGTCGGCGTGATCGGGAAGGTCGGCGTGGAGGTCGGCAAGAAGGTCATCTCGCATGCGCCGGCGCCTGCGCGAGCTGATCGCCTACTTCGGCGGCAAGGTCATCCACCCGGTGCTCGGCCTGCCCGGCGGCGTGCGCAAGGCGCTCAAGCCGGAGGACCTGCCGCAGGTTCAAGGCAACTGGCCAAGGACGGCGTCGAGTTCGCCCTGTTGACCCTGCAGGTCTTCAAGGAGATCGTCCTCGAAGAACCCCGACTACGTGAAGCTGATCACCTCCGACGCCTACACCCACAAGACCTACTACATGGGCATGGTGGACGAGCAGAACAAGGTCAACTTCTACGACGGCAAGCTCCGCGTGGTGGACTCCGAGCGGCAAGGAAGTCCGCAAGTTCCCCGCGCAGCAGTACCTCGACTACGTGGCCGAGCACGTCGAGCCGTGGAGCTACATGAAGTTCTCCTACCTGAAGCCGCTGCGGCTGGAAGGGCTTCGTGGAAGGCCCGGAGACGCAGCATCTACTCCGTGGCGCCGCTGGCGCGGCTGAACGCCGCCGACGGCATGGCCACGCCCCAAGGCGCAGGCAGGCCTACGAGGAGTTCTTCAAGACCCTGGGCGGCAAGCCGGTGCACCACACCCTGGCCAACCACTGGGCGCGCGTGATCGAGATGATCTACGCCGCCGAGCGCATGCAGGAGCTGCTCAACGACCCCGAGATCACCAGCCCCGAGGTCCGCACGCATCCCGACGGCCACGCCCACAGGTGGGCATCGGCGTGGTCGAGGCCCCGCGCGGCACGCTCTTCCACCACTACGAGACCGACGAGCACGGCCTCATCACGAAGGCCAACCTGATCGTGGCCACGCAGAACAACGCCGCCCGCATCGCCATGAGCGTCGAGAAGGCCGCCAAGGGCCTGATCCAGAGGGGCAAGGTGACCGAGGGCCTGCTCAACAAGGTCGAGATGGCCTTCCGCGCCTACGACCCCTGCCTCGGCTGCGCCACCCACTCGCTGCCCGGCCAGATGCCGCTGCTCGTCTCCATCCGCGACGCCGCGGGCCAGGTGGTGCAGGAACTGCGGCGGTGACCGCGCCGGCCCCCCGCCGCCTGGTCCTGGGCCTCGGCAACGACATCCTGGGCGACGACGCCGTCGGGCTGCTGGCCGCCCGGCGGCTTCGTGCTGTCTTGCCCGACTCCATCGACATCCTTGAATCCGCGGGCGGCGGCCTGGCGCTCCTGGATCTCCTGGAGGGCGTTGAAGTCCGATCCAGCGATCGAGGCTGGGATTCGGATTGACACTCAATCAGGTGAGGGATAGGCTGCCGCACAAGGCTCTCGTGGACGCGGGAGCCATCATGGCCGAGGACCTGAAGCCGCGGAAGGATCGCCTCTTCCTGATGTTCGCCCTGGGTGAGACACGGGACCCCAGGCGCCTACAGGAGATGTTCTTGGACGCCTGACGCCGAAGGAGCCTCGCAAAACAGGTGATGTCGATACTCGCCGACGAGCGGTAGTTATCGGGGCCTTGCGACCCACTCCCTTGCGTGGAAGTGGAAGACTGCGGCTGTTCCAGGAGGACCGATGCGTCGGGAAGATGTTATTGTCGCCGTCCTCTGCCTCGGGACTTCGGCCTGGGTACTGGTCGAGTCGGTCCCCCATTACTTTGGCGACCACGGAGGCCTGGGCTCCGGTGCCTACCCCTGCTATCTCGCCTTCCTCTTCGCGATCTGCGGCGTCTCCATCTTGGTCCAGTGGTTCCGAGGAAACCGAAAGACGGACGCGCCTCCCTTCTTCCCGCGCGGGAGAGGGGGCAAGCTGGTGGCCTATACGGCGGGTTCGCTGGTCGCGTATCGAGTCGGAATCGACCTCCTCGGCTTCACGCTCGCCAGCCTTCTCCTCATGATCTACCAGATGCGCCTCCTGGGGCACCATCGCTGGTGGACGACCCTGCTGCTCTCCGTTGGGTTCGTCGCACTCGTCTCGTACACCTTCCGCGAGTGGCTGTACATGGCCCTCCCGCGGGGTTTCCTGGGGTTCTAGGATCCAGTCTCGATGGGAGGGGGACAGATGTTTGCGTGGTCCGGCCTGCTTGCGGGTTTCGGGGCGGCATTATCCCCGGTGAATCTGCTGTGGTGCTTCATTGGCTCCATGCTGGGCACCTTCGTGGGAGTGCTGCCCGGTGTCGGGCCGACTCCCGCCATCGCCATGCTGCTCCCGATCACCTCCTACCTGGGGCCGGTTCCGGCCATCATCATGCTGGCAGGCATCTACTATGGCTCCCAGTATGGCGGGTCTACCACCAGCATCCTGCTGAATATGCCTGGTGAGATCTCCTCCATCCCCACCTGTCTGGACGGCTACCAGTTGGCGAAGCAGGGGCGGGCCGGCCCCGCCCTGGCGATGGCGGCCATCAGCTCCTTTTTCGCGGGCACCCTCAGCTTAGTGGGGCTCACCTTTTTCGCCCCTCCCCTGGCGGAGATTGCCCTGATGTTCCAGCCAGCCGAATACGTCGGCTTGATGGTGTTCGCCCTGGCCGTCGTGGTCAACCTTTCGGGCAAGTCTCTGACGAAGGGATTGATCTCGGGGGGGTTTGGCCTGCTCTTCACGGCCATAGGCATGGACAGCATCACGGGCGAGCAGCGGATGACCTTCGGCAGCCTGGAGATGCTGAACGGCTTCAACTTCGTCGTGGCGGCCATCGGCCTCTTCGCCCTCGCCGAGATTCTGATCAGCGTCGAAGAAGAGGTCGGCCAGGTCGCGATGATGAAGATCGGCAAGCTGATGCCTACCCTGCGGGAGCT
The DNA here is from genome assembly GCA_963714585.1 of uncultured Methylomirabilota bacterium. Taxonomy (GTDB): domain Bacteria; phylum Methylomirabilota; class Methylomirabilia; order Methylomirabilales; family 2-02-FULL-66-22; genus 2-02-FULL-66-22. Next base: position 28,029 of record CAVQPC010000040.1, read on the forward strand.
ATGGGACAACCTGGGGGCGATGATCCGGGCCACCCTGCTGGGTTTCGGGCTGGGGATGCTCCCGGGCGTGAGCCCCGCGGTGACGGCGTTCATCGCCTACGACACCGAGAAGAGATTCTCCAAGCACCCCGAGAAATTCGGGACGGGGGTGCTGGAGGGGGTTACCGCTCCGGAAGGGGCCAACAACTCGGCCACCAGCGGCGGCTTCGTACCTCTGTTTGCCTTCGGTCTCCCCTCGTCCTCGGCGCTGGCGATGCTGCTGGGAGCCCTCATGATCTACGGGCTCCAACCGGGGCCGATCATGTGGCAGCAGAATCCCCTGTTCATCTGGACGGTCATCGCCAGCATGTACATCGGGAACGCCATGCTGCTGGTGCTGAACCTCCCCCTGGTGGGCATGTGGGCCAAGGTCTGCGAGATCCCTTACAGCATCCTGGCCCCTACCGTGTTGATCTTCTGCGCCATCGGGGCCTTCAGCGTTCGGGGCAACGCCTTCGACCTCTGGGTCGCCTTGATCTTCGGCTTCGTTGGCTACGGGATGAAGAAGCTGGGTTATCCTCCGGCACCGATGCTTCTCTGCATGATCCTGGGCGATCGGCTGGAGTCCTCTTTCCGGCAATCGCTGGTGCTCTCGGGAGGAAGCTTTAGCATCTTTCTCACCCGGCCCATCACCGCTGTTTTGCTCGCCCTGGCGGTTATCCTGACGGCGGCTTCGCTGGTAGCCCGGCGCCGGGCCTCTACCCCGTCGGTGCTGGTCGAGGGAGATCCTAACTACTGACGTCCGGCTCTCATCGGTGGGAGTTGGAGTTCCTGACGTTGGCACGCAGCAAGAAGGAGGGGACCTGCCATGTCACGAGTTCTTGGGAAGAAGTGGATGGTTCTGATGGTGGCCTTGGCCCTGGGTGTCATGATTCTGCTGCTCGCGGCGGGCCGCAGCCTGGCGGCGGCGAAGTACCCTAGTAGGCCGATCGACATCATCGTGCCTTACGCCCCCGGCGGCGGCAGCGACCTCTCGGCTCGCCTGATCGCCGTGTACGCCGCCAAGAAGCTGGGCAAGCCGGTGAATGTGGTGAACGTGATCGGAGCCTCGGGGATCACGGCAACCATGCAGATGCTGGGCGCCCCGCCCGACGGCTACACCCTGATGATCGACGGCACCAGCAACACCTCCTTCCTGGCGGCGAGCCGCACGGACCTTCCCTTCAAGTTGGAGGACCGGACCTGGCTCGGCCGGTGGATAGGTGACCCGATGTACTACATGTTCACCGCGTCGACCCCCTTCAAGAGCCTGAAGGATGCCATGGACTTCGCCAAGGCCAAGCCCCAGGAGTACATCTGGGGCGCGGGCGCCCAGGGCTCCCAATCGATGTTCCACGGCCTGAGTCTCTTGAACGACGCGGGCGTGGATCCACTGAAGACCAAGATGGTGGTGTTCCCGGAGGGCATGGCGCCCTCCGTCCAGGCGGCATTGTCCGGCACGGTGATGGAGGCCGGTGCCATGGCTACCGACGTGGCGAAGCTCCTGCCTACCGGAAAGGTGAAGGTGCTGGGCGTCGCGACCATCGAGCGGACCAAGCAGTATCCCGACGTGCCGACCGCGAAGGAGCAGGGTTTCCCGAACTCGACGCTGCTCAGTTGGTACGGGCTGTCGGGACCCAAGGGCCTTGCCCCCGAAGCCGTGGATGTCTGGACGAAGCTGCTTCAGGAGGCATCCAAGGACCCGGAGTTCCAGGCCATGGCCGACAAGCAGAATAAGCCCCTGTCCTTCATGGGAGCGAAGGAGCACCAGGAATACGTGATGAGCGAATACAAGGGCATTACGGCGCTGGCGGTGAAGGTGGGGCTCCGGAAGTAGGCTCAATAGGCGCGGCGAGAAGGGACCACGAAACCGCCAGAGGAGACGTGCAGCGATGACTGACAAGCGACACCTCAAGAACATGTCTCTCGAGCGCAGGCGCGACAACCAGCAGTGGATTCTGGATTGGATGGTCAAGACCACCGGTCGGGACCGCGGCTTCTTCTATGACACCCGATCCCTGCCGCCCTCGGCTAAGTCCTACGCCATGATCCCTCGGGAGATGGAGAAGCAGGCGCGCCACAAAGAGACCATGGCCAAGGCCGCCGAGGAGCACGGACACTTCCGCACGGCTCGGGAGCTGTACCAGAAGGCCGTGATCGACTATCACTGGTCGCACCACGCCCTACCGTACGACGACCACCCGGAGAAGATCTACCTGTACGGCAAGCTGACGGAGTGCTTCGACAAGGTGATCAAATACAGCCCCTCTCCGATGGAGAGGGTGGAGATACCCTTTGAGGGCAAGAGCTGTCCGGCTATCTTCTACGGGACTGGAAACCAGGGGCCCGCTCCGACCATCTTCTTCTGCAACGGCATGGACGTGGTGAAGGAGATGTTCCCGGACCCGCTGGGCAATCCGTTCGTTGCCCGAGGCATGAACGTGCTGGTCTTGGACGGACCCGGCCAGGGTGGCTCCAACCTGCGCAAGATCAGGATCACGCCCGACAACTGGCAACGGGCCGGGAAGCTCGCCCTGGATTACCTGGAGAAGAGGCCCGAAGTCGACCCCGACCGGATCGGCGCCGTCGGCTTCTCCATGGGCTGCTATTGGCAGATGAGCCTGGCCGCCCGGGATCGGCGCATAAAGGCGATAGCGACGGGCGCGGCCTGCTACGGCGCCAAGCGGGGCATCTTCGAGTTGTGCTCGCCCCACTTCAAGAAGGTGTTCATGTATATGGCGGGGGTCCACGACGAGGACCTCTTCGATGAGATGGCAGACAGGATGGCGCTCACGGACGAGGAGGTCGCCTCCATCACTGCGGCCAACCTGATGGTGGTGGGAGAGTACGACCCGATGAGCCCCCTGGACGAGGCCGTCCACATCTTCGATGGCTTGCGGGGGCCCAAAGAGTTCTGGCTGATGGAGAACGACGCGCACACGCCTTTCCTGTACCCGCACCTGGGAGGGTATGCGGCTTTCAACGCCATGGCCGACTGGCTTCTGGACGTGCTGGAGGGCCGAAAGCCGGCCAACCTGAATCGCAGGGTCGTGCTGCATCCCGATCGCGGTCGTGGCCCGTACGGTGCCGATGCGCCCGGCTTTTTCCTGCCGGAAAGACTTCGCGTGGAGTAGCCGCAGTCATCGAGGACCATGGAGAGGGCGGAAGAATACCGCGAGATCAATTGGCATCGCGAGGGACTCTGCGATCACTGCGCTGAGTGCAGTTGGCAAGTCGGAGAAACAGGTAGGAGGATCCGATGAGTAGCCCGCAGCCGAGAGTGGATCGATCGGCGATGATCGAGCGAATGAAGCAGATGCTCTCCATCGATCCCGCCAAGACCGCGGTGCTCACCATAGACATGCAGCGCGGAGCCCTCGACCCGGAACTTGCTACCTTACCGGTTCCCGCCGACGAGTGCCAGCGAGTGCTCAGCGGCACGAAGGAGCTGTTGGCGATGGCCAGGTCTGCCGGGATGCAGGTGATCCACATCTTGACCGCCTGGCATCCTTGTGAGATCGCTGCGCACCCCTTCGAGCAAGCTCTGGTCCAAGCCAAACAGTCCCTCACGCCCCACGCCCAGAGCGACTACGCACATCACAAGTTGGAGGGTTCCCGTGAAGCCGAGATGATGCCGGAGCTGGGGCCTGATCCGAAAGACCTACTGGTCTCCAGCAAACGCCGCTTCGACATGTTTTATGGGACCAACCTAGAAATACTGCTGCGAGTCCTCAAGATCGACACCGTGATCCTGGCCGGGGCCAACACCAACACCTGCGTCCAGTGCTCTGCGTTCGGCGCCTACAATCGCGACCTGAAGGTGATCGTGGCCGCTGACTGCGTGGCGTCGGCCTACGGTCCCGACCTGCACGAGTTTGCCCTGGACAACGTCCGGCGAAGACTGGGTTGGGTGCTCACCAACTCAGAGATCGCCGAGAAGCTGGGAGTGGCCAAAGCCTCACAGGAAGAGTTACGCGCGGCTAGCCCGGCGAAGAGATAGCTGCAATCTCCAACGAAGCGGTTGCAGGCTACGCCGGGAAGTCACCGCGTAGGGGGCGGGGGCGGGATCGCCCAGTCCAAGTGGCTTTCGGTCCTCCCAAGGGGGGGAAGACGCATGGCGCGACTGAACGGCGGCCAGATCATCGTGGACTACCTCATCCAGGAGAAGGTCCCCTACCTGTTCGGCCTGTGCGGGCACGGCAACATCAGCCTGATCGACGCCTTCTACGAGCGGGCCGGGGAGATCCGGGCGCTCTCCGTCCATCACGAGGCGGTGGCCGGCTTCATGGCGGATGTCTACTACCGGGTGGCGGGGCGGCCGGTGGCGACCTTCACGTCCTGCGGGCCGGGCTCGGCGAACCTGCCCATCTGCCTGGCGAACTCCTTCTTCGACTCGGTGCCCTTCCTGGCCGTGACGGGGAACATCCCCACCAGCCAGTTCAACCGGGGCGCCTTCCAGGAGACCTACCGGTACTATCAGGCGGACTTCCCATCGGTGGTGCGGCCCTACTGCAAGCGGGTGTTCCAGCCCACCCGGGCGGACATGGTCCCCCTGGCCGTGCGCCAGGCGTGGAAGACCATGGTGACCGGCCGGCCGGGGCCGGTGGTGCTGGATGTGCCCTTCGACATCTTCAAGGAGGAGACCGAGCAGGCGGTGCCCCAGGCGGCGGCCTGGAACGCGAACATCACCTGTCGCTGCGGGGCCGACCCCGAGGGGGTGCGCCGGGCGGTGGACCTGCTGCTCCGGGCCGAGCGGCCCGTGATCCTGGTGGGCCAGGGGGTGAAGTACGGCCGGGCCACCCAGGAGCTCCGGGCCCTGGCCGAGCGGCTACAGATCCCCGTCGCCTGCTCCGCCAGCGGGATGGGGGCCCTCGACGCGACCCACCCCCTGGCCCTCGGCCTCGTGGCGCGCAACGGCACCTACCAGGCGAACCATGCCGCCCGCCAGGCGGATGTCCTCCTGGCCCTGGGCGTGCGCTTCGACGACCGGACCTCCAGCAGTTGGCTGCCGGGCTACTCCTTCACCATCCCGCCCACGCAGCTCATCCACGTGGACCTCGACCCGGAGGAGATCGCCCGCAACTACCCGGTGGCCCTGGGCCTCATGGCGGACGTGCGGACCTTCCTCGGCCAGGTCCTGGCCGAGCTTGACCAGCGGCAGCGCCCGCGCGAAGTCCCCCCGAGCCGGGAGGGCTGGCTGCGGGCGATCGCCGGGTACCGCCAGCAGTGGGAGGCGTTCATCGCCCCGGGGTTCCGGGCGGACACCACGCCCATCCACCCCCAGCGGGCGGCGCACGCGATCGACCAGGCGCTCCCCGCGGACGCCATCCTGGTGAGCGACATCGGCATCCACCACAACTGGCTCATCCAGTTCTGCCACCCCAGGCGGCCGGATTCCCTCATCGGCTCCATGGGCTTCGGGCCCATGGGCTTCGGGGTGGCCGGGGTCTTGGGGGCAAAGCTCGCCGCCCCGGACCGGCCCTGCGTCTCGGTGTGCGGGGACGGGGCCTTCTTCATGCATGCGAGCGTGCTCGGCACCGCCGTCGAGTACGCCCTCCCGGTCGTCTGGGTGGTGTGGAACAACTACGCCTACGCCTCCATCCGGGGCCTGCAACGGGGCTACCTCGACGGGCGCGAGCTGGTCACGGACTTCCGCCACCCCGCGACGGGCGAGCCCTACAGCCCGGACTTCGCGGCCATGGCCCGCGCGGCGGGGATCGCAGGGGGTGCGCGTGGAGAAAGCGGCCGAGTTGAGCGACGCCATCCAGCAGGCGCTCCGGGCGGAGAAGCCCTGCCTCATCGACGCCAACATCGGAGCGGACCTGAACCCCTCGGGCGCGGGGGTGTGGGAGCTGCCCGGCCTGGGGCACAAACCGCCGGCCATCGGCGGTCAGCATGGCGTGGGGTAAGGGACCGGTAAGTGGAGAAACCGCATGCATGTCGAATGCGGTTTTGCCCAGGGAAATGCGCAGCCGGTTGATTTGATCGGGGCCCACTCCGACACGGCCTTCGGCACCGGCATTGCGGTCAGGGGAGTGGAGCGGCATTGCTCCGCGGCAGAAGCGCACACAGGTCCGGATCCACGGTGAGGTACACCCGCTGCCCAGGCCGGGCGGCGAGCGCGCCGGGAACCTGGACCTGGAGCGTGGTCTCCCCCATCGCCACCAGGCAGTCGGTGAAGGGCCCCAAGAATGTTGCCTTGACCAACTCGCCCGCCACGACGCTGTCACCCGGCGGTGCCGCAAGATGCACGACCAGATGCTCCGGCCGGATTCCGACGACCACGCGGCTGTCGGCCGCCGGAGGAGCGGCGGCGTGGACGATCAGGAGGCCTGCCCCAGTCCGCACGCGCACGGCCGCCGTCCCGTGTCGTGCCTCCACCACGCCGGGGAGCAGATTGGTGGATCCCAGGAACGTGGCGACGAACTCGTCGGCCGGCTCGCGATAAATCGCCCCCGGCGTTCCCTGCTGGCGAATGCGTCCCTGGGACATCACCGCGATCCGGGTGGCCAGCGCCATGGCCTCGACCTGATCGTGCGTCACGTACAGGGCCGGCACCCGCTGGCGCCCCTGCACCTCCGCCAGTTCGGAGCGCATCTCCTCGCGGAGCTTGGCGTCCAGGTTGCTCAGCGGCTCGTCGAACAAGAGCGCCGCCGGCTGCATCACCAGGGCGCGGGCGAGCGCGACCCGCTGCTGCTGCCCGCCGGAGAGCTGGTGGGGGAAGCGGTCCGCATACGCCTCCAGTCGCACCAGGGCCAGGGCATCCCGCGTCCGTTTCGTCATTTCCTCCCGGGTCAGCCGCGGCCCGAAGCGCAGGGGGTAGCGGACGTTCTCGAACACCGTGAGATGGGGCCAGACGGCGTAGGATTGGAAAACCATGCCGAACCGGCGGCGATGCGGCGGCACCAGCACCCCCCGCGTCCCGTCAGCCAGCACCTGCCCGTCCAGGCGGATGACCCCGCCATCCGGCGCCTCCAGGCCGGCGACGCAGCGGAGGGTCGTGGTTTTGCCACAGCCGCTGGGTCCCAGGAGGCAGAGCAGCTCGCCCGGCTCGATGCTGAAGCTGACGCCGTCGACCGCCGTCACGTCTCCGAACCGCTTGACCAACCCCTCAACCACCAGCGCCATACTTCCGACCCGCCCTGCGGCCTTCGCGGACCTGTCTCACGTTCTGGCAACCCCAAGCAACCCGGCGGCGTTTCGGCGGAAGATCTTCTCGGCGACCTCGCCAGTGAACCCCATGGCCCGATACGCCCCCACGGCGCCTCCCACGGGCGCGAACGGGTAGCCGCTGGCGAACAGGAACCGGTCTTGGAGGTACGTCCGGGCGGCTAGCGCGAAGTCGTCCCGGCCGGGGAGGTTGATGGCGTAGATGTCCGGCGACAGGTAGACGTTGGTCCGCCGAAATGCCACGCCCAGCATGGGTTGAACCCACGGCCAGCAGGCGTGAGCGATGACCAGCCTCAGCTCCGGGAAGTCGTGGGCCACCTGATCCACATCGGTGGGAAGGCAGTAGCTCACGTCGGGCCCGGTCATCGCGCTCAGGGTCAGGATGACAGGAAGCGCCCGGTCGGCGCATCGCGCGTAAATCGGGAACAGACGCCGGTCGTTCGCCCGCATCGACTCGGGCGCGAACCCCGGCTCCAGGGAGACGGCCGGCATCCGCCGCTCCTCGGCGATCCGGTCGACCTCGTGAAGCGCCGCCTCGGTGTCCACGGGGTTTATCCCGCCGCAGGCGAGGAATCGCCCCGGGTATTGCGCCGCGATGGCGGCGACCTCCGCGTTGGTAACCGTGCCGAATCCTGTGCCGGTATTGCGACCGGTGATCACGCCCATCTCCACCCCGGCCCTATCCATTTCGCCGAGCAGTTTTTCCACCGAGAGTTCCAGCACCGAGGGCGGCGGCTCCAGACTGAGCTGCCGCGTTCTCGCCATCGTCCGCTCCTTCTCGCGGAACATGATGGTCGTGAGAAAGCCGCCCAGCGGCGGGCGCAGTCGGAAGTCGATGATCCCGGTCATGTTTCTTCCCCCGCGTGCGATCTGTCCTCTGCCCCAATCGCCGCATCAGCTTCAATCCCTCCACGAGGAGGGCGTCCATGCGGGCTCGGGCGGCTCGCTCCCGCTCAGCGTCCCAGGCGAGGAAGCCCCGCCCCGCCCGGGCTCCGGTGTCGCCCTGGGCCACCAACTCGCGGAGCAGGGGGGACGGCTCGGAGGAGGGGTCCAGGTCCGGGAGAATGTACTCGTGGATCCTGAGGATCTGCTCGAGTCCGACCAGATCCATCGACTCCAGCGTCCCCGCCCCCAGCAGCCGGAAGCCGAACCCCCAGCGGATGGCGGCATCCACGTCCTCGGCGCTGGCGATTCCCCGAGCCACCAAGCTGATAGCCTCGCGCCGCATGGCCTGCTGGATTCTATTGTTGAGGAACCCGGGCACGTCTTGCATGACCGTGACGGGCCGCTTCCCGATCTGTTCGAGCAGGGCGGCGGTGCGCGTCAAGGTCTCTGGCGCCGTGGCCCGCCCTTTCACCACCTCAACCAGGGGAATCAGGTGCGCCGGATTCACGAACTTCATGCCGACCACCCGGTGGGCCGTCCGGGTCCGCGCCGCGATCTCGGTGATGGGGAGCCCCGACGTGTTGCTGGCCAGGATGGCATCCGGGCGGGCGAGAGTCTCCAGCTCGGCGAACAGCGCCTGCTTGAGGATCAGCACCTCCGGGGTGGCCTCGACCACCACCTATACGCAGACCACCGGCAAACCACGCGCAGTAAACCAGCGTGTCCTGCATGTGCTCCTGGAACTGGTGCCCGCCGAACCGGCCGGGCACGGTGCGGCTCCAGGGCGAGTCCAACTCGCTCGCCTCGTAAATCGCGAGCGGCTGGATCTTCGCGAGTTCCGTCACATCGAACACCCACAAGCAGCCGTGGGGGCGCCCGCGGCGCCGCTCCACCTCCTCTGCGGTGTGGGCCTGGTCCTCCTCATCGATCGCCAGCGCGATGCGTCGGCCGTCGATCGGAAACGGCACCGGCATGAAGGTGTGCGACGGCTCGGGGAACGGCGGGTGATAGTTGTACTCCCCGATGGTCCGTGGCCGGCGGATATCGGCGACGTCGATCACGCGCAGGCCCGCCTGCCAGCAGGCCGCCCACAATTCGTCGCCGGACCGCAAGGCGTGGTGCAGCCGGTTGCGGCGGCCGACCCATGCGGGCTTCTCGCCGCCGGCGAGGTGCTGGCCGGGCAGCCACCAGCGCGACACTTCCTCTGGCTTGGCCGGATTGCGGAGGTCATAGATGACGAGGATGGCTCCGACGTAGCCCGCCATCTCGGTCGAGATATAGGCGTAATTCGCGTCCATGTGGAAGCGGTGCACGCCGATGCCGCCGGTCTTCTGGTGCCTGAGGAGCCGCGGCTTCGCCTTGTCGGATAGGTCGTAGATCCGGAAGCCGCCGCGGTCGTAGGGCTTGCGCTCGGCGGCCTCGACCAGGGCAATGTCGGATTCGGCGATCCCGAGCTTCTGCGCCAGCTCGCCGTGGGTCGGTTCGCGTCCCAGGCTCTCGCGCAGGCGCGCCCGCAGCGGCGGCAACTGCTCGGCCTTGCGGCCGATGGGTGTCTGGTTCCGCTCGTGATTGACGACCATGACGTCGCCGATCGCCCGGACCTTGTGGCTATGCGAGTCGGGATCGTCCTGCGTGACCTGCGAGACGATGCGAGGCTTCAGCGGATCGGCAACGTCGAGGATGCTGGTGCCCACCGACTGCTTGTTGGGAACATGACCGATAAAGGCGTAGCTGCCCGCGATGTAAACTTGGCCGGCGCCCGGCAGGTCCAGATGGGAGAGCCGCCGGACGTTATGTGCGAGGGGTCCCGATGTTGCGGTACCAGGCATGGTCTGCTCCTTGACCGAGTTGATTCGAACGCGCTTCGAGGCTGTCTCACCTTCCGCGGCGAACACGGGAGCGCCAGCGCAAACGCGTCCGGCTCTCTTTCCTGCTAACGCGCCGATCCCTGCCGGTCGTGTTCGATGACCCAGGCCATGTTCTCGCCGATTTCGAGGAGGTTTTCACAGAGTGCTGCGGCCACCGGCGGACGAAGGCGTCTATCACCTATCTGATCTCAGAAGATCCATCAGCGTTCGGGTCGATCCGAGTTCCTCCAGCCGAGATACAAGGCCAAGAGCCTCCTCGACGCGAGATTCTGGAAGACGGTTCTTGGCGTACGTTCGGAACTTGCCCTCGATTTGAGCCCGCGAGAGGGGATTCTCGGGAGAACCTTTGGGGTGGTTACACCGAACGGTGATGGTCGTACCATCAACGGTTTCCGCTTCCACCAGCGCCTGAGGGCCGACCAGGGCGGGATCGGACCTCACCTCCACCCGATCCGATGCAAACCGGACGAGCTTCGGATCGTTGTAGCGCGCGGGCTCGAATTGGGCCAGCGACAACTCTCGATCATGCAAAATCACGGCTGCTGCGTAGTGGGAGGAGAGGAGCGCCTGAAATTTCCCCGTGAAGCTGGAGAAACCACCATGCATGTCGAATGCGGTTTTGCCCAGGGAAATGCGCAGCCGCTTGGTTTGGTCGGGGCCCACTCCGTGCCCGTCCACCAAGTCGAACATGGCCGTGATCAGGCCCTGGATGGTCGATGCGGAAGGCCACAAGCGTAGGGCGATCTGTTCCAGTTCCCATCGATCTCCAAGCCCCTCGGTGACCGCCTCGGGGCGTCCCCCATTGGAGTAACTGTTGTACAGGCCACCGTCTGGGGCGGTGAGGATCTGGCGCGTTCCCACGAACCGTTGCTGAGCCAGCAGGGCGGCCATCAGCCCAGAGAGCGCCCCTCGACACTGGTGGAACTTGACCGTCGGAGTTCCCCATGCGGCAAAGGTGCCCGCAGCCTGGCTGCCCGCCAGGCCGAACGCGGCTCCCATGGTTTCAGGGTCGAATCCGAGCAGGCGACCCACGGCCGCGGCGGCGCCGAACGGACCGATGACACCAGGCCCATGGAACCCCCGAGCGCGAAAGGCCGCGTAGTCCAACCCGATCCCCACCCGAGTCGTTGTCTCACATCCGGCGGCTAGGGCAACCAGCAGGTCACGACCGGACAGCGAATCCCGCTCCGCGATCGCCAGGGCGGGCGGGACCACTTCCGGGGTGATGTGCGTAACGGTGGGGCGATGGACGTCGCACATGGTGACGGCAGTGATCAGGTAACCGTTCAGGAGCGTTGCCCCGGCTAGCGAGAGACGATCCCCGCCGATGACGCGGCTCTCTCTTGATTGTGCCAGCCCCGACGCCAGCCCCGCAACCTGATGGGTCTCCTCCCCCTGGTGCCCGGCCAGGGCGCACGCCAGGGCATCCAGCAGCAGGTCCTTACAACACTCCCTGACGCGCTTCGGGATCTTGTCATACTCCACGGTTGCCGCAAATCGGGCCAGCACCTCCGTCGCATTACTCGCCATGAACGCCTCCTTCTCGCCTGCATCATTCACAGATAGGGCAACCACCCTCATGAGCGGGAACCTGGGAGGTCATGCTGAAGACCGATATGCCTGTGGCCGGTACGACCCAGTATCTCAAATGCACATGGACTTAAAAACGCAGTATCTCCGCGCTACTTGAAAAGTTGGCCGGCGCCCTTCACCTTATCCTTTGAACCTGCTAGCTGGAGCAATTTCCACATGGAAGCGGTGTTACTGGAAATGACGGGCTTGCCCAAATCCCTTTCCAATGTCTCTATCATTTCGAGCGATCTGAAATTTGTGCAAGAGATAAGAATCACATCGGCGTCTCTACAGTTTGCATCAGTTGCAACCTTATACGCATTTTCAGGCGGAAGGAAGGCGGGACACTCGACATCAAGTCCTCGTTTCGATACAACATGAAACGCCGAGTCCTCAAGGTACTTGGCCAGGCGATCATTTAACCAGGCAGGGTACGGCGATGCAATGGCCACATTCTCTACGCCCAAATATTTCAGCGCTTCATTGATGGCTGTCGATGTGGTGGTCGTTGGAATGTGGGTTGCGGCTAGGATGGCGTCGATGATCTCCTGGTCATATCCTGGTTTCACAAAGCTTCCACCCGTGCACCCGAAGCAGATCGCACTGACCTTTGCATGTCCTAGTACCTCCGCCGCACCCGGAGCCTTTTCCACCATATGCAGCAAAGTCGCCTCTGAATCATCCGTATGGGGAATCCGGGAGGAATGGATGGAAATGCCTTCGGGAGCAATGCGCCAGCATTCATACTCCATGGCTGTATTCCAGGACGGGACAATGATACCCAACTGATGTGTCCACGCATACATGTTCGTAACCTCCTGTCGTGATTAACCGTGAAATCCTCTGTGTACTTACCAGATTTGGATCATTTTTTCCCCTTCTCATCTGGCTTCAAAGTATATTCTGTTTGAGCGGTCTTTTGGATAGCCTCCTTGACGAGAGGTTGGCTGGATTTGCTTTTGGGCCGCGCACGGCCCGGCCGGGGTGAGGTCACCGCCCGCACCAAGTCGAGGGCAGCATACCGCCGAGGGGTGTGGTGTCAAGCGGAAACTGGTCAGGATGGAGGTGGTGGGGGCCGCGCAAGATGGTGTGTCCGGCTGCCTCTTCAGAGCGGATCCGTCACGTGACCGAACCTTGCACGAGTCGGAGGTGCGGATGGAGGGGACCAACAAGCTCACGGCTGCGCTCGCCTGCGCGACTGGTTGCCACCCCCCGCCCAGATTATCGCGTGCGATTGTTGGCGACGCTCTCGTAGTAGTCGAAGCTGGGACCCAGCTTGTCGAGGACCGGCTGGGTCACGATGTTCAGGCGGTCTACAATCTCGGGAGGCAAGACCCCCGTCGCAGCCCGGACGTTTTTCGAGCCTCCGGGCACTCCGGGTGCCGACGAGGCAGCAGGTGATCCCGGCGGCGGCCAGGGCCCATTTGGTGGCCAGCTCCGCCAACGTCCACCGAGCGCCGGACGATGGCGTCCACATCCTGCTGACGGCCTTCGCCCCAGTACTCCCCGCCGCCAAACGACCAGCAGCCCAGCCAGAGGACGGACAGCGTCAGCCCGGCCTGCCCGCAGCGCCTGCGCTCCATGCACGGCTCCTCCACGCCGCCCGTTTTCTCCTATGGAGACCGCGGCGCCTCCCTTACTGCAGCGGAGAGTAGGCGGTCGGGCGGAGCATCTGTGCGGTGAGCCTCCGCACCAGAGGACCGTTCTTCTCCGTCTCGGCGAACTTTGCCGCCCGCTCGGGGTCGGCCAGGAATGCTCCCCACTTCTTCTCCCGGTCTGCCAGGCTCTCGTAGGCCAGAATGTAGATGATCTGGTCCGAGGGGCCACCGATCTCATGGGTCCAGAAGCCTACCATCTGGATGCCGTATTTCTTGAAGAAGCCGAGGGTGATGTCGGCAAAGCGCCGGTGCAGATCGGGGAGCCGCCCCGGCATGGCCGTATAGGTACGCAGTTCGTAGAGCATGAGGCCCTCCATTCCGTGACACGCCGTGATTGGACGGTGGGTCGCTGGGCGCCGCTCCGGGGTGCGGCCGACCGGGTTCGCCACGGCGTCGAGCGGCTGAACCCCGCTCTGGATGAGTGCGCCGGCTGGGGGAGCGTAGCTTCCATACCCACGCCAAGGGCGGCGAGGTGTAGGAGGACGGCCTGATTTCCGACGGTCGGTTCAAGCGCTGGCGGGATACGACTGGGACGCCTCGCGCCGGGCGAGGGTGCGGGCGATGGCCGCGTCCGGGTCGCCCTCCCAGCCCGGAATCCGCTCACCGCTCACGAAGAATGTGGGGAATCGCCGGATGCGGTGGCGCAGCACCTTCCAGAAGCCGAACAGGGATTGCGGGTCCACGATCCGAATCTGGACCCGGGCACCATGGGCTTTTCGGATCGTCCGCACCCATTCCGAAAGGAGCAGGTAATCTGCTTTCACCTCCTCCGGATACTCGTTGATTTCCTGGTTGTGCACCTGCTTTCCGACCCCCGCTCCCTCCAGGAACGTTTCGCAGTGGGGTCAGTGGTAGAAGCCACTCAGCACGGGTGCCACGATCTCCACGAGGACCGGCTCCATGGTGTCCCTCCGCTCTCACGGATATTCTATGCCGCGGCAGGAGCCTCCGCCCCGCTTTGGCGCAAGAGCGAGTCTACGGCCTCGGGACTCCAGCCCACGTACTTCGCCCGGCCGTTCACGATAAATGCCGGATACCTCCGAACCCAGTGCCGGATGGATTTCCAGAGGCCCATGGGGGTATGGGGATCGATGAGCGTGATCCGGAGCTGCGCCCCATGGCGGTTGGCAAGGTCACGGATCATCTGGGACAGTCGCGCATAGTCCCGCCACATCTCCTCAGGGAAGGAGTTCAACTCCTCCTGCTGGACCCGCTGGTCGATCCCCGCATCCTCCATGAAAACCTGGCAGTGCTGGCAGTGCCGTGCCCCGGAGATCAGGGGGGCGATTACTTCGAGGGTGACAGGCGACATGTTCTCCTCCCAAGCTTGCGACCGCGGGCGGATCTCCGCCCGCGGTCGCAGCCACCGCTGAATCTAGGCCCGCGCCCGCGCCGCGGCCTGTGTCGGCGCTCCGGCGCGAACCTTGCGCGCCTTCCCGAACGCCTGCACGGCGTCCCAGGCCAGCATGAGCGACAGGATCGTGAGAGCGAGGCCGATCGCTGCCGCGATCACGTCGCCAAAGACGAAGGGGAGGCTCGGGTTGGGCGCGGTGATGGACTTCACCGCGGCCTCCAGGGACACCCAGGCCGTCACACCCAAAGCCGCCACTGTCGTCACGTACATGAACACGGCCGGCCACAGGGCCCACTGGTACGCCCGGCCTGTCTGTGCCAGCCAGATCGTGATCAGCACCAGCGCCAGCCCCGCGAAGAGCTGGTTGGACCCACCGAAGAGGATCCAGATCCGCTGCCAGAACCCGGTCCACAGGAGCACGAGGGTCAGGACGATCCCGATGGTCGTGCCGAAGTGGATGTTCTTGAACGCGGGGATCGCTCCGCCCACCAGTTCGGCGCTGGCCACCCGCATGAACCGGAGGACCAACTGCATCACCGTGAGGGCCATGATCACCAGGAACGCCGCCCCGAACGCGCCCCCGAAAGTCTTGGGGATCCCGAGGACGTTCAGGTACTCGGCCATGCCGCCTGCGAAAACGGCTCCGGCCCCCTTGGCCAACTGGGCCTTGTACCCCGCGAAGCCCCCGAAGGCTGTCACGGCGAAGACCGTCGAGAGCACCCCGAGGACGCACTCCGTGAACATGGCCCCGGCGCCCACCGGCAGGGCATCCGTCTCCTTCTCCAACTGGCGGGCCGTGCCCGAGGTGGAGACCAGGCTATGCCAGCCGGAGCACGCACCGCAGGCAATGGTCACGAAGAGGATCGGCCAGAGGGGGGTGTCGAAGCCGGGCGCGATGATGCCCTTGGCCATGAAGCCCGTGAAGGCCGGGAAGTCAGCGAACCCCGGCATCCGGATGAAGATCCCGATGATGGATCCGACGATCCCGAGCAGCACGAGCCAGAAGGAGACGTAGTTGACGGGTTGGGCGAACCGCCAGATCGGCAGGACCGAGCCGAGATAGCAGAACGCCAGCACCACGATGCCCCAGAACCACACCGACCACTTCATCGGACCGTACGGGGTCGCGTACATGATGAAGGAGTCTTTCCCCCCGTTGATGGCATCCACAACGGCGCGCAGCGGCCCCGTCGTCCCCAGCCAGATGCCCACGATGGCGATCAGGACAGTGACCACCGTCGTGAGAACCAGGTCCTTGCGCCACTTGTACGTCATCTGGCCCGCCAGGATGCCAGCCAGGGTGAGGATGATGAACCCGAACGGGACGTTCGGGTTCGCGAAGATCCCGGCCGCGATGGCGCCGAAGGCCCCCATGATCAGGAGGAGGTAGAAGTAGAGGAACGAGAGGAGGATCGTGCGGGCCCGGGGCGAGATGAGCTTGTAGCTCAGGCCGCCCATGGTCAGACCGTCGTTCCGCATGGCCATGACCGCCGAGACATAATCCTGGATCCAGCCGATGAAAAACACACCCAGGACCAGCCACAGGATGGCCGGCAGCCACCCCCACTGGACCGCGACGATGGGGCCCACGATCGGCCCCAGGGCCGCAATGGACTTGAACTGGTAGCCGAACAGCACACTGGAGCTCGCCGGCATGAAGTCCACCCCGTCATTGTACAGCTTGGCCGGCGTCGCCCTGGCCGGATCGGCCTTGATCACGGAGCGATCCATCTTGACGGCGTAGAACTTGTATCCAATCCACACGGCAACAATTGTCAAGAGGATGGTTAGGCTTCCCATATTCGTACCCTCCCAGGGAGCACACGCGTAACGCGTTCCCCACTCGAGATATCGGGAGCGATCCGTTTCCCACGTGACTCGCGGACATCAAAGGCGTTGAAGGCCTCTACCTCCTGTTCTGAGATTGGCCATACAGACTGAATGTCCACCGACTTCCCGCAAAGGAATTTCCACGAGAGTGTGTGCAGCAGGATTCCCGTCCCCGTGCCGCCCTAGAAAGTTTGTCTCATCGTTACGTATCAGCTTCTAATAATCAACACCTATTTTGTCGGCTATGCAAAGCCACCCCCCAGAGGGCGGGCTCACCCTCCTCGGGAGAGGTTGCGCCATCTGTCAAACCGCCTCGTGCGCTGGTCCGGATCGCAGGCTTCCGAGAATGTGGACAGAAATCTACGGACGGCTCCTGGGCGGGCTAAGTGGACCGGAAAACCGTGGCAGGATCCAGCTCTTGCGACTTCGCGCGAGGTGCGCCCCACGGACGGCCGACGGGGCCGCCCGTGGGGCGCAGCGGTTGCTCGATTACGCGCGAGCTGCGGCTGGCTTCAAAGGCGCTGTGCGGGCTTTGTTGAAAGCCGTCAGCGCGTCCCAAGCCAGGATCAGCGAGAGAATCGTCAGGGCGAATCCGATGGCTGCCGCGATCAGGTTCCCGAACACGAAGGCTGCTTTCAACCCAGGGGTGAAGGCCGCCTGGAAGGACACCCATGCGGTCACGATCAGGGCCGCGACGGTCGTCACGTACATGAACGTGGCGGGCCAGAACGCCCACAGGTAGGACTTGCCGGTCTGGGCCAGCCAGATCGTGATCAGGACCAGGGCCAAGCTTGCAAAGAGCTGATTGGATCCGCCGAAGAGGATCCAGATCCTCGACCAGAACCCGGTCCACATGAGCACGAGGGTCAGGACGATCCCGACGCTCGTGCCGAAGTGGACGTTCTTGAAGGCGGGGATCGCCCCGCCCACCAGCTCGGAGCTGGCCACCCGCATGAACCGCAGGACGAGCTGCATCACGGTAAGGGCCATGATCACCAGGAAGGCGGAGCCGAAGGCCACACCGAAGTCCTTGGCGATGCCGAGAACATTGAGATAGTTGGCCATACCGTTGGCGAAGACGCCGGCCGGGCCGCCCGCTTTGAGTGCGTCGAGATATCCTCCCATGTTGCCCTTGGCACCGGCGAACGCGGTGATAGCGAAGACCACGGAGAGCACCGCCAGCACAGCCTCTGTGAACATCGCCCCGGCGCCCACTGGCAGGGCATCCGTCTCCTTCTCCAATTGGCGGGCGGTGCCCGAAGTGGAGACCAGGCTATGCCAGCCGGAGATCGCGCCACAGGCGATGGTGACGAAGAGGATCGGCCAGAGGGGAGTGTTCACGCCCGGAGCGATGATCCCCTTGACCATGAACCCTGTGAACGCCGGAAAGTCTCCGAAGCCTGGCATGGTAATGAAGATCCCGAGGATGGATCCCAGGACGCCGAACATTACGAGCCAGAACGCCACGTAGTTGACCGGCTGGGC
Source organism: uncultured Methylomirabilota bacterium (assembly GCA_963714585.1). GTDB lineage: Bacteria > Methylomirabilota > Methylomirabilia > Methylomirabilales > 2-02-FULL-66-22 > 2-02-FULL-66-22. Next base: position 45,869 of record CAVQPC010000040.1, read on the forward strand.
AAAGCGCCAGATGGGGAGCACGGAGCCCAGATAGCAAAAGCCCAGGACCACGAATCCCCAGAAGAAGACCGACCATTTCATGGGGCCGTACGGGGTGGCGTACAGGACGAAAGAATCCTTCCCCCCGTTGATGGCGTCCACGATGGCCTGGAAGGGACCCGTGGTGCCCAGCCAAATGCCGATGACGGCCACGGCGACGCATACAACAGTGGTGAGGACCAGGTCCTTCCGCCACTTGTAGGTCATCTGGCCGGACAGGACACCCGCCAGGGTGAGAATGATGAACCCAAAGGCCACCTTCGGGTTGGCGAAGAGTGCCGCCGCGATGGCGCCGAAGGCCCCCATGATCAGGAGGAGGTAGAAGTAGAGGAACGAGAGGAGGATCGTGCGGGCCCGGGGCGAGATGAGCTTGTAGCTCAGGCCGCCCATGGTCAGGCCGTCGTTCCGCATGGCCAGCATGGCCGACGCGTAGTCCTGGATCCAGCCGATGAAGAACACCCCCAGGATCAGCCACAGGATGGCCGGCAGCCATCCCCACTGGACCGCGACGATGGGGCCCACGATCGGCCCCAGGGCCGCAATGGACTTGAACTGGTAGCCGAACAGCACGCTGGAGCTCGCCGGCATGAAGTCCACCCCGTCATTGTAGAGTTTGGCCGGCGTCGCCTTGGCAGGATCCGCCTTGATAACATTTCGGTCGATGCTGGCGGCGTAGAATTTATACCCGACCCACACCGCCACGATCGCCGCGATGATGGCTACGCTTCCCATGTTGACGCCCTCCTAAGGAGTTTGCGGTTCACCGATGGTGTTATCTCAATCGCTCTCATCACCCTCCCATCTCGACGAAAGCCACACCAGAATCCCCGCTACCCTCCGTCACCCCCTTTCTCCAAAGACGCGAACGGGCCAACATCCAACATGATGACTGCTGCGCGGGAGACGCTTTGCGCTCTGAGTGCCTGAAAACCCTGAATGTCCGGGAAAGTGACCGAATACTATTCCTGCCCTTCGGAGCAAGTCAAGCTGTTGTGTGAGAAGGGATGGAAAGCCTCTCCTTCTCCTTGACACGGAGGCGAATTCGGGACATAAGAACAGGCGACCTGGCGGGCCCGTGATGCCGCCGAACTGCCGAGGCGCGGAGAGAGCAGAGGGCTCCTCGAGCCGCACGGCGTGATGGATCCGCACAACCCACTCGTCACCTCGCACCACCCAGGAGAGCGCCCATGGGACAACTCGAAGGGAAGGTCGCCCTCATCACCGGCGCGGCCGTCGGCATCGGCCGGGCCATCGCCGTGGCGTACGCCCGGGAGGGGGCGAAGGTCGTCGTGAACTATTCGAAGTCGCGGCAGGAAGCCGAGACGACGGCCGGAATGGTGAGGCAGGCAGGCGGAGAGCCGCTCCTGATCCAGGCGGACGTCTCCCAGGACCGACAGGTCAAGGCGATGGTGGCTGAGGCCCTCGATCGCTTCGGCCGGATCGATGTCCTGGTGAACAACGCCGGCATCACGGCCTTCGTGGAGTTCTCCGACCTCGACAGCTTGACCGACGAGGTGTGGGATCGGCTCTACAATGTCAATGTGAAGGGGACCTTCTTCTGCTGCCGCGCCGTTGTCCCGGCCATGCGTCGGCAGGGGCAGGGCCGCATCGTCAACATCGCGTCGACAGCGGGCATCGGAACCCAGGGAAGCTCCATTGCATACTGCGCCTCCAAGGCGGCCGTGATCCACCTGAGCAAGTGCCTGGCCCGGACGCTGGGGCCGGAGATCCGGGTGAACATCATTGCTCCGGGCTTCATCGCCGACACCCGCTGGAACGCGGGACGGCCGGATCTCGCGCAGACGCAGGATCGGGTCGCCCAGGCCGCCCCGCTGAAGCGGGTGGGCACGCCCGAAGACATTGCCGAGGCCGCCCTCTTCCTCGCCAGCCGCGCCGACTTCGTGACCGGAGACGTGATGGTGGTGGACGGCGGCCGATTGGTCGGGTAACGATGAGAACTCGCAGGCGCCCTGGGAGAATCGACGGATCATGACGGGCCGGACAACTTGGCTGGCAGAGAGGACATTTGTCCAGCATCCCCCTTGACACGCATACTGACCCGTGTTAGAAAACCACGCTTTGTTCATGGCCATCGATATTACGTCGGAAGATCTGGGGAATCCCGCCTGAGGGGATTTTTGTGAAGCGCATGGGCTCGGATCACGCGGCAGCGCCGAGCCTGTCTCGCCTGCACGGTCACTCCATCACCGTCACAGCGTGAGTGAGGAGGGCAGCATGGCGGCCGATTACGCCTATGTCGGCTTCTTTCTGATCGTCGGTGCGCTGTTCGTCGTCCTGAACATCGAGGTCCTGTCCCGGATCATCCGGCCCCACCATCCGAATCCGCAGAAGCGGGCGGCGTACGAGTGCGGGGAGGAGCCGATCGGCATCGGCTGGATCCGCTTCCATGTCCGCTACTATCTCTACGCCCTCGTCTACATCATTTTCGCGGTGGAGACCGTGTTCCTCTTCCCCTGGGCTGTGGTCTTCCGGCGGCTGGGCCTGTTCGCCTTCGTGGAGATGATGGTCTTCATCGGGATCCTGCTCGTGGGCCTGGCCTATGCCTGGAAGAAGGGCGCCCTCCAGTGGGTTTGATGGGCAACTGGGCAATCAGGCAATCGGGGGTTCCGAGTTGCCGGCTCACCTGATTGCCGGATTGCCGTGAGTTCGAGATGACACCGGAAGAAATTCTCACCCAGGTCAAGGAGAAGTTCGGGGACGCCATCAGCGAGGCCGAGGTGAAGGGCGTCGAGATCCGACTGACGGCTACGCCCGAGGCGAGCTGGGACGTGTGCCGGCTGCTCCGGGATCTCGGCTTCGAGTATCTGAACTGCCTCAGCGGGCTCGATTGGCTCTCCCGGCTGGAGGTCGTCTACGACCTCTCCTCGCTCCGCCATCCCAACAAGGTGCACCTGCGCGTTCCCGTCAAGCGGGAGAGCCCGGTCCTCCGAACCGTGACGGACATCTGGCGCGGCGCCAACTGGCACGAGCGGGAGTGCTTCGACCTCTTCGGCGTCCGGTTCGAGGGCCATCCCGACCTCCGCCGCATCCTGCTGTCGGAGGACTGGGTGGGGTACCCCTTGCGGAAGGATTACAGCGACGAGCGCGTCGTGCCCTACACGGACTACGGGGCAGAAGACAAGCTCCCCAAGGCCGAGGGCGCGGCGGCGGGCGCCAAGGCGGCCCCGGCCGCGAAGCCGGCGGCGCCGCCCAAGCCGGCCGCGACGGAGGCCAAGCCGGCTCCGTCCCCGCGGAATGGGACGACGGGCCCTGCGGGGCCGGACACGACAGGGTGAGGATGATGGAGACGCCAGTGCCCATCGGGACGACGGTCGTGAGGGAACGGACCGGCGAGACGATGGAGGAAATGTACGTCAACATGGGCCCCCAACACCCCTCCACCCACGGGGTGCTCCGCCTCATGCTGAAGCTGGACGGGGAGGTCATCACCGACTGCATCCCGTACGTCGGCTACCTCCACCGCTGCCACGAGAAGATCGGGGAGAACCGGAACTACACCCAGATCATCCCCTACACCGATCGGCTGGACTACCTCGCCTCCATGTCCATGAACTTTGGCTACGTCCTCAGCGTGGAGCGCCTGCTCGGCACGCAGATCCCCGAGCGCGCGGAGCACATGCGGGTGATCCTGGCGGAGCTGCAGCGCATCGCCAGCCATCTCATCTGGCTGGGGACGTTCGGCCTGGACCTGGGGAACTTCACCATCTTCATCTACTGCTTCCGCGAGCGGGAGATGGTCCTGGATCTCTTCGAATCCGTCTCCGGCCAGCGGCTGAACTACAGCTTCTACCGGATCGGCGGGATGCCCATGGATTTTCCCGACGGCTGGGTCGAGAACTGCCGGACCTTCCTGGAGTGGTTCAAGCCCCGCCTCCCCGAGTACGACGCCCTGACCCTGGACAACGTCCTCTTCCAGAAGCGGGTGCAAGGGATCGGGGTGATCCGGCCCGAGGTGGCGGTGGACTGGGGGCTGAGTGGCCCGATGCTCCGCTCCTGCGGCATCAACTGGGACCTGCGGAAGAACGACCCCTACTCCATCTACGACCGCTTCGACTTCAAGATCCCCGTATTCGATTCCTGCGACGTCTGGGCCCGCTACCTGGTCCGCCGCCGGGAGATGGAAGAGAGCGTGAGGATCATCGAGCAGGCGCTGGACCAACTCCCCCAGGGTGAGATCATGGCCAAGGTGCCCAAGACCCTCAAGCCCCCGGCGGGGCAGGTCTACTGTCGGACGGAGAGCCCCCGGGGGGAGCTGGGCTTCTACATTGTGAGCGACGGGACGCCAAAACCGTACCGGTACAAGGTGCGCTCCCCGGCCTTCGTGAACTTGAGCGCCTTGCCCGAGATGCTGAAAGGCTGCCTGGTGGCCGATGTCGTGGCCGTGCTGGGCAGCGTCGATATCGTCTTGGGCGAGGTGGACCGGTAACCCCGCAGGACCCGGCGCCCGAGGCGCCGGGGCAGCGTGACCAACGATGACGACTGTCCCCTCTCTGGTGGACCGACTCACGACGGCACTCACGGCCTGGGGAGTGCCCTTCGTCGTCTCCACCCTGATCGTGATGCTGGTGGCGGTCAGCATCATCCTGGGGTACATCTCGGTGGCGGCCATGTTCCTCATCTGGTGGGAGCGGAAGATCAGCGCGCACATCCAGGTGCGCTACGGCCCCATGCGGGTGGGGGGATGGCACGGCTGGGCGCAGAGCATCGCCGACGGGATCAAGCTCCTCCTGAAGGAGGACATCATCCCGTCCGGGGCAGACAAGGTGGTCTTCGTCCTGGCCCCCATGGTCGTCTTCGCCGCCTCGGTGGCGAGCTACGTCACCATCCCCTGGGGGCCCGGCATCATCGTGCAGGACCTCGACATCGGCGTCCTGTACATGGTCGCCATCTCCTCCCTGGTCGTGGTGGGGATCATCATGGCCGGCTGGTCCTCCAACAACAAGTACGCCACCCTGGGGGCCATGCGCTCGGCGGCCCAGGCGGTGAGCTACGAGGTGCCCCTGGTCCTCTCCCTGCTGGGCCCGGTGATGATCGCCGGCACCATGAGCATGGGGGGTCTCGTGGAGGCGCAGGGCGGCACCTGGTTGGGATTTCTGCCGCGCTGGTACGTGTTCCCGCAGATCGTGGCCTTCCTCATCTACTTCACGTGCGCCCTGGCGGAATGCAACCGCCTGCCCTTCGACATCCCCGAGGCGGAGTCGGAGCTGGTGGCCGGCTTCCACGTCGAGTACAGCGGCATGCGCTTCGCCATGTTCTTCCTGGCGGAGTACGCCAACATGCTCGTGGTGGCGGCCATCGCCACCACACTGTTCCTGGGGGGCTGGCAGGGCCCGTGGATCACGCTCCCGGGACTCCCGCAGGCGGTGGCCCACGCCCTCTTCGGGCTGTTCTGGTTCCAACTGAAGTGCTACCTGCTGATCTTCGTCATGATGTGGCTCCGCTGGACCCTCGCCCGGCTGCGAGTGGACCAGCTCATGGACTTTGCCTGGAAGGTCCTCCTGCCCATCGCCTTCACGAATCTGATCGTGACCGGGCTGGTGCTGATGCTCCGGTCCTAGCGCGCGGCGTGCGGAAAGGAACGCGGCAGCAATGACGGTGCAGCTTGCCATCTTCTACTTCCTGGCGGCCTTCACGGTCTGGGCGGCGGGCGTGGTGGTGCTGGGGAGGAACATCGTCCGATCGGCCGTGGCGCTGATCTTCACCTTCTGCGGGATGGCGGCCTTCTACGTCCTGCTGGAGGCGCCGTTCCTGGCGGCGGTGCAGGTCCTGATCTACGTCGGGGGCATCACCATCCTGCTCCTCTTCGCCATCATGCTGACCGGCCGGATCGCGGCCAAGCACACCCGGGTGGTGAACGACCAGGTGGTCTTGAGCGCCGTCGCCGCCATGGGCCTCCTGGCGGGCCTGGTCTACGCGACCCTCCGCGGGATCCCGCTGCTGGTCGGGCCGCCGCGCCTCCCCGAGACCGCGCCCTTCCTGGGGCGGGCGCTCCTCACGACCTACGCCCTGCCCTTCGAGGCCGTCTCCATCCTGCTCCTGGCGGCCATGGTGGGGGCGATCATTCTGGCGAGGAAAGAATAGCGCCGCGAGCCGCGACGAGGCCGAGAGACGATGATTCCGCTCAGCCATTATCTGATCCTGGGGGCGATCGTGTTCAGCCTGGGGGTGTTCGGGGCCCTGACCCGCCGCAACGCCATCGCCATCCTCATGTCCATCGAATTGATGCTGAACGCGGTCAACCTGAACTTCATCGCCTTCGCCCGCTATCTGCCCCAGCCCCTGCTCCAGGGACAGGTCTTCGCCGTCTTCGTCATCACGGTGGCCGCCGCCGAGGCGGCGGTGGGCCTGGCCATCGTCCTGGGCCTGTACCGGAACTTCAAGACGGTGAACGTGGACGAGATCAATTTGATGAAGTGGTGAAACATGGAACGTAAAGCGTAAAACGTAAAAGGTAGAGATCCCTCCGGGTTACGATTTACGTATTACGGTTTGTCCACCGAAGGCTGATGCGATGCTCAAGCTGATCTGGCTGGTGCCTGTCCTCCCCCTGGTGGGGGTGGCGATCAACGGGATCTTCGGACGCTGGACCAAGGAGCGCGCCCACCTGCTGGCCGTGGGGAGCACCGGCCTGTCGTTCCTGGTCGCGTTCGGGATCTTCCTCCAGGTGGTGAGCGGCCAGACGCTCAACTGGGATGCCTACACGTGGGTCTCGGTCGGGAGCCTCCAGGCGACGGTGGGCTTCCAGGTGGACGCCCTCTCCGCCGTGATGATGCTGGTGGTGACCTTCGTGGGTTTCGTGATCCACGTGTACTCCATCGGCTACATGCACGGCGATCCGGGGTACGCCCGCTTCTTCACCTATATGAACCTCTTCATGACCTCCATGCTCGTCCTGGTCCTGGCCAACAACTACCTGTTCATGTTCCTGGGCTGGGAAGGCGTGGGGCTCTGCTCCTACCTGCTCATCGGCTTCTGGTACGAGAAGAAATCGGCGTCCGACGCAGGCAAGAAGGCCTTCGTGGTCAACCGGATAGGGGACGCCGGATTCCTGCTGGGCCTGTTCCTCATCTGGCGGACGTTCGGATCGCTGCAGTACGACCAGATTTTCCCCCGCGTCCACGAGATGCAGGCGATCCTGGAGCGGCCCTCGCTCTTCGGGCTGAGCCTGGTCACCGGCATGACCCTCCTGCTGTTCGTGGGGGCCACGGGGAAGTCGGCCCAGCTCCCGCTCTATGTCTGGCTGCCCGATGCCATGGAGGGGCCGACGCCGGTCTCGGCGCTCATCCACGCGGCCACCATGGTGACGGCCGGCGTCTACATGGTCTGCCGGTCCAATGCGCTGTTCTCCGCCGCCCCCGTCAGCATGACCGTGGTGGCCATCGTGGGCGCCCTCACGGCGGTCTTCGCCGCCAGCATCGCCCTGGTGCAGAACGACATCAAGCGGGTGGTGGCCTACTCGACCATCTCGCAGCTCGGGTACATGTTCCTGGGGGCCGGGGTGGGGATGTACAGCGGTGCCATCTTCCACCTGGCCACCCACGCCTTCTTCAAGGCGCTGCTCTTCCTGGGGTGCGGCTCCGTGATCCACGGCCTCTCGGGCGAGCAGGACATCCGGAAGATGGGCGGCCTGCGGAAACACATGCCGATCACCGCCTGGACCTTCCTCATCGGCGCCCTGGCCAACGCCGGCATCTTCCCCCTGGCGGGATTCTGGTCGAAGGATCAGATCCTGCACGCGGCCATCGCCTCGGGCCATGTCTGGCTGTGGGCGCTGGGCGCGGCGGGGGCGTTCGGGACCGCCTTCTACATGTTCCGCGTCTACTTCGTGGCCTTCGAGGGGCCATCCCGGGTCGATCCTCACGTGGCGCATCACATGCACGAGTCCCCCCGGGTGATGACCGTGCCCCTGGTCGTTCTGGCCGTCTTCAGCGCCGGGGTCGGGCTGCTGGGGTACTCCCCGGAGCACAGCCCGTATCACAGCTTCGTCGAGCCGGTCTTGCAGAGCGGGGTCGGGGAGGCGGCGGAGGCGCACGGCCCGTCGGTCCTGCTCATGGCGGTGGTCTCGGTGGCGATCGCCCTGGCGGGAATCGCCCTGGCTTACCAGATGTACATGCGACGGCCCGGCATGGCGGACCGGCTGGCCGGCCGGTTGCAGGGTGTCTACACGCTGCTGCTCAACAAGTACTGGGTGGACGAGCTGTACAACGCCGTCTTCGTGAAATTCGGCAAGTGGCTGTGTTACCGCCTGTGGAGCGTGGATGCCAAGGGGGTGGACGGGACCGTGAACGGGGCCAGTTGGCTCACGCTCGCGCTGAGCAGGCTGTCGGCGGCCTTCGACTTCCACGGGGTGGACGGCCTGGTGAACGCCATCGCCGACGTGATCCAGGGGGGCAGTCAATCCTTGAAGCGCATCCAGACGGGGCTGCTCCAGAACTACATCCTGGCCATGGCCCTGGGCATCTTCGTCATCGTCTCCCTGTTTTACTTCTTGTAGTTCGACCACCGTGCCGCCGGGCGCGCAAGGAGCCGTCGTATGACCGTGCAGGGCAATGTCCTGGGATTCCCGATCCTCTCCCTCATCACCTTCCTCCCGCTGCTGGCAGCGCTGGTCCTGCTGTGCGTGGGACGGGAGCAGATCCGGGTGCTCCGCAACGTGGCCTTCCTCTTCTCCCTGGTCACCTTCGTGGTCTCCCTGTGGATCCCGGCCCACTACGATCCGACCACGGCGGCGGTGCAGTTCGTGGAGCGCGCGAGCTGGATCCCCAGCCTCGGCGTCCACTACTTCATGGGCCTGGACGGGATCAGCCTGTGGCTCCTGATGCTCACCACGTTCCTGTCCCCCATCGCCATCCTCTGCTCCTACGAGTCCATCAAGCAGCGGGCCAAGGAGTACTACATCTTCCTCCTCATCCTGGAGACGGGGATGCTCGGGGTCTTCCTGGCCCTGGACTTCTTCCTCTTCTACGTGTTCTGGGAGGTCATGCTGGTCCCCATGTACTTCCTCATCGGGGTCTGGGGGAGCGACCGGCGCCTCTACTCGGCCATCAAGTTCTTCCTGTATACCCTCTTCGGCAGCGTGGTCATGCTGCTGGGGATCCTGGCGGTCTACTTTTACGCGGGGGCCCAGACCGGCCGGTACACCTTCGATGTGCTGGAGCTGATGCGGGTCGGGCTATCCCAACACGCCGCTCTTCACGCTGCTGGGGGTGCCGTTCTGCTTCCAGGATCTGGTGTGGCTGGCCTTCGCCGTTTCCTTCGCCATCAAGGTGCCCATGTTCCCGTTCCACACCTGGCTGCCCGACGCCCACACCGACGCCCCCACGGCCGGCTCGGTGATCCTGGCGGGCGTCCTCCTGAAGATGGGGACGTACGGGTTCATCCGCTTCAACCTGCCGATGTTCCCCGAGGCCAGCAAGCACTTCGTGCCCCTGGTCTTCACCCTGGCGATCATCGCCATCATCTACGGGGCCATGGTCTGCATGGTGCAGCCCGACATGAAGCGGCTCATCGCGTACAGCTCGGTGAGCCACATGGGCTTCGTCATGCTGGGCATGTTCGCCTTCAACCTCCAGGGCGTGCAGGGCAGTGTCCTCCAGATGATCAACCACGGGCTGTCCACCGGCGGCCTCTTCCTCGTGGTAGGCCTGATCTACGACCGCCGCCACACCCGGCTGATCTCGGAGCTGGGCGGGCTCTCCCGGCAGATGCCGGTGTACGCCACGCTCTTCGCCATCATCATGCTGTCCTCCATGGGCCTGCCCGGGCTGAACGGGTTCATCGGGGAGTTCCTCATCCTCATCGGGGTCTTCCAGGTCCGCTGGTGGTGGGGCGCCCTAGCCGTGACGGGGATCATCCTGGGGGCCGCCTACATGCTCTGGCTGTACCAGCGGACCATGTTCGGCGAGATCACCAAGGAGGAGAACAAGACGCTGCCCGACCTGCGCGCCGCGCGAGATCGCCACCCTGGTGCCCATCATCGCCTTCTGCTTCGTCATCGGCCTCTACCCGGCCCCCTTCCTGAGGGCGATGGAGGTCTCCGTCACCAACGTCATCCAGACCGTGGAGAAGGGGGCGGCGGGGAAGGAATTCGGGGCCAAGACATTGGCTGGGCAGCCGAGCAATCCGGCAATCCGGCAATCCGGCAACCAGGCAATCGGGCGATCGGGGAACGCGGAACCCCTGATGGCCGAATTGCCAGGCCGCCCGGTTGCCGGTTCTGAGGCAGGGCGATGACTGGGGGGTTCAATCCCGCCGATCTTGCCCTGGCGGCGCCCGAGATTGCCCTCACGCTCGCCGGCCTTCTGGTGCTGGTCCTGGACTTCGCGGTGCGAGGCCGGGAGCGGGGGTGGCTGGCCGGGCTTTCCGTCCTCGGGCTCCTCGTCACCCTCGCCCTCGTCCTGCGCCAGGCGGCCGGATCGGTCCGGGCCGTGGCCTTCAATGGCCTGCACGTGGTGGACGGCTACGCCCTCTTCTTCAAGGCCGTCTTCCTGGTCAGCGGCATCATCGTGACCCTCCTCTCCTCCCGCTACCTGCGCGAGCGGCAGGCGCCGGAGGGGGAATTCTACGCCCTGCTCCTCTTCGCCACGCTCGGCACCATGCTCATGGCGTCGGCCGCCGACCTGCTCTCCCTCTTCATCGGGCTGGAGACCATGGCGGTCTGCACCTACGTCCTGTGCGGCTTCCTCAAACGGGATCAGCGGTGCAACGAGGGGGCCCTGAAGTACCTCCTCATGGGGGCCTTCTCCACGGGCGTGATCCTCTACGGGATGGTCCTCCTCTACGGCTTTGCCGGGACCACCAGCCTGCGCGGCATTGCCCAGGCCATCGGCGCGGGGAGCCATGGCAACCCGGCCCTCATCATGGCCATGGTGCTTTTGGCGGCGGGCTTCGGCTTCAAGATCGCCGCCGTGCCCTTTCACATGTACCTGCCGGACATGTACGAGGGGGCGCCCACCAACGTCGTCGCCTTCATGGCGGGGGCCGCGGAGCTGGCGGGGGTGGCCGTCCTGGTGCGGGTGTACCTCCTGGCGCTCCCGAACCTCCGTGTGGAATGGAGCCTTCTCTTCTGGGTCCTGGCCGTCCTCAGCATGACCATCGGGAACCTGGTGGCCATCGCCCAGGCCAACATCAAGCGGATGCTCGCCTACAGCACGATCGCGCACATGGGCTACCTCCTCATCGGACCGGTCGTGGGGAGCAGCATCGGCGTGGAGGCGGTCCTGTTCTACAGCCTGGTCTACGCCCTCATGACGATCGGGGCCTTCGGCATGGTCATTCTCCTCACCCAGGGGACGGTGCGGGGGGACCAGATCGACGACTTCACGGGCCTGGCCCGGAAAAGTCCGCTGGCCGCGGCCGTCATGCTGCTGTTCCTCCTCTCCCTGACGGGGATCCCCCCCACCGCCGGCTTCGTGGGGAAATTCTACCTGTTCGCCGCGGCGGTGGATAAGGGGTACATCTGGCTGGTCCTCATCGCCGTGGTCAACTCCGCCATCTCCCTCTTCTACTACATGCGGGTGGTCATGGTGATGTACATGCGGGAGCAACCCACGCACGAGATCGCCCTGAACCCGGCACCGGCCGTGTGCGTCGCCCTGTTCCTGGCAGCGGCCGGGACGCTCCTCCTCGGTATCTTCCCCGGCCCCGTCCTGGAGTTCGCGCGCGCGGCATCAGCAGGGATCATCGGCTGAGCCGCCTCTCTCAGCCCGGCGAACATGGTGGCGCGAGAAGGGCTTGACACCAAAGGGATATGGGTCTAGAAAAGTTCGTCTTTCCCTTCGTCTCCCGGGAAGTCTTCCGAGCCGGGAGGGGTGATGGTCCAGGAGGAGCCCTCGGTCTGGAGGGAACTCGCGCGGCTGAGCAGCATCGGTGTGGTGTTCGGTGCTGCCACGGCGATTGGCTTGTTCATAGGGTACGGGCTGGATCGGCTGCTCGGGACGAGTCCGTGGCTGACGATCATCTTCGCCCTCCTCGGCATTGCCGCCGGCTTCCTGAACTTCTTCCGGGACGTTGGGCTCATGGGGCGGACGCGCCGGCGGCCCTGAGGGGATGACCTCGGGGGCCGGGTGGAGCGAGCAGCGGGGCATGCCGAAAGACCGCGCAGTTGTGACCAAGGAGGCCGGGATCACGGGCCTGCTGATCGGCCTGAGCATCCTGGTCATCGTGAATCTCGCCATCGGGGTGCTGTTCCCTCCTCGAAGGATCGAGCTGCACGTCCCGCCCCTTATCCAACTCCCGAATTTCCTCAGCTTCCTGGGAGTCCCCGGCGAGTGGCTGCCGGGCTACGTCGCCTCCACCTGGCTGGTGATGCTCTTCCTGGTCGTGGCGGCTTGGCTCGCCACGCGCGCGCTGCGCCCGATACCGGGCACCCTCCAGAACCTTGCCGAGATCACGATCGAGGCTTTCCATGCCCTGCTGGACCAGATGATCGGCCGGCAGGGGCGGCAGTACCTGCCCCTCATCGGGACGGCGGGCCTGTTCATCCTTAGCAGCAACCTCCTGGGGAATATCCCGGGCTTCCAGCCGCCGACGGCCAACTGGAACACCACCGTGGCCCTGGCGGTGACCGTCTTTATCGCCTACAACTATTTCGGGATCAGGAAGCACGGCTTCCTCAACTACCTGAAACACTTCTGCGGCCCGGTACTCTGGCTGGCCCCCCTGATGTTCCCGATCGAGTTCATCGGACACCTGGCTCGGCCTGTGTCCCTGTCCATCCGACTTTTCGGGAACATCTTCGGCGAGGAGAGCGTGACGGTCCTGCTCCTGTCGCTGGTATGGCTCATCATGCCGTACTTTATCTGGCTGGCCGTGATGCTGCCGCTCTCCCTCTTCACTGCCGTGGTCCAGACCTTCGTCTTCATTATGCTGTCCATGGTGTATATCGCCGGGGCCGTCGAGGAAGGACACGGGGAGGAGCATCACTAGCACGAGTCTCGTCGCTCGATCCTCTGGCAACACATGCAACGGTCCATCACCGATGAAACACGGCAGTCGCGAAAGGAGGGAATGCATGGGCGTACGTGGCAGGTGGTCGGCATGGATCATACCGGCGATCGTGCTGCTCACGTCTGGGTCGGCCTGGGCGGCAGAGGCAGGGGCAGCCGGCGGCGGTGGAGCGTCCATCGGCTTCATCAGCATCATCACGGGCGGATTCGCCATGGCGATCGCCTCGGCTGCAGCAGCCATCGGGCAGAGCCGGGCCATTGCCTCGGCCCTCGACGCCATCGGGCGTCAGCCGAATGCGGCGCCCCGCATCCAGGTGGCCATGATCATTGGCCTGGCCCTGATCGAATCGCTGGCGATTTACGTGCTCCTCATCTCCCTGATCATCTTCTTCGTGAAACCGTTCGGTGCGTAATCTGGGCGGGGGAACTTCCGAGAGAGGTCCTCGGGGGTTCCCCCTTTTTTTGAGCCTCTTATTGTTCTAAGCTTCACATGGGCGGCCGTCCCGGGAGTTTCGCGACGGGCGCCCACGGACTCCTGGGATGTTGCTGGATTATTTGCCGATCCTGATCCTTGCCATCCTGGCGGCTCTCTTCGCCGGGGTCAATATCCTCCTCTCCATCGTCCTCGGACCCCGGAAGCCCAATCCCGAGAAGCTCTCCCCCTATGAATGCGGCATCGTGCCCGTGGGGACCGCCCGGGAGCGGTTCTCCGTGAAGTTCTACCTGGTCGCCATGTTCTTCATCGTCTTCGACATGGAGATCGTCTTCCTCTACCCCTGGGCGGTCGTGTTCAAGCAACTCAAGATCTTCGGCCTGGTCGAGATGGGCGTGTTCCTCTTGATCCTGCTCGTGGGCTACTTCTACGCCTGGACGAAGGGCGGCCTCGAGTGGGAGTAGCGGAGGGGCAGGGGGGCGCACGGCACATGGGCGAGATGCAGGAACGGACAGAAGGGGCGGCGGAGAGCCTGGTGCTCCAGCGGCTGCGGGAGCGGTTCGCCGACGCCCTCCTCGAGGTGAGGGTGTGGCGGAACGAGACCACCGTCATCTTCGGGCGCCCCGACCTCGTCCACACCTGCCGGTTCCTCAAGGATGATCCCGACCTCGCCTTCGACTTCCTGTCGGATGTGACGGCTGTCGATCGGCTGCAGCTCCCAGAGAGCCGGCCGCGCTTCGAGGTCGTCTATCACCTGTATTCCCTCCCCCATAAGCGTCGCCTACGCCTCAAGGTGCGGGTCGATGAGGGGGAGGCCGTCCCCTCCGTGACCCCCGTGTGGGAGACCGCCAACTGGCACGAGCGCGAGGTCTTCGACCTGTTCGGCATCCCCTTCGAAGGCCATCCGGACCTCCGGCGGATCCTCATGCCCGATGACTGGGAGGGGCATCCCCTGCGCAAGGACTACCCGGTGGCCGCCTCGCCGAAGTGGTGGGAGGAGGAGCCCGCGTGAGCGCCGACCGCACCATGGTGCTGAACATGGGGCCGCAGCACCCCTCCACCCACGGGGTGCTTCGCCTCGTCCTGGAGCTGGACGGGGAGGTGGTGGTGCGCTGCGTCCCCCACATCGGGTACCTGCACACCGGGATCGAGAAGGGGCTGGAGAGCAAGCGCTACCAGCAGGGCATTCCCCTCACCGATCGACTCGACTATCTCGCGCCCCTGTCGAACAACCTGGCCTACGTCCTGGCCGTCGAGAAGGCCCTGGGAATCACGGTCCCGGACCGGGCCCAGACGATCCGGGTCCTCCTCACCGAACTCACGCGGATCAAGAGCCACCTGGTCTGGCTGGGGACCCACGCCATGGACGTCGGGGCCATGTCGGTCTTCCTCTACTGCTTCCGCGAGCGGGAGCAGATCCTCGACATCTACGAGGCGGTGAGCGGCCAGCGCATGATGTCCACCTACTTCCGGGTGGGCGGACTGGCCGCTGATCTGCCGCCGGGCTTCGAGCAGCAGGTCCAGGCCTTCCTCACGATCTTCCCCGATCGCCTGGCGGAGTACGAGGCGCTGCTCACCCGCAATCCCCTCTGGCGCCAGCGCACGGTGGGGATCGGGACCATTAAGGCCGGGGACGCCATCGCGCTCGGGTTGAGCGGGCCGGGCCTTCGCGCCTCCGGCGTGGCCTACGACGTGCGGAAGGCCCACCCGTACAGCGGCTACGAGCGGTACGAGTTCGACGTGCCGGTGGGCAAGGCGGGCGACGTGTATGAGCGGTACATGATGCGCGTGGCCGAGATGCGGCAGAGCCATCGCATTGCCAATCAGGCCCTGCAGCGTTTGAGCCCCGGGCCGATCAACGTGGCCGACCCCAAGCTGGTCCCCCCGCCCAAGCGGCTGCTCAAGACCTCCATGGAGGCTTTGATCCACCACTTCAAGCTGTACTCGGAGGGCTTCAGCGTCCCGGCGGGGGAGGTGTACCAGGCCATCGAGGCCCCCAAGGGGGAGCTGGGCGTTTACCTGGTGAGCGACGGCTCGCCGCGGCCGTACCGGGTCCACTACCGGGCGCCCTCCTTCGTCAACCTCCAAGCCCTCCCGCGCATGGTGGAGGGGCGGCTGGTGGCAGACGTGGTCGCCGTCATCGGGTCCCTGGACATCGTGCTGGGAGAGATCGATCGCTGAGGCGGGCCGCCGGCCGGGCCCCCGCTTCAGGCGGTCGCGGAACGTCGCGCAATGATCCCCGAGGCAACGCAAAAGCGATTCGACGAGCTGGTCACGCGCTATCCGGAAAGGCGCTCGGCGCTGATCCCCATGCTCCACGAGATGCAGGCCGAGGTGGGCTACCTCTCGCCGGAGGCCATCCAGTGGGTGGCGGAATACCTCGATCTCAGCCCGGCCGACGTGATGAGCGTGGCGAGCTTCTATGACATGTTCCACCTGGAGCCGGTGGGCGGGCACATGATCTACGTGTGCCAGAACCTCTCCTGCTCGCTCCTGGGGGCGGAGCCGCTCATCCAGCACCTGGAGGCGCGGTTGGGGATCCGCATGGGCGAGACCACGTCGGATGGGCGCATCACGCTCCAGCGGATGGAGTGCCTGGCGGCCTGCGGCCAGGCCCCGGCCATTCAGGTGGACGGCGTCTATCACGGTAACGTGACGCCGGAGAAGCTGGACGAGATCCTGGAGGAGCTGCAGGGCGGCCGGTAGGGCCGCACGGCGGAATCCCATGGCATTCGAGAAGATCCTCACGCGGTACCAGGACGTCCCGGGCTTCGCCGGGACGATCGAGGCGTACGAGGCCCTGGGGGGCTACCAGGCCCTCCCGAAGGCCCTCAAGGAGTTCCAGCCCGCCGACCTGATCGAGACCGTCAAGCGGTCGGGCCTGCGCGGGCGGGGCGGGGCGGGCTTCCCCTGCGGGGTGAAGTGGGGCTTCATCCCCAAGGACACGTCCAAGGCCAAGTACCTGGTCGTCAACTGCGACGAGAGCGAGCCCGGAACCTTCAAGGACCGGATGCTCATCGAGGAGAACCCGCACCAGCTCATCGAGGGAATCGTCCTGGCGAGCTACGCCATCGGCTGCCACCGAGCCTTCATCTATTGCCGGGGTGAGTTCGTGCAGGGCGCCCAGGTCCTGGCGCGCGCCCTGGGCGAGGCGGCGGCCCGGGGTTACGTGGGCGCCAACATCCTGGGGAGCGGCTTCGACCTCAGCGTGCAGCTCCACCGGGGGGCCGGCGCCTACATCTGTGGCGAGGAGACGGGCCTCCTGGAGTCCCTGGAGGGCAAGCGCGGCCAGCCGCGGATGAAACCGCCCTTCCCGGCCATCGTGGGACTGTACCGGTGCCCCACCGTGGTCAACAACGTGGAGACCCTGTGCAACATCCCCCACATCGTCCTGCGGGGGCCGGAGTGGTACGTCTCCATCGGGCCGGCCAAGAGCACGGGGCCGCGGCTCTTCTCGGTGAGCGGCCACGTGAACCGGCCGGGGAACTACGAGCTGCCCATGAGCGTGACGCTGCGGGAGTTGATCTTCGAGCACGCCGGCGGGATGCGGGACGGCCGGTACCTGAAGGCGGTGATCCCCGGCGGCTCCTCCGCGCCCGTCCTCACGGAGCAGCACCTGGACCTGAGCATGGACTTCGAGACCCTGGCCGCGGCGGGTTCCATGGGGGGATCGGGCGGCGTGATCGTCATGGATGACACCACCTGCATGGTCCGGGTGGGGGAGATCGTCTCGCGCTTCTACCACCACGAGTCCTGCGGCCAGTGCACGCAGTGCCGCGAGGGGACAGCCTGGCTGCACAAGGTCCTCCGGCGCATCGAGCAGGGCCAGGGTCGCAAGGAGGACCTGGAGGTGCTCCTGGACATGTGCGACAACATGAAGGGGAAGACCATCTGCGTCCTGAGCGACGCCGCGGCCATGCCCATCGAGAGCTACCTCCGGCATTTCCGGGAGGAGTTCGAGCGGCACATCCGGGAGCGGGCGTGCCCCTTCAACGGTCAGGGAAAATAGGCCACTGGGCAATCGGGCAATTCGGCAACTCGGAACGCCCCGATCGCCGGGTTGCCAGCACTGAAGGATAGGCGATGCCGACGCTGAAGATTGATGGGGTGGAGATCATGGTCCCGGCCGGGGCGAGCATCCTCGACGCAGCCAAGGCGGCGGGGATCACCATCCCCCATTACTGCTACCATCCGGGCCTCAGCGTGGTGGGGCAGTGCCGCATGTGCCAGGTGGAAGTGGAGAAGATGCCCAAGCTGGCCATCGCCTGCAACACCCCGGCGGCCGACGGAATGGTGGTGTCGACGGGCTCCCCCAAGGTGGACAAGGCGCGGCGCGCGGTGTTGGAGTTCTACCTCCTGAACCACCCCCTGGACTGCCCCATCTGTGACAAGGGGGGGGAATGCCCGCTCCAGGACTACACGCTGGCCTATGGCCCCGGCGAGAGCCGCTTCACCGAGGAGAAGGTCCAGCGGGCCAAGCACAAGGTGCTGGGCCCCCACATCGTCTTCGACGCCGAGCGCTGCATCCTGTGCACGCGCTGCATCCGCTTCTGCCACGAGGTCCCCAAGACGGGGGAGCTGGGGGTGCTCTCGCGGGGCGACCGGTCCGAGATCAACCTCTTCCCCGGGAAGGTCCTGGATAATGCCTACTCGGGGAACGTGATCGACCTCTGCCCGGTGGGGGCGCTGACGTCCCGGGAGTACCGGTTCCGCTCCCGCCCCTGGGATCTGGTGCGGCACACGGAGAGCATCTGCCCCCTCTGCAGCGCCGGCTGCAACGTGATCCTGGACGTCCGGGACCGGCAGAAAGGCGACGAACTGCTCCGCATCCAGCCGCGCGAGAATCCCGAGGTGAACCGCTGGTGGATGTGCGACGAGGGGCGGTTTACCGTCGAGTATCTCGCGGCGCCGGAACGGCTGCGCCAGCCGCTGGTGCGCGCGGGGGATCGGCAGGTCGCGGCCCGCTGGGCGGACCTGCTGCCCCTGCTGGCCCGCGAGGTCCGGCGCATCGCGCAGACCTACGGCGATGGATCGGTGGGCTGCATCGTCTCGTCACGGCTCACCAACGAAGAGCTGTTTCTGGTCCGACGCTTCTTCCGGGACATCCTGCGGACCCCGCACCTGGACTATCGGGTTCGGCCGGTGCAGCTCGCGGCGCAGGATGCCTCCGAGGACGGGATCCTGCGGCGCACCGACAAGACGCCCAACAGCCGGGGCGCGCGCGACCTGGGCATCCTGCCGGGGCGCGACGGCCTGGACGTGGCGGGGATGATCGCAGCCGCGGCCGGAGGGCGGCTCAGGGCCCTCTTCGTCTTCGAGGAGGATCTGGTGCGGGAGCTCCCCGATCAGCCGGTGCGCCAGGCCCTCGGGCGATTGGAGCTCCTCGTGGTCTCCAGCCTCCTCCCCACCGAGACCACTGCCGCCGCCCACGCCGTCCTGCCGACCCTGGGGTTTGCCGAAAAGGAGGGGAGCTTCACGAACCATCAGGGCCGCATCCAGAAGATCCATCGGGCCTTGGCCCCGCTCGGGGCCGTGCGCGGCGTGGCGGAGGTGCTCCACGAACTGGCCCGCCTCTTGGTGTGGGACCTGGGCGACATCGAGCCGGGGCGCGTCTGGTCGGCCATCGGCGAGCAGTCGGGACCGTACCAGGGGATCGGCTGGAAGGAGTGGGAGGCCATCGGACCGCAGGGGCTCCTGCCGGAACACGTCACGAGTAGAGTCTAGGGTCGAGAGCCGAGAGCCGAGAAGGAAGGCCGAGGCGGGAAGGCGGAAGGTTGAACGCGGATCTGCTGCTGTCGCTCATCGAGATGCTGGTGAAGGTCGGGGTGGTGTTCGGCGCCCTGCTGTTGGCCGTCGCCTACATGACCTGGATCGAGCGGAAGGTGCTCGCCGACATCCAGGTCCGCTGGGGGCCAACCCGGGTGGGCCCCTACGGCCTGCTCCAGCCCATCGCCGACGGGATCAAGCTCATGTTCAAGGAGGACCTGATCCCCAGCCAGGTGGACCGGCTCCTCTTTCTCATGGCGCCCGGTCTCAGCATCATCCCGGCCTTCATGGCCTTCGCGGTGATCCCCTTCGGGGACAAGACCACGCTCTTCGGCCTTTTGCCGAGGCCGGTGGAGCTGTATATCACCGACATCAATGTGGGTGTCCTGTACGTGTTCGGCATTACCTCCCTCGGGGTGTACGGCATCGTCCTGGCCGGCTGGTCGTCGAACAATAAGTACTCTCTCCTGGGCGGCCTGCGCGCGTCGGCCCAGATGATCAGCTACGAGTTGTCCATGAGCCTGTCGGTGGTGGGCGTCCTGATCCTGGTGGGCTCGCTCAGCCTGGTGGAGATCGTGAAGGCCCAGGGCGGGATCTCCTGGTGGCTGAGCGTCCTCCCCGTGCCGAACTGGTTCGTGTTCAGCCAGCCCCTGGGCTTCCTCATCTACTTCACCTGTGCCCTGGCGGAGACGAACCGCGCGCCCTTCGACCTCCCCGAGGCGGAGACGGAGCTGGTGGCCGGCTTCCACAGCGAGTACAGCTCCATGAAGTTCGCCATGTTCTTCATGGCGGAGTACGCCAACATGATCACCGCCTCGGCCGTGGCCACCACGCTGTTTCTGGGCGGCTGGCTGGGGCCCATCGGCCCGTCGCCGGTGTGGTTCCTGGGCAAGGTCTTCCTGCTCCTGTTCCTGTTCATCTGGATTCGGGCCACGCTGCCACGCTTCCGCTACGACCAGCTCATGACCTTCGGCTGGAAGCGCCTCCTGCCCCTGGCCCTGGTGAACACGATGGTCACGGCCATCGTGGCGGCGGTGCGCTGATGATCGAGATCGTGCTCTTCGCGGGCCTCGCCCTGGTGGCGAGCGTCTCGGGCCTCCTGGTGGTGGTCCAGCGCCACGCGCTCTATAGCGCCCTCTTCCTGATCATCACCATGGGGTCGCTGGCGGGCCTCTATATCCTTTTGGATGCCCACTTCGTCTGGGCCGTCCAGGTCCTGGTGTACGCCGGCGCCATCATGGTGCTCTTCCTCTTCGTGATCATGCTCCTGAACCTGCCGCGCGAGGAGGTGCGCTGGTCGCCCCGTGACCTGCGCCGCATCCTGGGAGCCGTGGCGCTCTCCGTGGTCCTCCTGGCGGAGCTCTTGCTGGTGGTAGGCCGGCGCCTGAGCCTGGCCCCGCCGGCGAGCCTGCCCGAGGGGTTCGGGACGACCCAGATGGTCGGCCGTTTGCTCTTCACGGATTTTCTCTTCCCCTTCGAGCTCACCTCCGTCATCCTGCTGGTGGCCATCGTGGGGGCCATGGTCCTGGCGAAGAAGCACCTGGGCTAGGGCGGAGCAATGGAAAATTTCAAACCGACAACCGGCAACGCAAAACCGAGGAGGGGCCGTGCTCCCCGCCGCGGATGGGTCATTGTCCGTTGTCGGTTGTCCGTTTCTCATTGAGGTAGTCTATGCACGTCCCGCTCTCGGCCTATTTGATCTTAAGCGCGTATCTGTTCGCCGTGGGGGTGATCGGTGTCGCCACGCGGCGGAACGCCATGATCATCTTCATGTCCATCGAGCTGATGCTGAACGCCGTGAACCTGACCTTCGTGGCGTTCTCCCGCTACCTGGGCTCGATGGCGGGCCAGATCTTCGTCTTCTTCGTGATGGCCGTGGCCACGGCGGAGGTGGCGGTGGGCCTCGCCATCATCATCGCCGTCCAGCGGAACCGGGAGACGGTGGATGTGGCGGAGCTCAATCTTCTGAAGTGGTGATGCGTAAAACGTAAAGCGTAACACGGAACGCGTAACCCGGAACCGTTTCTTACGTTTTACCGACCGATGGCTTGCATGGAACCGCAATGCTGAATTTGTGGTGGATTCCGATCTGGCCCCTGCTGGGGTTCCTCTGGAATGCCTTCTTCGGCCGGCGGACCGGAAAGCGGCTGGTGGGGGCCGTGGCCTGCGGCAGCGTGGGGCTGTCCCTGTTCTTCTCCCTGCTGGCCGTCTGGCAGCTCCTCGGACTGCCCGAGGGCGCTCGTCGGGTCGAGCAGGTGGTGGCCCCCTGGATCAGCGCCGGGAGCTTCCAGGCCGACTGGGGGCTCCTCCTCGATCCGCTCTCGGCCGTCATGATCCTGGTGGTCTCTGGTGTGGGCTTCCTGATCCATATCTACTCCATCGGGTACATGCACGAGGACACGGACTACCCCCGGTTCTTCACCTACCTCAACCTCTTCGCCTTCTCCATGCTGATGCTGGTCCTGGCCAACAACTACCTCCTGCTCTACGTCTTCTGGGAGGGGGTTGGCCTGTGCTCCTACCTGCTCATCGGCTTCTGGTTCGAGAAGAAATCGGCGGCGGATGCGGGGAAGAAGGCCTTCATCGTGAACCGGGTGGGGGACTTCGGCTTCGGTCTGGGCGTGATGCTCCTCTGGACGACGCTGGGGACGCTCCAGTACGGGCCGGCCTTCGCTGCCGCGGAGAAACAGCTCGTGGCGGGCGGGGGGGTGGTGACCGCCATCACGCTCCTCCTCTTCCTGGGCGCCACCGGGAAGTCGGCTCAGATTCCCCTTTTCGTCTGGCTGCCGGATGCCATGGAGGGCCCCACGCCGGTCTCGGCCCTGATCCACGCGGCCACCATGGTCACGGCCGGGGTCTACATGGTGGCCCGCTCGGCCCCTCTCTTCAACCTGGCGCCGGTCTCCCTCGAGGTGGTGGCTTGGATCGGGGCGCTCACGGCCGTCTTTGCCGCCACGATCGCCCTGGTGCAGACGGACATCAAGCGGATCATCGCCTACTCCACCATCTCCCAGCTCGGCTATATGTTCCTGGGCTGCGGGGTGGGGGCGTATTCTGCGGCCATCTTCCACCTGATGACCCACGCCTTCTTCAAGGCGCTCCTGTTCCTGGGTGCGGGATCCGTGATCCATGGACTTTCGGGAGAGCAGGATCTGCGGAAGATGGGCGGGCTGCGGCGCCACATGCCCGTGACCGCCTGGACGTTCCTGATCGCGGCGCTTGCCAACGCCGGGGTCTTCCCCCTGGCGGGCTTCTGGTCGAAGGACGCAATCCTCTACGGCGCGCTGGCCAGCGGGCACCTGGCGGTGTGGGCGCTGGGCGCGGCGGGCGCCTTCCTCACGGCGTTCTACATGCTGCGCTGCTACTATCTGGCCTTCGAAGGCCGCTCCCGGGTGGAGACCGAGGCGGCGCACCACCTGCACGAATCCCCGCGAGTGATGACCGTTCCCCTGATGATCCTGGCGGCCTTCGCCGCCGTGGTGGGGTTCGTGGGCGTCCCGCCGGAGCACGGGGTTTACGACCGGCTCGTGGCGCCGCTCTTCGCCGCCGGAGAGGTCGAGGCGCATGCGGCTCCCGTGGGGGTGCTGGCAGCCGCGGTCCTCTCCCTGGCCATCGCCCTGGTCGGGATCTGGGTCGCGACCCGTTTCTACGTCTGGGAGCCCGAGGCAGCGGAACGCCTGGCCGCAAAATTCCCGTGGATCTACCGGGTCCTGCTGAACAAGTACTATGTGGACGAGGGGTACGATTGGCTCGTCGTCGAGCCCATCCGCCGTGGGGCCCTCTGGCTCTGGCGGCGCTTCGACGAACCCGTGGTGGACGGCTCGGTCAACGGCGTGGGCGCTCTGGTGCAGATCGGAAGCCGGTGGCTCCGGCGTACCCAGACGGGCTACGTCATGAACTACGCCCTGAGCTTCATCCTGGGCGTGGTGGTGATCCTGGGGTATCTGGCATTTTGGCGCTGAGGCGCCATTCCATGCGGAATGCCGAATTCGGAATGCGGAATGGTGGGAGCCGAAGTTCGTGAGTGACTTGCCGATCATCTCCATCGTGACATTCCTCCCGCTGGCGGGCGCCCTCTTGCTCCTGGGTGTGGACCGGCAACGTGAGCAGACCATCAAGCACCTGGCCTTCGGCGTGTCGGCGCTCACGTTCTTGCTCTCCCTCGCGCTATATGCGGGCTTTCAGCTTCACGAGCCGGGGATGCAATTCGTCGAGCGGACGACCTGGATTCCGAGGCTTGGGGTGCAGTATTACGTCGGCGTGGACGGGATCAGCTTGCTCCTCGTCCTGCTCACCACGTTCCTATCCGCCATTGCCATCCTCTCCTCCTACACCGCCGTCACCACCTGGGTGAAGGAGTACATGATCTGCATGCTCTTCCTCGAGACCAGCATGATCGGGGTCTTCGTGGCGCTGGACCTGCTGCTCTTCTACCTGTTCTGGGAAGGGATGCTGATCCCGATGTACTTCCTGATCGGGGTGTGGGGCGGCCCGCGGCGCATCTACGCCACGGTGAAGTTCTTCCTCTACACCATGGCGGGCGGCGTCCTGATGCTGGTGGGGATCATCGTGCTCTACCAGCTCCACGGACGGATGACCGGGGAGTTCACATTCGACCTCCTGAAAATCGCCTCGGGCCCGACGCCCTCGTTTACCACGGAGGCCTGGCTGTTCCTGGCCTTCGCCGTGGCCTTCGCCATCAAGGTCCCCATGTTCCCCTTCCACACCTGGCTGCCCGACGCCCACGTGGAGGCGCCCACGGCCGGATCCGTGATCCTGGCCGGCGTCCTCCTGAAGATGGGAACGTATGGCTTCCTGCGCTTCGCCCTGCCGCTCTTCCCCGAGGCCACGCGCTTCTTTGCGCCGCTTTTCTCGTGGCTGGCCATCATCGGGATCCTGTACGGGGCGCTGGTCTCCATGGTCCAGCCCGACCTGAAGAAACTGGTGGCCTACAGCTCGGTGAGCCACCTGGGCTTCGTCATGCTGGGAATCTTCGCCCTCACCCTGCAGGGCCTCCAGGGCGGCGATCCTCCAGATGGTCAACCACGGCCTCTCCACGGGCGCGCTTGTTCCTCTTGGTGGGGATGCTCTACGAGCGCCGACACACCCGGATGATCGAGGACTTCGGCGGGCTGGCCCGCATCATGCCGGTCTTCACGGCCGTCTTCCTGATCGTGACCCTCTCCTCCATCGGCCTCCCCGGGCTCAACGGCTTCGTGGGGGAGTTCTTGATCCTGGTGGGCACGTTCCGGGTCCACGTCCTCTACGCGGTCCTGGCCACCTCGGGGATCATTCTGGCGGCGGTCTACATGCTCTGGATGTTCCAGCGGGTGATGTTCGGCAGCGTAACCCATGCGGAGAACCGTGTCCTGCTGGACCTGACGCCGCGGGAGATCGCCGTCCTGGTCCCGGTGATCCTCGGCATCGTCTGGATCGGGATCTATCCGAACCCGCTGCTCCGCACGACGGAGGCGTCGGCCAGGCAACTTTTGAGTAAGGTTCAAGGAGAGGTGAGGGCGGAGCAAGCGGCCAGCGGTCAGCCGGGTACCCCCTGGGTGGCAGTCAGCTTGAACAAAAAGAGCGGATCACGAGATCTGATTGCGACGGATTGGCGCGCGATCAGGGAGGCGGGGGAGGCGCGCCATGCCGATTAGCGTTCCATCCATCGCCTGGGGGGCCATGCTGCCCATGCTCCTCCTCGCCGGGACGGGGCTCCTCGTCCTCGTGCTGGACCCCTTCACGGCCCCGGAGCACCGAGACCGGCTCGCCATCTTGAGCCTGATGGGCATCCTGGCGGCGAGCCTGGCCCTGATCCTGCGCCGGGGCACCTTCGAGATCGCCTTCGGCGGCGCCCTGGCGGCCGACGGCTTTTCTTTGTACTTCAATCTTCTCTTCCTCCTGGTGGCGGGCCTGACGCTCCTGATCTCCATCCCCTACATCCATCGCTCGGGGATGGAGCACGGCGAGTATTCCGCCCTCCTGCTCTTCAGCACCCTGGGCATGATGGTCATGGCCAGCAGCCTGGATCTCATGACCATCTTCCTGGGCCTGGAGACCCTGTCCATCTCGCTCTATATCCTGGCGGGGTTCCTGCGCGACCAGCTCAAGTCCAACGAATCGGCGCTCAAATATCTGCTGCTGGGGGCCTTTGCCTCGGGGTTTGTCCTCTACGGGATCGCCCTCATCTACGGCGCCACCGGGAGCATCAACCTCAAGCAGGTCGCGGTCGTCTTGGCGGCGGGGAAGGCGGCCAGTCCCACCCTGGCCATGATCGGGATGGGCCTCCTCATCGTCGGGTTCGGGTTCAAGGTGGCCGCGGTCCCCTTCCACATGTGGACCC
Organism: uncultured Methylomirabilota bacterium; assembly: GCA_963714585.1. Lineage (GTDB taxonomy): Bacteria > Methylomirabilota > Methylomirabilia > Methylomirabilales > 2-02-FULL-66-22 > 2-02-FULL-66-22. The sequence goes on from CAVQPC010000040.1 coordinate 71,415, forward strand.
CCGACGTGTACGAGGGCGCGCCCACCTCGGTCACCGCCTTCATGATCGCCGGGACAAAGGCCGCGGCGTTCGCGGCATTCCTGCGGATCCTCATGACGGCCCTGCCCAGCCTCCAGGCCGACTGGAGCCGGGTGCTCTGGGTGCTGGCGGTGCTCACCATGACCGTGGGGAACGTGGTGGCCATCGCCCAGTCCAACATCAAGCGCATGCTGGCGTACAGCTCCATCGCCCACGCGGGCTACATCCTGGTGGCGCTGGTGGCCGCCAGCCGGCTGGGGAGCGGGAGCATCCTGTTCTACCTGCTGGCCTACACGTTCATGAACCTGGGCGCCTTTGCCGTGATCATCGCCCTGGCGCACCAGGGTGGCGAGCGGGAGATCATCGCCGACTACGCCGGGCTGGGCCTCAAGTACCCCTTCCTGGGCGCGGCCATGGCCCTCTTCATGTTCTCCCTGGCGGGCATTCCGCCCACCGGCGGATTCATGGGCAAGTTCTACATCTTCAGCGCCGCCGTTCAGGCGGGCTACGTCGGCCTGGCCATCATCGGCGTCTTGAACAGCGTGATCTCCGCGTTCTACTATCTTCGCGTCACGGTGGTGATGTACATGCAAGCGGGGGAGGCGGAGCCGGCCCTGGGCAGGCTCGCGCCCACGCTGGGGCTGGCCGTCTGCATTGCCATCGTGGGGACGCTCCAGCTCGGGCTCTTCCCCTCTCGTTTCTTCGAGGTGGCCCTACGGTCGGTCGGGGCGCTCCTGGGGTGAGCGCGCGGAGCGCGCGCCGCCTGGAGCCCGTGGGGATGCCCATGAAGCCGGTCAAGATCCCCGAGAAAACCGTCACGCGCCTGTCCATCTACCTGCGCTGCCTGGAGGAGCTGGAGCCCGAGGGGATCGCCTCTGTCTCCTCCAAGCAGCTCGCCGAGCGTTTTGGGTTGAACTCGGCGCAGGTCCGGAAGGACCTCGCCTACTTCGGGCAGTTCGGGATCCGCGGCCTCGGATACCCCATCGCCGAGCTGAAGCACAACCTGGAGCGCATCCTGGGGCTCAAGCAGGACTGGGAGGTGGCCCTCGTCGGCGCCGGGAACCTGGGCTCCGCCCTCATCGCCTACAAGGGCTTCCAGGCGCGCGGCTTCCGCCTCAGCCTGGCGTTCGACACGGACCCCGCCAAGGTCGGCCTCTGCGTGGACGGCGTCCAGATCCTGGAGGCCTCGAAGCTCGTCCCCACGATCCGGAAACGGAAGATCAAGATCGCCATGGTGGCCGTCCCCGCCACCGCAGCCCAGTCGGTCGCCGACCTCTTGGTGGAGGCCGGCGTCACCGCCATCTTGAACTTCGCGCCGGCGCAACTGGCGGTGCCCGAGGGAGTCAAGGTGCAGAACGTGGATCTCTCGGTTCTGCTGAAGACGCTCTCGTTTCATACCGTCCGCAGCAGCCATGCCCCCGCCCGGCGCGTCGAGCCCGAGGCCGAGGCGTAGCCCTCGCCGCCGGCAGACTTTCACCACCAAGACACCAAATATAAGCCACGCACAGGCGCGCGCCGAACAGGCGGAGAGACTCCGGATGATCAGCGAGGCCGATACCTGCCGGAAGTACGTCCTGCCGAAGCTGTATGCCGCCGGCTGGAATGACGACCAGATCAGCGAGCAGAAGACCTTCACCGACGGCCGGATCGTCATCACGGGGAGCAAGGTCCACCGCCGTCCACAGAAGCGCGCCGACTACCTCCTGCGCTATACCCGCGACTTCATGCTGGCCGTCATCGAGGCCAAGGCCGCCTACAGGAATCCCGGCGACGGCCTCCAGCAGGCCAAGGAATACGCGCAGGTCCTCGGTCTCAAGTTCGCCTACGCGACGAACGGCCACGGGATCGTCGAGCACGATTTCCTCACCGGCAAGGAGCGGGATCTGGACGCCTTCCCGGCCCCGCTCGACCTCTGGGAGCGCATTCGGAAAACTGAGGGGATTGAAGCCGGGGAGGTCGCCGACCGACTCCTCGCCCCCTCCTATCACCTCTCGGGGAAGTCGCCCCGCTATTACCAGGAGATCGCCATCAATCGGGCGGTGCAGGCGGTTCTCCAGGGGAAGCCTCGCATCCTCCTCACGCTGGCCACCGGCACGGGCAAGACCATCGTGGCCTTCCAGATCTGCTGGAAGCTCTGGAGCAGCCGCTGGAACCGCACTGGCGAGCACCGCCGGCCCAAGATCCTCTACCTCGCCGACCGGAACGTCCTGATCGACGATCCCAAGGACAAGATCTTCGCCCCCTTCGGCGACGCCCGCTGGAAGATCGAGGGCGAGGCGGTGAAGGGCCGCGAGATGTACTTCGCCATCTACCAGTCCATCGCCAAGGACCAGCGCCGGCCCGGCCTCTTCCGGGACTACGCCCCCGATTTCTTCGACCTGATCGTCGTGGACGAGTGCCACCGGGGGAGCGCCGCCGACGAGAGCAACTGGCGGGAGATCCTGGAATACTTCCATCCGGCCTGCCAGATCGGGATGACCGCGACCCCGCTGCGGGAGGACAACAAGGACACCTACCGCTACTTCGGTACGGACGTTCCTGTTCGACCAATCCGCCGCCAGGCCGCTGGTCCAGAAGCCGGGGCTGATTGGCGGCACGCCCATTCCCAACACGCCGCAGACCGCCGGTCCCGGGTCGGTGGTGGTGGCGGCGCTAGACTACTATCCAAGCAGTAGCTCGCAGGCCGGCGAGTACCTGATCCTGCGCAACACCACCGCCGCGGCGCTCGATCTGACCGGCTGGCGGCTCAGTGGCGCGGTGGCCCACACTTTCACTCCCGGCACGGTGATTCCGGCCGGTGCGGGCACCCCGGCGGTGGAGTACCAGGGGCTCCTGCACATCGTCAAGAACGCCGCGGCGTTCCGCGCCCGCAACAGCGGACCCAGGGCGGGGAGAAGCGCTTCGTCCAGGGCAACTACACCGGCCAGTTGTCGTCGCGGGGTGAAACCATCCAGCTTTATGATCAGAACAACTCGCTGATCACCTCCTGACAGTTTTGCCGGCAACCCGACCCTCGCCCAGCGGTCGCTGCGGGTGAGCGAGCTGCATTACCATCCGGCGCCCCCAACCCCGGCGGAGTTGGCCGCGCTCAACGGTGTCACCAATGACGATTTCGAGTTCATCGAGCTGGTCAATCATGGAACGTCGGCGCTCGCTCTAACCGGCATGAGTTTCACCGCGGGCGTGGTGTTCAGCTTTCCGGCGGCCACCCTCGCGCCCGGAGCCCGGGTGGTCATTGCCAAACGTCCCGCCGCGTTCCTGTTGCGGCATCCGGGGTTCACCGGCTTGCTGGGCGGCTACGAGGGCAACCTCGACAACGGCGGAGAACGGCTCGAGCTGACCGAGGCCTCGGGCGAGGTCGTGGTGGACTTCGCCTACGATGATCTATGGTATCCGGTCAGCGACGGCAGCGGCTACTCGCTGGTTCTGCGCGACCCGGCGACCGAGGCCGCCGCGCTGGGGCTGGCGGCCAGTTGGGTGATGAGTCCGGCCTGGGACTGGCTCGCCCGGCCAGGCGGACACCCTCGCCACCATCGGGCTGGCCGACCTCGCCCGGACCTACACCGGTGCCGGCGTCTGTGCCACGGTGATCACCACCCCCGCGGGCCTGCCGGTGGCGGTCACTTATAATGGCGGGTCCGCTTGGCCGGTGAGTGCCGGCAGTTACGCGGTTCACCGCCGACCATACCGCGCCCGAAATTACGATGGCACGGTCAGCGACACGCTGGTCATTGGCGAAGCCCCGCAAGCAATCAATTTCGCGGCGTTGGCGGACATTCCCTGGATGGCGGCACCCACCTGCTGGCCGCTACGGCCGACAGCGGGCGGCCTGCCGGTGGCTTTCAACGTCGCAAATGGTCCGGCGAGCCTGTGCGGCAACTTGCTGACACCCATGGCCAGCGGTCCCGTCGCCGTGGTGGCGGCGCAGGCCGGTGATGGCAATTTCCTCCCCGCCGCGCCGGTGGGGCGGTCGTTCACCGTAACCCGGGACTATCTGAATTGCCGCTGGCGCCAACTCCATTTCACTGCCGCGGAGCTGCCAGATTCCGCGGTTTCGGGCGAACAGGCGGATCCGGATGGCGACGGGCTGGTCGACTTCATCGAGTATGCCATGCAGACGGACCCCCACGCCGTCGCCATTGCCGAGCCACCGTTGCGGGCGGTCACGGTCATGGTGGCCGGCCAGCCCTATCAGGCGTTGAGATTCCGCCGCCGGGTCGTCAATCCTGAAATTGAAATGCGGGTGGAAACGTCCACCTCGCTCGTGTCGTGGCAGCACGGTGAGCCGTTGACCGCAGAGGTCGGCGAGGCGCTCGACAACGGTGACGGCACCGAGACGATCACCATTCGCAGCACCCAGCCCTATGCGACAGCCTTGCGCGAGTTCCTCCGCCTCAGGGTGATTATCGCGCCGTGATCCGGCCGCTTAGTGCTCTGCCAATAGGCGGAAAGGAGGATACCCATGGGCACGAGCCTTCGGCAGCCAAGCACGGCCCTCCCTTCCGGAAGCACCACAATAAGGCGGTGCCTCCTTATCGCACCGGGCTTCGCGTGCGCGATGAGCCGCGGACACGCAGAGATTTTCCTGCAAAGATTTTCCTTGGCACGGCCGGTTGCGAGGCTATTCTTACGGGTGAGAGGCTGAGGCCATGAACTAGGCTCCCTGCCGCACCCCCAACCCCAACTATTAACCATCATGAAACAATCGCTGCGATGCCTGTTGTTTGTCCTGCTCGCTGTTGCTGCTGGCGCCCGCACCTGGAAGGAAGCCGGGTCCGACCGTACCATCGTGGGCGACTACGTCCGCACCGAGGGCGAAAACGTCGTGATCGTCCGGATCACACCGGCACCACCGTGAAAATCCCGCTGACCCGGCTGAGCGAGGAAGACCAGAAGTTCGCCGCCGAGCAAGCCGCCGCCAAGGCCGCCCCGGTCGGCGTGTTCAAGTGGGAAACCGACTTCGAGGTCGCCAAGAAACGCGCCAAGGACGAAAAGAAGCCGATGCTGCTGGATTTCACCGGCTCCGACTGGTGCGGCTGGTGCATCCGGCTGAAGAAGGAAGTTTTTGCGACCCCCGAGTTCGAGAAGTACGCCAAGGACAATCTGGTGCTGGTGGAACTCGATTTCCCGCAAGCCAAGAAGCTA